>CANLGL010000004.1 GCA_947490345.1 Deltaproteobacteria bacterium
ACTCCGCCAAAATCTTCGTGATCGCCGCCGTCAACGACGTCTTGCCATGGTCAACGTGACCAATCGTTCCGATGTTGCAGTGCGGCTTGTTGCGCTCGAATTTTGCCTTGGCCATTGGAAAACCTCAGTGCGATGGAGAAGGTGGAGCCCATGACCAGGATCGAACTGGTGACCTCTCCCTTACCAAGGGAGTGCTCTGCCACTGAGCTACATGGGCGAGTCGCGTTCTGGAGCGGGAGACGGGGCTCGAACCCGCGACCCTCAGCTTGGAAGGCTGATGCTCTACCACTGAGCTACTCCCGCGGGGTATGGTGGGCAGACGTGGATTCGAACCACGGTAGACATAGTCAGCGGGTTTACAGCCCGCCCCCTTTAGCCACTCGGGCATCTGCCCAGAAAACGTACATTGAAGGTTAGCTGGCGGTGGGAGTCGAACCCGCAACCTGCTGCTTACAAAACAGCTGCTCTGCCAATTGAGCCACGCCAGCGACGGGGCAACTCGGCCGCCGCGGGTATTATTCGCCGCTCCCGTCGTGTCAAGGGCGAGCGGCCTCGTTCTCAGGCGTCCCGAAGGTACCCGGGGGCGCGGCGTCAGCCACCTCCAGCGCGATCACGCGAATCGTTTCGGTGCTTCCGTCAGGGCGTTCGACCACGAGCACCCCCGGCACCAACACTCCTGGCGCTCGCTCGCTCCAGCCGGTCATCGAGAAGGTGGCAGGGCCCCCCGCGGTGACGTAGCGGGCGCGCAGGAGCAGTCCGGTCTTCGGATCGACATCGGCGAAGGCCAGCCCAGCCTGGGTCGGGTCCTCGCCCCGGCCAATCCGTACCCCCGTCTCGGCGCCTTCCAGGAAAACCAATGTCTGGGCCTCCCCCTCGGCCAAAAGTGCGAAAACCTCGAGGGCGATGCCGAGCACCGCCTCCGGGGCGAAAGCATCGGCCTGGGCGATCAGGACGCCGATGTCGCGGCGCTCCACACGCCCCGCCACCTTCAGCCACGCGCCCGAGCTCGTCGCGACGCTCGTGCTGTCGGTGGCTCCGCCGTGGGTGTCGACCGTGACGCGACGCGAGGTGGGATCGCGCCAGTACTCGTGACTCACCAGAAGCGACTTCTTGTCGAGCGAAAACTCACGATCGAAGCTGAAGTGCACCACCCGGGCCCGAGCGAGCGCAGCGGCACCGCCAGTGGCGCCCCCGTGGGCGGCCCGAACGCTCTCGACAAGCGACGCAACGGAGGGTCGCGACGCCTCGGATGTGTCGGGGTCGCTGCGCACCGTCGCTCGAGAGGGCGGACCGCGTACGGGATCGTGGACCAGCGTGAAGGCCGTTCCCCCCTTCGTGAGCTTCCGGGCGGCCGCCGTCGCGCCGGCCTCATCCACAAAGCCTTCAACCAAGGTGACGTATTCCCATCCGTCTCCCAGATGGAAACGCTTCACCACGCGCGCGCTGTACCCTGCACGCACGGCGGCAGCCTCAAGCGCCGAGGCCTCGCCGCGTTCAGCGAGGTCAGCACTTTCGAGCCACCAGACACCGGCGGCCCAGGCGGGCGCCAGCAAACAAAGGAGCATCATCGACGCGACAGCTACTTCAGAATCTGACGCATCGACAGCTCGTAGATTCCGCTGTCGCCTGCGGAACCGACGATGATCAGGTACGACTCGCCGCCGACCAGCTCCACCGAGATGAAGCCCTCTTCGCCCTCGGTTCCGGCCAGGCCGCCCGTGTTGAGCTTTCGGTAGTAGGTGACGTCGTCGTCCTCGTCAATCTCGTCCACGTCCAGCCAGTCGGTCGAGTACGGCGACACGCCGGACGGAATGCTGCCGCCCAAGGACGTGCACTGCTGCACCAGAATCTGGTCGTAGAACGTCTCTGGAAGAGGCTCATCCGCGTCGGTTACCCAGTCGCCATCGTAGTCGTCGGCGCAGTCCGGCGCCGCGGCCTGGGTCACGCCGCAAGCGTCGGTCAGGGCGCTCTCCGAGCCCATCGTGCCGGACAGCATCACCTGGTAGTACAGGTGTTCGAGGAAGGAGTCCGGGAACGCGAAATCGATGTCGCCGCTGCAAACGTCCGACGCGTGCGTGCCGTCGAAGGTGGGCTCCGGCACGTACTCCTCGGGGGCGATCGCGATCCACGCGTCGCTCGGTTGGGAATCTCCATCCTCGTCGAAGCGCCGGTCCAGCCAGGCCTGCAAGTACACGACCTCCCCCGCTGGGCGATCGGTGAGGTCCAGGCGCCAGCGATCGGTGTCCAGCACGTCCGCCGACTCCACGTCGTCGGCGGTGATCTTGACCTCCACCTCGACCGCGCTCGAAAGCTCCCCGATACCGTAGATTTCGGTTCCGTCATCCGGGAGTGACGGGAGCGAAACCGAGTCAGCGTCGGTGGGCGAGAAGATCTGCTCCACCGCGTAGTCCGGCGTGACCGGGTCGTTCCAGCGAACCACCGTGGCCAGGAATCCATCCCCCTTGAACTGCAGCTCAAGGCCCGCCGCCACGTACGGAATGCCGTTGAGACGCACGACCTGCGCCCCGTAGTCGGCCGCGATCCATCCGTCGAAGGCGAACGCCGGGTCGAAGTGGAAGGGGTCGGTGCCACCCAGGAGCACCTCGGAGTCGGCCTCCAGGTACGGGAAGTCGGTCTGCCCGTCGACGTAGGCGAGGTTCTCGCCGCGCAGCCAGATGCCCCGCTGATAGCCATTAGCCCCGTACAGGCTGTCGCGACTGGCTGGTGGTGAGCTCAGAAACTCCGCGTCGGAATAGGGAACGAAGCTGGCATCGCTCACCAGCGTCGCCCCCGAGGAGTCCGTCGCCCCGGTTGCCAAAGCCGCGAGCTGCCATCCGGCGACGAGGTCGTCGAAGGAAGTGTCGGTGTCGACGGCGTACTCCTTCAGCGCTCCTTCGACCCCCTCGATCCCGACCGAGGTCGTGGCCAGAATCTTGGCGAGGAACGCGTTCCGGTCGGAGGTGTTGGCCTCTGCCCAGTCCCACAACCACAGCCCGAAGAGGTACTGGGCGCCCTTGGTCGTGGGGCGCAGGCTGCCGCGCTCCCCCTCAGCCAGGAGCGGGGAGTTGTGCGGGGCATCCAGGTAGTCCCAGGCGTCGTCATGGAAAGGCGCGCCGAAGCCGCAGCGGTCGGCGGCCAAGGTGCCGAGCACGTCGTTGAGCCAATCCTCCTCGACGGTGGTGCCCTCGTTGACGATGATGTGCTGGTTGTAGGAGATCAACGAAACCAGCGAACGCGCGATCTCTGCGGAGAGCGCGTAGCTGGTGTACTCGCTGGTGGCGACGGGCGAGCCGATGTGGAACCGGCCGCCTGGATCAGGCGCGTAGGCGTAGATCACCTCACGCTCGTCGCTCCCTTCGTTGGTCTTGAAGTCGTAGGCCGCGAGGTCCACGGCTGGCTCGGCGTAGGACTCCAAGACCGCCGACTGCTCGTCCTCGTCGTCCGAGGTCACCGGCATCCTGTTCAGCTCCGGCGTCAGGAAAAGGTCGACCCGCCCGTCGCCGTCTTGGTCCGAGGGCTCGCCGAACAGCGCGGTGACGTTCGGATAGATGTTGAGATCAAAGATGTCGGCAACGGTGACGAGATCACAGTTGTCAAAGTCATAGGCGGCGTATTCATGCGCCTCATCGACCACGCCGTCGCAGTCGTAATCCCAGTCGATCGGCACCTCGTTGTCGACCCAGATCGCGATGTGCTCGCCCAGCGCCCACAAGGTCGCGTCCTGCTCCTCCCACTCCTCGTCGGTCACGTTGACGCGAACGCGGAAAATGTCGACCAGCGACCCGATGTCGTCGACCTCGAGCGCGTCGCGGCGCGGGACGATCGGGCGGTGGATGACCTGTTGGACGTCGACCTTGCCGATCTTTGCGCGCGAGCCCCCTTCCCGCCGCTGCCGAGCGCTGACGTCGGAATCTTGGATATAGCGAAGGTTATAGCTTTGGTCTGATTCGGTCGGGTTCACCAGGATGGCGAAGAATTGCTGGTCCTGGTTGGAATCCCCAGACTCGTCGGCCAACGACAGGCCGAAGGGTGTTTCATCCGCCTCGCTGGCCACGAGATCGCCGGCATCGTCAAAGTTGTAGTTCTTGTCGCCGGTGTCCGTGTCGCTGTCGGTATCGGTATCGGTATCGGTATCGGCGTCCCCGGTCTCACCGGTTTCGGTGTCCACGTCGCCGGTTTCGTCGTCCTTCCCTGGCACAGCGATGCCAAATTCGTCGCCAGGAGCCGGACATCCGGCGAGGGCCAGCACGAGTGTGGCCAGAGAACCGCGAGCGAGGCACCGAATCATGCACATCCTTGGGGGCACAAACGCCCTCGGGACGGAGGGTAGCACACGCGGCGGCTGCTAGTCCAATCCTTGACTGCCAGCCCCCCGTTCTGTATAAGCGCGCGAACCTCGAGGCCCACGATGTCCCTCCGCTTCAGCGCCGCCCTCCTTCTCGTCACCGCCTGCGACGACGGCTCCAAGGACACCGACACCGGCGACACCGGGCCGGCGCCCCGCGTGTTCAGCGACTTCGTCAACACGACCACCGCCTACGTCGGCGATGCCACCTGCATCGGCACCGATCTGGGCACCGTGGACCCTCTGAAGCAAGTCAGCGCCACCCTCAATGGGCTGGTCATCGACTTTCAATCGGACGACGAGGTCCCTGATGCCGACATCCAGATGTGGTTCGGCGACGACATCAGCGGCACGCCCGACGTTGAAACGGTTTCCGACGCTTCCGGGGCCTTCACCACGACCCTCCCCATCTGCACGCCCATCGCGTATGGCACCTCCACGGATCCGCTGCTGGAGCTCACGGTGGACACCTTCGAGGTGCATCAGGTGTTTGGCTTCGACGAAGACGGTGTACTGGACGGGGAGTGGGTGCGGTCCGTCAGCGAAGTCACGGCCAAGCTGATCCCCGGCATCATCGGCGTCGATTGGGACCGTACGACGGGCATCATCGCCGGCACCGCCTTCGACTGCAACCGGGCCGAAGAGGGCGTGTATGGGCACGCGCAGATGTTCATTCACGACGCGGCCGGCGCGACACCCGCCACCGGCGACGTGTTCTACTTCTCGAACAGCCTTCCCCAGGCCAAGGAAGACCAGCCCGACACCAATCCGGAAGACGGGCTCTGGGTGGCCGTCAACGTGCCGGTCGGGACCTGGATCGTCGAGATGTGGGGGTTCAACGGCACCGACTATGAGATGCTCGGCAGCACCTCGCTGAACATCCTGGCCGGCTCGGTGAACATCTCCAACATCTACACGGGCCACACCGACGGGATCGCCTACCCGGACAGCTGCTTGCAGGTGATGTGATGGTTGGCGCCCTGTGGCTGTTCCTGCTGCCGTCGCTCGCGCAAGCTGACGCGCCCGACAACTGGAAGTTCAGCCTGGATGGGTACTATCGGGTGCGCGGGCACGCCTTCTGGGACCTGTACGAGGGCCAGGCAGCCGCGGGCACCTACTTGACCCACCGGCTTCGCATGCAGCCGCAGTTGAACTTCGAGGATCGGGCCAAGTTCCTGATGCAGATCGACGCCCTTGATGGCGTGGTCTGGGGCGACAACATGTCCCAGGCCTCCACCGCGCTCTTCGCCGGCGACCCCTCGGAGAATACGCTCGAGGGGGTCGAGGGGAACCTGATCAAGGTCCGTCGAGCCTGGACCGAGTTCAAGGTGCCCGTCGGGCTTTTCCGCGTGGGGCGCCAGGCGTCCTCCTGGGGAATGGGGCTTTTGGCGAACGACGGCAACGGCTTTGACGACTCGTTCGGCGAGAACAAGTTCGGCAGCACGTACGACCGCATCCTGTTCGCCACGCGGCCGATCACGGTCGGAACGACCGTCGCCAACATGATCGACGGCAAAACCAAGGTGCGGGACATCCCGCTCATCGCTGCCTTCGGTGTCGATAGGCTGGTGGAAGACCCGCTCATTCAGTACTACGGCTACACCTGCGACGAGGGCGAGACCACGGACGACGCCCGCTGCGCCGAGGACGACGACCACAGCTACACTTCCGAGCGTGACCCGGCCTATCGCCAGGACACCTGGTGGGTGGACTCGCAAGACGACGTCTACGAGATGGTCTACGTGCTCGTTTACCGGGGCGAAGACCTCAAGTTCTCGCCCACGGTCACCGGCGACCTCACTGCGGGCGTGTACGTCGTCAACCGCATCCAGGAAGAGACGGACAGCAACGTGCTCATCGTCGATGCCTACGTGAAAGAGGAGATTGCCAGTACCTACCTTGAGGCGGAGGTGCTGACGATTCAGGGGGACACGCGGGCCATCACCCTGGCCAGCAGTGACCCGGCGGATCCGCTCGGCAAAACCGCCAACATCTGGGGCTACGTGGTGCGCGCCGGCTTCCAGGACCAGCGTCTCACCGCGCTGATGGAGCATGGGTACGCCTCCGGCGACAATCAACCTACGGACGCGGACTTCACCGGCCGACCGCTGCACCCGGACCACAATGTCGGGCTGATCTTCTACGAGGAGATCATGTCGCGGGTCACCGAGGAAGCCTGGGGGACGGGCGCCAAGGGGTTGTGGAGTAACGGCGCCGTCTACAACAGCCGCTACATCTTCCCGAATGTGCGCTACCGGCCGCTGCCGAATTGGGAGATCTCGGCGGCGTGGCTCATGGCGTGGCCAGACCAGCCTGACGGAAGCCGCATCTACTGTGCCGAGGGCGACGAGGTGGATTGTCCAGTGGACGCCGCCACCGACGACTACCTGGCCTGGGAAGCTGACGTCGCCATCAAGCACCGATGGGCCGACCACATCAACTTTTCGGTCGAGGGCGGCTTCGCCCACGTGACGGACCGCATCCCGTTGAAATCGGCCGGGTTGGCGTACGAGACCGACGACCAGGGCCGCACGTTCGGCGACTTCTGGACGGTCCAGTCGCGCATCGCGTACGAGTTCTAGGTGGGAGCGCTCCTTCTGCTGTCGCTGGCGCTCGCTGGCGTGCCGGAGGATGTAGAGTTCGCCGCGGACGCCCAAAAACCTCTGGACGCGCGGCAGGCCGCGTTCGCGCGACTCCACGAAGAGACGGCTGTTCCGACCTTGGTCCGCATGGCGAAAGACAAGGACACCACGCCGCCACGGCGCTGGGTGGCAGTTCGTGCGCTCGGCCTGAACACCGCCCCCGAGGCTCGGGACTCACTCCTGGAGTTTCTATCATCGGAAAATGCACCCACGCGCATCGCCGCGCTCGCGGCGCTGGGCGAACGGAAGGACAAAACGACGTCTGGCCGCGTCGCCGCGCGACTGGAAGACAAGGCCCTGCTGGTGCAACAGGCCGCCGCCGACGCGCTCGCGCTGATCGGAGACCCGGCGACGCTCGCTGACCTCGCACGCGCGCTCACCAATCCGGCGGGCACCTACCGTGGGGAGTCGATGTGGGTACGCCGCCATTTCGTCGAGGCCATGGGTGCGATCGGTACCCAGGACGCGGTGCGGCACCTGGCCACGGCGCTGGCCGACAAGGACCTGACGGTCGTCGACGCGGCGGTGAACGGGCTGGAAAAGGTGGCCGGCTTCTCGTACGCACAAGGCAGAAGCCGCCCAGATGAGATCGAGGCGTGGACGCGGTGGAGCAAGGGCCGGTAAAGGGCCACGGATGAGTCCATGGGGCCCACCTCGCGGCGACGCAGTCGCGTTGGTCTCCGTCTACGACGTGGAGAACAATGCCGTTCGCCAGCTCGCGGCGGGGTTGCGGGCGGCGGGCAGGCGAGTCGTCGAGATCTACTTCAAGGACTGGCGCAACAACCGCTTCGAGGAGCCCATCGAGGCGGAGTTCAAGGCGCTGCTGTCGATCTTGGCGCAGGAGCGCGTCGGCCTCGTGGCCATAAGCCTGCGCGCGAGCGCGTACGAAGCGGTGGTGCGCCAACTGGTGGGCGTGGTTCGCGGTCATACGAGTCTGCCTTGCGTCGTAGGTGGCTGGCATCCGACCGTACGCCCGGAATCGGTCATCGCCTTTGCGGACGCCATCGTTCGGGGTGAGGCCGATGTCAGCTTCCCGATCTTCGTAGAACGGTTCTTTTCGTCTGATCCCTCGCTGCCGCTGACGCCCGGGACCTGGGTTCGCGTCGGCGGCGAGGTGCACAAGAACGCGCCGGTGCCACTGGTGGCTGAGCTCGATTCGGTGGCGTGGCGTGACTACGAATCGGGGGAAAAATGGACCATCGAGCGGCACGAGGTGATCCGTGGCGACCCCATGGCCACCGACCCGCTCTTTCAGGTCCTGTGCAGCATCGGCTGCATTCAAAAATGCAGTTTCTGTCACAATAGTTTTGATGACGGCGCCCCAGGTGCCCGCCTGCGGTTCCGGACCGTGAGCTCCGTCCTGGACGAGCTTGCGGAGCGCCGACGACGCAACCCCCGCATCCGCCGCGTTCGCTTCGACGACGAGATCTTCGGTATTGATCGCCGGTGGTTGCGCGAGTTCGCCGAACGGTATCCGCGGGAGGTCGGCCTCCCCTTCGACTTTCTCACCGAACCGACCGTGGTGAGCGAAGAATATGCGTCGCTGATGGCCAAGGCCGGCGGCCAGTGGGTGCACATGGGCATTCAAAGCACGGAAGCGGTCAACCGTGAGCAGCTGTCGCGGCGGGCGGACCGGGCGACAACCGCGGCGGCGGTGGAGCGCCTCACCCGCCACGGCATCCGCATCCGCTACCTCACGATGGTCGATATTCCGGGCGTGACCGACGAGCAGAAGCGCGAACTATTCGAGTTCTTCCAACAACTTCCTCGCCCCTGGGATCTGTACCTCTTTTCGCTCACCCACTTCCCCGGCAGCCAAATGGTCGAGGACCTGCTGTCGAGCGGAACCCTCGACCCGGCCGAAGTGGAGGGCACCGCGCGCAAGACGTTTTCGCAGTACCGGGTGGAGCTGAGCTGGCCCCGAGAGCCCGACGACACCTGGTGGATTGCGCTGTACGTGCTCCAGGCCAGCGGCGTCGTGCCCCGACGCATCACCGAGCTGCTCGCCAGGTCGGGGTTCGCGCGTGGGAAACCGCGTCCACTGGTGCTGGCCGCCCACGCAGCCACGCTGCTAAAAACCGCGCAGGTGGCGGCCCGGATGGTCCGCAACGGCGAGTTGACGCCCACGCTCGTTCGTCGCTGGTGGAACCCCGTTTCGATGGTGACCATGTGAAGTGGGCGCTGCCCGCCGCGCTGGTCGGGCTGGCGGCCGCGTTGGCGGCAACCTGGCCGGCGGCGCTGACCTGGTCCACGCACAGCATCGTACCCCTCGGATACGCGGATGTGCAGGCCGGGCTGTGGTGGCCCAAACAGGTCGGCGACGCCTTGCTCACCGGGGCGAATCCATTTGTGGCGAGGGGTTCTTTCTGGCCCGCGGGCCAGGACGTCACCCTCCTGGTCTGGAACGTGCTCGCCGAGCTGTTGATCTGGCCGCTCTGGCAACTGTTCCCGCCCCACGCCGCCCTGAACCTCGCCGCCTTCGCGGCCGCCGCGGTCAACGCCGTGGCGTGTGCGGCCGCCGCGCGTCGGCTCGGGGCGGCAGCTCTGGAGACTCTCGCCGCCGCCGCCCTGGCCGGTGGCAGTCACTTCGCGTTCGTCGAGATGGTGAACGGCCGGATTGAGCAGGCCTTCTGGGGGCCGGTGGCGCTGTTCCTGGCGGAGCTCGTCGCGCGGGATCAGCGTCCGATGCGCGCCGGGGTCTGGCTGGGAGTCGCCGCGGCGGTCTATTGGTTCTACGGCTACTTCCTCCTCTTGATCACGCTTGCGTGGCTGGCGGGTCATCGTTCCCGTGCGGCGGCCGAGGGGGTCTTGAAGCTCGGCGTGACCTCGCTCGTGGTGGCCGGGCCGTTTCTGGCGCCCGTGCTCTGGGCGCTCGCGCATGGAGGTCCGAAGCGAGCGGGCGAGAACACCCTGCTCTCGCAGGCTGCAGGAAGCGTACCGGTGCCGGAGGGCCTGTTCTGGCCGCTGGGGGGAGTCGAGCCGGCCTTCGCGGCACAGGCCGTGCCGTTGTTGCTGCTTCCGGGCGGGGCGTGGGCGGTGCTTCGCGGTGCCGGACCCCTCCGCTGGCTCGGCGGCATCGTGGTTTCAGCGGTTGTGCTGTCGTTAGGCCCCGCGCTGGTCGGCGCGCACGGGGCACCGCTGGCGGTCCAGGTGTGGATGCCGCAGGCGCTCCTCAACGGGCTACCCGGAATGGGACGGTTCTGGTGGTCCTACCGGTGGTTGACGGTGGCGATTCCGGCGTTCATCCTCGTTGTGGTGGTAAGCAGCCTCCGCCCCCGCCTGCTGGCGCTCTTGGTGCTCGGTTGTTTCGTCGAGTCGGCGTCGCTCTTGCGCGGAGGCACCCTGACGCGTCCGCTCCCTCGACAGGGCGTCCGGCCGCCCCCCGAGGTGGCCGAGCTGAAGGAAAACCCTGGAGAGTTCCCGGTTCTGATCCTGCCCACCGGCGACGTGCACGCGATCCACCTCGGCTACACCGCCTGGTTCGACCAGCCGACGAGCCTCGGCCTTGGCGGCCACCTGCCGGGGGTCGCTCCTCTCGGGTATGCCGAGCGCTTCAGCCCCGAAGACACCGGGGAGTTCCGGTACGTGCTGCTATTCTATCGCGACGCCAGGCCCGGGAGTCGGACCCACGACGCCCAGACCAGCGAGCTCGACCGGCGGCTGCGCGTCCGCCTCGGTGCACCGGTGGCCCACAACGACATCGCCGCGTGGTGGCGAGTCCCCGACTAGCAGCGTACCCTTCCCCCATGTGGCCCTTTCTGTTCATGACCGCGGCAGCGGCCGCTGACGTAGCCGTCGTCCTCGGTTGCCCATCGGAGGACGACGGAGGCGTCTCCGACTGCCAGTGGCGACGAGCGGCTTGGGCGGCACGCCTGTACCACCAGGGCGCGTATTCCTATGTGATCACGTCAGGGAGCGCCGTGGCCAACGCGTTTGTCGAGGCCGACGCCATCGCGATTGCGCTCGAGCACTTCGGGGTACCCGGCGAGAAGATCCTCCGGGAGCGCGACGCGATGCACACCGACCAGAACGTGGCCTGGTCGCTGACCATGGCCGAGAGCCGCGGTTTCCAGAGCGTCCTCATCACCAGCGATGGCCGCCACCCGGGCTACGGTTGCCGGCTAGCGGTCCACTGGACGACGCTGCCCTGCGAAGCGTCCTCCATCGACTACGGAAGCATCGCCACCCTGCTCGTCGCGGGGCCGCCGGTCGGTCTGCGTACCGCGGCGGTGGCTGGATGGGAGCCGCTCCGAAAGCGAGAGCGGGCGATCGCGCGTGCCACGAAGCGTCCGGTCCGGCCGCCCTCATGGTGGGTCTACTCCATGCAGGTCGTGTTCGAATCCGCACGGAAGCGGCCAGCGGACCTGCCGGCGAGCCTGCGCATCCCCGCTTGACCGCTCAGCGAGCCTTCCGCACCAGCGATTCCAGCTCCGATTCGGTGAGCGTCCCGCTCTTGACGCCCTTGATGTTGCCTTCTTTGTCGATGACAAAGGTGGTCGGGAAAACCGTCACGCCCCAGCTGGAGACCACATCGGAGGTCGTCTCCAGCACGTCGTAACGAATTCCTAAACGGCGGGCGGCCGTCTCAAGCGTCCCGCCGGAACCCGAATTCACCGCCAGGCCCAGAACACGCACATCAGGATGTGCTTCGGCCCATCTGTTGATCTCGGGAATCTCCGCGCGACAGGGGGCGCACCAACTTCCCCAGAAGTTCACCACCACCACGGACCCCTTCAGCTCTTCGAGGGACGTGGTCCCCCCCGCAACGTTGGCCAGCGCAAAGGCGGGCGCCGCCCCGGAGGGCTTGCCCAACCCATCGAACAGCGAGGCGCCGGCGATGAGAGCAAGCGCCACGCCGATGGCCAGAGCCCAGTCCTGCAAGAGGCGCTTCACTCCGACAAGGTATGCCCCTGCGGCGCGTTGGCCACTCTCAGCAACGAATGCTGACCTTCGGCCTCGCTCTTGACAAGTCAACCCGCTAGAGGGCCACATGAACATCGTCTTCACGGCGATCGTGCTCTTGAGCTTCGGCTTCGCCGCGTTCACCGGCTCGCCGGCGCACGAGGGAACGGTCCGCGGCGTCGAGGCGACCGTGGTCATCAAGGGCTCGACCGGGCCGGCCTCGGCGGTCGTCAACGTGGGCGGTACCGCGATGATCGAGGTCGGGGGGACCCGGTGGCCCGCCAAGGTGCTCAAGGTTGAGAAGCAAACCGAAGGAGGCCTGGAGCGAACGGTCGCGACGCTCCAAACGCTCGCCAAGGACGGGCCCGCGCGGGTGCGCTTCGACGACCAGTACGCGATGAAATTGGTGTCGACGCAAGCGCTGCTGTCCGCGAAGAACTCCATGACCCTGGTCCTGGATCTGGTCGGCGCCATGACGCTTTTCCTCGGCCTGATGAAGGTCGTCGAGGCCGCCGGCGGGCTCGACATGGTCGCCAAAGCCATCCGACCGGTCCTCGCCCTGCTGTTTCCCGACGTGCCGGCTCGCCACCCCGCGATGGGCGCGATCGTGATGAACATCGCGGCGAACGTGCTGGGGCTCGGCAACGCCGCCACCCCCTTCGGCATCCGGGCGATGGAAGAGCTCGACAAGCTCAACAAAGAAAAGGGCACGGCCACCAATGCCATGGTTCTTTTTCTCGCGATCAACACGTCGGGCGTCGCCGTACTCCCGACCGGCGTGATGGCGGTTCGGGCCGCAGCCGGCGGCCACGACCCCGCGGCGATCTTCCCGACGACGCTCGCCGCCAGCTTCGTGAACACGGTCATCGCCGTCCTCGCTGCCAAGGCTTTTTCCCGTCTGGTGAGCCCGAACCCGACTGAGCCCGTGGAGCGCGAGCCGGTCCGCGCGTTCGAGTTGGTCCCGCTCCTGGGAGCCGTCGGCGCCATGGCGGCGCTGATGGTGGCAGTGAAGATGAACCCGGTCGCCGGCGACTGGATCGTTCCCGGGCTGATCGCAGGCATGGTGGCCTTCGGCGCCATCCGCAAGGTGAAGGTCTACGAGGTCTTCATCGAGGGCGCGCGCGACGGGTTCGCCTCCGCAACGCGCATCCTGCCGTACGTCGTCGCGATCCTGGTGGCGGTCGCCATGTTCCGGTGGAGCGGGGGCATGGAGCTCTTCGTACGGGGCCTGGCGCCGATCGCCGAGGCGGTGGGGATGCCCCCCGAGGTGCTGCCGCTCGCCTTGCTGCGGCCCCTGTCGGGCTCGGGGGCCTACGCGCTCACGGCGGAGCTGACCAAGACCTACGGGCCAGACAGCTTCATCGCCAACGTCGCCGGCACGATGCAAGGCACGACTGAGACGACCTTCTACGTGCTCGCGGTCTACTTCGGCGCGGTGGGCGTGCGTCGCTACCGCCATGCAGTCGCGACAGGGCTCGCGAGCGACATCAGCGGCATGTTGGCCAGCGTGTTCTTCGTGCGGTGGCTGATCGGCAGCGAGTGAGGCTTACTGGGACAGCGCCGCGCCGCCGATGGCCAGGAAAATGACCACGATGTAGGCCAGGATGAAGAACGCGTAGAGCAGGACGAAGCAGCACCACGCACAACAAATGAGCCCGCCCACCAGTCCCGAGACAAGTCCCGCGGTCGCCATCGCCCGGTCGCGTTCATCGGTGGCCGTTTGAAGGACTTTATTGGCGTTCCAGGCTGCGTATAGGCCAAGGAACGCGCCGATGAAGTACGGGATGTAGCACGCGCACATGCCCATGGCCGCGCAGACCGTTGCGATGATGCCGTTCCACATCACGCGGGATGGGAGATCGGCCGCAGGCGCCGTTTCGACGTATCCGTAGGGGTCGGCCATGGCGGAAGCTACCCCGTCGGTCGCAGCGAGGCGAAAAGCGCGCGGGCTTCGACCTCGCCGATCTCGGGGAGTGGGAGGCGACCGCCGGGAAACCACACCACCAGCCTGGCCAACCCGGCGGCCCGCGCGATCGGGCCCTGGACCCAGTGCACAGATTGCACCTTTTCTCTCGGCAAGACCCAGGTGTCCCTCGACAAGAACCCCCGTCGAACCACAATGAATCGTTCCGTGACGCGCCATCCCTGCCGTCGCGCATCCAACATTCCCATCCCGCCACCGAGGCCCAGGAGCAGCCACGCCCACGGCGTACCGAACCAGAACGCCGCGCCCGCCGCCGGTCCCAACCAGCCCAGGACCCCGCGAAGCACCGCCCTGCCGACGGCCCGGGGCGCGCAGGGAAGTAAGTCGCCGTCGATGGGCGTGTCCAGCCGCGGAAATGCGGCGCGCACCCGGCTGACCACATCCTCCCGCGCGACCATCGGAACCAGCGCCTCCGCCGAGCCGCCCGCCTCTGGAACCGCGGCGGCAGCGGTCTCAAAGAGCATGGTCGCGAAACCCATGGCCCGGCGGACGATCGGCTCGGTAATCTGGACCAACTGGAGCTTGCGAATCGGAATGTCCATGCGGCGGCGGGTCAAAAGACCGCTTTCGAAATGGAAATCCCCTCCGGATTGCCACCACCGGAACCGGTAGAAACGCAGGATCGCGCCCCCCGCGCTGAGCGTGTAGCCACCCGCGAGCGCGACGAGCATCAGTCCCGCCCAGCTGTGCCGCCCGAGGTTCTGTACCGGCAAGGCGCCGGGCGACACCTGGTTCGCGACGTCGAGGAACAAGCCGATCGCCACCACCGCCGCGCCGACCCGACCCGCTGACACGCCGTAGCCAACCACCTCCAGAAGCCCGACGGCGTCGATCACATCGACGTCGGCCGCTTGGGCATCGACGGCCGCGCCGGTGCGCCCGAGGGCCTTACGCAGCGCCTCGGCCTCCGGGATCGAAAGCGCCGACAGCATGCCGTCGACGGGCGCTGAGCCCGCGCCCGCCATTTCGATCCGCAACTCCACCAGGCCGGCCATCCGATGGAAGACGTTCTGCTCCAGCGACACGTTCTGGATTCGCGCTGGGTCGAGTGCTTGCTCGACCCGCGAGATGAGTCCTTGCTGGATCTCCAGCCTCCCGTGCGCAAAACGATAGCGCAAGGTGGCGAAGTGCAGGACCGTTCGCACCGCGGCGAGCGCGAAGAAGCTGGCCACCAGGATCAGATCCACCAGCCCGGTGATGCTCTTGGAGAAGACCATCGCCAACAAAAGCGGCCACACCCGCTGCAACGTGCGCCACGCCGTCGGGATGAGATTGACCAGGAGGGAGGCCGGGTGCAGCCGGCGCCATGGGACGGATTCGTCAGACCCCATCGTCAACATCGCGGCCGGCGCGCGCGAGCTGGTCACGCAGGCGCACGGCCTCCTCGGCGTCGAGTCCCGGCAAAGACGCGTCCGCCGACAGCCCCGCGCCCGTGTATACAAGCAATCGCGACACATCGAGCCAGCGCTCCCAGAACGCCTGCCGGGTGTCGACGTGCTGAATGCGGTCACGCGGCACCGAAATCGTCTGTCGGAAGAGCACGCCCTGCTCGACGATCAGCTCGTGCGCGCGCACCTCATAGCGAAAATTGCGGAACGCGAGCGCCGGCCATATCAGCGCCCGAAGCACCAGGAACAGCGCCAACGAGGCGATTCCGGCTACGGCAGCAACGAAGCCAACCTGCGTGCCCAGAACCCAACCCAGCCCGGCGTAGATCGGCAACCACGAGGTCACGACCGCGGTCAGCGCCTCAAAGCGCCAAAGGGTGACGACGCGGGGGTCGAGCGAGTGCACGGCGGGAGCCTATGCCGCCGTCAGGGCGTCGTCGCGGGCGGGCTGCCCTCGGGGGCAACAACGATGGTCTTGCTGCGGCTCTCGCCAATCGCGGCGTTTGGCCTGCCCTCTTCGTCGAGGTAGCCAAGGGCCTCCAGTTGGTCCCTCAGCGCCGCGTCGCCTGCGGACTCGCCCTCACCGACCTCGATGGCGCCGCGCTCCAGCGTCCGGGTTGGCACCGGAGCGACGAATCCGAGGTCGAAGAGGTCGTCGCGCGCGTGGCCAGGCATGTCCGCGCCGGCTGGTACGCCGAGCAGCGCGTACAGGGTGGGCGCGACGTCGTAGACGTGCATCTTCGCGGTGGCGCCCGGCTTTGTCCGGCCACCGACCGCGGCGAAGACCGCAGTCCCGCGGTGCTGGCCTCCGATGAGCGGCTGGCTGCCTGACACCTTGAAGCCATGGTCGCTCACGACGATGAGCGTGGTGTCGTCATCGACGACCGCCTGGATTCGCCCCAGCACACTGTCGAGGTATTTGTAGTAGTCCGGGACCCATCGCCCGGCCTCGCCCAGCTCGTCGCCGGTGAGCCCTTTTTCCCCCCATGGCGGCATCGCCCGCGTTGGATGACGGCGCAGCAGGCCGTCCACCGCCCGCTTGTGTGCGGTGGGGTCCTGACGAATCACCCGCTGGGTCTCCGGGTCCTGGAACGGCCAGTAGGCGTGGCTCACCTGGTCGGCCCCGTTGACGTACACACACCCGAAGTCCGCGTCGGTTTCCGGCCAGAGCCGTTCGAACACGCGGACATGAAGCTCGTCCCGGCGCAGCGGATGAGAGGGAGCGCCGTACTCAGCGACCTGGTAGCCGAGCGGAGAGGCCGCCAGCCACGCCGCGTCAGGGAGCAGGCCAGCTGCGATGGGACCGAGCGAATCGGGAAACGTCGTGACCTTTAGCTGTTCGTCGACGGCCGGTTGGTCGGTGCGACGCGACATGGGGTAGGCCCACACGAATCGGTCGGAAAGGGCCTGTCCGTCGATGATCGGGGCCGGCCAGGTCATCAGCCATCCCGCCAGGACGCTCGAACGGCCCTGTTCCGTCAGCGCGTCCCACACCCGCTCGACCTGGACATCCGCGCCGGTGAAGGATTTGCCCCGACCGTTGGTCCACCCTCCGATGCCGTGCACCTCCGCCGGGTACCCCGACGCGATCGTCGTCCAGAGAATCGGCGACATGATCGGGCTGGTCACCTCCACCTCGGCGTGCGCCCCCGCCTCGAGAAGGGCACTCAGATTCGGCAAGGTGCGCGCGTACCGGTGAAGCGCCGAGTACTCCAGCCCATCCATGCCCACCACCACGACCCGGCTGCGCTCAGGCGGGGAAACGCAGCCCACCACAGAAGCGAGCGCCAGCGCGAACGCCGGCCACAACCGATGGGCGCCGGGCGCTCGGATGCCTTCAATGTCAGGACCCAGTGAACCCATGTGCTCGCGGAGAACACGTCGTACTAAAGGCGCGGCGCCAAGGGGTCCAGGATGCTGCCACTCGCTTTCTTCGTCTCCATCGCCACCGCTGGTGAGACCGACCAGCCCGCCGATGGGAAGTTCTCGATGCCCCAGTCCGGCTTCACGCTCACCGCGCCCGGCTGGCACATGGCGCGCTGGTCCGACTGGGACTGGAAGGGACGCACCGCCGACTCTGCCGTTTTCGGCCGCGCCTGGTCGACCTCCTACCAACTGGTGCTCGACGATGAGGTCGCAAAGGGACTCACCGCTGAGTGGAAGGCCTTGATCGAGAGCGAGGAGGGCGGGGCCGACGTGGCCGTCACGTCCGTCAACGTCGAGGAGGTCGCTGGACAGAAGCGGGTCCGGGCAACCCTTACCTTCACCGCACGGGGTGGGCTAAAGGGCGTCTGTCACGCCGCGGCCTTCGCCACGCGCGGGCTCACGGCTCAGGTGTGGACGATCGCCCCCTCCCAAGGCTCCGAGCGCGCCGCCAAGCAGCTCGACCAGTTGCTGACCCAGCTGGAGGTCACGTCCCCCCCGGCCGCGCTGGGCGCCACGGAGACCTTGAGCGACGACGCCGGGGAGCTGGTGTTGCCCAGCGGCTGGCGCCTGCCGTTGGACGCCGAAGCCACGGAGGTCACCGCGCTCTACGGCAAGACGGGCGCCAAGGACAGTCGCCTCTGCACGGCCGCCATCCACCCCTACGTCGGAGGGGTAGCCGATGTGCTCCTGCTGTGCGGCGAGGGCGGCAACGCCGTCGTCGTGGACGAATTCAGCTTCGCCGATGAAGCCGTCCTCTTCGGCCAGCAGCTGTTCGGCAAGGCGGCCGAGAAGCTCCCCCCCGCTGAGATGGTGGTTCGCGGGCAAGGCGATGTCGCCATCCTCGTCCACGCCAACACGGGCTTGTGGGCAGGCGGGGTCGACACCTCCACCGGGACGGAAGTGATCTGGACGAGCGGCGCCGACGGCCACGACACCGCGCTCGGTGACACCGCCCGCGCCGCCCTCAAGGCGCTGAAGCTCAACGACGCCGCGCAGCCGAATCCCGGCCTCGGCGCACTGGTCTTCCACCGGATGACCTACCAGCCGACCCATCCGATGGTCCTGGTCCCGGGCCTCCTGGCGCTGGGACTGCTCGGCGGGATCATCATGATGATCCTGCGGTCGACGCCCAAGCCGGGCGCGGACGATCCGCAGGCACTCTAGCGAGCGCTACCGCATCCGCCCGACACTGCTCTCCATCTCGTCGTCGAAGTTCGCGCGCAGCACGATCAGGGACGGGTGGGTGCCCCGCTTCGGCTCGATGGCGTACGCGACGCCGGGGCCATCCCGCCTGCCATCGACCCCTACCCCCTCGTACTCGACGATGGTGACCGCCTGAAAAACCTGACGCGGCGCGGCCGTCTCCGGAACGACGTCGGTGGACTGGGCCAGGGCAGAAGCGAGTGAGAGTAGAACGAGCATGGAAAACCTCCGCTGGCTCCGACAGCGCGGGCGCAGCGCGGTTCCAGCGAACGTTGGGCGACTGGGAGGGAGCGGCGCCGTCCACCAGGGGCGACCCCCCGTCTTCCCCAAAACTATCCTTGGAACTCGCCCAACTTGCACATCCGCGCCCACTGCTCGGCCGCCAGCGGGATCACGCTGACCCTGCCCTGCTTGACCAGCTTGGACTCCGCCAGCACCGGATCGGCGCGGAACTGAGCGAGGCTGACCGGCTTGGGGAGCGCGGCCACCGGTGCAAGGTCCACGCACAACCAGCGAGGATCACCTTCTGCCGTAGGGTCTTCGTATGACTCACGCACTACCGTCGCGACGCCAACGACCTCCTTGCCCAAGTTGGAGTGGTACCAGGCCACCCGATCGCCGACCTTCATCGAGCGGAGGTTGTTCCGCGCTTCGGCGCTGCGAACACCGGTCCACGCGGTCTGGCGCTCAACCACGAAATTTGCCCAGGAGTACACATCGGGTTCCGACTTCGCCAACCAGTAGTTCATAGGTACTTCCTCTTGAGTCGGTCGTGTTCGGCGGCGTTCTTGGACGGATGGATGGTGCCGGTGGCGTCGTGCAAGTAGTACCAATACTCGGTGGTCTCGGGATGCAGCGCGGCGTCAAGCGAACGCTGGCCTGGACTGCCGATCGCGGTGGGCGGGAGGCCAGGACGAAGCCGGGTGTTGTATGGCTCTGCAGGATCAAAGAGCTGCTTCAGAAACGCTTTTTCGTCGTTCCAGTCGGCCAGCGTGTAGCGCGAGGTCGCGTCGATACCCAGGTTCCACTTCGCGTCTAGGCGTTTCCACATGATCCCGGCGACGAGGGCGCGATTGGCGGGGCTGGGCTCCTCCCGCTCGATCATGCTCGCCACGATGACCACCTGCTCCAGCGAACGAGGGCCAGTGTCCGCCGTGTTCGCGAATCGCTCGCCCAGGAGGTCGAGTTGGCGTTGGACAAAAGCTTTGGCGGTGAAGTCTCCGGGTGAGACGAGGTAGGTTTCTGGGTACAGGAAGCCTTCCAGGCCACCAGCCGGGAGCGCATACCCAGCGCGGTAGTCACTGCCTCGTTGCGAGGCCTCCAAGTATTCGCCGGGTTTTACGAGACCTTTCTCGACCAGCGCCGCGTCGATGTCCTTGGCGCGCCAGCCTTCGACCACCGTGAACGGCACATCGTCGGGCACCGGCGGCCCGCACAACGCCGCGAGCAGTTCTCCAGCATTCATGCCCGGTGTGGCACGGTGTTTTCCTGCCTTCAAGCACGAACCATCCGCACCGAGGCGCAGGAACCACTCCCAGTTCGAGGCGCTCGTGACCAGCCCCGCCCCGGCCAGTTCGTCGCCGATGCCCCGGGCGCTGGAGCCCTTGGGGACGTCGAACACCACCACCGTCGTGTTCCCGGGAGCGGGGGCGGCATCGAATGAGCAGGCAGGCAGCCACACAAGCGTGGCCGCGACGACAAAGGCGCGCATCATCGCGGATATCATACCGCAGGGGGAACGGCCGCAACCGCATCGTGCCGGCGATCCGGCTACGCTGCCGGCGTGCGACTGAATCCGCGTCTCGCCGCGCTCCCGACGTACCCGACCGTGATCCTGGACCAGAAGCGCGACGCCCTGCTGGCTGCGGGCCGGCCCGTCTACGACTTCGGTACGGGCGACCCGACAGAGCCGACGCCGGCCTTCATCCGCGCGCGCGTGGGCCCCGCGATTCCGGACAACTGTCGGTACCCCACGGTGCTGGGCGGAAAAGACGTGCGCGAGGCATTTGCCGGGTGGGCTGCGCGCCGATTCGGCGTGGTACTCGACCCCGCGACCCAGGTCTTGCCGAGCTCCGGGAGCAAAGAGGCCGTGTTCCATCTGCCGCTGCTGGTGATCGATCCCGACGCGTCCGACCGGGCGGTGGTCTTTCCCGACCCCGGCTACAGCGTGTACTACCGGGGCGCCGTGCTCGCCGGCGGGGAGCCGGTACCGCAGCGGCTCGACGGCGACTTCCGTCAGCGCCCGTGGGACCTACCGACGGAGTTGTTGCGCCGCACGCGACTTCTGTGGATCAACTCGCCCCACAACCCCAGCGGCGCTGTGCTTTCGCGCGACGACCTGCGCCGAACGTGGGAGCTGTGCCGCGAACACGACATCCTCCTGGCCTCCGACGAGTGCTACGCCGACACCTGGTTCGACGAGCCGCCGCCGAGCATCCTCGAGGTCGCTAGCGAAGGCGTGATCGCCATCTTTTCGTTGTCCAAGCGCAGCGGGATGACTGGCTACCGGACCGGGATGATCGCCGGTGACGCCCGCTGGATGAAGAAGCTCCGCGAGCTTCGCACCAATCCAGGCCTTGCTCCTCAAGATTTTGTGAATGCCGCGGCGGCCACCGCCTGGGCCGACGACGACCACGCCGAGGAGCGCCGCGGGCTTTTCCGGGCCAAACGCGACCTGCTGGCAGGGTTCCTCACCGGGCACGGTCTGCAGATCGTCGCCAGCGAGGCCAGCTTCTACCTGTGGGTGCGCGCCCCGAGTGGCTACAACGGCCAGCGCTACGCCGAACGGCTCCTCGACGCGGGGATCATGACCAACCCCGGCTCTGCGTTTGCGGTGACCGATGCGGGCGACCCGTACATCCGCCTCGCGCTCGTCCCTGACCTGGACACCTGTCGGGCGGCCTGCCAGGTCTGGAGCGGGGTGCGCTGATGCCGATGACGACCGTCGTCCAGGCCATCGTGCTCGTCGTCGGGCTGACGCTCGGCGCCTTGTGGCCTCGCGGCGGGAAGGCGCTGGCGCTGTTTTCGCGGGATGCTCTGATCAACGTCGCGACAGGGGCGGTGTTGTTTCCGCTCCGGCTTGGCCTCACGATGCTTGGCGTGCGCCTCGCCCAAGGTGGCAATCCGGGCCTGTCCGGAGTCATCGCGCTCGGGGCAATCGACGCGCCTGCGCTCCAGTTCCTCTTCACCTTCGTGCTCCTCGACTTCAGCAAATACTGGCTGCACCGGGCCCATCACCGCATCCCCGTCTTGTGGAGCTTCCACCGAGTGCATCACAGCACCGAGCACATTGACGCAACGGCGGGCCTCCGCATGCATCTGGTCGACTTCCTGCAATTGACGGCGGTCCCCGTGTTGCTGTTCGGCGTGCTCTTCGACGTCTCCGCCTTTGCCGCGTGGGTGCTTCCCGTCGCGATCTCCGTGGGCATCATCGCGGACGCGTTCTCCCACATGCACGTGGAGTTTCCGTATAAAAACCCCGTCTGTCGGGCGCTATTGTATGTCTTCAACAACCCGCTGTTCCACAGCTGGCATCACACACGGGACGGCGTCCTCCGCGACGGCAACTACGCCAACGCCTTGCCAGTCTGGGACCTGCTTTTCCGTTCCAACGTGACCCAGCCCGACCCGCCGCAACTGTACGGCATCGGCGGAGATCAGCGCCTCGCCAATGACGTGATCGGCTTGCAGCTCTTGCGGCCGCGGACGGACTGACCGTGCGCCTGCGCCTCGCCGCGGTCATCGCCCTGACCGTCGTGTGCCTGGCCTGGGTGCTCTGGGGCGTGGACCTCGCCGAGGCGATGGCGGGGGTCGCCCAGTTCCGCTGGAGCTTCATCGGTCCGATCTGGGGGCTGTATCTGTTGGCGCACACGATGCGGGCGCAGCGTTTCCGCATCCTGTTGCCAAACCCGATTGATTATCGAGCCAGCTTCTCGGCGTTGTCCATAGGTTATCTGGCCCTCCACGTTTTTCCGTTCCGCCTGGGCGAGCTGGTGCGCCCCTACCTGGTCCGGGAGCAGCGGGGCGTACCCTTCGGCGACTCGCTGGCCGTGGTCGTCGTCGAACGGATTCTCGACGTCGTCATGCTCTTGCTGATGATCCTCGGGACGAGCTGGTTTGTGCCGATGGCCACCCAGGTCGAGGTCGGCGGCGTCGACATCCTCGCGCTGGCGCAGCGAGCCGCTGGTACGGTCGCAGCGGTCGGGACCGTCGGCCTGTTGGCGATGATGTTTGCCGGTCCGCGCCTCTTGAGCATCGCTGAACGGCTCCCCGGCGGCTCACGCCTTCGCCCCCTTTTGGAGCGCTTCCACGCCGCTCTGGTGGCCCTTTCAGCGCGGCCGGCCGCTGCGGCGCAAGCTCTGCTCCTCAGCGCGCTGATCTGGTTGGTCACCCTGGTTGCCGTGCAGGTGCAGCTTGTCGCGACACCGGGAGTCCCCACCGACTTCGGCGCGGCCCTCGCCACGTGGACGGCCACGCTTTCGGGGATGGCCGTGCTGCCCACCCCCGGCTTCTTCGGCGGCTTTGAAGCGGCTTGCTCCACTGCGCTGCAGTTGCTCGGGGCCACTCCGGAAGCAGCCGCACCGTTCGCGATCCTCCTTCACCTGACCCAATTCGCCTTCACCATCGTGCTGGGCGCTGCCTTCCTCGCGCTCGAGGGTCTGGGACTGCGCGACGTGGTGGCCCGCAGTCAGGCGGGCGAGTGAGCAGCAACGGCGATAGCGCTCGCCAATGCTCTTGATTCTGGTTGGGTGCGTCAGCCCCGCGCCGCCGTCCCCAGCCGACACCTCGACTGAGTCGCCCGACACCGGCGAGTTTCCCGGCGGCGCGGAAGCCGACGCCGTCTACGACATCGCCGTGCTCCACGAGGTCGTGGTGACCCTGGCGGATGCGGACTGGGCATCGCTGCGGGTGCAGGAGCGCAACTTCTACGAGCTCTTCGACGAAGGGTGCATGGACGGCCCGTGGGGGAGCCCCTACACCTGGTTCGAAGCCGAGGTGGAGATCGACGGGGAAGCCCTGGGACCGGTGGGCGTCCGTAAAAAGGGGCTGCTCGGGTCGGTCACCGCCGACCGACCGAGCCTGCGCGTCTCTGTGGACCACGTGGTACCCGGCGCGACCTACCACGGCCTGGAAAAGCTCGTGCTCAACAACGGACGGCAGGATCCGAGCCGACTGCGCACCTGCCTGGCGCATCAGTTCTTCTCGGACGCGGGGCTCGTGGCCCCCCGGTGTGCCCTGGCCCATGTCACCGTCAACGGCGAGGACCTCGGTGTGTACGCGCAGACAGAGGCGATCGACGAACTATTGGTGGCTCGCGATGAGGGCGTCCTCCCGCGCGCCCTCTACGAAGGAACCTTGAGCGACTTCCGTGAGGGTTGGCTCGCAACCTTCGAAGCCGAAAGCGTCGGCGCCGACGGGGCGGAGCTCGCCGCCGTGAGCGACGCACTCCTGACCGATGACGACGGACTCCTGGCCGCGCTCGATGAGCTGGTCGACCTCGATCGATACGTCACCTTCTGGGTCGCGGAGTCGCTGGCGGGTCATTGGGATGGGTACAACGGCAATACCAACAACTTCTACGTCTACGCCAGCGGCGCCGATGGTCGGCTCCGCTTCATCGCCAGCGGCCCTGATTCGGTATGGGATTCCCGCACTCCGTTCGGCGCGGCCTCGCCGCTGTGGGTCGCGACCTCGAGTACATTGGCCAACCGATTGATTCAGCACACTGAAGGCCGCGAACGCTTCCTGGCCGAGATGGAACGGCAACTCGACGAGGTGTGGAACGAGGACGCCCGGATAGCGCAGATCGACGCATGGGCGGAGCTCGTCGGGCCAGTCGACGACGCGACCCAGCGCGACGGCATCGCGTCGTTGCGCGCGCTGGTGCGTCAGCGTGCCAACGACGTGGACGCCAGCCTCGGCGGTCGGTTCGATTCCCCGGCCCTCCGCGGCGAGCTGTGCTGGACCGACATCGGCGTGGTCACGGTCGACTTCGCCACGACATGGGGCAGCTACCCGGACGGCGACCTGTTCACTGGCTGGGCTGCCGCGCCCTACTTCGAGATCAATGGGACCGAGTACGCGACGTTGGAGAGCGGCGCATCCGCCGGCTGGGCGGAAGAGGGCGGCGGCCTCTGGCTCACCATCAGCCGCATCGCGGAGGACACCTGGCTTGCACCGTACGTCGTGTTCGACGAGGCGCTCGCCCTTCCGGGCACGGACGTTCCGATCGACGGCGTCGCGGCCACAGCCATGTTGCTCTACAACTCCCCGGAGACCGGCGGCGCCTGGACCAACGCCGCGTACCTCGGCAACGGCACGCTACACTTCGACGATGCGGGGACCCGCGCCGGCGACGCGGTTGTCGGCCGACTCGACGTTCGCGTCCTCGGCCAAGCGGAATAGCGCGGGCGCGGTTAGAACCGGCACCTTGTCTACCGCGCCCCCGGCCCCAGGCCGCCTCGTCCTCGCCTACGACCCCTCCTTCCGCGCCACCATGACGGTGTCTGCCGATCGGGCCGACGATCCCGCGGCGCTGGCGGGCGCGGCCGAGGCGTTGCCGCTGGCCGCACGCGGCCTCATGGACCTGTTGCTGCTCGTAGGCGAGCCGGGCGAGCCGATCCCGGAGCGCCTTCGCGAGCGAATCGCCAAAGAAGGCGGGCCGCTGTGGGCCGGTGCGCTGCTGTTGCCACGAGCCTCTTCCTGGACGGAGGGGGGGCTGCACCCTCAGCACTACGCCGGTTCGTGTCGGCTGAACCCCGGGCTGCGGGGGCTGGGTTTCTCGCTTGCCGCCGAGACCTACGAATCACCGCCCAGCTTCCCTCCCGCCGAGGTCAAGTGGGACGCCGTCGTCGTGGCGGCTGCACTCGAAACGATGCCAGCAGCGCTGACGCAGGATGGCAGCATCCGCCGTGACGTGGAGCGTCGCCTGTACAGCCAACTCGGCGACGACGACCACCGTTGGTCGCTGGCGCTCCGGTTCGCGCGCGCCGCGGGTCTGGTACGGCCGGGAAACGGGAAGCTCCACGGCTACCCCGAGGCACATCCGCGCCCGCTCGCCGACGTGTCGGTCCTCCTCCAGGGCGGGGTGCCGACGGCCGCCGCCACGCTGGTGCTTCGCCTGACGACTGACGCGTGGACCCCTGTCTCCTGGCTCATCGCGCTGCTCAAGGGCACCGGTCGGGAAGCCTTCTACTCACCCGTTGCTGACGGGTACCCAGCGCGAAGCGAGTACTTCAACGACGACGGCTTTGACCGCGTGGAGCTGCCCGCCGTGCGCTTGGCGCTCGACGTGCTCCATCGCGCCGGCGCGATCGACACCGTTCGGGACCACGAAGCGGTTGTCGCGTTCCGCCGGCCGACCGTGCGCCCTCGCGGTCAGGGCGGCTTCATGCTGACTCCCGACGGGGACGTCCTTTGTCACGTCGCCGAGCTGCGTCTGGAGGACTACCGGCGGCTCGCGCGCCTCGCGCCCTTTGTGGAGGGGGATGCGCTACGGCGGCATCGCCTCAGCCGCGAAGGCATAAGTGCGGAGCTGGCGGCCGGTCACCGCGACACCCTGGACTACCTCGCGGAGCACAGCCGCACTGGGGTCCCCGCCAACCTCCAAGATCAGGTGCGCGAGTGGCAGCGCTCCGCCACCCGACTCTCCATTCTGACCGGCGTGGACATCGTAGAAGAGGAAAGCGGACGCCTTCGCGTGGCGATGCCGGGAGAGCTGGGGAGGGTGATCGA
Organism: Deltaproteobacteria bacterium; assembly: GCA_947490345.1. Taxonomy (GTDB): domain Bacteria; phylum Myxococcota_A; class UBA796; order UBA796; family SXON01; genus SXON01. Next base: position 26,125 of record CANLGL010000004.1, read on the forward strand.
CTACACGACAAAGCCGCGCGCACGCTTCGTCGCCATGCACGGCAAGCTCTACGTGCCCGACGGCTGGGACCCCCTGGACGTCCGGGTCACGCTGGCGCGAGTGGCCCGCCCGGTCGGCAGGGAGGGCGAGGCGTGGGTTTACGAGCCGGAGCTCCGCCCGCAGGCCAGCCCGCAGCTCCTCCTGACCCGGCTGCGCGAGTACCACGGGGGCGACCTCCCGGGTGATCTGGAGACCATCGTGCTGGCCGGGGCCGGCGTGCCTCCGGTCCTGGCGATCGAGGCCGTGCTCGTGCGTCTGCCGGCCGAAGTGGCGGACGCCGTCCGTCGCGATCGCATCGCCGGCCCGATGCTTCGGCGATCGGTGTCGGCCACGGAGTGTGTGGTCCCCCGCGACCAACTGACCGCCCTCCGCGAGCGCCTTGCGGAGCTCGGCGTCCTATGGGAGGGCGTGGAGTAGGCCTACAGGTAGTAATCTGCCAGCAGGTCGACGCCGCCGGCGTAGAAGCCCCAGTAGTTGGCTGCGTAGGGGTAGACGGCGCCAACGCCGGCATCGATGCGCCCGCCACCTTGTTCGGTCTGGGGCTTGCGCGCGTTGAACTTGATGCCGAAGGTCGTGGTGAAGAAGCGGAAGCTGTCTTCCACGTCCGGATGCGCCAGGTACTTGGCATCCCAACTCCACTCCCAGAAAAGCCCGATCACCTCGTTCGGGCGGTACTCGCCGTGCAGGCCGGCGTTCCAGCGGATGTCCGAATCGTCGCGCGCCTCGAAGTCGGCGCTGACCTGAACGGAGAGGTCCAACCCGTTCCCGACGCGAATGCGCTGCCCGAACCCGATCATCGGCCGGAAGGCCACGAACGTAGGCGTTGCGTTGAGCTTGATGTCCAAGCCGCCGGTCAGGAGCGTCCCGGTGCGGGAGGACTTCAGGAGCGCGTACTTCACGCCGGGCTGGATCACCGCCCCGGCAAAATCTCGGCCGAGCAGCAGATGCGCGCTCATCTGCCGAAGGAACGCATACTCCGCGTCGATCTTGCCGCCGAACCAACTGGGAAAGCCCCATTGGATGCCGCCCGAGATCCGCGAGCGCGTGTCGATGGACGACAATGAGAACGGAACCGCGAAGTTCAGTTCACGCTGGACGGCGTCCAGGCTACGATCCCCCTTGTCGCTGTCGGGAACCCGATCGCCGAACATGATGGCGCTGAGCTCGTCCTGCCGCTCCTCGATGCGTTTGAGGAAGAGCGTTTTCGGGTACTTGCGCACGTATTCCTCCCAAACGAGGCTCTCTTCGTCGGGAGTCATGTCCTTGCACTTCTTCTGGGTGTCCCGGTAGAGCTGGGCGGTGTCTTCGCCCGGCTGGCGAGGCTTCACCGAGTCCTGGCCGTCGTCCTCCGTGAACTTGATGTCGTCCTCGTCCACATTGTCGTCGTTGAAGTCGAGCTCGTCCTCTTCTTTTTCAGGAGCCTCGTCTTCAACCCGCTTGGGGGCGGGCGTCGTCTCCGGGGGCTCTTCCTTGAAGTCGCTCTCGTCGACGCCCAGACCCTCGTCCATGGGGATGTCATCGTCGTCGGTGGCGGCGGCCTTCTTCTTCTTCTCCGCCTTCTTCTTGGCCGCTTCGTCGGCCGTGTCCTTGTCGTCATCGCCGGCCAAGACCGGAGAAGGGACGAGCAGGGCAAAGACGGCGCACAAGAGAGACAGTCGACGCATCGGGCTCACAGGAGGGAGGCGGAGGATAATACGCCGGGCCAGCATCCGCGAAGGGTGAGGCACCGGCGCGGGCGGGGGTTTGGTGGGCGGACGGGCAGAACCAGATGAGAGCGCGCTCGCGGAGGCCGCGGAGGCCGTGCGTGCCTACCTGGTGTGCGCCCGGGGAGGCGCTCCGCTTTTGTCCAGCGCGGACGCCCGGCAGCTCCGCGATTGGCTCGTGCGCGGAGTCCGTGTGGGCGCAATCGTCCGCGCGATCGACCGCGTGGCCAAGGACCGATTGGCACGGCGGGTGCGCACGCCGCTGTCGCTGCGGAGCTGCCGAGCCGAGGTCGAAAAACAGCAAAAGCACGCGGGGGCGTGGGTTCGCGCCGGGGGTACGTCGCGCGTGACTTCGGTTCCCGCCGAGCCTCACTTCGCCGAGGTTGACGCGCTCTCTCGGCGCGCCGAGGCGGAGATCGCCGGCCTGAGCACGAGTGACCCCGAACGGCGAGCGCTCGACGCGTGCGTGCGCGCCGTGCGTTTTTTCGAGGAGGCCTGGGAGCGCGGTCCGCGGGAGCTGCTGCTCGCCGAGGCCGACCGCGACCTCGCCGATTCTCGCGCTCTGTACGACGAGGCCGAATGGGAGCAGATGCGCGAGTGTTTCGCGCGCGATCGGCTCCGCCAGCGTTATCCGACCCTCACCGCCACCCACATCTGGCAGGAGCGCGCGCTTGGAGTGGACTGAGGGCTATACGGTCGCCGAATCGGGGGGTCTGGCCGTCGCCACGGCCAAAGCCGGGGCACCGTGCCCGTTCTGCGAGGGCCAGGGCCGGCGCTCGCTGGCTGTCGAGGGCGTCACGCGCGTGTACCGCTGTCGGTGCCAGAAAGTGCCCGACCGTTGCGCGCTCTTCGACGCGGTGCAGCTTCCGGCGCGGCATGCCTCGTGCACCATGGAGTCCTTCAAGGCAGAATTGGCCCGACCCACTTGGGTGGCCGTCCGCCGTTGGCTCGACGCGTTCCACGGCCGGGGAGACCAGCAGGGCCTGGTGATCAGCGGCGAGCCCGGGCGCGGAAAAACCCACCTGCTCGCCGCAGCCGCCAGAGAAATCACCTTCCGCTATGGCGTCGGCGTGCGGTTCGTGGAGTTCTCCCATCTGGTCGCCAACATCCGCGAGGGGTACGACCGCCACATCGGGGAGGCACGCCTGCTCGGGCCGCTCGTGCACGTCCCCTGCCTCGCCATCGACGAGCTGGGAAAGGGCCGCGGCTCGGACTTCGAGACGACGATCCTCGATGAAATCGTCAGCCGCCGCTACAACGCCCACGCCGGGCCACTCTTGGCGACCACCAACTTCCCCCTGCGCGCGGCGCGGCCCCGTCGGGACAACGACTCGCTCAGCACCAACACCCTGCCCACCCTCGCCGAGCGCCTCGGCGACCGGGTGTGGAGCCGGCTGCAGGAGTCCTGCGTCTTCGTGGATGCCGTCGGGGACGACTTTCGGATCACCCGCGGAAGGGGATGACACCCGGTAGGGGCTGCGTGTCGATGTCCTTGCTGCCCTTCTTCGCGTCGTAGTCCCCGATCTTCAGCCGCCGGTCTCGCATATCCTCGGCCCGGCGGCGGCTGAGCGCTCGTTTGGGATCGGCCTGGAGCGCCGCGCGGAACGCCACATACGCGGCCTCCCAGTCGTGCTCGGCTGCCGCGGCCACGCCGGTGACGTCCAGCGCCAAGCCCAGCGGCACCCCTACGACCGCGATGCCAGCGTGCTTCGGGGACAAGAACCGCGCGTCGGCCAACACCGCGGCAGCGGCTACCTGATCGGTCATCGCGGTGGCCCGAGCGACCAGACAGGCGACCACGGCACCCAGCCCCGCGGTCTCGTTCTCCTTCCTCCATTCCGCGGTGTGGACCGCGTGGCGTTTGGCGTTGCGCCATTGACGCTGACCGGACTCACAGTCCCCGGCCGATGCCGCTGTGACGGCGCTGACAAGGACCCGATCGGCCTCTGCCAGTGCCTCCTTGCTCCCGACGATCCTCACCGTCTCGGTCAGCAGAACCTCGCCCTGCATGTACACCGCGGGCCCTGCGGCCGGCGCGACCGCGGCGGACTCCATCACGGGGACCACCGGCGCCGCCTCCGGCACCAAGTCGTCCTCGCCCCACAGCGGCGCACCTCCGGGTCCGGCCCCCTCGACAGGGAGCACCGCGCCGGTCTTGCTGTCGAGCACGACCAGCCCAACCTGGTACTCACCCTCGCCCAACGACCGCGGCAGCTCGACGCTCCAGTTGCCCTTGACCTCCTCCCACGCCTGCCAACGATCGGCCTCATACCATCCATAGCCAGGAGCGACCTCCCCGCTCCACGCGACCTTGCCCTCTCTGGCCAGGAAAAGGACCACCCGAATCGCGCCCTCGCGCTTTGCGCTGCGCCATGACGTCTCCACGAAGAGCTCGCCATTCTTGGCGACGACTGGCGCCGGGAGAGCCCAATGCTCCATGCGGACGCCCGAGGCGAAGCGCACCTGCCGGGTGGCATCGGTGGTGAGAAGGTCGGTGGCGATCAGGTCCTTGCGAACGTGATTTCCCACGTGGAGAGAGCGTTTTCCGGTCGGATACCCCGGAATTTCCAGGTACTGCTCCTTCCACTCCGGGTGCGACGCCACCTTCAGCGTGCCGGCCCAACTGCCGTGGGCGTGCGCGAAACTCGGACGCACCTCCTCGAAAAGGTATTCCCTCACGAAGGCCTTCTCGTAGTCGTGCTGCGCCATCGGCACGTCCACCAGACCGGCGATGTCGGCGATGAACCAATCGCTCCACCACAGGTGAGCGCCCATGTCCACGTCCAGGAGCGTTGGCCGGTCGAGGTCAAGCCGGTTCTGGACCCAACGCATGTACTCAACGCGGCGATGCACGTCGCGTGGGGCCGTCTCCGGACGCAGCACGAACGTGGACGCCCAGCCGATGTTCGCGACCATGATCGCGACCACGGGCACAAGCACGTAGATCGGGCCCAAGCGCACGCGACGGGTCAGGCGATCGAGCGCACCCGGAAGCAACTCGCCGAGGGTGACTGCGCCAACCGCCAGCAGCACGAACTGCGGGATGCTGGTGAGGCTGTACCAGCGGTACGCCTTCATCCAATCGCCCGTGGCGAGGATGGTGTAGAAAAGTCCGAAGCTGTAGCAGCACCACAACACCCCTCGCGTCAGCCAGCCGGGCTGCCCGAAGGCCAGGGCGCCGATGATCGCGGCACCGGCAGCGAGAACTCCAACCCGAATCGCACTCCAGTGCGAGCCGATCCAGCCGGTCGCCTTACCCTTGAGTCGGGAGAGCGTGAAGCTCTCGTATTCGTTGTTGGTGAGGCCGGGAACGATGCACAACAGCCCTACAAGCAAGGCGGCGCCCACTAGAAGCGGGACATGCCGGCTCGGAACGAACAGGGCCGCGATCAAGAGCGGCAAGGTGGCCAAAAAGGCGATCTGGTACGACCCGAGCACCAGCTTTCCGTCCCACCCCGCCGCCGCGGTCATCAGCACCAGGACCGTCAGCACCGCCCACTTTCGCCACCGGGAGACCCCGGTCACCGCCACCGCGATGAGCGGCGTCACCCACAAGATGCCGTAATTCCAGGTGTACTCGCGCATCTGCTTCCACCCGAGCTGATTCCAGTTCGTCGGGTCGAAGTTCTTCTTTTTGGCGTACCAGGTGTTGGGCCACTCCCACGCGAAGGTGTCCCAGCGCCAGGCGAAGTAGCCGGAATAGGGGACCGCAAAGGCCAGGACCCACCACACCCATGCCTTCCACTGCCCGTGCCACACCGCGCCGATCGTGCGCGCCAGCAAGCCGATGCCGGCGTAGGCAAGTCCATCGGGACGCGTGATCGTCAAGAGCATGAACGCAATCGCGCTGTATGGCCGCGGATCGTCCTCTTCCACCTCGACGATCACCCGGTACAGCCCGGCGCCGAGCAGCATGCAGAAAAGCGAGTTCTCCAACCCGGACGCGTTCCATAGCGTAAACTGGACCGAGGCGCCGAGCAGGAAAGGAACCAGGACGGCCGCCCATTTCTGGCGCTCCGGCAACGCCCGCCGCGCGATTCCCCAGGCAAAAAGCTGAGCCACACACCCGAAAACCGCGCCCATGATCTTGGCCGACGTCCACGGCGTGACGCCGATCAGGTAGAAGAACCCCAGGAGAAAGGTCCATAGTGGGTTGCTGTAGCCCTCGACATGCTCACCGCCGACGTACGGCACCAGTCCGTAGCCATCCACCCAGTTGCGCGCGTAGGCGAAGCTGATCGCCGCGTCCTCGATCCACCAGGGCTGCGGCAGGCAGTACACGAGGTAGTGGCCCACGTGCAGCGCCAGCGCCATCACCACAAAGGACAATTGCAGGCCGAAACCAGCCGGTTTGGTCGCGAGCCAAGCTGCAAAACGAGCGCGGAGTCTGCCTAAGAACGGTCGCATGATCCAGCGAGCCTAGAGCGTCTTTTTCGAAGCCGCGCCCTCGGCTACCACGGCACCCGCCGCTTGCTTCGCCGCGTGCATCTTCTTCAGCTCTTCCAACTGCGACTTCGCCTGGGTGTCCCCGGTTTTTACCCGGATCGCCTTGAGCCGCTCGTCGAGGCTGTTTTCCTTGAGCTCGCTGGATACATCCGCCTCGGCACCCAGCTTCTCGATGTGCTCCCGCACATTCTCGAGGGCCTTAATGTCCGCATCCGTCGACAGTCCGTCCAGGGAGCCCTGAATCTTGATGCGCGCTTCGGCGGTGGCCTTCTTGGCGAGCATCTGGTCGCGTTCACGCTTGAGTTTTTCGATCTCGCCCTGGAAGGACAGCAGGCTGCCCTTCGCCTCTTCGGCCTGCTCGGAGATCTTCGCGAGCTCCGCCGTCAAGTCCGCCAACGCCTTGTCCAGCTCGTTCTTCTTTTGGAGCAGAAGCAGCGCGACCTCGTCGTCACCGGATTCGATGGCCACCGGGAGCTGAGCGTTGACGTCGGCGAGCTCCTTGGTCTTCTGCTCCCGCTCCGACTCCAGCTTGTTGCGCAGGTACACGATGCCGGCGACCGCCTTCTTCAGCTCGCCATGCTGCTTGATGCGCCCCTGGATGGCCGCCTCGTAGACCGCCTCGGGATTCGACTTCTCCGCCGTGCCCACGAGATTGCTGAAGAACCCGGAGATGACGTTGATGATGCGATCGAAGATACCCATGCGGAACCTGCCTTGCCGAGCGCCCTATCACAGAGGCCGTGATACCGCAGCGCGAATGCTGCTCCTCCCCGCGGACACCAGGGCCATCCCCGAGGCCCTGTGGGCGACGCGCCGGACCCGGGTATGACGGCAGGCCGAGGCCCCAGCGCGTCGCGGTCCCCCGCCGAAACACTTGGCGGCCATCTCGACACGTTGGCCGCCACCGTCGACCTCGGCGCCCGCGTGGCCGACGATCCTCTCCGCTTCCCGCAGCGCTACCACAACCCCGAGGACATCGAGGTCGCCGGCGCCTTCGCCGCGTGCCTCGCCTTCGGGCGCGTCACGCTGTTCGCGCCGATCATCTCCGCCTGCCTGGACGAGGCCGACCAGCATGGCGGACCCGCCGCCTACGCTGCCAGCCTGGGCGGCGCTCCCACCCGCCTCGCCTTCACCGGCCGCTACTACCGTTGGCTCGACGACGCCGATCTCCGCGGCCTGTTTGCCACCCTCGGCCGCGCGTGCGCCCGCCACGGCTCCCTCGCGGCGTGTTTCGTGGCCGGGAGCGCGGCCCAGACGCTGGAAGGGGGCATCAACCTCCTTCGCAGTGAGCTCCCCGACGACGCCTCCCGTGCGCTCCGCTCCCTGTTCTGTCGACCCTCCGACGGCTCTGCGTGCAAGCGCTGGTGCATGTTCTTGCGTTGGATGGTTCGTCGTGGGGCGCCCGACTTCGGCCTGTGGACCCACCTGGACCCTGCGCAGCTGGTCATCCCGCTGGACACCCACGTCTTCCGCGTGGCCGGCTTTCTCGGGCTCATTGAGGGGCGCACCCCCAACTGGCGCGCTGCCGTGTGCCTCACCGAGGCGCTGCGTCGCTTCGATTCCGCCGACCCGGTGCGCTATGACTTCGCGCTCGCGCACCTCGGCATCAGCGGCGCGTGCCGCGGACATCGTGACGCAGAGGTGTGCGCCACGTGCCCGCTCGACCCGATCTGCCAGGCGCCGGCCGCGGCTACTTCCGCCGACGCGTCGCCGCGATCGCCGCGAAGGCGCTGATCAGGAGGGCCGGGAAGCCCGCGCCGCTGTTGCAGTCGCAATCGCCCGCGTCGTCCTCCCCGGTGTCGTCGTCGATGGTGCCGGTGTCGTCGGTGCCGGTGTCATCGGCCCCCTCGACCACGAAGCTGCCGGCGGCCGCCCAAGCGCTCTCGGCGCCAAGCTCGTCGACCGCCTGGGCCGACCAGTACCAGGTACCGGCGGCCAGCTCAGGCGCGACAGTGGTGCTGAACGTCCCAGTCCCTGTCGCCGCCACCGGACCGGAGAAGACCGGCGCCGACAGGTCTGCGGCGGCCGAAACCACCATCTGGTAGCTCACCACGTCCCCTTCCGGGTCGGTGGTCTCGGTGGCGGTCAGCACCGCTGCGGCGGCGCTGGTGGCGCCCTCCTCGGGGGTGACCAGCTCGGGAACGCCGGGGGCGTCGTTCTCACCGCGCACGAACACCTCGATGACGGCCCAGGCGCTGGGCACCGTGGCGGGATCTTCGGCGCGCACGCGCAGGAAGGCAGCGACGTTTTCGGGCAGGGTGGCACCGGCCGCGGCCATGTCCAGGCTGGTGGTCGGCACGGAAGCCGTCTGCAAACCGGCGCTGTCGAAGCTGGCGACGAGATCGGCCTGCACGGTGTACGAAACCGTCCCGCCCTCGGGGTCGGTGCTCGTCGACCACGTCAGCACCGGACTCACCGTCAGCAGCTCGTCCCGGTCCAGCGGGCTGACCCACGCCACGTCCGAGGGAGCAGCGCCGTCCGCCGCGAGGACAGCCCGGAAGCGCGAGGGGTGCTTGCGGCGGTATACGGCCGGCCCCGCTGGACCACGCTCCGCACCGAGGCCCTGCCTGGCTGCCTCCGCTCGTTTCTGTCAGCCGGCGGCAGCCGCGCCCTCTGCGTCCGGGAAAACGACGCACTCATCCTAGACGAGCGCGGCAAGACCCTCCACACCCTGCCTGGGGCCTGGCGCCGCGGCGCCTTTGCCGGTGACTTGCAGCACGTCGTCCTCATGGACGAGTTCGCGGCGCTCTTCGGGTGGACGCCCCCGAGCGGCGTCCAGCGTCTCGGCGGGTACGGCGCAGTCAGCGGCCCTGTCGCGCGCTCCGTGGTGCCGGGCGCGCTGGTCGTCGTCGGGTCCAGCAACGAGGTGCTCATCGACGCGGTCGCCGGCAGTGGCAAGACCACCCGGAGCTGCCCCGCGAGCAGCTCGGAGCAATCGGGGGCAATCGCCGCGGACGGCTCGGTGTTGGTTGCCTGCTGGTCCGGGGAGATCGTCCGCCGAAGCGGAGACCAGCTCGCGACGATCTATCGGGTCGCCCCAGAGCGCGGGCTGCCGTACCTCGTGCAGCCTCTGGAAAGCGGCGAGATCTTCATCGGTTCCGTCACGGGCTGGGGAATGGTCATCGACAAGGATGGCATCGAGCGGGTGGCGCGACGACTCGGGGAGGAGTCGGTCTTCACCGCCGACGAGCACGATGGCCGAGTTCTGGTCGGACTCACCGGTGGCGACCTCGTTGTCTGGGATCTCGGCACCAACGCCGTGCAGTTCCGCACCCGACATCAGGGGGTCCAGGCCGCGTGGGTGGGCGACGATCGCATCGTTCAGCTCGGCAACACCCTGTCGGAGCGGTCGGCACCCCGTGACCCCAGGCCCCATCGCATCCCCATTGGCGTCGGCATCGGCGCCTTGACCTGGTCGCCCGACGGCACCGGACTCCTCGCGGCGCTCGGCAGCGGGGACGTCGCGGTGCTCGATCCGCGCCGCGGGGGCATCCGCTACCAGCGCCACGTGGCCGATGGGGTGGCCAAGGACATCTCCTTCTCCGAAGACGGGCGCCGCTTTGCCGTCGCGGCCGCCAACCCACGCCAGGCCATCTACTCCTGGCCCGACGGCGCCGAGCTGCGTTCGTTCACCGGCCCTGCGATGCGCCGGGTGGGCTGGTTCCGTACAGGCGGCATCTTCTACGCACCGTACGCGCGCTCGCTCCGCCACCTCCCTGACAACCTCGTCGGCGAGCCGACCAGCTTGGAGCACCGTGGCTTCCAGGACCTGGAGGTGAACCAGGAGGGGACCATGGCCGTGGCGATGGACGACAAGAGCACCATCTGGCGCGGCACCGACGGCCCGACCGTCGCCTGGACCGAGCTGCTGCGTGTACCCCAATCCTCGGGCGTCGCGGCAGCGGGATCGAACGTCTTCGTCAGCGACGTGTCCACCCTCCGCCGCATCCACCCCGACGGGTCGATCACCTGGACCACGGCCGTGGGCAACAACATCACCGATCTTGCCGTCTCCCCGGACGGTCGCTGGGCGGCGACCGGCGCCCTCGACGGCTCGATCACCATGTGGAAGGTGGGCGAAGCCGAACCGAGGGCCAGGATGAACGCGCACCGGGCGCGGGTTTCGGCCCTGTCGTTTTCTCCCGACAGCCTGTGGCTGGCCAGCGGCGGTTGGGACGGCGAGGTCCTGACCTGGTCGACAGAGGCGCTCACCGTTGACGCGACCCACCTGGTCGAAGAGGTCGAGGCGGCCTGGGGGATCGGCCTGGACGCGGTCCTGTCGCCGAAGATCGTCGCGGACGGTCGCTGACGGACGCGGGGCGCCGTTAGAGCGCGGGCGATGGCTTGGACGGTACGCTTCGACGGGGGCACCCTGGTGCTCCACGGGGCCGGCAAGGACGCGCTCCCTGACGGGTTCGAGTGGGACGACCGCATTGCCGCGGCGCGTGCACCCGCCTGCGCCTATGCCGCGTTGGTCGACCGCTGTCGCACCGACACCATCGAGCTCGCCGACGAGGCCCGCGCCTACAACAAGCTCCCCGACTTACGACACCTCGGCACGCGAACGCCTCGGGAGTATCAGAAGGAGGCCGTGGCCGCATGGCGTGCCGCCCGTTGGCGGGGCATCGTGGTGCTGCCCACCGGGGCCGGCAAGTCCTTCGTCGCGGAGACGTGCATCGCCCTGGCGCAGCGCAGCACGCTGGTGGTAGTGCCGACCCTCGACCTGCTCAGCCAGTGGTACGGCAACCTGCAGGCTGCGTTCGGCGTCGAGATCGGGGCGCTCGGCGGCGGTCGCCACGAAATCCGCGACATCACCGTGACAACCTACGACTCCGCGTGGATGCACATGGACAAGTACGGGGGGCGCTTCGGTCTCGTGGTCTTCGACGAGGTCCATCACCTGCCCGCGTCGATGTACCTTCGCGCGGCCGAATCCATGATCGCCCCGCTTCGGCTGGGCCTCACTGCCACCCTGGAACGCACCGACCTCCGCCACGAGCTGCTGACCGACGTGGTCGGCCCGGTCGTTCACCGCGTCGAAATACCCGATCTCGCGGGCGACTTCCTGGCTCCCTACCATGTTGAGGTGGTGAGCGTGAAGCTCTCCGCCGAGGACGAGCGCCAGTATGCCGAGCTTCGCGGCACCTATCGACAGTTCGTCCAGAGCCGAGGCATCCGGATGAGCGCGCCCGACGGCTGGACCCGCTTTCTGATCGAAGCCAGCCGCAGCCGGGAGGGTCGCGCCGCGTTCAAGGCCTTCCTCGCTGCCAAGGCGATCGCCCACGGCGGCCCCCGCAAGATCGCCATGGTCCGGCAGATTCTCGCCGAAGAAGCCGGACGTCGCGCCATCGTCTTCACCAACGACAACGCCACCGCGCTCAAAGTCAGCCGGGAGCTGCTCGTTCCGTGCATCACCCATCACACCGACGTGAAGGAGCGCCGCTGGATCCTTGACGCCTTCGCCGCGGGCGACGTGCGCTGTGTCACGACGAGCCGCGTGCTGAACGAAGGCGTCGACCTCCCCGCAGCCGAGGTCGCGATCATCGTGAGCGGAACCTCCACGGTGCGCGAGGCCGTGCAGCGGCTGGGCAGGATCCTGCGCCCTTCCGGCGACAAGCAGGCCGTGCTCTACGAGCTCATCTCCGAAGGCACCACCGAGTCCGCGGCCAGCGAGCGCCGCCGGGAGCACGATGCTTACCGGTGAGCTGGTCCGCGCGACCGTAAAAGACAGCAAGGCCCGCCCGGGCTTCATCTCGCATCACCAGGACCGCTACCGCGAGCGCGCCGAGGACATTCTCGCCTGCGTCGGCGCCAGCCTGGGCAAGCGCCGTGCCGACATCGAGGAGGAGCTGGAGGGGATCCTTGGCGACGGCGTGGACCGCAAGCTCTTCGACGGCCTCGCCAAGCTCGTATTCGACGCCTGTGAGTTCGCGGTCCAGTCGCCAGTGCCCCCCCGAGAACTGCGCCAGCGCGTGTGGTTGGAGAGCGCTCGGCGAGGGCCGCTCTCGGTGGTGGACGTCGAAGGAGCGAACACGACCGCCTCGGTCTTCGCCGCCGTCGCCGCCGAGCTTGGCGTCGATCCGGGCCCCCTCCCCGACGCGCTGTACGCCGACCACCCCGCCGAGCAGCGCCTCACCGCGTTCGAAGCGGGAAACAGTCAGTGGCTGGTGGATCGCTACAACCTGGCGCTGGTGCAGGCGCTACTTTTCTCAGCCCCCCGCCTCGATATTCGCCTCAGGGCGGCGACCCCCGCCCGGGTGCGACAGGTGCTGCGGGCGGTGAAGTTCCACCAGCTCTGTTTCACCGCCAGTCGCGTCGGAGAGGACCTACACCTGGAGTTGGACGGCCCGGCGTCCCTCTTCAGCCAGAGCAGCCGGTACGGGCTGGCGCTGGCGCGTTTCTTGCCGACCCTCGTGCTACAACCGGCCTGGTCGCTCACCGCCGTGGTCGCCGTGCGCCGTTTCAAGCCGACGCTATCCCTTGACCAGGACAGCGGCTTGCGCACCGACCTGAAGGATGTCGGCGCCTACGAGACGCGCGAGGCCGCGTGGTTCGCCGAGCGTTTTGTGGCCCTGGACTCAGGCTGGACCCTGGATCGAGACCCGACGCCGCTCAATCAGGGCGGCGAGGGCGTGGTGGTTCCTGACTTCAGCTTCCGGAAGGGCGGCAAGGTCGCCCACCTGGAAATCCTCGGCTTCTGGCGCAAGGGCACCATCGAGAACCGCCTATCGCTCCTCAAGAAACATGGGCCTCGAAACCTCGTCCTCGCGGTGAGTCGCCGCTATTGCACCGAAAAGGCGGCAGAGTTGCCCGCGCAGGTGGTGCCCTTCGCCGAGGTGATCCCGGCCAAGCTGGTGTTGGAGCGGGTGGAGGCGGTGGCGGTGCGGAGCGGGTGATGATCCACCGCACTGTGGTGGATTCTCCCGCTAGCCCAGCACCGCATCCAACACCGCCGCCAGCGCCCGATCCCGCTGGGTCACGACGCGACCCTGATCGTGGGTGGTCAGGGTGATGCGCACGTAGCCCCAGCCGAAGGCGATGTCCGGATGGTGGCCAGCCGCCTCACTGGGGGCGATCAGGGATTGTACGATCGCGAAGGCGCTCACGAAGTCCTTCGTCTTCACCTCGCGAACCAAGCAGCCATCGTTCTCGGTCCACATGGCGAACCGCTATCGCGCGTCGTTGAGGCGGGCCGCCTCGGCCCAGACTGCCGCCGCGCCCGCGGTGTTCCCCTTCTTGGTGAGCAGGTCGCCCTTCAACACCAGGAGGTTGCTCCGAAACACCGTGTTCTTCGCGCTGCGAGCGAGGCCCTTCTCCACCAGCGACAAGGCGTAGTCGGTGCGCCCGGCGCCCGCAGCGAGACTCGCCGCGCGCCAGAGGGCGTCCTGCCCAACGTTGGTATCAGGGTCCGCCGCGAGGGTGAGGTACCGGGCGAGGGCGCCGTCGATATCGCCGCTGCCGCGGAGCGCCTCGACGTCCGCGTAGACCGTCGCCACGCGCTCGAGGCCGACGTACCAGTTGGACTGGTAGTCGCGAGGCGAGGCCGCCCCGCGAGAGTCGAGCGCGTCGTAGGCGCGCTGGCTGCTGGAGGATCGGCCGGTGCTGCCCGCCTGAGTGGTCGGCTCTGCAGCGGGAGCCGATGCAGCCTGGGTCGGCGCCTTGGTAGTGGACGCCGGCTTCTGTGGGGTGCTCTTCGCCTTTTGCTCCACTGCCTCAGGGGCCGGGGCGTCTTTGCGCCGCGGCGCCTCCTCCTCCTCCAGTTCCTTGTCCGTGGCCTCGCGCGATTCCTCCTTCTTGGCGCTCTTGCCCTCGCTCCAGCCCCAGGAGTCGTCCTCGTCCGCGGTAGATTCGTCGCGCACCGGAACCTCGGCTGGCTTGGCCGGCGGCGGCGGCGGGGCGGGCGAGGCGGGGGCTGACCCGGGGGCGCCGTTCGCGGCGGCGCCAGCGCCCCCGGCTCCGGCGGGCTCAAGGGCGCCATCGCCCTTTTCCAGGTACCCCTGTGAGCGCGCTCGTTCCTCGCTCGTAGCGAGGTCCGCGCCCACCTCCCCGGCGGAGACCGTCGACGGGGTCGGGGGCACAGCCACCACCGGCGCGGGCGCCGGCCCCGCCTCGGCGATCACGCCCACCGGCGGCGACACCGGCGCCGACGCGGCCCCGGTTGCGGGCTCCGCCACCATCGGCGCGGGCGCCATCTGCTCGCTACGGGCCGCCTCCTGGACGACCTTCTGGCCGCTGAACCACAAGCCCGCCGCTGGAATCACGATCACCGCCGCCAGCGCCGCGGTGATGCCCAGCCCCAAGGCCGGCGCCATCCACCACGGCCGACGCCGCGCCGGCGTTGCACGGGCGCCCACGCCCCGCGCGCTGGCCCGTTCGCTCCCCAGCTTTGGCCGCGCCGCGCTCGCCGCGAACGGACCCGTCGTCACCGTGGCCAGAACGTCGTCGATGGTGACGCGCGGCGCCGGCGCGCGCTCCGGCCGCATCGCGTAGACCGCGGCGACCACCTCGGCCGACAACCCCTCGGGCGGAGGTGTGCCCGGCCGAGTGGACAACCACTCGGCAAGCAGGCGGGCTTCGGTCTCTTCAGTCGTCATCGGGTTGGAAGGCCTTTTTGAAGGCGGCAGAGGCGCGGTGGAGAATCACGTCGAAGTTGCCGATGGTCACGCCCATCTTCTCGGCACACTCTTCACGTTCGAGGTCGTCGAACATGCGAAGGCGGAGCGCTTCGGCGTAGCGGGGGTTGATCTTCTGGAGCGCCGCGTCGACTTCGGCGCGGGTGTCGTCCTGGTCCGAACCCTGGTCGGGCGCGGGTCCCGCGTCCTCGGGGTCGACCGCCGCGGCGAGGGCATCCTCAAGGCGGCGGACGCGCTGGTTGGCGCGGTGGACGTCGATCGCGCGGTTGATCGCGATGCGGCGGAGCCAGAAGTAGATGGAGCGGTCGGAGTCTGGTTTGTAGGTCTCGGCCCGCTCCAGCACGGTGCGGAAGGTGTCCACGAGCACGTTCTCCGCCAGCTCCCGGTTCGGCAGCCGCGGCAGGATCACCTCCCGAAACAGCGCGTCTCCGTACCAGGCGTAGAGCATGCCCGCGGCGTTGCGGTCACCGCGGAGGAGTCCCTCCACGATGGTCCGCTCTTCCGCGATGGGCTGCAGCTCGGCTTCGTCGACCAGGGAGCCCTCCTCGGCACTCCCACCCGACAAACGGATGGGGAGCGGAGAATCTTACACGTCGGCTACCGGCCGGCCGGGTTCGACAGCGGGTTGACGAGGCGGACGCCGGGGAAGCGGGCGAAGTCGGTGTCGTTGGTGGCGACGGTGGCGCGGTGCTCGAGCGCAAGCGCCGCAAGCTGGGCATCCGTGGTGAGGTTCCCAGCCACCCCCAGCTCGGTGAGGAAACCCAGCGCCAGCTCGACGTGCACGCGTCCGCCCGGGAGCACGCGGACGTTCGGCCGGCGCAGCCAGCTTTCGACGAGCCCCGACGCGGCAGCGACGGCCATCGGGGTGGTGAAGACGCGCCGATTGGTCGCGATGCGAACGAACCCGAAGATGGAGACCGCGGGCAGGCCGACCTCGGCGCTCGTCAACGTCTCCTCCCATCATGCGCGCGCGACTGCGTGATGCGCGAACGCATCGATGTGCGCATAGAGCAGCAGGTTGACGTCGGGGATGATCACCGCAGCCCCCCGCACTGGAAGGACGCCAACCCCCAGACCGGCGAGGCCCCTCGCCTTACGACACCACCGATCAGCTCATCTGGAGCTGCGGCAGCGAGTTCGTCGGGGACATCAACATCTGGGCCGGCGCCGACGACCATGAGATCGCCACCCGCACCGTCACCACCGTGCTGACCGAAGACGAGTGCCACGTCGAGACGCAGACCCTCGGCGCCCGCTGCGACGCCGGCGAAACTCGGTCCCGGTGAACGATGAACCGAAGTGACCAGGATCCCCCACATCCTGCCGACTTTGGTTCACGATTCTGAACCGAAGTGACCAGGATCCCCCACATCCTGCCGACTTTGGTTCACGATTCGGCGACTTCGATGAACCGAAGTGGCGATGATCTGGCAGATCCTACGGACTTCGGTTCATGGGCTGGCGCCACGGTCCGGGCGCGTCGGCCCGACGGGGCTGTCGAGGCCCTTCTCCGTGCTCGAAGTCGAGCGTCGCCAGCGGATTGCCTGCCCGATCGTAGGCGTGCGTTCGGGTCGATGGGCGGTGCGCCGGCCAGGACGTCTCGCCAGACCAAGGCGGAGCCAGGGGCGGCACGATGGCGGCGCCTCCCCCGCGACCCGGAACGCGCGCTCCAGGTCCCCTTCCGCCTCCACGATCCACGGGAGCCACCCGGATATCCATGGCGCCGTCGCCTCCGCCGCGGGCCCAACGCGGTGCGCTGGGCGTGGCCTCCGCGACGCAACGCCGCCGTGCACACAAAAAAACCGGGCAACCGTATTGACCTCGCGACATTGCCCTGCTACCGTCTTGATGCTGGGGCGCTCGCAGCTGCCATCCTGTCGCGACGCTAACAACTAATCAAGCTTGTAAGGAGCTTTTCATGCATACCCCCCCCTCGAGTTTTTTCTTCTCGTGACCCGTCGTTCGCCAGCTTCCTCCCGCTGATCGTCCTGGCGTTGGCGTGCGAGGTGCCGGTGTCGAGCAAGTTCCCGGACACCGGCGACATCGAACGGGGCGGCAATGGCGAGACGACCATGCCGCTGAAGAAGAACTGGAGCGGCGATGTCGCAACAGCCTGCAGCAGCGACGGCATCAAGTTCTGGGACCTCTCCGGGCGGAAAATCGTGTCGTACCTGACCAAGGGGATCGAGATCCCGGAGAAGTTCAAGTCTGCAGATCCGGGCGCTGGCGCGGGAAATGTGCGGACTGAACGGGTCTCCGGCGCCTGCCAGGGCCAGTCAGGCTTCCGCAGCCGAACGTGGATCAACGACGGCACGGTCGTTTGGCATGCCAACGGCGCTGCCAACACGCTGCAGCGGTGCAACACCGGCAGCGGCAGCAGTCCGTCCGACGTCTGCACGAATGACGACGCCAACGCCTGCTCCGGGACCTACCGCGTGACCATCAGCCCCCCGCCTGCCGCAGTGACCGAATGCAAGCAATTCCATCCGGTGCAGATCGACTTGGACCACTCCTTCGTCGCCCGGCGCACTCGCCGCGAGCAGAGCGAACAGTACACCGGGTGGGGCCGCTTCGCGCTGATGCCGTTGTCGGTCCAGGACATGGACGACGATGGGTTGGTCTCGGGCGTCCTGCTTCCGGTGCGGCTGTCGGGCACCGGTTCGATGACCACCGAGTCCTGGGTCACGTCCATCACCCGCGTCGATACCGGCGGCCCCGCGCTCCGGGTCGTGCGCCAGAACGTCTCGTTCCGGCTCGACCTCGAGGATGCGCTGCAATCCCCGGAGGGGACGAGTGTCGCGCTGGCGGTCGGCAACCAGTTCGCGCCCGGGCTGGTGCAGGGCTACCCCTACTTTGTCGTCGAGAACGTCGAGGTCGAAGACCTCATGGCCCTGGAGGTCGATCTGGCCTGGTCCGTCGGTTCGGGCGCCCCGACTACACCGGCCGCGCCGGGCTGGGTGGCCACCACGGCGGACCTTGGTTGTATCGGCGATCAGGCGCTCACGATCCGCCACGACGCGGACGCCGGCCGGGTCAGCCTGGAGTTGTACGGGAACCCGCTCGCCCTGCGTACCGCCGAGGCTGAGCTTGGCGAAGGCGGCGCCGTGGAGTTCGTGTTCGACGAGTACGGCCTGGAGTTCGCCGGCAGTCTCACCCCCGGCGCCCAGAGCGCCACCCTCCAGTTGGAGACCGCCCTGGCGGGAGGCGTCGAGTGGTGCGAACCCGGCACCTACACGCTCCAGCCCGAATGATCGCCACGCTCGTCCTGCTCGCCGCCGCCTGCTCGCCCGTGAGCTCGCGGCCGGTGGACCTGCCCCCTGCCGTCTACGACATCCCCGACCAGCTGGTCATGGGCACCGACGTCCTGTGCACCCGCACCGGCACCAAGGCCTCCTGCATCGCGGTCGAGCCGTACTCCGGCGGCTACGAGGCGCCACCGGGGGAGTACACCCAACTTGACGGCGGGGGCGGCCAGCTCTGCGGACTCACCACCGC
Source organism: Deltaproteobacteria bacterium (assembly GCA_947490345.1). Classification (GTDB taxonomy): domain Bacteria; phylum Myxococcota_A; class UBA796; order UBA796; family SXON01; genus SXON01. The sequence continues at coordinate 44,442 of CANLGL010000004.1, forward strand.
GGGCGAGGCGCAGTGCTGGTACGACGACGGCGACTTCTCGCCACCCGAGCCCGGCCCGTTCGTGGCGCTGGGCAGCGGGAGCTTCCGAAGCTGCGGCCTGCGCCCAGATGGCAGCGTGACCTGCTGGTCGTGGCCCGACGCGCAGACTCCGAGCGAGCGACCGGGACCCTACACCGCCGTCGCCGGGGCCACCAAGGTCACCTGCGGCCTCGGTCCCACCGGCACCATCGAGTGTTGGGACGCATGGAGCCACGACACCGAGCCCCCGACCACCCCCGGCTGGGTGTCGATGGAGGGCTACGGCGCGTGGGTCTGCGCCCTGAACACCGAGGGCCGCCTGGCCTGCTGGGGAACAACACGCGGGGGCAACGTGCCTCAGACCTCGCCCACCGATGTCGGCTTTCGCGACGTGGCCATCATGGTCGTCGGCGCCTGCGCGCTCCGGGCGGACCGGGAGGTCACGTGCTGGGGCGCGGACGACGCCGGCACCTTCGACGTGCCTCCGGGGCCGTTCACGGAGATCGCCGGCGGAAATCGAAGCGTCTGCGGGCTGCGACCGTCGGGCATCATCTCCTGCTGGGGGTGTATCGAGGACGCCAGTTGTCCTGCGGACTTCGGCGTGGTCGGCGGAGAACTGGCGCGGCTGCCATAGTCGTCACCACCGCTGGGCGGTCGACGCCCCCCGCCCGCCGTCGAGCGCGCGGGAGCGCGCAGCGACGAGCGTGAGCCGAACGAAGAGCTGCTGAAAGCCGCTCTCCCGCCCGCTTGCTAATCCTCGAGCGCTTCCTTGCGAGAAAGGCGAATCTTGCCCATGCGGTCGATGTCGATGACGCGGACGAGGACCTCGTCGCCTTCCTGCACCACGTCGGTGACCTGGTTGACGCGCTCTTTGGCGAGGTGGCTGATGTGCACCAGACCGTCGGTGCCGGGGAAGATCTCGACGAAGGCGCCGAAGTCGACGATGCGCTTGACCACGCCGACGTAGAGCTTGCCGATCTCGGCCTCGGCGGTGATCTCGCGGAGCATGGCGATGGCGGCCGCGGACTTGGCCTGGTCGTTGCTGGCGACGTCGATCTTGCCGTCGTCGTGGACGGTGATCTTGCAGCCGGTCTTGTCCTGCAGGCCACGGATGACCTTGCCCCCGGGCCCGATGACGTCCTTGATCTTCTCGGTCTTGATCTGGATCGTGGTGATCCGCGGCGCCCAGGGCGACATTTCAGCGCGGTGCGTGGAGATGGTCTTGCCCATCTCGGACAGGATGTGAAGCCGCCCCTCACGCGCCTGCTGGAGCGCCTTGTTCATGATCTCGCGGCTGACGCCGGAAATCTTGGTGTCCATCTGGAAGGCGGTGATGCCGGCGGTGGAGCCGGTCACCTTGAAGTCCATGTCACCGAGGTGATCTTCGTCGCCGAGGATGTCGCTGAGGACCGCGAAGTCGTCGCCTTCTTTGATGAGGCCCATCGCGATGCCGGCCACGGGGGCCTTCATCGGGACGCCCGCATCCAAGAGCGCGAGGGTCGCGGCGCAGACGCTGCCCATCGAGGACGAGCCGTTGCTTTCGAGCACGTCGCAGCTGGCGCGGATGACGTAGGGGAAGGCCTCCTGGGCGGGGAGGACGTACTGGACGGCGCGGTGCGCGAGCACACCGTGGCCGATCTCGCGGCGCTTGGGCCCGCGGAGAGGGCTGGCCTCGCCGGTGCAGAAGGGCGGGAAGTTGTACTGCAACATCCAGCGGCGGAAGGCGCTGGTGGCCCCTGCGAAGTCGATGCGCTGGGCCTCATCGTCGACACCGAGCGCGACGGTCGCGAACACCTGGGTCTCGCCGCGGGTGAAGACCGCGGAGCCGTGGGCGCGCGCCGAGATGCCGACCTCGGTCCAGATGGGGCGAATCTCGTCCGTGGCGCGGCCGTCGATGCGCACGCCGGTCGCGATGACCTGACCGCGCATGCCGACCTTGACCAACTTCTCGACCACTTCGAGGGCAGTGACGCCCGCGGCGGCTGCAGCGGCGCTGTCGGCGATACCCCCGGTGGCGGCAGAAACGGCGGCGGCCTTGGCGGCGGCCATCGCATCCTTACGCTCTTGCTTGCCACGAAGGCCGAGCGCGGCCTTGACGCCCGCTCCGGCGGCATCCTTGACCTTGGCGACCACGGCCTCGTCGTGCTTGGCCGCTTCCGGGATCGGCCGCTTGGCCACGCTTCCGGTGAGCTCACGCAGCTTGTCGATCGCGACGCAGATTTTCTTGATGACGCTGTGACCGAGGTCCATCGCGTCGAGCATCTGGGCTTCGGAGACCTCCTTGCCGCCGCCTTCCACCATGCAGATGGCGTCGGCGGTGCCGGCGACCACGATGTTGAGATCGGCGCCATCGGCCTGGGCGCGGGTGGGGTTGACGTAGAGCTGGCCGCCGACGCTGACGACGCGCACTGCGGCGGCCGGCTGCTTCAGGGGCACGTCGCTGATGTGGGCGGCGGCGGCGGCCCCGCACACCGTGAGGACATCAGGGTCGTTGTCGGTGTCGAACGACAACACGGTGCCGATGATCTGGGTCTCGTAGCGCCAGGTCTTCGGAAAGAGCGGGCGGATGGGACGGTCGGTGATGCGGGCGATCAGGATCTCGCGCTCGTTGCTACGGCCTTCGCGCTTGGGGAAGCTGCCGGGGATCTTGCCGTAGCCGCCGGTGCGGTCCATGTACTCGACGGTCAGCGGCAGGAAGTCGAAGCGCGCGGGGGTGTGGGCGGCCACGCAGGTGACGAGCACGGCGCTGTCGCCCTGACGGACGACGACCGAACCGGCCGACTGCTTGGCGTACTTGCCGGTTTCGATGGTGAGGGAACGGCCGCCGACGTCGACGGAAACGGAATGAATTTGCATGAGATGCCTTTTTTCTGATTGGAAAAACGCACCTTTGACGACCCTACTCCATGAACCGTGGACCTGCTCGGAGCGAGCGTGCCCCAGAAAATCTGGAGGCGCTCAGTCCGCGAAGACCCGCGGAGGCGGGACGCGTTGGGGTGCGGGAGATTGAAAGAACGGGAGGAAAAGCGCGACGGCGGCCCGTTGGCCGCCGCGAGTTCAGGAACGAAGCTTGAGTTTCTTGACCAGCACCGCGTGTCGTGAGGCGCTCTCGGACTTGAGGTACTTCAGGAGCCGTCGGCGTTGGCCGACAAGCGCCAACAGGCCACGGCGACCGTGGTGGTCCTTCTTGTGGGTGCGGAAGTGCTCAGTGAGCGTATTGATCCGCTCGGTCTGGAGCGCCACCTGCACTTCGGTGCTGCCGGTGTCGGTGTCGTGGGTGCGGAATGCGGCGACGATTTCGTCCTTCCGCGTGTGATGCAAAGCCATGGATACTCCGTTGGTTTCGTCGAACCGCTTCCGCCGGGCATGGCACCCGGACGGCACAGAAACGACGGGGCGGCTTCTATCGGATTGGTCCCCTCGCGTCAACCGGCGGCGAGCGTTACCGAGCCGGGAACATGGATCTCGGCCCGGTCGACGCGCGCCTGCTCTCGGTCCTGCCGCTCCGCCAAAGCTGGATCGTCCTTGCCGAGGCGCCGCCGGAGCGCACGGCGGGGACGCCGCTCCTGCTTGCCAGTAGCGATCCCGCGGCGCCCGTGCTCGCCGGGGTTGAGATCGACGGCGGCAACTGGATCGGGGCGACCATCGCGACCGCAACGGGCGCGGGTACGCGCTGTGGCGGCACCATCGACCGCGTGGCCGAAGCCGCCTGGGTCCAGTGGACAGCTCCGCCCTGGCTCGACACCTGCCCGACGCCCGACTCCTGCCCCGGCACGGTGGCGACCGCCGCGTGGAGCGTTCCTGGCCGCCACCTGATCGTCGCCCGTCTCGTCCACAACCGCCGCTGTCCGGCGCCGCTCGGCTGGGCACGCGCGGCCGGCTTCGGAGAGTTTTCCCCGCTTCCCGCCCTCCCCTCCGAGAGCGACGGCCTCACCCATCTCGCGCTCGCTTCGTTCCGGCAACTCCCGGACTGGACCAGCATTCAGGCGCGCTTTCGGCGCGAGGCCCAGCCCCTCGACGCGCCCGAATGGGACACCAGCGGCGGGAACTACCCCGAGGTGGCCCGCTTCGAGGTCCCCGGCGACCCGGTCATCACCGTCGCCGCGCAGACCGGCGGATGCCCGGCAGGGTTCACCGCGGAGCTGTCGGCGGCCTTCCGCAAGCGCGTCACCAACGGGGTGATCGAGCTGGTTCCCGTGAGCCCCGCGGGCGCATCGATGCCTGGGTTTGCACCACAGATCCTCGACGTGATCGGCGATGCCCTGCGCTACGCCGGCAACTTGCGAACGGGGGCCTCGGGGCTCGTGGGCGTCGATGCACGGCCGCTGCGGCCGGATGGGTGTTGACGCACAAAAGTATGCGCTCTGTGAGGGCCTGGTGGTGGTGACGGCCGACCGGACCATCGCCGAGTATCCTGGGCGCCGTACGATCTGGGAGTGATCGGGCGGGTCGCCGTGCCTGGCGGCCGGATGGCGGTCAGCAGGGGTCGGTTGCCGCCGCTCGGCCCGCCCGCTACCCTAAGTGGATGTCGGCTGCGAGAATCACCGATGGGGCTGCGACGCTCGCACACATGCGCCGGGTGGGCCAGAACCTCACCGCGCTCGACGAGCAGGACCGGCTTGCTGCCGCCCAGGCCGACGGTGGCGACAAGATCGCGGCCGGGCTCCGTCTCGGCGCGGAGCTTGCGGCCTACCACGCTTTCCCGCCGGACGACGAGCCGGAGGGGCAACTGCTGATGCGACGCTGGCGGTCCTTGAATGGGTGATGTCCTGACGCGGCTTCGACGGGTGTCGACGACGCTTTCGGATGCGATGGTTCCCCATGCGTTCATCGGCGCCATGGGCCGGCTCGCCTGGGGCACCGTGCGCGCGACCAACGACCTGGACGTCCAGGTGGCCGTCGCGCCAAAGGAGTGGGCGGCGTGCGTCGATGCGCTGGCCACGGCTGGCTTCCGACTCGACCTGGAGTACGGAGACACCGGCCCCCCACCCGACAACGCCCGCTTCTACGACGACGTCGGCTTCCGGCTCGACGTCATGACCGACAAAACCCGGTTCCAACAGCAGGTGGTCGCGCGGGCAACGGTGCAGCGCGTCCTCGGGACCGACATCCTCGTCGAGTCGCCCGAGGACCTCGTCCTGTACAAGCTCATCGCCAGTCGGCCGAAGGACCTCGACGACATCGACGACGTCCTTCGCACTCGGCACGTGGCGGGTCTGCCGGTGGATTGGGCCTACATCGAGGGCCACGCCCGCGACTGGGACATGCTCGACGCCGTCCAGATTCTCCGCGCCCAGTTCGAGAGCCCCCGGTAGCCGCCGCCCCTACGGCCGAACCGTCACCGCCGAGAACACGAACGAGCCCGCCGTCAGCGCGCTCAACGCGACGTTGACGTCCTCGTAGTCATCGGGATGCGCATTCACCAGTCCCGCCACGCCGACTGCGTACACGCCCGGCTTCGAAAACGCCGAGCCCGGCACCTCGACGACCAGCTCGTCGGCTGCGTGCGTCAGGCGATACAGCGCTGCGATGTCGGTGGGCATGGAGTCGTAGACGGTCTCGCCGTCCTCCAAGCGCACGACGGTAACGACGATATTGTCGTACGTTGCGCCGGTCAGATCGACCACGAGCGGCTCGCCCTTGGCCTGCTCCGCCTCGATGTCCGCCTTGGGGGCGTCCGGCGTCACCAGCGCCAACCGGTGGGTGCCGTCTTCACGCTCGACCTCCAAGCTCACCGCGTCGCCGGCGTCCCAGCCCAGGCCATCGGTGGTGTCGGCGACCCAGGCCCCCTCGGCTTCCGCGCGCAGCGGCACCGCGCCGCCCTCCATCTCCAAAACGATGGTCGCATCGGTGATGACCGGCGCCTCGTCAAGCTCGTCGACGTTGCTGGCATCGGCCAAGAGCACCCGCGCGGTGCTCCCCGAAGCATAGGCGCTTTCGCCCAGCTCCACGCCCGGCGGCAGCGGCTCGACGCCCATGTACACGCTCTGCACGACCAGCGGGTTGGTCAGGTCGTCGAAGGCCTCGGAGATCGCCAGAAAGTCGGCGCAACCGACCAGAAGGAGCAGCATGGGGGGCGGAGCCTCACGGGTAGGATCGGATCACCACGGCCCAGGCACGAGAGCGGCGGCCGCCTGTGGCGCCGGGTGCTCGCTCCGGGCCTGCGGCCCTCCACTCCCCCCCTGCCGCGCGGCCGCCGGGCGTCGTGTTCCGGATCACGGGCCGCCGGGCGTCAATTGTCAAGAAAGTGACAAAATCCTGGCCGGAGAGAGAGAGAGAGAGAGTACCGCACCAAACGAGGTGTACGATGTTTCGTCGAGGATTTTCCCCCTTCGCATGTGTGTTCTCCCGCGGCAGCACCACCGAACGCTTCTTCCCCACTTCGATCGCCGTGCCGACGTCGGCGGTCAAGGCGGTACGGGCGATGATGGAGGTGTTGAACCTCACCGCCGACCTGCGACTGAAATTCGCGTTCCAGGAAAGCGACGATCGGGAGGTGTGGCCCGCCACGTTCACTCTCCTGGCAGGGTCTGGCACCAATGTGGACGGCTATTTCCCCGGCGACACCTACGAGACGCTGACCCTCACCAAGGCCTGGGTCCGCTTCGGGGTGGTGACCAAGAACGATTCGGCTGGCACCAAGTACGAGTTCGCCTGGGTCTCGATGCGGTTCGATACGCGGGCCTGCTGATGGTTGTGCCCCTCCCCGGGCCGATCACTCCCACCATGGTGGCACCGGCGGCGCCGAGTATTGCGTGGTTCGGCCTGACGGACCCGTACGCCTGGGACGGGCCGACGACGGCGATCGAGGTTTCCCAGGGAACGGCCACCCGGCTGTACGGGGTGGTCGCCACTTCCACCAGCACGGTTTGTGTGACGGACCGCCAGACCGGCCTGTACAACCTGTACATGTTCGGCGTCCCGTTCGGGAGCGCAGTCAAGGAACTGGCCGACCGGCCGGGGGACATCGCTCTACAGCAGACGCCCAACGTCGAGCTTGCGGATCTGCCCGCTCCGTACCCGGAGCAGTGGAACATCGCATACTTGATCTCGACCCCGGGCGACGCCACCTCGCCTGCGTCGGACTTCAAGTTCGAGCTCGATGCCGGCAACGGCGGTACGTCCGTGCTCGCGTTGAACAGTACCGGGATTCCAAGCCTGACATCCCCTCGGTGGCTCGGTGGCGACTACGCCTACGCCCTCTACAAAGACGTCCACGTGCTGGACCTCGGCGAGGGCGGCTGGCTGATGGTTCTGGCCCGATATCACCGGACTGACGGTGCGATTCTGGGTTTCGGCGCAGACGGCGACGAATCGCCGTCTGCGGACAACAGCTCCGCGGCGATCGTCGGCTACTGGTGCGCGGAGCCGACGTTCACCTCCGAGGTCAAGGGGCCGTACTTCCTCGTGAGCCGCCAGCACGCCATCGACAAAGCCGGGGTCGCGACAACGGTGGACCTGTGGCTCGGGGTCCCGGCGGCGTGCGAGGTCTATGATGACGGTCAGTGGTGGCTCTATGTGTATTACACCGCCGAGAGCACCGAGTACGACATCGACGGGACGGTCGCCAGCGCCGTCGACGGCTTCCAGCCGGGGACCTTCGTTCGCCGCATCCTGATCTCCGACCTTCCCTGGGGAAACGCGGCGGGCGAGGCGTACGCGGACGAGTGGTGGGGCGGACCCTACGTCGCAGCCACCGACGAGGCGGGGTGGTCGCTTGGCTGGACGCCGAGCCTCGTCAGCGGGGAAGCCCTCGGCAAGGTCAACATCTGGGTGGCGACCGGGGCTGAGTGGGCGACCTGGGGTGACCCGGCGGCGAATGGCAATCGCTTGTTGTGGGACGAGTACAGCGCGTTGAAGGATGTCGACGCCGTTGTCGTTCGCACCGACGACGGCCTCTTCCTGTATGTCTCCGCGAATGACACCGGTGAGCGGGACCTCCGCTACCACGCCTGGGGCATCTGGCGCGCGACGGTGGCAAAGGTTCCCGCCGGGCGAGTCTACGGCACGGATTTCGTCGCGCGTCCGCAGGCGAGTGCGAAGGACTCCGGGGGCACGTACGATCTGGTCGCCCGCTCGAACCCTGACCACCAGAACCCGTATTTCGACATAGACTGGTGGGCCGACGGTTCAAAGATGCGGCTCGACCCCGATCCCGTGCGCGTCCCCTCCGGAGAATGGATCGTCTTCACGGGGGCCGCGAAAGAGGGCGAAACCACCCCTAACTTTGTGCTGGAGCGGTACGAGGCGACGCAGGCCAACGCTGAGCGCACCTACGCTGACGCATGGCCGTGACCCTCCTCCTGGCGGTCACAGCCTGCGCAACGATGGGGGAGTCGCCGGCAACACCAACAGCCTCAGCACCCGACAGCGCAGCCGCCGACACCGCCGATACTGCGGGCACCGACAGCGGGGAAACCGACACCGCCGGCGCAGATACCGCCGACCCCATCATCGACGAGGATGGGGACGGCTGGCCACCTCCGGCCGACTGCGACGACCTGGACGCGACCACCTACCCGGGCGCATTCGACTCCCACTACGGTGGCAGCAGCCGCGACGAGGACTGTAACGGTCAGAACGGGCCGTTGCTCGCCTATGCCCGCGGCGGCGACACCCGCTCCTACGGCCGCGTAGGGGACGTCGATGGGGATGGAGTCCCAGATTTTTCCCTGGGTCATGAGTATATTTACCATGTCAGCGACTGGAACGTCGAAGTGGTATCGGGCGGTGACGTCGCGGAGGGCCAGGTCGCGAGCTTCGCAGGGATCTCAGACGCATACGGGACCGGCGGCGCCGGTGACCTGGACGGCGACGGATTCGGCGAACTTGTCACCTGGCGCTTTAGCGACGCCGACGCCGGCTTTGACGGCGGTCTTTGCGTATTCGGGGGGAAGGACATTGTCGCCAGCGCGCCCGACCTGGGAACGTGCCAGCGCGTCATCGCACCGGACGCGGCCTCAGTGGACATCTCTTCCGAACTCGCCCTCCTCGGCGACATCGATGGCGACGGGGTGGCAGAGTTCCGGGTCGGTCAGTTCGTCCTCCCCACGACCAAGCTCCTCGACCCCACCTTCACCGTAGCTCAGGCGCCCTGGCAGTTCCCCAGTATCGTTTTCACCGCGAGCCAGACGCTTGCCAGTGGCGACCTCGACGGCGACGGCCTCGCGGACCTCGTCGCCGAGGATGTGGCGTACCTGGGCGCCACGCTCGGCTCCGGGGGGATCTACTACGAGGCGGACGGCCTGGTGCTGACCGGCCTCGCCGGCCTCGCGGGCGACGTCTCGGGTGACGGGCTCGACGATGTCTGGTTGTACGACCGCACCGGCACAATCACCATCGTCGCCGCCCCGCCGCCCGAGGTCGGCCCGCCCCACGTGGTGGCCACCATCTCGGGCACCGGTGATAGCCAGATCTCGGGGTCGATCGCCGGCGCGCTCGGCGACCTGGACGGTGATGGGCGCGGGGATTTCGGCATCGGGGTCGCCAACCTCCTCGATGAGACCGACAACCCGACCCTCTTCCGTGAGGCACGCCTGTTCAGCGGCGCCACCCTGGCGGGCGCGGTCCTCGCGGACGATGCCGAGCGTCGCATCGGTTACGACGCAGCCAGCTTCGATCACCTCGACGTCACCAACGACGGCGTCGACGATCCAATCCTGGTCGATTTCGACGGCGACATCGGCATCATGGACGGGGCGACGGTCTTTCCGTAGCGAGCCCCGCCACCGCCGCGTGACCGCCGCGAAAAAAAGCTGTCCCCCACAACCGCAGCGTGCGGGGTCATACAGGACGATGGTGATGGTCGCCCCCGCTCCCCGCACCCGTGCCGAGCTCGATGACGAGCTGGTGTGCACGATCCAAGCCGAGGCGGGGCGGGCGTTCAACCTCGCGCGGCGGCTGTTGGGCGACGACACCGACGCTGCCGACGCCGTGCAGGCGGCGTGGCTTCGTGCGTGGCGCAATCGCGACGCTTTCCGCGGCGAGGGGCCCGCGGCGGCATGGCTGCGCGCGATCGTGGTCCGCGAGAGCCTTCGCACGCTGCGCTGGCGCTCCCTCCGACGCTGGTTTCCAGTCGGAGATCGCGTCCCTGACGTCGTTTCAGAGCATCCGGCGGGCGACGTCGCCCTGGATGCGACGGGGGTCCGGCGGGTCGTCGCCACCCTGCCAGGTCAGCAGCGCGTGGCGTTCACGCTGCGCTTCGATGAGGGCTGGACCGTGCCCGAGATCGCCGCGGCGCTACAGCTCAGCCCCGAAACCGTGAAGACCCACCTCAACCGCGCGCTGGCCCGTGTTCGCCACGCCCTCGGAGTCCACCATGCGCTGTGAATCTGTCCAGAGCGCGCTCGTAGACGGGCGCCCGCTGTCTACCGTTGACGACGGCCATGTCGCCGGGTGTGCGGCCTGCGCCCGCATGGTGGCTACGTTCGGCGCGTGGCAGGCGCCGCCGCTTCCGGACCGCCACGCGCCAGCCGCGCCCTCGGTGGCCGCGCTGCATCGCGGCGTGCGGGGCCAACGTCTGCGTGAGGTCGGCTTCGCCGCCGCGGCGGTGCTCCTCGTCGGCCTCACCCTGCCGCTGGGCTCCGCGCCGACGGCGCCCTCGTCGGCAGTGGCCGTGACGGCCGACACCGCCGCGGAGGGCCAAGACGACCCGCTCCTCGTCGCCGGTGAGGTCCTCGCAGCGGCGCTCCCCGAAAGCGAAGCCGACGAGGCCCTCCTCCTCGCGTTGGTCTCACTCGACCGCATGGACGCCGACCTACTCACCACCCTCGGAGACTTCTGATGCTCACCATTCTCTTCCTCTGTTTCTCCACGGCCTTCGCCAGCCCCTTCGAACTCCTGACGCCCGGGGGCCCCGACCACGGAGACCAGGGCGGCGGCGGCCGAGCCGGCGGTGGCGCCGGCAGCGAAGGCGAAAAGCTCATGAAAAACTTCTCGAAGCTCTCCGAGCGCCTGGGCCTCAGCCCCGAGCAGAAGGCGGCGATCGAGAAGCTGTACTTCGACAACAAGGCCGCGGGCATCGATCTGAAGGCCAGGTCGGAGAAGGTCCGCCTCGAGATGAAGCGGCTGATGATGGCGCCCGCCGTCGACGAAAAGGCCGCGATCAAGGCCTTCGACGCCGCCGCCACCGCCGAGGTGGACGTTCGCCGCAACGACCTGAAGCTGATGCTCGGCATCCGTAAGACCCTTACCGCCGAACAGTGGACGAAGCTCGACAGCATGCGCGACGAAGCCAAGGGCCAACGCCGTGAGCGGCGCGAAGGGAAGCGGGACGGGCGCGGCGGTCCTGACGGCGGGGAGCGCGACGACGACTGAGCCTGTCGGGCCAATCTTGACGGATATAAAGTTAGAACTTATATCCGTCAGGAATGCGTCTTCCACGCTTACATCGGGGAATACTCCACCAGGCACGTAGTCAGTTCCCGGTGGTCCTCGTCACCGGGCCTCGTCAGGCCGGAAAAACAACTTTTCTTCGTGCTGAAGCCGGGGCCGATGCTGCCTTCGTCAGCTTCGACGACCCCGCGCAGCGTGAGCTGGCTCGCGTCGACCCGGTGGCGCTCTTCGACTCGCTCAACGGGCGGTCAGCGATCTTCGACGAGGTCCAATACGTCCCGGAGCTCCTGCCGCGCATCAAGCGGATCGTGGACGATGACCCGGAGCGCTACGGCCGGTTTCTCCTGACCGGCTCCCAGCAGTTCGGCCTGATGGCCGGCGTCTCCGAGTCGTTGGCCGGGCGCGTGGCCGTCGTCGATCTGCTGCCGTTTTCGGTTCTGGAGCTCGAGCAGGCGGGCGAGCGCTCGCTGGCCGAGTTTGTCTGGACCGGCGGCTACCCCGATCCGGCGCTGCACCCGGCAAAGCGCGAGCTCTGGCTGAGCGGGTATCTACAGACGTACATCGAGCGGGACGTACGGCAGGTTCGTGACATCCAGGACCTTCGTACCTTCGAGGGCTTTCTTGCCCTGACCGCGTCGCGTCACGGCCAGGAGCTGAACCTCGCAAATCTCTGTCGCGACATCGGCATCACCATCCCGACGGCCCGGGCGTGGATTTCAGTGCTCGCGGCCTCCTGGCTGGTCGCGCTGCTCCCGCCGTGGCACGTCAACCTGGGCAAGCGGGTGGTCAAGGCGCCGAAGCTCTACTTCCTCGATTCGGCGCTGGTGTGCGCGCTGACGCGGGTCGGCTCGCCGGAAGCGGCGCTGGCGGGACCGCTGGCGGGACCGCTCTTCGAAGGGGTGGTGGTGAGCGAGTCGATGAAGCTGTTCGCCGCCGCCGGCCGACGCCCTGCCCTCTGGCACTGGCGCGCGCAGGACGGCTTGGAGGTGGACATGCTCGTCGAGGTCGGCGGCCGCCTGATCCCGGTGGAGATCAAGGTCACCGCCACGCCCACCGCGCGACACGCCGACTCGCTCCAACGGTTCCGCCGGCTGCTCCCCAGCGCCGAGCCGGGCTTCGTCGTGTGCAATTGCGCCGCGCGCCAGCCGCTGGGCGGCGGCGTCGAGGCGATCCCGTGGAAGCTGTGGTCCGAGATGCTTGCCGGTTGGCTCGGGATCGCCGGTCTTCCTCAGTAGACCCCCGGCAAAAACCTCTTCGTCCGCGCCATGTACGCCGCATAGCGCTCGCCGAAGGCCGCGAGCAGCAGGCGTTCTTCGGCCCGCGCCCGCCGATCGCCCACCAAAAGGTTGAGCACAAAACCCGCCGCCGTCGCGCCGTTCGGCGCGACGAGCATCGTCGCGACTGCCACCCCCACCAACCCCGTGTAGATCGGGTGGCGCACCACCGAGAACGGCCCCTCGGTGCACAGCTCATGCGCCTCCGTCAGCACGGCGCGGAGCCGCCAGGAGCGGAAGACGATCATGACCCGGATCATCGCCCAGGTGCTCCCCAGCATGATCGGGACGGCGACGAGTCGCACCGGCAGCGGCAGGCGGTCGTCACCGCCGCTCCAGAAGGCCCAGCCGGCACCGCCGTACAACAGCGCGAAGGCGACGACGTGCGCCCAAACCAACCTCGTCGCTTGCGGGTCGGCGTGGGCCGTCGCCCCGTCGCGGTGACTGCCCGCGGTACGGTCGAGCTGGCCCCGGACCAGGAAAGGCGCCCAGAAAAGCGCTTGCAGGGCGAAGTAGAGCCCCATCATCCCCGCGCCGCCTCGTACTCGGCAAGGGTGCCGATGTCCGTCCAGGCACCCGCGTGCAGCAGGCCGCGCACCTTCCCCTGGGGGATCAGCGCCTTGTAGGCGGTGCGAACGATGCAGCTCTCTCCCGTCGGCGGGACCCGATCGAGCACGTCGCGATCGAGCACGTGCACCCCGGTGAAGTGGAAGCCCGGGTCGCCGACGCCCACCACGCGATCCAGGCCGCGCACCACCCCCTCCACCAGCGAAAGGCCGGTGTGGATCGGCTGGACCTGCCGCCGCACCGACATCACCGCGGGCGCCGGCTCCTTCCACAGGGCGGTCAGATCGACGTCGCTGAGGATGTCGCCGTTACAGACGCAGAAGCGCTCCGCCAGCAGGTGCCGCGCGTGTTGCAGACCGCCGCCGGTCCCCAAGATGGCCGGCGCCTCTACGATCACGGTGACGCCGGCCTTTCCGCGAGCCCACTCCACGACCTGATCGGCCAGCCAGAAGGCGTTGACCACCACCTCGTCGTGACCATGCGCCCGCACATGGTCGAGCACATGATCGAGCATCGGCCGGCCGCGTACTGGCAAGAGTGGCTTTGGCTGCGACAGGGTCAGCGGGCGCAGCCGAGTGCCGAGCCCGGCGGCGAGGAGGAAGGCGGTTGCGGCCATGGGGGAAGGTATCCGGGGCGGCGCCCGGATAGATGCCGCCGCATGTCCGACCTCCCCGCGCGCGTCGCCGCCTTGGACCCCGACGCCATCCGCGAGGTGGTCGCGATGCTCGACCGGGGCGCGCTCCGCGTCGCCGAAAAAGTAGCCGGCGAGTGGATCGTCCACGCCTGGATCAAAGAAGCCATCCTCGCCTTCTTCCGGCTCTCGACCATGGAGGTGATGGAGGTCGGCCCCTTCGAGTTCCACGACAAGATCCCGCTGAAGAAGGGGCTCGCGGCCGCGGGGGTTCGCGTCGTGCCCCCGGGCGTCGTCCGCTACGGCGCCTTCGTCGAGCGCGGCGCCATCGTGATGCCCGGCTACGTGAACATCGGGGCGTGGGTCGGCGCCGGCACGATGGTGGACACCTGGGCCACCGTCGGGAGCTGCGCGCAGATCGGACGCAACGTCCATCTGTCAGGCGGCGTCGGCATCGGCGGGGTGCTGGAGCCCGCGGGAGCGCGCCCGGTGATCATCGAGGACGGCGCCTTCATCGGCAGCCGCTGCATCGTGGTCGAGGGCGTGGTCGTCGAAGAAGAAGCGGTGCTGGGCGCGAACGTGGTGCTCACCGCGAGCACCCCGATCCTCGACGTCACCGGCCCCACCGAAGTGCGCCACGTCGGCCGCGTCCCCGCGCGCAGCGTGGTGGTGCCCGGCGTGCGGAACAAACGTTTCCCCGCCGGCGAGTACGGCATGCCTTGCGCGCTGATCATCGGCACCCGGCAGGCCAGCACCGACAAGAAGGTGTCGCTCAACGCGGCGCTTCGTGACTTCGGGGTGTCGGTATGAATCCGGACGCGCTCGTCCAGCGAACCCTCGACCTGTGTCGTATTCCGAGCGTCACCGGAAACGAAGCCGCCTGCGCCGACTATGTCGAAGCTGCGCTCCGGCCGACGCCGCTCAAGATCGAGCGTCACGGCCAGACTGTCCTCGCCCGCACCCCGTCGCGAGGCCGGCCGCTCGTGCTGCTCGTGGGCCACCTCGACACCGTCCCCCCCAAGGCGACGGACGGCCCCATCCGCATCGAAGGCGACCGCCTCTACGGCCTCGGCGCCAGCGACATGAAAGTGGGCGTGGCCGCGATGATGGAGCTGGCCCTGGCGATGGGCGACGGCGCCGGGTCGCCCTACGACGTCGGCTTCGTCTTCTACGACAAGGAGGAGGGCCCGTGGGCCAAGAGCGGCCTCGGCCCGGTCCTCGAAGACGTGCGCTGGCTGCACGAGGCCGCGCTCGCGTTCTGCCTGGAGCCGAGCGACAACGTCGTCCAGGTCGGCTGCCTGGGGACGTTGCACGCCACCGTCACCTTCGTTGGTCGCGCGGCGCACTCGGCCCGACCCTGGCAGGGCGACAACGCGATCCACCAGGCCGCGCCGCTCCTCGCCGCGCTCGCCGCCCGGGTACCGCACGAAGTCGATTGCGACGGTCACCTCTTCCGCGAGGTGCTCAGCGCCACGCTCGCCTCCGGCGGTGCTACCCGCAACGTCATCCCGGACCGCTTCACCCTCAACCTCAACTATCGCTTCGCCCCCGGCCGCTCCGATGACAGCGCCGTGGCCGAAGTACGCCGCTTCTGCGCCGAGGCCTGCCCCGCCTCCCCGCCGCAGATCGAACTCCACGAGGTTGCGCCCAGCGGTCGGGTGGTCCTTGACAACGCGGTCCTCCGTGCTTTCCTGGCGTGCAACGGCAACACCGTCACCGCCAAGCAGGCATGGACCGACGTGGCGCGACTCTCCCGCGCCGGCATCGACGCCGTCAACCTCGGACCGGGTGTCGCCGCCCAGGCTCACCAGGCCGACGAGTACGCCAGCATCGCGCTTTTGCACGAGGGCCACGCCCAGTTCGCCCGCTTTCTTGGGGTCGGGTGAACAGGGCGGGCGGCCGCAACGTCAGGATCGGCGCGAGAGAAACCCAGCCCACCGTTCCTGACACTCGGTGGGGAGGTGGACAACCTCGGCGCTCGCGGCGGCCAGAATCTCGTCGGCATCCCGTCCACCGAGGATCAGGGCAGCGTCCTCGATCTGGGTGCCCACGCACGCGTACAGCTTGAGCAACAGGATGTCGGCCGCCGTGGCCACGGGAACGTCGGCATCCGACGCAGCAAGGTGATCCGCCACCCGCTTGAGCGTGCTGCGGCTCAACTCTCGTCCAACAGCGCGTTGACCGACGGCTTGCGCAGCCGATGACGAGCCTGTCGCAGCGCCCGAGCGGCCGCAGCGCGCGACACTCCGTTGAGCGTCATGTACGCCACCACCGCCACCTCCCAAAGCCGCAGGGCCTCCTCGACGCGGGCCCCTGGCGAACGACCCCTCGCGCGCTGGGCGGAGAGGGACTCGGCCACCGATCCTTTGCGCATGAACCCAGTGTAGCGTGCGCCGCCCCGTCCCGTCCCCATCGGATAGACCCTCCCCAGATGCCTCCCCCCGCGGCGCGCCACCGCTCGACCGCACGGCGCCGTCCGCCTCGCGACGGCCGCCCCTCGCTGCGGAGGCGGGCGTGACCACCGGGCCGGAAACTCCCGCCCCGATCGGCCGCTGGCTGGTCGGCGCCGCCGTCGTGGTCGCGCTCGTCGCGCTGGGCAAGGACCTCGCCATCGATGAGGAGAGCTACCGCTGGCTCGGCAGGGTCGTGCGCGCGGCCGATCCCTACGACTGGTCGCGAGCGTGGCAGGGTCACGACGGTTGGCTGTACGCCCACCCCCCGCTCTTCTTGTGGTGGTCGAGCGCGTGGAGCGACGTGGAGTCCCTGCCGCTGGCACGTCTGTCCGGGCTGCCGTGGGTGGTCTTGTGGGCGGCATCGAGCGTGCTGTGGATACGCCGAACCACCCACCACCCCGAGGTCGCCGCAGTGGCGTGGTTGGGCTCGACCACGGTGGTCCTGGGCCTCCAGGACACGCTGATGATCGACCTGCCGTACGTCGCGCTGAGCACCGCGGCCCTGGCGGCGTACCGCGAGAGCCTGTACGACCCGCGCCCCCGCTGGCTGCTCCTCGGCGGCGTGGCCCTCGGCGCCGCGATCGAGACCAAGTACCCGGCGGCGCTCCTGGTGCCGGTGGTAGCCCTCCACGCCTGGCGCAACCGCGTCGCCGCTCGTGCCTACTTTGGCCCCGCCGGCGCCGTCGTCCTGGGCATCGAAGGCTGGTTGTACGCGCAGCACCAGGCCTGGCACCCCCTGGCGGTCTGGCAGAATCGTGAGCTGATCGCACATGGTCCCCTGTCCGGACGGGTGCTGGGAACGCTCTCGCGGGCGGCGCTGTTACCGGCGACGGCGGGCCTGTTGTACCTGCGTCCGGCCCATGCAGCGGTGGGAGCGGGGCTCGGACTCGCGGCCCTGGCCTGGGCGCGTCCGGCCGGTCTGGACCTGGGCGAGCTGCTCTTTCTGCTCGTCGCGGCCGCCCTCGGCGGTGCCGCGCTTTCCCGTGGCGTCGGCGGCCTGCTCGCCTCGCCGCTGCGCCGCCGCAAGGGCGACCACGACGACGCCTTGCTGCTCGGCGGCACGGTGGTGGCCACCTTCCTCGGGGTGTTCTTCCTCCACAACTACGCGTCCGCGCGGTACCTGCTCCCCGCCGCAACCCCGCTGGCCATCCTGCTCGCGCGGGCCGCCGAAGAGGTCGCCCATGGCAAACGAGTTCAGCTCAGCGTCAGTGCCCTCGCCGGGGTCCTGGCCACCGCCCTCGCATTCGCGGACGCCCAGTACACCGCCGCCGGTCGCACCGCTGCTCAGCAGGCCCTCGACGCCGCCCGCGTCACCGACCCGCGCCCCGGCCGCTTCCTCGCCGAGTGGTCCGCGCGCGCCGCCCTCGAAGACGCGGGGTGGCGCCCCCTCGGCGAGCCCGCCGGCGCCGTCTCAGGCGAAACCGTCATCGTGTTGCGCAACTCCGGCGGCCGCGTGCCCGACTCCTGGGAGCCCCTGGCGGCCTTCCCCGTCGAGGGTCTCCCCCTCCGCGTGATCGATGTGGACGCGCAGATCGGGCTTTACGCCGAAACGCTCGGCGTCCTCCCCTTCGGCCTGTCCGCCCGCCCGGTCGAGACGGCGGTAGTCTACGAAGTCCGCCCGTGACCGACCCCACTACCGAACGAAGCTGGGAGCGGGCCGAAAAGCGCCTCGACTTCTACCTGCGCGACCGCCCCCGCGGCACCCTGCTCCTCTGCGCGCTTTTGAGCTTCGCCTACGCCATCAGTTGCGCCCTCGACTACATCCGCGGCCAGCCCGTCTGGAAGGTCCTCGGCTGGAATCGCAGCTCCGACCTGCTCACCGACCTCGGCGGGCGGACCTTCGCACTCGCGCAGCACGGCGAGTGGGATCGTCTCGTCGAATACGGGCTTTTGCACTGGAACCTCGGCCACCTGCTGATGAACGTCGCTGCCATCTGGGCGGTGGGCGAGGTGCTGGAGGCCGTCTACGGCCCGTCGCGGGTCTGGCTCATCTTCTGGGTCGCGACGCTTACCGGTGGGCTAGGGTCGCTTCTAGCCGGCAGCGAGCTCACTGTCGGGGCCAGCGGCGGGGCGTTCGGGCTGCTTGGCGCGATGGTCACCTTCGGCTGGCGCTGGGGCGCAAAGCTTCACCCCAAGACACGGCGCTGGTTCGGGCCGCTTTTGTGGCCGTGGGTGGCCGCGAACCTCGGCCTCGGCTTCATCCTTCCCTTCATCGACAACGGCGCGCACATCGGCGGCATGCTCGGCGGCATGGCCCTTGGCGCGGGGATGGGCAATCGCATCACCGACAACAGCGAGAGCGGCGACCTCGTGCGCTGGCTCACGCGGGCGTTGGTCGTGGCCTTCACCCTGCTCGCGGCCTCGCGCTTTTTGCGGTAGTTCCCCCTGGCGCGCGCCGAGCGTCCGAGCCCACAAACCGTAGGCGCCATGGGGAACTGCGGAGAGGGGGAGAGCGCCACGTGCCGTCGCGCTACTGGCGCGACGGGCGCCGCAGGCCGGAAACCGAAGGTTGGAGGCCGGAGGGAATGGCGCGGTAGGGGGAGAAGGCGGCGAGCCCTTTCCCCCTTTGTCATGATAGTTACGCATGCCGTCGCGACGCCGGCTCATCGAGCCATGAAACTCGCGAGCGGCATGCGGTCTGCAGGGATGTGGAGAGCGCCGCCCGGGGCGCGTTATTTACGCGACTCGTCCGGGAAAGTCCGGGGCGCCGCAGGCCGGAAAGCGCAGCTTGGAGGCCGGAGGGCACGGCGCGGTAGGGGAAGGGGCGTGTGCCCCTTCCCCCTGTTTCTGGTTAGACGGCACCCACCGGAGTCCCCATGCCCTCCCCCCTCGGCCTTCGTCGCCGGCTCAAAGCGCTCTTCGGCCTCGACGACGCCCCCGTCACCGCCGTTCCCGACATCCCCAAGGTCAGCGTCACCCTCGTCGGGCCCGATGGCACCGAGCAGGTCACCGAGACCTTCGCGGGTTCGACCCTCGTCGGCGCCGGCGCCAAGCTCAAGCGCCCCATCGCCACCGGCTGCTCGGAGGCCAACTGCGGCACCTGCCGGGTCGAGGTGCTCGAAGGCGCCGAGAACTTCAGCGAACAGACCGCCAAAGAGCGCGCCACGCTCAAGGAAAACAACTTCTCGACCAGCTACCGACTGGCCTGCCGCGCCGAGCTCATCAAGGGCTCGGTCAAGGTGCGGGCCTTCGAGCTGATCTAGGAAAAGCAGGTGGGCGCGGGTTCACGGCGGGCGCCGCCCGCTCCCGCGGGCTCGAAGGGGCCGCCGCCAAAACCCAGAAACCCCGCGCGGCCATCGCCGGGCGGGGCGTGGGGGGCGTTCGCCCGCCGCGGTCGAGCTTACAGGCCGATCGCGATGACGAAAGCGAGCAGGACCAGCGACTCGATGAGCGCGAGGCCGATGATCATCGGGGTCAGGAGGTTGCCCGCCTGGGGGTTACGGGCCATGCCCTCGACCGCGGAGCCGGCGGTGCGGCCCTGGCCGATGCCGCCACCGAGCACCGCTAGACCGATGGCAAGACCGGCGCCGATCGGGCCCCACTCGCTCTTGGCGCCTTCTTCGGCGGCGTAGGCGACGGTGGTGGAGAGGGCGAAGAGCGCGGCGACGCGCAGGGAGTTGGCGAAGAAGGGCTTCATGCGTGATCCGTAGAGTGAGATTTTTCGTGGTCGTGATCATCGTGCCCGTGGGACATGTCGGCAGTGGACAAACCCGCGTACACCGTGGACAGGAGGCTGTAGACGAAGGCCTGCACCAGGCAGACGAACGCCCCGAGGACGTAGAAGGGCACCGGCGCCAGAACCTTGCCGATGGGGCCGATCATGTCGCCGCCGACGTCGCGCACGGCGCCGCTGACCATGTGGTCGGCGAACATGTTGGCGGTGAGACGCACGGTCAGTGAGAAGGGCCGGAGCACCAGCCCAAAGACTTCAATGGGGAAGAGCAGGAACCCCATCAACAGGATGGGCCCCCACAGGTGCTTGATGTACGAGAAGCCGTTGCGCGTGAGGCCGGCCCAGTTGAACATCACGAAAACGCAAAGCGACATCGCAAGGTTGCTGGAGAAGTTCCCAGTCACCGGGGCGTTCCCCGGGATGAGCCCGAGGAAGTTGGACACCAGGATGTACAGGAACAATGTAGCGATGAACGGGAAGAAGTTCGGCGCTTCTTTGGTGCCGAGCACCCCCTCCACCAGGCCCTGGTAGCCCTCGACCAACATCTCCATCAGGTTGCGGGCGCTGAGCCCCGAGTCAGGAATGAACTTCTCGGTGCCTTCGCGGGCCATCGCGCGTTCCAGGCCCATCCGCGCCAGGAACGCAACACCGAGCACCAACGCCACGGTGAACCAGGCCGCCGGCACCACCCAGCCGTCGGTGGGGTTCTTCAGGTGCAGGGCGCGGCCCAACGCACCGTCCCCGATGCCGGGCAGGAAGTGAAACCAGTTGAAGCCGCTGATGAGGGGGATGAGCTGGTTGATCATGCGACCCTCGCAGTGAAGAGACTCGTCAGGACCGGACGGGCAGCGAGCCCCACCAGCGCGGCGCTGAACCCGACGAAAGCCGGTGCGCCCGGGAGCCAGCGGCTGAGTGCCCAGACCATTCCGACCGCGGCGAAGAGCTTCAACGGCAACAAGGCCTGACCCGCACCGCCCTGACGCAGGCCATTGGCGGCGACGAGCCAGAGCGCCACGTTGACGACCCCCGCCAGCGAGCCCACCCCGGCCTCAAAACCCACCCGACCGTCCAGGCACAGGGCGCCCAGGGTCACGACGATCGCGGCCCCGACGGCGTCACGGAGGAGGCGGAGGAGTTGGAGGTGGGGGTGGATCATGCGGTCGGTCGTACGGATTGCCCCGCGCCAGTTGCCGAGCCCCCGCGACCAGCCCCGCCAGCGCGCAGATGCTCAGAAGCACAGGCGCGGTGCCAAAGCTGCGGTCCAACCAAAGGCCGAGGAGCACGCCGCCGAGAACGAGTCCGGTCATCGTGCCCACCTGCGCCATTGCCGGGGCGAGCTGCCGCCAGATGCTCGGATCGACCATCAGGAAGCCATCAACAGGGGTTCGGGAAAGAGCGCCGAAAGGGGGGGTACCCCCGCGGGCCCGCGCTGTAATCCTGGGGTCATGGGCTGTCAACGGCCCCAGGAGTTCATGATCCACGCCAACCATCCGATGCCCAACATCTGCCCGAGGGTAGGCTTCTGGATGGGCGGAGCGTGGCGGATGTCGGCCGCGGGGTAGAGGCGGAAGGCGTTGCGCATGCGCTGCTGAGGCCCCTCGGCAATGCCGGTGAACTCGAGCCCGGCGCCGTGGTCTCGCGCGATGGCCGTCACCGACCCGCTCACGATTCGCTCGTCGGCAACCACAGCCCGCACGTCCTGCAGGAATCGGATGGGTACGCGGCCCTTGACCACCAGGATCTCGCCGTCGCGGATCGAGAGCTGGAAGAGCTGTCGCTGGCTCAGAAACCACCACAGCCCCGCCGCGCCCAGGACGACCACGAGGATGATGATCACGCGCGCCCCGTCACCGACAGTTCTCCCACAGCCCCGCGTCCTCGCGGCGCGCCGCGGCGACGTCGTCGTCGAACTCCCCCTCGAAGGATGTGTTGGGGTCGATGGCCAGCGCGGAAGCGTAGCCATTGCGAGCCAGGACGCGGTTGTGGAAGCCGCTGTCCCCGTCCCCACGGATCACGTAGGCCAGGGTGCGGTCGTAGAAGTCGAGGCACTCCGCGTCGAAGGTGAGCCACGCCAGCCGATCCAGCAACGCGTCGCTGGTGAACGCCGTGGCTTCCGCGGAAAAACACTCAGCCGGATCGGGAGAATGCGCGAGCTCCGGCGTGTCGATCCCGATGAAGCGCACCTTGAAGTACGCTCCCCCCGACTCGGGCTGCGCATAGGCGGTGTCGCCGTCGCTGATCTGGGTGAAGCGGACCAACATCGGCGGCTGGCACTCGCTGTCGCCGGTCGGCAGGTCCGTCAGGGCGCGCACGCGGGCGTCGTCCGCGGCCAGTTCGCCGGTGTCGAGTTCGGCGGCAGAATCCTCTGCGAGACCGCTGTCATCGGGGTCGGCGGCGGTGTCACCCTCCCCGAACCAGTTCGCGCAAGCCGCCAGGAGCACCACCACTCAGAAAACCATGTAGATGAAGGGCGCCAGGTAAGGCAGGTTCGTCAAGAAAAGCAGCCCCACGCTCACCAACAACAGCACCAGCACCAGGGGCACCATCCACCATCGTTTGCCACGCCCGAGCATGGCGACCAGCGCGCCCGCAGTGCCGAAACGCAGGAGCCACGTCTCCGTCGCCGACGGGGTGCTGGACTCGCTCATTTCGGTCGCTCCACCCGTAGTCCGTCGATGTAGAGCACGTCGAGGCCCGACCGCGTGAACGACGCCATGGCGTCCACGGGCGTGGAGACGACGGGCTCGCCCTTGAGGTTGAAAGAGGTGTTGAGCACCACGGGGACTCCGGTCAGCTCACCGAAACGGGTGATGAGCCGGTGGTACTCCGGCGAGCTGTCGGCGTCGACGACCTGCACCCGCGCGCTGCCGTCGACATGGGTGACGGCGCCGAGCTGGGCCTTGGCCTCGTCGCGGACAACTGCGGTGGCGAGCATGAAGCGCACCGGCGCCGCCGCCGCCGCGGGGATGTCGAAGTACCGGTCTGCGGCTTCGGCGACCACCGACGGCGCGAAGGGCCGGAAGGGCTCGCGGTATTTGATCCGTTGGTTCACCAGGTCGCGCGTGGCCGCCTCCCGGGGATCCGCAAGGATCGAACGATGGCCCAACGCGCGTGGACCCCACTCGCAGCGCCCGTTCATCCACCCGATCACCCGACCCGCCGCAAGGTCCTCCGCGGCGCGCTCCGGAGCGCTCTCGCCGACGTCCTCGGGGCGGCCGCCGAGGTCCTCGAGGATCTCCCGGCTGCGGGCGATCGGCGTGTCGCGACCGATGTCGGCGCGTCGCATCGCCGCTCCCCGCGGGTTGCCCAGCACCGAATGCCACACCCACAGCGCCGCACCGAGCGCCCCACCCGCATCGCCAGCCGCCGGCTGCACCCACACCGACGCGAACGGCCCCTCAGAGGCCAGGCGATGATTGGCCACCGAGTTGAGCGCCACCCCGCCTGCAAGGCAGATGGCGTCGCCCCCGACGGTGCTTTTGGCGTGCCGCGCCAGGTGCAGGACCGCCTCCTCGATCTGGGCCTGCGCCGTCGCGGCGATGTCGGCGTAGCGCTGGCACTCCTCGACCTCTCTGGGCGAACCCTCGCCGGCAGCGGCGGTCGGCGTGAAGGGCGTGCCCGGAAAGCGCGACGGCCCCAGGATCGCCTGCAGCTTGGCGCCAGCCGCTTCCGAGGCGTGCCAGTGCCAGGAGAACTTGTCCATGTCGATGGAGAAGCCGCCGCCCGGCTCCAAGTGCAAGAGCGGGTCCATCTCCGCCCGGAAGCGGGGCACACCGTAGGCCGCCATGCCCATGACCTTGAACTCACCTTCGTTCACGGCGAAGCCGAGGTGTGCGGTGATGGCACTGTAGTACAGCCCGAGGGAGTGCGGCCAACGCACTTCGGCGACGGGCTCGATCTCGCTGCCGCGACCGCGCCAAAGCGAGGTCGTCGCCCACTCCCCCACCCCGTCCAGGCACAGGATCGCCGCCTCGGCGTGGGGCGAGCAGTAAAAAGCGCTGGCGGCGTGCGAGAGGTGGTGTTCGGAGAAGAGGACACGCTCCGGGCGGACTCCGAACGCGGCGCAGAGGTTGCCGCGCAGCCATAGTTTGTCGCCCAACCACGCCCGCATCTGCCGCGGGAAGGCGCCGGACGAGCGCGGAAAGGTCGCGACCGCGTTGGTCAGGATGCGCTCGAACTTCCGAAGCGGCTTTTCGTAGAACACCAGCCAGTCCACCTGGTCGGCGGTGATCCCCGCCCGATCGAGGCACCACTTTGCCGAGCGCACCGGCAGACTCGCGTCGTGCTTGAGCCGCGAGAAGCGCTCCTCCTGCACCGCCGCGACCACCACCCCGTCGCAAACTAGAGCGACCGCCGCGTCGTGGTAGAGCGCGCTCACGCCCAGCACGTAGGTGGGCACGGACTAGCCTTCCGCGCGCGCCGCCGCGAGGCGGTCGGCTCGCGGCGCGGAGGCCGGCTGCCAGCCCCCCCCCTCCGTGCGCGCGAAAAGGCGGAAGGGGGCCAGGACCACAAAGTACAGGATCGTGAGCCAGATGCCGCTCACGAACGTGCCCACGTCGCGCGAGAAGCGCAGGTAGCGCTCCCAAACCCGCGCCATCCGAAGGTCGCGACACATCTTATCGACGGCGTGCCCTTCCTTGCGCAACTTCTCCACCTCGGCGCGGCTGTAGGCAACGTGGAATACCTCGTCCTTGAGGATCGTGCGCAATGTCGCCTGGGTGGCCGGGTCGGGCAGGCCGCGCTCCAGGTAGACGTTGAATTGCTCGACGGCGTCGGCCTCGGCGACGTAGACGAATGCCAGGAACTTCGCTTCGCCGAAGCGTTCGAACAAAGTCTTGCCCCCGACGATCCCCGCCTCGACGAGCTGCCCGCTGTCTTCCAGCGCCGCGTCAGCCCGGCCCGTCTGGCCGAAGTCCCGGACCCGATCGGCGAAGATCCGAGCGTGCCGGCCTTCGTCCAGGGCATGTATAAAATATTTACGACGCATGTCGCGACGTGTCGTCGCTTCAACCGCTGCGAGCATGTCCATCATGCTGCCGCGTTCGGCGAGGGAAAAGGCCGCGAGGAGGCGCTGCGGCCGTCCCGGCACCCGCCAGGAGAACTCGCTGGCCACCGTCAGCCAGGCGCGGCGGAAAACGCCCATCTAGAGACTCCCGACCCAGAACATATCCAGCGCCGTGCCGGACTGCCGGTGGGGGAGAGCGGCTGCTTCGCGCGAGGCGCGTTACCCACGCGCCCCCGCTTCGCGCGAAGGCCGGAAACCGAAGGTTGGAGGCCGGAGGGTACAGCGTGGTAGGGGGAGGGCGCGCCCCGCGTCCTCCCCCCTTTTCATGAGCGCCCTCCGGAGCCCCCACGCACGTCCACCTTCTTTCGCCAGGTGTTCCAATGCGGGCCCACGCCCTCGTACGCGTCGGCGTCCGCCGCGACGCCGGCCAGCGCCCGTAAAAGCGGCCGCCCCGCGGCGCGATCATAGTGGTACACAGTCTCGTCCGGGCCGTAGCGGTGCTCGGCCCCTTTCGGGCAGGCGCTACGCGCATCGCAGGAGGACGCGCACCGCCGCGAAGCCGCGTGAAACGCCGCGCAGCGATCCACGCTCCAGGCCCCGTCCACGAAGGCGTCCCCCGGGCAGGCGGGGATGCAGGGGGCCGGGCATCCGGCGCAGGGATCCTCCTCAATCGCAGCGGAAAGCGGCACCGCCTGATCGACGAAACACGCGGCCCGCAGCCCCAACCAGAGCCCGAACTCCGGGTGGAGCACGAGCCCCATGCGGGAGCGGCCGCCAAGGCCAGCGAGGTCGGCGAGCATCCGGAAGTCCAGGTGAAGCTCAGCATCGGCCGCGGCGAAAAACCAGCGCCGCCGCACGCCGCCGAGACCCAGATCGACCTGCTCGACCGCCCGACGCACGTACGCGTCCAGCGGATGCGCTTCCGCGGAAAGGTGCTCCGGATGCGCCCCGAGGTCAGCGATCAGCGCATTCCACAGCGTTGGGCCGCCGCTACCAAACACCAGGATGGCGCGCGTACCCGGAAGCAATCGCTCTGCCTGGCGCTCGGCTCCGGCCGTGGCGTCCCACCGCGCCGGATCCGCGACGCCGAAGGCGTTCAGTCCGATGTCGGCGAGCTCGGAGCGGAGGGCGGTGACGTCCACGGTGGCAGAGTAGGGCGCCGCGGTCGACGCGTCCAGGGGGCCCCCGGCACGTTGAGTGCCGGACCCCTTCCCGCGTCTGCTCGGTCGGGGCGCTTGGGCTCGCTACGCTCGTCAACGCGCCGCTCGCCCCTCGCCGTGTGACAATGCGACCGCGTGGCCGCCCCCCTCTTCATCATCGGCACCGAGCGATCGGGGTCCAACCTGTTGCGCCTGATCCTGGACGCCCACCCGAACATCGTCGTTCCGCATCCCCCGCACGTCATGCGCTACTTCGGGCCGCTCGAGGCCCGGTACGGCGACCTCGCGGAGCCCCCTCGCTTCGCCGCGCTGGTCGACGACGTGCTGGCCCTGGTGGGTGCCCACATCCACCCGTGGCCGTGGCTACCACCGGCCGACGCTGTCATCGCCGCCGCGCCGAAACGTTCGTTGTTCGGCGTCTACCTCGCGCTGCACGACGTCCTCCGCGCGCACGCGGGCAAGGCACGCTGGGGCTGCAAGAGCACCTTCATGGTCGACCACGTCGATCTCGTCCGCGCCACATGCCCTGACGCACGTTTCTTGTGGTTGTACCGCGACGCCCGGGACGTGGCTGCCTCGGCGCGGGAGTCGGTCTTCTCAGCGTTTGCGCCTGCGTTCTCGGCGCGGCTCTGGGCGGACCAGCAGGCCAAGGCACTCGCAGCCGAACCGGGCGGCGGGATTCTCCGCGTCCCCTACGAGTCGCTGGTGGCCGAGCCGGAGGCGCAGGTCCGGCGGATCTGCGCGTTCCTCGGCGAGGAGTTCGAGCCAGCGATGCTACGTTGGTTCGAGCGCGAAGAGGCGACGAAGTCGGCTTCCCTTTCAGAGTCTTGGAAGAACACCGCCACGCCCATGCAGACCAGCCGACTCGCCCGCTACCGAAAAGACCTGAGCCCCGAGGACATCGCTGTTGTCGAAGAGATCGCGGGTCCGACGCTCCTGGCGCTGGGCTACCCATTGGACGGTCCAGCGCGCCCGCCGCCGACCGGCATGGCCGCCTGGCTGCGCGAGGTGCGCTGGTCTCTGATCGAGGACTGGTCGCGACTGCGCGTGGAGTGGCGATCGTTGTGGAAGGACAAGAACGTCGGCCGGCGCTGGCGTCGTGCGTGGCTGATGACGACGATCCGGTGGCGGCTGGTGCTTCGTGGGCGCTGACTTTGCCGCTGTCCGCGAGCGCGTCGCCCGTTTGCGCAGCGGCCTCCCCGCGCTCGACGTGGCCAGTGCCGCGCGCGACGTCGTCGTCATCGCGTCCAGCTCGCGGGGCGGCAGCTCCATCTTCGCGGAGGTGCTGCGTCGGAGCCCATCCCTGCTCCATTTCCGCGCCGAGGTGAATCCGCAGCTGCGCCTTTTCGGCTGTGAGGGCGACGAGGACGACACCGTCCCTGCGGAGTTTCCCATCCCTCCCGGCCTGGGACTCGCGCTCGGCGCCGACTGCGGCCGACCCGCCGATCGGCTCGATGATGACGCTGCCATCGACGCCTTCGCTCGGGAGATCGCGGCGCGTCTGGTGCTCCAATGGCCGGAGCTGCCCATCGAGCTCGGGCCGGTGCTTGCCGACGTCCGCGCTTGCACCGCGCCCGGACCTTTCGGTGACGCCCAGGCCTTCTATGCCAGGTTCTTCGCCCGCCTCGCCGCCCGGTGGCCGAGCTTTCATCCCGGCGCCTACGATCTGGACCGTCGCGGGATTGAGGGAATCGGTCCGTCCGTGCCCTTCGTACCCGTGGCGCCCGTCGAAGAGCCCCCCTACGTCCTGCCTTTGCCCTGGCGTCACGCCACCCCCAACGAGCTCGCCACCCAGCCGCTGATCATCAAGACGCCGAGCAACGCCTACCGGCTGCCATGGCTGCGTCGGCTCTTTCCCAACGCGCGAGTGCGCGTCTTGCACCTGACGCGCAACGCCGCCGCCAGCATCAACGGACTCTACGACGGATGGCGTTTTCCCGGCTTTCATAGCCACGAGGTCGGCAATCTCGACATCGGCGGATACTCCGACACCACCCCCGGCGGCGACCGCTGGTGGAAGTTCGACCGGCCCCCGGGCTGGCGCGCCTATAGCCACGCACCGTTAGAGCAGGTTTGCGCTTATCAATGGACCTCCGCGCATCGGGCGGTCCTCGCCGAAACGGCCAGCGACTCCTTCTCTCTCCGATTCGAGGACGTTCTCGGGTCGCGACAACGGCAGGAAGATGCGATGGGCCGGCTGTCGGATTGGCTGGGCGCGCCCGTTCATGACAAGCTTGCGGGGGTGCTGGCGCAGGGGCTTCCGCTGGTTATGGCGACCGAACAACCCCGCCATCGTCGCTGGTTTGCTCGGGTGGAGATGCTCGGCCCGGTGTGCGCCCAGCCCGAGGTGCGCGCGGTGCTCGACGCCCTGGGGTACGTCGGCGATCCGACCGGGTGGGAGTAGGGTTACTCCGCCACCATGCTCCCCTCCACCCTCAAGGGCCCCGGCTGGCGCGACCGCGCCGGCTCCCATGCCGTGGACGTGGCGGCCGGCTCCCACTGGGCGCCGTTCCGGGTGTCCAGCCCGGTGGGCCGCCTCCGCGCGGTGTTGCTGACCTGGCCCGGCGACGAACTCGCCTACGAGGGTACCCCCGCCGATTGGTTGATGGCGGCGCGCCCCGACCTCAGGGCCATGCGTGAGGAGGCGAGCGGGATCGCGGCGTTCTACGAGTCCGTCGGCGCACAGGTCCACTGGATCCGTCCTGCAGCGCCCGCACCGCCGAACCTCGTCTTCGCGTGCGACCTGTTCGTGATGACGCCGGAAGGTGCCATCCTCGGGCGGATGGGGGCGGGACAGCGCGCCGGCGAAGAACGCTGGGCCGCCCGTGCGTTGCTGGACGCCGGCGTGCCGATCCTGTCGACGCCGCGGGGAACCGCGACACTGGAAGGCGCCGACGTCCTGTGGGTGCGTCCGGACCTGGTCCTGGTCGGGCTCGGCAACCGGACCAACGAAGCGGGGTTTCTGACGGTCGGCCGGGTGCTCGCCGACCAGGGCGTGCGCTGCGTCGGCGTGGAGCTGCCCCCGACCGTGCAACACCTCCTGGGCAGCATCAACTTCGTCGACGACGACCTCTGCGTGGCCTACGATGCCACCCCGTCAATGCGCGCGGCGCTTGCCGACGCCGGCGTGCGCACCCTCGATTTCGTCGATGTGGCCGAGGTGACCGAGGCACGGGCGCTCAACTTCGTGGCGGTGAGTCGTCGTGAGATCGTGATGCCGGCGCGGGCGCCACACACCCGCGCCCGACTCGAAGCGGCAGGGGTGCGCTGCCATGAGCTCGTCGTCGATCAGTACCTTCGTGCCGAGGGCGCTCTGGGCTGCCTCACCGGCATCCTGTCCCGCGACGACTGAGCGCTCGGGACGCGTTAGCTCCGAACGCGAGGCACACCCATGACCGCCACGCTCTTGTTCGCCCTCGTCGCCTGCAACACGGACGCCACGGCTCCCGAGCTGAAGGCCCCCGTCGCCCCTCCCGCCCCCGTGGGGCCCAACTTCGACTACTCCTCCGACCATAAAAACCTGAGCATCATCCTGGTGAGCATGGACGCGCTGCGCGCCGACCACACCGGTCTTGGGGGCGGCGCATTCACGCCGAACCTCGACGTCTTCCAGAAAGAAGCGGTGGCCTTCAAAAACGCGACCTCGGCGGCCCCATGGACCGTCCCCGCCCACATGGCAATTTTCACCGGTCGCTGGCCCACCCACCACGGCGTCACCAACAAGCTGATCCCCGACCCCGCGGGCGGAAAGGAGCTGATCTTCGACAAGCTCGAGGACAGCATCCCGCTCTTGCCCGACACGCTCATCGCGAACGGCTGGGAGGCGGTCGGGTTCACGGGGGGTGCGGGCGTCTCCGGGAAGTTTGGCTACAACCGTGGTTTCACCAGCTACCTGGACGACAAGACCTTTGCCGGGATGGACTACAGCGGCCCGCCGGCAATGCAGTGGCTCACCGAGCACAAAGACGGCCACTTCTTCCTGTTCTTCCACGGCTACGACGCGCACGGTCAGCACATCGTCGGCAAGACGGCAAAAGAGATCGACCCGGCCTACGCCGGAGCGATGGATGGCAGCATTGAGGAGCAGGCCAAGCTCCGCGAAGCGGGTCTAGCCAGCATCGTCAATCCGGGCGACCCGCCCAAGGGCGACATCTCTCCTGACGACGCCGCCTTCTTGCTCAAGGTCTACCAGGAGAAAGTGCGCGAGGCGGACGCCCGCTTGGGCCTGTTCTTCGCCAAGGTCAAGGAGCTCGGCCTCTATGACAAGAGCATCATCGTGGTCCTGGCCGACCACGGCGAAGAGTTCATGGAGCACGGCTACCTCGATCACGGCGCCACGCTCTGCGAGCACCAGCTCCACGTGCCGCTGATGATCCGCTTCCCCAAGGGTGAAGGGGCGCGCGTCGTGGACACCGCCGTTCGGACCATCGACACCTTCCCGACGCTCTTGGACGCGCTTGGGCTCCAGCCGCCCGCCGACATCGACGGCAAGAGTCTGATCCCACTCTTGCGCGGCGAGGCCGTGGACCTCCCCATTCACGCCGAGTCCGACTACCGGTTGTTCGTGCACCTGCGGTCCAGCCGGGTCGGCGACAAGAAGCTCGTTCTGGACCTCGAAGACGGGCAGCGCTCCCTCTTCGATCTATCGGTGGACCCCGAGGAGAAAATGGACCTCTCCGCTTCGGATGCCCGCACCACGTACGAGATCGAGCAGGACGTGCGCGGGTGGATGGGCACGATGAAGAGTGACCCCAATGCCTTCTTGGGCGTGAAGGAAGAACACATCAAGCTGTTCTGAGTGCGATCTGGCTCACAGATCCGAGGCCCCCGACCCGATTGACGGGAAGGCCCCCATCCGGTACCGTGGGAGTACCCGTCCGAGGACACTAGATGGCGTACACCCCGTCGCTCGATCCCAGCCTGTATGCGGTGGCCAACGGCCGCACCGACCAGGAGTTGATGGACCTGATGGCCCAGCAGGATCGCTCGCCCGTCACGACGGACTCCCGCAAACCTCGCGTGGCTCTGGTGGTGGGTCCCTCGCCGTTTTCGATGCCCCGCGGCTGGGAGTTCTTCCTCACCTCGCCCTACGAAGGCGTCAGCTACATCGCGACGGTGTTGCACAACGCGGGCTACCCGGTGCGCATCATCGATGTGCGCTACGACCCAACGCCGTTGCAGACCGCGCATCGGCAGATCCTCGAAGGCTGCGACATCCTCGGGCTGGCCACCTACGAAGACTGCTACCCGTTCCTGGAGCAGCTGATCCGCGAGGTCAAGTCCAGCAAGCCCAGGCTGCCGATCATCCTCGGCGGCTCGCTCGTCACCTCCGTGCCGCACGTCTTCATGCGCGAGACGCAGGCCGACGTCGCCGTGATCAGCGAGGGCGAACTCACGATCCTGGAAGTGATGGAGGCCTTCACCGCTGGCCTGTGGAGCAGCCGGCTCCCCGAGATCAAGGGCATCTGGTACCGGGACGCCAAGGGCGGCGTCCACGCGACCGCGCCCCGTGGTCAGATGCCGAACCTCGATTCTTTGCCCACGATGAACCTTGATCTCTGGCCTCAGGCTCGCGATCCGCGTGGCCTGCAGCCCCAGATCATCGCCAGCTACAGCCGCGGTTGCAAGATGGACTGCTCCTTCTGCTACCGGACCACGCCGCAAGAGCGGGTCAAGTCCCCCGAAAAGCTCGAGCGCGAGCTGACGACCTACAAGCAGAAGTACGGCATCGAGTTCGTCTTCTTCGTTGATCTCACCTTCACCGCGCACAAGAAGCAGACGCTCCAATACCTGGACGTCATCCGCGAGCAGGACATCCGCTGGACCTGCCTCACCCGCAACGCTGACGTCGACGCCGAGGTCGGCAAGGCAATGGGCAGCGCGGGCTGCGACATCGCGCTGTACGGCGTGGAGACGCTCAGCGCGGCCGCGCTGAAGAGCTCGCGCAAGGGCAGCACGGAGAACCTCGTGTACAAGGCGATGAAGGCCACCTGGGACGGAGGGGTCCGATACGGCGGCCTGACCATCGTCGGCCTGCCCGATGAAAGCGGAACTTCGCTGGATCACATGTGCGAATGGGCCGAAGAGAACAAACACATCACGCGGGTGAAGTACCTGTCGGCGATGCCCGGCACGACCGTGTACCGGGACTCGCTCAAGAGCGGCGCGATCAAGGACGAAGTCGAGCACTTGCGCTGGTTGGCGGTCGAGCAGGCGCTCCATCGCGACGAATACATCAACTACAATGTGCTCCCCGACGAGACGATGCGTGGCGCGTACAAGCGGCTCTACGACAGCTACCAGCCGGGCCCGGTCATGGAGTTCAATCACTTCCCCGAGCACTTCGCTTATTTCGACCCCGAACCGTCCACCGACTGGCGGGCCGAGTTCTCCTCCGCGGGTGGCCACATGGACCCCTGCGCGATGGAGTACAAGGGGCTCTACAACGCCGCGGAGGGCGTCACGCTCACGCGCGTGAATCAGGGCGAGTTCACGGTTCAGGTCTGAGTTACAGCTGCGCGTGGCCGAATCGACCCTCCCGGCAGCGCGGTACACGCCGCCCAAGCTCGACGACACCCTCACGCGGGAACACCTCGAAGCGGCGCTGCGCGACGAAGCCGTCGCCGCGGTCGAGGCGTCCTGGTTCGCCCGCATCGCCGAGATCGAAGGGGAGCCCGAGGCGGCGCGCGCCCTCCGAGAGATCGCCGAACAACACAACGTCAACGCCCGGGGCACGCTGGACCTGCTGCTGCGCGCGCGGGAGCCGTTGACTGGACGGGTGGTGGGCGCCACCGCCCAGAACATCGCCGCGTTGGAGCGCTTCTACGCCGAGGACGCGCTGTCCGAGGCGCGGAGGGCCTCAGCGGCGCGGCGCGAAGGGTTCTCCGACATCGGGAGCTGGTTTGAAAGTGTGGGGCGGCTCCGCGCCGCGCACGCCGCCCGGCTCGCGACGATCCGGACTGGGACCGACTGATGGCTGACCCGCGGGAACCGGTCACCCGCTACGATGCCGACAGCATCGTGGTTCTGGAGGGGTTGCAGGCGGTGCGGATGCGCCCGGCCATGTACGTCGGCAGCACGGGCTCCGAAGGCGTGATGCAGTTGGTCGTGGAGGTGCTCCAGAACTCGCTCGACGAAGCGCTGGCGGGCCACGCGTCTCGTATCGACGTTTCGGTGGACGCCGAGGGCCGTTGGGTCATCGCCGACAATGGCCGCGGTATTCCGGTGGAGACACACAGCTCGGGCCGACCGATTCCCGAGGTGCTGGTCACCGAACTCCATGCGGGGGGGAAGTTCAAGGAAGGCGCCTACCGGCTGCCGGGTGGGCTCCACGGGGTGGGCCTGACCTGCGTGAACGGCTTGTCGTCCAGCTTCGAGCTCGAGGTGCGTCGGGATGGCGGACGGTGGGTGGGCCGGTGGGCCGCCGGCGAGGCCGTGGCGCCGTTCCAGCGCGTCGGCGACGCTGCCGACTGTGGCACCACCGTCCGCTTCACCGCCGACGCGGTCATCTTCGGCGGGGCGGCGGCTGACCCCGACGCGGTGGAGCGCTGGCTCCGCGCCCAGTCCTGGCTCACGTCCGGGCTGTCCTGCACCTTCCGCCGGCGCGGGAGCGAAGTTCGATTCTCGTCCGATGAGGGCCTCGGCGGCTTCGCGCGCTGGTTGGGTGAAGCGCAAGAGCTCGTACACGCCGACCCGGTGGTGGTGTCGGGAGAGGCCGTCGGCATCCAGGTCGACGCCGCCCTGCTCTGGACCCGCGCGTTCGCCGAGCATGTCGAGTGTTTCGTGAATCACGTGCACACCCCGCTCGGCGGCGCGCACACCGACGGCCTCCGCGCGGCCATCGGGCACGCGCTCACCCGCTACGCGCGCGATGCCCGGCTGATCGACGCTACCGAGCCGCTGGAAGGAAGCGACACGATGGAGGGCCTGGTCGCGGTGCTGTCGGTGCGGATGCGCGACCCGCACTTCGAGGGTCAGACCAAGACTCGCCTGTTGGATCCCATCGCGGGCCAGGCCGTCGAAAAGGCCGTTGGCGTCGCGCTCGCTGAGTGGTTGCGCGGGCACCCGGCGGATGCAGCGGCGGTGGTCGGGCGCGCGATCGAAGCCGGGCGGGCACGGATGGCCTCGCGGCGTGCCAGTGAGCGCGCCCGCTACGAACGCGTCGAGCACCTGGTCGACAAGGACATCTACCGCCAGCAGTTCGGCATCCGCAGCAAGAACTGGCACACCTCGGCGGACTGGATCACCAACGCCGGGCTGCTCGGTCTGCATGGCGGCTCCAGCCAACTCGCGGAAGACGCGGTCGTGCTGGACGTCTGCTGCGGCTCCGGCGTGGTCGGCAACAGCTTCCGTGGAAAAGTTGGGAAGATCATCGGGCTGGACCTGACGCCTGAGATGGTGGCGCTGGCGCGCACCCGGCTCGACGAGGTCGTGCAGGGTGACGTGTACGACATCCCATTCCCCGACGCGACCTTCGACGGCGTGTGCAACCGCGAGGTGCTGCATCTGCTTCCGCAGCCCGAACGCCCACTCTCGGAGATCTTTCGGGTCTTGAAGCCCGGCGGGCAGTTCGTCGTGGGCCAGTGGGTGCCCTTCTCCGCGATCGACGGCCCGTGGATGTTCCAGGTGGTGAAGAAGAAGCAGCCGCTGTTCGTGAACAACCTCTACGACGAAGACATGCGCGCGCTCCTTGCCCAGGCCGGCTTCGAACGCCTCACGACGCAGGAGTACCTCCAGTGGGAGGACATCGACAACTGGATCGCCACCTGGGAAACACCCCAGCTCCACCGGCACCAGATTCGCGACCTGTACCACCACTGCCCGGCTGAAGTGCGCGCGGTGCACCCCTTCGAGATCTCGCCCACCGGCGCCATCCGGGACTGTTGGCGCTGGGTGATCTACTCGGCGTTCAAGCCGGGATGATCGGCCTTTCTATCCGCCCGTCGGCGTGGCGTGCGAAGCGTCCTTCGTCCCGCGGATGCACCGGGTCGGACGCCGGCCACGGCCAGCCACCGAAGTTGGTGCGCCGGTAGTCGGCGAAGGCCTCCTGGATCTCGGCGGCGGTGTTCATCACGAAGGGTCCGTGCTGGGCCACGGGCTCGCCGATGGGGCGCCCCTGCAGCAAGAGCAACTCACAGGTCGACCCCGCTACGAGCGTGGCGGGAAGCTCACTGCGGAGCTGCAGTGCGTGATTTGCTGGCGATGCGATACCGTCGAGCGTGAGCGCGGAGCCCGAGAAGAAGTAGAGCACCCGATTGAGGCCGGCCACCGCCGCCGGGATGGTGAAGGTGGCGCCAGCGTCGAGGCGGATTGTCCAGATCCAGACGTGATTTGCGGCGTCAGCGGCCCAGGAGTGCGGGGGCGGGGGCGGGGGCTTGGCGTCGACCAGCGCCCCGGCCACCACGGTCACGGTCGCGCCCTGCCCGGTGGGTCCAGACGCCACCACCGGGATCGACTCGTTCCACAACATCGAGAAGTGGGGCGGCACGCGCTTGGAGCGGCCCGGAAGATTGATCCAGATCTGGAAGAGCTCGGCGGGGTTGTCGCCATCTTGGCGGACGAGGGGAAACATCTCGCTGTGGACGATGCCGTCGCCCGCGGTCATCCACTGGGCGTCCCCACGCCCGAAGCGGGCCGCAGCCCCCAGCGAGTCGGAGTGGTCGATGTACCCGCTGCGCGCGACGGTGACGGTCTCAAACCCGCGATGGGGATGCGAGGGGAAGCCGGGCACGGTTTTCCCGTGGTACATGCTCCATCCGTCCTTGCCGGCGAAGTCCTGGCCCAGTTCCCGACCGGCCAGGGACGACGTCGGCCCCATGTGCGCGTTTCCCGGGCCGTAGGCGTCGAGGTGGTGGACGCAGAACAGGAAGGGATCAAGGGTGGGCCAGGGCGGGGCGCCCAGCGGCACAGTGCGCAGGAGAGGGCTCATCCGCACGCTTAGCGCGCTGGATGGCGAGATGAGCACGGCGCGCCCGCCCGTCTCGACCAGCACCGTGCACGCCGGATCGGTGACCCACGCGCGCGCGACCCGCCCGTCCACCCGGAACCAGCCGTACCACCCGAACCCCCCGTTGATGGCGAAGAGGTCCTTTCCGACGCCGCTGACGGGCGCTTCGGCCAGCCAAGGCACGCTGACGCGTCGCAGACGGGTGACCACCGTCAGCGAGTCGCCATCGCGCTCGTAGCGAAGCGGCGCGTCAGCGAGGACCCAAAAAAGCGCGGCCCCTACGGCGGTGACGAAGCTGGCCGCGATCCACGGCGGCCGGCCGGCCTGGGCATCGGCCGCCAGCGCGTAGACCGCGGCGAGCCACAAGAGCACGGCCAGGGTGCCGAGCACACGCGCGCGGAGGGGTAGGCTCGCGGGCAGGCGCGTCACGGGTCAGGTCCTATTCAGGCCCGCGGGAGCGGGCAGCGACGAGCGTGAGGGCGCGGGCCACGCGAAGCCAAAATCGGGACACAGCGATCCCGGCCGACCCCCGGGGCAACGACGACGACCTAGTCGAAACCTCGATTTTCGACCCTGGCACACCCATTGCACTACCGTGTGACCAGTTCCCTCGCTACCCTGGAGTTCCCAATGTTCGCCCTGCTCGCCCTCAGCTCCGCCTTCGCCGACGCCGCCTTCGCTGCCCCTGAGATGTGCATGGCGGCGACGCCGTCGCAGACCGCTCCAGCCAATGGGGCGACCAACGTTCCCCTCGACGTGGTCCCGGCGGTGGTCTTCATCGACAACGGCTGCGGCAACAGCGAGTGGGTGCTGACGCTGACCCGCGACGCCGACGGGGAGGTCATCGCGACCACCAACGACCCGTCGCAGGACTTCCTCGCCGAGCTGCCGCTCGACGCCGATCTGGACGCGGAGACCGCCTACACCCTCACCATCAGCGGCACCCAGGAGTCGGTGGTCAGCTTCACCACCGGCGCCGCGCTGGTGCAGCCGCACGGGCTGGTGCCGGAGGTGCTCGACCTGGGCGCCAGCTGGGACAATGTGGTCCAGCAGGTGGTGCTCGACGGGACGGTGCACAACGGCGCGGCGGCCGGCCAGGACCTCATCGTGCAATGGCGCAGCGCGTCGTCGGACGGATCAAGCGAGCTCACCAACACCTTCGTCGATGCCGCCGGCACCGACGCCCAACGCTCCTACGCGGCAGGCAGCTCCATCGGCCTCCCGAGCGAGTGGTGTCTCACCCCCTCGATCCGCGAAGCCGACGGCACCTGGAACGACGGGGAACAGAGCTGCGGAGCGGTGGAAGACGTCAGCTCCGATCCCATCTTCTCCTGCAGCACCGGCGGGGGGAGTGCCTCGGGGTTGGCCGCGCTCCTGGCCAGCGCTTCCCTGCTGGCTCGTCGGGCTCGTCGCGTATGATTCGGTCGCGACGAGTGGCGGCCGCGCTCCTTGTCGCGCTCGTCGGCTGTGACGGCACCGAGCCTCCCGCCGACCCCACCACCTGCGACCTCGCCAACGAACGAATGGGCGAGACCGTGTGTGTGGAGTCGGTCGCGACCCGGAACACATGGGACGAGCTTTCGCTCGACGCCCCTCAGGTCGACATCGCCAATGCCCTGAAGTACCTCGTCCCGGTCGACGACAGCGCCCCGCTGCCGGCGATGTTCGTCAACTCCCAGCGCTTCAAGCTCCACTACGACTTCCTCCTGGCGGTCTTCCCGGAGCACTACGCCGCGATGACCTGGGCCCAGTACGTGGCGATGGTGATCAGTCCGCCCGACCGCGTGTACTGGGGCGGCGATGTCTCGGAGTATCTGGAGGCGGGCGGGAAGACCCGCTTCGGCTTCATCGTCTGGGACGACCCAGCAGACTCGGCCTCGATGCCGAGCTACGAAGACGTGCTCTATGTCTGGCGTGAGCTTCAACCCAGGTTTTCGCTGGGTGAGCTGATGTTCGTCCCCGCGTCGCAGAACCAGCGGGACGCCGTCGCAGCGTGGACGGAGGCGCCGTTCGCCATCCGCGGTGAGGACCACATCACCTACGAAGCCTACAACGAGGCGGTTGGATTCGGAACTCTCCGCTTTCAACCTTTGGAGACGCTCGAGGCCGACAGTCTCGCCGGCGCCTTCGGCTATCAGGACCTGCTGGTGCTCGACGAAGCGCCCATGGACCTCAGCCGCGTCGTCAGCGGCGTCGTGACGGGTACCCGGCAGGCCGCCCTGAGCCACGTCAATGTGAGAATGAGCACTCGCGGCACCCCCAACTGCTACACCGCCGAACCGTGGACGAAGCTGGCCGGCTGGGAGGGCCAGTTGGTCCGGCTGGAGTGCACCGAGGACGCGCTCCTGGTCCGCGCCGCCACCCCCGAAGAAGCCCAGGTCTGGTGGACCAGCATCCGCCCCGACCCGGTCACCGTCGAGCCGCCCGACACCGACTGGACCGCCCTGGTGCCGCTGCTGGACGCCCCCACCGACACCGAGAGCGAGCGGCACCAGAACTTAATGCGCTTCGGCGCCAAGGGCGCCAATCTCGCGACGCTG
Organism: Deltaproteobacteria bacterium; assembly: GCA_947490345.1. Lineage (GTDB taxonomy): Bacteria > Myxococcota_A > UBA796 > UBA796 > SXON01 > SXON01. Next base: position 83,043 of record CANLGL010000004.1, read on the forward strand.
TACCAGCGCATCGATCCCGGGACGCAGTTTGACGGGTTCCTGATTCCATTCGCCTTCTACACCCGCTTCCTCGAAAACCGCTGGGCCGCCCCGGTCGGCGACGGCACCGGGGACCTGAGCTTCGCCGAGACCATCGACTCTTGGCACCAGGAATCGGAGTTCCTGACCAACGCGGCGCTACGTGCAGAGCGCCTGGCCGCGCTTCGAGCCGCGATGGTCGCCGCGCCCGTGGACGAGGCGGACCTCGCCGCGATCCGAACGATGGTCGAGGTCGAGTTCGGCGGCGGGGACGTCATGGTGCGCTTTCGCAGCTCGTCCAACGCTGAAGATGGCGTAGCGTTCTCGGGGGCGGGGCTCTACGACAGCGTCAGTGCCTGTGTCGCGGACGACCTCGACGAGGACGCGACGGGTCCCAGCCGCTGCGACGACGACAAGGACGAAGAGAAGCTCGTCGCGGACGCCTTGCGCGCCGTCTGGGCCAGCGTCTGGAACGGCGGTGCGTGGGAAGAACGCGCCTGGTACGGCATGGAGCAGGCGGACGTCGCGATGGCGGTGCTGGTCAACGATCAGTCGGAGCGCGAGGAGGCCAACATTGTCGCGTTCACCGGCAACCCCACCAACGCCGACACCCGTTGGCTGGTGGAGGCCCAGGCGGGGGACATCGACGTCGTCGCCGCGGAGGCCGGCATCTCGCCCGAGCGCTCGTTGCTGACGGTGATGTTCGACGCGGTCACTGGGATCGAGCGGGTGGACGGGTCCAGCGAGGTTCCGGAGGGGGAGTTCGTGCTGTCGGACGCCCGGCTCTACGAGGTGGGCGCCCTGTTGCTGGAAGTGGAGGCGGTCATGCCCCTGGACGGCGACCTCGGTGACGTCTCGTTCATGTGGGACACCGAGCAGAAGCTCCTCGAGGACGGGAGGCTGGTCATCAAGCAGGTACGGCCGTTCGCAAGGGGGGAGTAGCTACTCCGCCGGCCAGGCGTACTCGGCGCCCTCCGACAGGTGCCCATCGTCGTCCATCGCGTAGAGCTGCACGGTTCCGGTGAGCGTGCAGGACTCTTCGTCTTCGGTGGACGTCCAGCTGGCGAGCAGGGCGCCATTGGCGAAGACCGCCGGCCGCTCGGTTCCCGGGCGGTCGTTCTGGACGATGACGGCGAAGTTGTCCATCACGGTGATGTCGTCCTCGCCCTGCGGGTCGGTGGCGGTCCCGTTGACGATCCAGGTGGGTTCGGAATCGACGTTCACCGTGCAGGTGACCGAGGTGATCTCGACCACAGGCGCGTTGACGTCCACATCGACGTCCGAGTCGGAGTCCGCGTCGCTGTCCGCATCGGTGTCGGCGTCGGCATCGGCATCGGCATCGGCGGAATCGTCCAGCGCGACCGGATCACCGAACAGGCCGCAGCCGCCGAAGAACAGTGGGAGCGAGAGGGAAAGACGAAGCATGAGCGACTCCTACGAAATGCGAGTGGAGTATGCCTCGAAATCGGTGACGAGGCGACGCAGGCGAGTGCGGGACTCGGGCTCGTGCGAAAGCTCCTCCACCGGGTCGACGCCGGACGGCAGCTGACGGAATTCCGGCTCACCAGTCAGCGTCGAGACCGGGGCGCCCAGCCAGTGACCGTCGCGACGGACAAAACGATCGTTGCCGCTCACGAAGGCGAGTTGGTTGTATTTGTAGCGCGGAAGCGTCTTGCCCTGGGAGTCGTACCAGGCGCTCTCCAGGACACACTCGCTCAGCTCCGGCGCGCGCACGATGCTCGGCGCCACGTCCTCGCCGGCGGCTTCGAGCACGGCGCCGTGTACGTCGCGGGCGCTGACCGGGCGGTCGACCGTTTTGGCGGCACCGCCGGGGGGAAGCCAGAAGAGCGGCACCCGATTGCCGCCATCGGTGACGTTGTTGAAGTGGTAGCTCCACCCCATCTCACCGAAGCAGTCGCCATGATCGGAGCCAACCATCACTGTGGTATCGCGACCTTCATGCAGTTCGCGAACGAAGTCGTCCACCTGCCCGGCGATGCGCTCCCAGGCGATGCGTTGGCGTGACTTGATGCGCCCCATGGTGCCGGGACCGAAAGGCTGCTTGCCGGTCGTCATGAACGTCTGGTTGACCAGGTGGTAAAGGGCCACAACCTCGGTGACCGCGTCCAGACCGCGCCCGAGCGGCTCGAAGATCGGGGCGACGTGGTAGGGAAAGTGGGTCTCCATCAGGTTGATGAACAAGAAGGTGGGCTGGTTCTTTCGCTCGTTGTGGGCGAGGATGCGCCGGGCCCGATCGAAGATGTCCGCTACCGTGTCCTGGAGCCAGACCTTGCCGGCCTCGATGTCCTCCGACAGCTTGCCGCGGACCCAATCGGTGGACAGGACCTTTTTGCGGAGGCGCGGCTTGCCGACGAGCACCATCGCCTCGTGGAGCTTGCGATGCTGCGCCGGCACCTCTTTCCAGATGCGGACCACCTCGTCAAACCCGCGATCGAGGCCGAATATGTCCGTCGTCGCCACGTTGGCAGTGACCTGATGGGTCGCGTACCCACGCGCGCGCAACCGCTCAGCGAGCGTCGGCACCGAGGGGTCGAGGCCCTGGCGGCTCTGCGTGTCGGCGCCGTGCTCGTGGGGCAAGAGCCCCGTGAACATCGACGCGGTGGCCGGGAGCGTCCAACACCCCGCGCTTCGCGCCGAGGTGAACTGCGTAGAATGACGCAAAACGTAGGGCAGTCGCGGACCATCCCCGCCGTAGACGGAGTCCCAGCGCAGGGAATCCGCAACGAGCATGACGATGGCGGCAGGCCGGGACAAGGCCGCGATGGCTATCACGCGGTCGTGGGAAAGGGTGCGTCGCCCGCGGCGCTCTCCCCCTCTCCGCCGCCGCTCGCGGCGCCTGTGGGGCGCGGGTGAGCGACTCCGCGGCAGCTGCGCCTCCGCCGCCCCCGTCCGGCCGGTCGCGATGGTTGGGCGTTGGGGCCGCAACCCTTGTCGCTGTCGGCGTGGTGGCCGTGCTCGGCGAGGACGTGGCATCCACCGTGGCCGCCCTCCTGCACCGCGCGGTTGGTGGCGGCCGACTCTACTGGAGCCAAGGCGACAGCGCGCTCGTCGAGCTTCCGTTGTCCCTTCAGTTACGACGCCATTGGGGCCCCACCGACGCGGTCATCCGGCCCGAGTGGAGCCACCCCGCCCCCGGACTCGCGCTGGCAGAGCTGCGCTTCCACCGGCCCCCCGACCCGCGGGCGGTCACCTTGGTGATCGTGGACGTCGACCCCGCACACTGGCGGTTCCGCGTGTACGGCCGACCCGACTGGCGTCGCGACAGCGTTGCCGATCTGGCGGACGAGGCGAAGCTTTCCATCGCCATCAACGCCTCGTACTTCGCCGAGGATGGCCCGCTGGGACTGGTGGTCAGCGACGGGACGGTGCGCAATCGCCAGGGCACGCGGCGCGCGGCGCATTTCTTAGTGGACCGGCCCCTGTCGCCGCCGCGGATCGAGAATGAGCGCAGCGCGGATGTAGCGGGGGTTGAGCAGGGTTTTCAGGGCTTTCCCGCCATCATGTCCGGCGGCCGCACCTTCGCGTACATGCGCACGGGTGGGCGCGGATTCTCGGTGCGCGAGGTGGACCGGCGCTCTGCGGCCTGTACCAACAGCCGCGGACACGTGCTCTTTTTCGCCACCGACACCTGGACCAGCGGCCTGTCGTTCAACGACCTGGCGACCATCCTCGGTGCCCTCGGCTGCGTCGACGCCATGGCCTTCGACGGCGGTGCGTCGACCTCGATGTGGATCGACGTGGGCGACCTGCGACGCAACGTGGACGGGCTCGACGGCGTGCCGGTGATCTTGGGGGCGTCGAAGCGCTAGGGCGCGGACGCCGCCAGCCCAAACGTGAAAAGCCCAATCAGTTCCAGCGTTGCCGCCACCGGGTCCCGCGGGGCCTCCCCCTGCAACCACGACCAGGCGAGACGCTCGACGCTGCCAGAGATGGCCAGGGCGACGGTTGCGGTGTCATGCGGCCGGAGCAGCCCGCGCGCCACCGCGTCCGCCAGGATGTCGGCGGTCAGCGCGTCGACCTGGGCGCTCCACTGCCGCACCGCATCGCCGCCGGGGCCGGCGCCCCGGAGCTCGCGCAGCACCAGACGCGCCCCGTCCGGGTCGCCGGCGACCGTCGCCGCCAGCGCCGCGCCGAGCGTCTGGTAGATCGTCGGCGGGTCCGCACCGGCAGTGAGGGCGTCACGCGCCCCAGCGATCGCCTGGATCAGCGGCGTGTAGAAGCGCCCGACCACGTCCGCGAACAGCGCGTGTTTGTCGGCGTAGTAGAGATAGAAGGTACCCCTCGCGACATCCGCCCGTTCGGCGATGCGCTCCACCGTGGCGGCCGTGTAGCCCGCGGCGAGGAGCTCCTGGAGGCCGGCGGCGTCGATGCGGCGGCGCTTGTCGAGCTTGTTTTCTTCGCGGCGGCCCATGACGGGGCGCGTATCCGAGCCGCGCACGGCAAAGGGCGGCGCCCCACTTCCCTTCGACGTCTAGAAGTTGTAAACTGGCACGACCCCGAGGGTCTGATGTCTCGACTGGATGAAGCAAAGTCCGTTGGTCTCCCCTACGTCGCCGAAAGAACCACCGCGGCCAGCCCCGCGGACCTGGAGGAGTTCCACGAGCGTCACGCGAAAGACACCTGGTGGTACCGGGTGTCCCTGATGACCCTCATCTTCGGGATGCTGGCGGTCAACCTGTGGATGACGTCGCGCAGCTACACCGCGATGATGATCGACGTGGACACCTCCCGCATCACGGCCTCCGCCATCGACGATCAAACGACCGCCCGCCTTGACGAGATTACCCGCCGCTTGGAGCGGATCGAGGCCCGGCTTCCGCCCGCGCCCGACAAGACTGGGGTAGTTGCCTCCGCCGAGTAGCCCCGAGCTTGACATTTATGACGAGCGTGTCATTATTCGCCCATGCTCGGCATCCCCCTCGCTTTGGTCACCGCTGGCGCCTTCGAATGGTGGGCGCACAAGTACGTCCTCCACCAGCAGGGACGCCGCCGCGGCAACTTCTGGTCCTTCCACTACCACGAGCACCACTCACATAGTCGTCGCGACGAAATGCGCGATGTCGACTATGCACGCTCGCCGTTGCAGTGGAACGCCCAGGGGAAAGAGCTCGCGGCGTTGGGGGCAATGGCCCTGCCCATCGTCGCGGTGAGCCCCTGGATACCCTGGTGGTCGCTCACCAGCCTGGCCTGCCTCGTGAACTACTACCGCGTGCACAAACGCGCCCACCTGGACCCTGAGTGGGCCCGCACGCACCTGCCTTGGCACTACGACCACCACATGGGCCCCGACCAGGACCAGAATTGGGGAGTGACCTGGCCGTGGATGGACTGGCTGATGCGCACGCGCGTCCCGTACGCCGGCACCGACAAGGAGCTGGCGGACCGCGCCCGTCGCGCCAAGGCGATAGCTCCCGCGGCGTGAGCGACGTCTTCGTCAACCCCGAGCGTGTGGCGCGTGTGGCGGCCGCGCTTGACCAGCGCGTCGGGAGCGTCGTCGCGGTGTGCGAGGCGCTCAACCGTCGCCACAACGTCAGCGCCGTCCTGCGCAGCTGCGAGGCCTTCGGCATCCACGAGGTGCACCTGATCACGCCGAGCTTCCGGCCCGCCTACGGAACCGCGCGCGGGGCCGAACGCTGGGTGGTGCGCACCCGCTTTGAGCACGTCGCCGACTCGTTCGCAGCGCTTCGCGCCCGTGGGTTCCGCGTGTTCGCCGCCGATCTGGACGCCGATGCCGTCACACCGGAAGCGGTGCCGGTCGACACGCCCGTGGCGGTGCTCTTCGGCAGCGAGATGCTGGGCGTCAGCGCCGAGGCGCGCGCCCTGTGCGATGGCGTGATCCGCGTGCCGATGGTGGGCCTGACCGGCTCTCTCAACGTCAGCGTCAGCGCCGCCATCATCCTCCGCGTGCTGGCCGAGCGGCGCCGGGCTCTGGTGGGGGCGGACCTCGCCCCCGAGGAAAAAGCACGCTTTTTGAAGGAGTGGCTGGACGCCGAGGAGCGGGCGGTCCGGGGGGAGGCGGCGAGGACGGCCGCGGTTCACCGCGAAACGTAAAACCGCGTCGCATACTCCCCGACCATGCGATCGGTGTGGAAGGCCTGGAGGCAGGTTTCTAGGCTGCGGCGCATGCGCTTGAGCCACAGGCGGGGAATTCCGTGGGCGTCACGGTCGAAGAACTCTGGCACCACCTGATCTTCGAGGATCGAGAACAGGCTCTCGGCGTCGGCGGCGTCCTGTTCGTCGGCGCTGGCGTACTCGCGGGCTTCGCCCACCGCAAAGCCGTTGGTGCCGTCGTAGGCCTCGGGCCACCAGCCATCGAGCACACTGGCGTTGACCCCGAGGTTGAGCGGCACCTTCATGCCGCTGGTGCCGCTGGCCTCACGGGGGCGCCGCGGAAGGTTCAGCCAGAGATCGACGCCCTGGGTGAGACGACGGCCCAACTCCATGTCGTAGTCGGGTAGAAAGACCACCCGGCCGCGGAAACGTTCGTCACGCGTCCACGAGAGAACCTCGCGGATGATGGCCTGTCCGGCGCCGTCCCGAGGGTGCGCCTTCCCCGCGAAGAACAGGTGGATCGGGTGGCGGAAGAGCAGCCGCGCGAGCCGATCGGGATTGGAGAAGAGCAGGTTGCCCCGCTTGTAGGGCGCGAAGCGCCGGGCGAATCCCATGCACAAGGACTGGCTCACCAGCGTCTTGTGTCCGGTACGGCTGCGGGCGTAGCCCACCAGCTCGAAACGGAGGTCGTTGCGCAGCCCCCACAGCTCGTGATCCGAGATGTCGGCCAGCGACACCGCGCCGCCTCGCCGCCACTCCGGACTCGCCCGATCCAACATCTCGGCGATCCGCGGGTGAATCCAACTCGGGACGTGCACGCCATTGGTGACGTGCTGGATCGGCACGTCGTCCTCGGCCAGCTCGGGCCACAGCCCCTGCCACATCGCGCGGCTGACCTTGCCGTGCAGCGCGGCGACCCCGTTGGCGGTGCGGGAGCCCCGCAGCGCCAGCACCGTCATGCACAGGGTCTCGCTCATGTCGCCGGGCTTGACCCGGCCCAGGTCCATGATCGCCCCTTCCGGAAGTCCCATCGAGATCCGCATGCCCGCGAGCGCCTCGTTCTTCAGCTCCCACCCGAAGCGGTCATGGCCGGCAGCCACCGGCGTATGCGTCGTGAATACACAACGCTTGCGTGCCGCTGCGAGCGCAGCGTCACGCTTCAGACCGGCCTCGATGCCCTCGCGCCAAAGCTCCAAGACCGCAAAGGCGCAGTGGCCCTCGTTCATGTGCACGACCGCCGGATCGACGCCGAGGGCGCGCAACAGCCGCAGGCCGCCGATGCCGAGCAACACCTCCTGGCGGATGCGCATGACCTCGTCCCCGCCGTAGAGCTGTCGACTCAACTGGCGATGCTCGGGCGGATTCTCAGGCAGGTCGCTGTCGAGCAACAGCAGGCGCACCCGACCGACGTCGACCTCCCAGGCGGTGGCCAGATAGTACCCTCGGCCGTGGGGAACGCGGATGGTGACGTCCAGCCGCCGCATCGGCATCAGCTCCAGCGGCACCTTGGGGTAGGCGCTGACCTGGCCTCCGTACTCGATCACCTGCTTGAAGTAGCCCTCACGATACAACAGGCCGACCGCCACGAAAGGCAGCCCGAGGTCGGAAGCGGACTTGACATGGTCGCCGGCGAGCACGCCGAGACCCCCCGAATAGATCGGCAACGACTCGTGGAGCGCGAACTCCATCGAGAAATACGCCACCGGGGCGCGCAGCTCGGGCACGTGCTGCGCCGCCCAGGTGTCACCGGTCTCCATATAGGAACGGAAGTGGTGTTCGACGGCTTCGAGGCGAAGAAGCTGCGTGCGTGCGGTGAGCGTCTCATCGGAGAGCTCGGCGAGCAGGTGCACCGGGTTGTGGTGCAGCTCGGCCCAACGTTCCGGGTCCAAGCGGCGGAAGATCGCGCCTGCTTCGGGATTCCAACACCACCACAGGTTGTTGGCAAGAGCGTCGAGGCGGGCGCGGATGGGAGTCATGCTGCAGCAAGGTGGCGCGGCGCGGGCTTGGCGGCAAGCTAGCGCGACGATCGGGGATCGCGATCCGGGTCGATGGGAGAGGCGCGCCACCGACGAAAAGGCTACCCATGTTTGGTATTGTGAGTTACATTATTCTGCCTCTGCCTCTGCCTCTATCGCGACGCGATCGCTGCTACTATCGCGACATGATCAGGCGGTTCCTCCCTGCGCTCGCCATCCACGCCGTTCCGGTGATGCTGGCGCTCGGTTGCGACGTCGACTCAAGTCTGCCGGCCACCGACGAGCTGGCCTTCTATGTGCGTGAGTCCCACGCGATTTTCACCGGAAGACTCGCGTCGTCGGAAGTCGGCTGGGCGCAGGACTCCTGGGTGGTCACGCTCCACCACTTCGAAGGCGTGGAATGGCTCAAGGGAGGTGACGGCGCCGCGGACTACATCGTGGCCGTGGAAGGGGGTACCATCGGCACCCAGGTGACTCGAGTCGCCGCCTTTCCGGATCCGGAGTCCGGCGCGAGATACCTTGCTTTTCTTTGGAACAACGGCAGGACCGGCGTGCCCTTTGTGGGCGGAGCCGCAGGCCTGGTTGAGCTGGCCACGGACAGCTCGGGTGCTTGCGATGGCAGCGGGGGAGTGTGGCATCGCACCGCAGCCGGATTCGAACGCCGACTCCTGCCCGGTGGGGTCGGACCCGCCGGCTCCCTCTCGGCGCGGCTCAGGGCGCAGCGCGGCGCCGCGCCAGCAGGGGATCTCTTCGATGCCGTTGTCGGCCGCGCGGAATACTCCCCGACGACCGCCATCCTCACCATTACGCCCGGTGGTTTCGATGCGTTCACGATTGAGTAGGCTGCGCCTGGCTGTGCGGGTCGCCGCAGTGTTCGCTCTGCTCGCGATCCCGCGGCCCGCATTCGCGTGGACCGTCCAGGGCTCCAGTTGCGGCGGCGCGTTCTGGCCGGGCGGGACATTTACCCACCGCACGTCGATCACCCACTTTCCCGCCGGCGGCGGCCCGCACGCGGCCATCGAATCGGCGGCGGCGATGTGGAACGCAGGCGCCGGCCAGGCGATCCGCGGGGCCTCGGTGACAATCGTGCATGGCAGTCATACGACGACTACCGCGCGCAGCGCCACCGACGGGATGAATACCATCACGCAGGAGACCCTGTCCCCGGGAGAGTTCGGACGGACGGTGTCGAACTGGAACACCACTACATGCGAGTTCAACTACGCCGACATCATGCTCAACGACCTGATCACGTACCAGACTTGGCCCGAGCTGGACAACAACGATGTTTCCTACTCCACGACGATGCTGCACGAAGTCGGCCATGCCCTCGGCTTCGCGCACGAGGACGACTACGCCGATACGATGAACACCAACCCGCACGGCTCGGCCCTGATCGGCTTTTGGGATCGGGTGGGCGAGAATGCACGCGTAGGACTCCGCGCCCAGTACGGCGACAACAGCACCGGTGTCGACCTTGCCGTGGCCAGGTTCCGCTACACCGGCACAGCGGGTTCCACGGAGGCAATCCCGGACAATACGGGCTGTGGCACGTTCGAAAACGGCGTCGAAAAACGGAACGGGGTCGTGGACCAGACGATCTGGCGATGTTTCTGCATCCACGACCTCGGGACCACCACCGAGTCCGGCGTCACGATGAAGCTCTACTTCTCCGGCGACGACAGTTTCATCGAAACGACGGATACCGTCGCCGCGACTTGGAGCTCGATCATGGTCGCTCCCAACCAGCCCCACTGTGCGGCCCGCTCGTTCAATGTGCCCAACCTCGCGCCGGGACCCTACCGGATCGGGGTGATCATCGACCCCGCCGACACCCTGGCGGAGTACGACGAGACCAACAACATCGCGTCTGACTGGACGAACTTCTCGATCATCCCATAGGAGTTCCCATGACCCCGTTCCTGCTCACCCTGGCCGCCTGCGCCGCCCCGACGTCCACCACCGCCGACGAAGAATCGGTCTTGACCGCCGTGCCCGAGACGATCTGGGAAGAGTGGGACCTCGGCAACGGCATGGTCATCGACGCGCCCGCGAACTGGGCGCTGGGCTATTCTACGCTGGCCGACGAGTGTTCGGGAGGCATGCAATCTCAGGGCCCTGGCGACGCTCCGGACGACAACACCATCTCGATTTCCCTGCACTGGCTAGACACACCGGTCGGAGACTTCGACCTCGACAACGAGGGGTACGAGGGGACTGACGCCGCAGGGGGCACCTATTATTACCGCGACGACGTTGCCCTGGGGGAAGGCGAGGAGCTCTACTACTCCGGCCGCGAGGGCATCGTCTCGGTGAGCATCGATCGCGCCTTGGAGAACGCGACCGTCACCTTGCGTGACGTGGTCCTGACCGGCCTCGCCAACGGCGACCGGTTCACGCTGAACGCCTCCCACGAGTTTCCACTCATGGTGGCGTGCCACGTGCCGTACTCGGGGGGCGAAGGCGACGGCGACGAATCCGGCATGGAGTGCTCGGGCGAGACCGACTACTTCCCGTACGAAAATGCCGAATGCGACGAGCTGACCGGGGAGTACCCCGACTCCGTCAAGCGCTGACGTTCGGCAAGCTCAACGCGCGTCCGGGCCCCCGCCGAACGCCACCCCGGCGCTGACCACGGCGCGAAAGGTGGAGGCCGTCCAATACCAACTCAGCGAGCCGTCCGGGAGCAGGATGTCGCCCGACGCGCTGGCGAGGGAGCCGACCGAATCGGTGCGAAAGGCGACGACGCCCGCGAGCGGCCCCCGGCCGAAGGTCACGCCGACCGCGCCATGTCCGCTGACCCCGAAAACCGCGACGGCATCGGCGTAGTCGGGGAGTCCGAGCCGGCCACTGACGCCCAGCCCCAGCTCCGCAAAGCCGCGCACGGCCCCGTCGCCGATGGTCCACGCCGGTCCCAGCTCGGCCAACAGGTCCCAGGTGGCGCCGTCGAAGCTGAGTCCGGGGGCCTCGTAGCGCAAACTCTGGAGGCCCCCGCCGGTGTAAAGGCGCAAGTCCAGGCGCCGAAAGCGGTGTACGGGCGCATCGGCGTAGAGCGCGAACGACCCCGCGGCGACCTCCTCGCCCAGCTCGTTGAACTGGGTGTCGTAGGCCGAGGCGCGGAAGCCGCCGACATCGACCAGCGGCAGGCCGACCAGGAGGTGGATCATGCGCGACGGCGCCGGAGCGCGGCAAGCAGCGTCAGCCCGCCCAGGAGCCCTGCCGGAGCCCACGCCGCGCCGACCGCTGCGATGCCCGTGACGCTGGCCCGATCGGGCGTGAGGCAGGTGCCCGCCGGCTCGGCCACGAAGCCTTCGCCACAAACCGGGAAGGTCCCTTCCAGCACGTCGGCGTGCTGGATGTAGCGGATCTGCTCGGCCTGGCCCAGCACCCCGGAGCCGTACATCGCCACGTCCTGCGTGGCCTGCTCGGCCGTGTAGCGCAGCCGCATTCGCGACAGGTGCCCGTGGTAGTCGTCGAGGCCCAAAGCTGCGAGCTCGTCGGGGGTGAGCCCGGTGGCCGCGGTGCAGGGGTCACAGTTGGCAGTCAGGTCCCAGCTGTACTCCATGACCCAGCCCGCCTCCGAAACCAAGGCCGCATCGAGTTGATCGGCGTAGTAGGCACCCAGATCCTCTGTGGCTGGGCGCATGCATTCGTCCTCGACGCTGACCTCGGGGTAGTTGGAGATGCTGACCTCTCCCTGCGAAGAATTGCCCAGGGCGAAAACCGTGACCTCCTGCGGGCCGTCGGCCGAGATGGTGCCGATGCGGATGGGGAGGGCCCAGCTGGTGCTGGCGTAGCGGAGCTGGATGGGCGGCAACCACTGCCCGTCGGTGGGCGCCGCGTCGAGCGCCACCTTGGCGGCCAGGAAGTAGGAGCCGCTGTCGATGTACTCCTGCAGGATGGCGTCGCCGCCGGCCGGGAGCGCGTAGCCGTTGGCGTCGAGCCAGCCTTGCAGCCCGGAGGACTCTTCCGCGCTGAGCACCACGAAGGTGTACCCGGCCTGGGAGAAGGTGGATTCTACGGTGACCGAGCCCTCGGCGGAGTCGGTCCCGCCGCCGACCATCGTGTAGTTAGAGTCGTCGCAGCCCATCACCGCGCCGCAGCCGCCGACATTGTAACTGACACTCACGACGTCTTCGCAGGTGTAGGCGACCTCGCGGGGCACCGACCACTCGTCGATGCGGGTGATCAGCGCCTGGTCCACTGCGCTCACCGATTCGGCGGTGAGGATTTCCGGGACGGGCAGGATCAGCGCGAAGTCCGCCGCGTCCCCCCGGTAGTCCATCGCCAGGGTGAGCGTCGTGTGGGTCCCGTCATTGGCCAGGACCACCCGACTCTCGGTGTTGGCGAGCAGCGCGCCGTCGCCACCGACGAAGGTTCCACAGAAGGCCTGGGCCTCGGCAGCGAAGAGGAAGAAGATCATGGTTGCCTCAGGTGGAGAACGGCGGTCGCGCCGCGGGTGTGACAGCCGCGCACGGTCAACTCCCCTGGCGCGGCGCGCGCAACATCGCCCCGACCGCAGCGACAAAGGTCACCGACAGCGCGCCGAGTCCAACGATCGGCACCTCCATCGCGGCGGAGATTCCCCGCGAGAGCGTCGCCGCCTTGGTCGCGGGGTCGACCGTCGCGACCTCGCGGAATGCGGTGGACATCGCCAGCGCGTAACCGATGCCGGTGGCGATCAACGGCAGCGAGGAAAGCAGGAGCACTGCCACGACGGCGCGCTTTCGCACCGCGGCGGCGACTGGGGCAAACGCCAGGCGAGCGCTGGTGCCAAGCGACAGCATTGTCGCGACGATCACTGGAATGTGGTCAACGAAAGAAGAGGTCATCGCGGTACCGCAAGCTCCCGAAACAGCCACGGTAGCGACACGTCCATCCGATAGTCGATGTCCGAGTGGTCATCGTCGAACTCCTCGTAGACGTGATCGACGCCGTAGCGGGTCAGGCGCTCCTGGAGCATCCTCGCGCCATACAGGAGCATGTACTGGTCCTTTCGCCCGCAGTCGACGAAAAGGCCGCGCCTTGGGAGGTTCGCTCCGCGCGCGTCGAGCATCCGCACCGGATCGTGTTTGAGCCACGCCGCCCAACGTTCGGGTCTCAGCTCGCCGGTCCGCGCGTCGAACGGGAGGTGGAAACGGCCCGGAGCCGCGTCGACAGGATCGTAGGTCGCCGCCATCCCCAAGAGCATGATCCCCATGATCTCGTCGTGGACGAGCTTCTCCTTCTTGTGCAGCGCCGCCAGGTAGCGCTCGGGATCGCCGTCGTGGGGAGCGAGCTGCCGGAGCAGGATGGGGAAGTCGCGCTGGTAGACGTACTCGAAGTAGGCGTCGCCGGAGTGACAGACGGCCGCGCTCCAGACATCCGGTCGCGACATCCAGTGCACGATCGCACCGTAGCCGCCGCTGGACTTGCCGAAGACCCCGCGCCGACCGGTGCTCGGGAATCGCGACTCGACCAGGGGCACGACCTCGTCGCACAAGAAATCCATGTACCGACCCACCGCGCTGCTGTTGACGTACTGGTTTCCGCCGAACCGGGTGAAACAGTCGGGCAGGACCACGATCACATCCCCGATGGCGCCTCGCTGATGGAGGCAGGCCAAGCGATCGGGAATATTGAGACCAAACGGCTTCCAGTTGAGATGACTGTGCCCGGTGCCGGTGTAGCCGACCAGGTCACACATGAGCGGGAGCGGCGTGAGGCCGTCCCAACCGGGCGGCGTCCAAACCGCGATCTCGCGCACCGAAGCATCCCCCGCGGCGTTTCCACGCAAGGTCTCGAACTCGTGGCGGATCTTGTGGATCGCCCCTTCCGGGACGTCGGCGGCGCGGCGCACTAGTGCCGACGCCCTTCGAATCGGTGGGCAATTTCCATGATCCGCTCTGGGGTGTCGGAGTGTACTACGCGACGGCATCGAGCCGGACCCAGGCGCGATAGGACCGCGCGATGATCCGGCGCCTCGACCACATCGCCATCGCCGTTCCCGACCTCGCGCGGGCCCTCCGACTCTACGCCGAGGACCTCGGCTTGACACTGGCCGGCACCGAGGATGTACCCACTGAAAGTACCAGCACTGCATTCTTCCCCATCGAAGGGACGCGGATCGAGCTGGTGCACCCGATGGGCGGCCAGGGCCCAATCGCGAAGTACCTGGACAAGCGGGGGGGCGGCCTGCACCACCTCTGTTTCGAGACCGACGACCTGGACGCCGACGTCGCGCGGCTCAAAGAGAAAGGCTGGACGTTCCTGAGCGAATCCGCCAGGCCCGGGGCGCACGGCAGCCGAGTGATCTTCGCCCATCCGCGCTCCTGCGAGGGCGTCCTGATCGAGCTTTCCGAGCATGCCAAGGATCACCCGTGAAGGTCGTCGGGCTCACGACCAGCACCGCCGATCGGAAGCGCCGCGCCGGCCAGCGCCTCGTGATCGGGCTCGCGGGCGCCTCGATCAGCGAGGAGGAGCGAGCGTTCATCCGCGAGGTGCGCCCGGGTGGATTCATCCTGTTCGGACGGAACGTGGAGGACGCGGCGCAGGTGCGGGAGCTGAACCGGGAGCTGCGCAGTTGTCTGCCCGAAGAGCTGCCGCCGATCCGCACGGTCGACCAGGAGGGCGGGCGGGTCCAGCGGGTCAAGGCGCCGGCGACCCTGTGGCCGCCGATGCGTCATCTGGGGAACATCGCCGATCGCGAGCTGACCCGTCAGGTGGGCGCCGCGCTCGGTCGCGAAGTGCGCGCCTGTGGGTTCGACCTTGATTTTGCCCCGGTCGCCGACGTCGACAGCAACCCCAAGAACCCGGTCATCGGCGACCGCGCGTTCTCTGCAAAACCGCGGGACACCGCCCACCATGTCGCTTCGTTCATCGACGGGATGCAGGGTGAAGGCTGCATCGCCTGCGCCAAGCACTTTCCCGGCCACGGCGACACCACCGTCGACAGCCACCTGGACCTGCCCGTGGTCGAAAAGGACCCTCCCGATCTTGATCAGGTGGAACTTCCCCCGTTCGCCGCCGCCGTCCGGGCCCGCGTCGGGACGGTGATGACCGCACACGTGGTGTACCCCGGGTGGGACGAGCACCGCCCGGCCACGATGTCGGCGCGCATCGTCCGCGGACAACTCCGCGACAGGCTGCGCTACGACGGCGTCGTCTTCTCCGACGACATGGAGATGAAGGCGGTTCGCGGCCGCTATCCGCTTGACATGCAGCTACGAGAAGCGACAGCCGCGTCTGTGGACGTGTTCTTGATGTGCAAGGAACTGCAGTTGGCCCACGAAGCTTGGGAGCTCCTGGTGCGAATGCAGGAGGACGACAAGGCCCACGAGGACGCTGCGATCGACAGCGTCAAGCGATGGAACCTGCTTCGGGAGCGCTTCTTCATCGATGCCTCGCCCCAGCCCGGCTTGGATGTTCTGGGCTGCCCCGACCACCAACTGCTGGCCGCACGCATTCGGGCGCAAGGAGGCCAATCGTGATGCGGCTCCTCGCTGTGATCCTGATGGCATCGGTGTTTCGGGGGGTCGGCCACGCGTGCGAGCCCGTCGCCGAAGTCCCCGACGCGCTCCAGGTGGCGTGGGTCAGCAAGGTCCCCGCCACCGCCTCGAACCAGACCTGGCTGCCGGTGGTGCAGCTCGGCGAACTGCGATCGCTCATCTCCCGATCGACGCGCGACAGTGGCACTGTCTTGCGCGCCCTGGGTCTACTCGGACGGGTCCAGAAGCCGCGCGCCGCGTACAAGGTCACGGTTTTCGAGGTGCCGCGCAGCACCCTGTGCCGGCCGATGCACGGCGTGCCGGGCACGGTCGTAGCGGGCGTGCCGATCTGCGACACCCCGGAGCAGCGCGCCGGAGCCGGAGTCAGGGCGGGGTCCTATTCTTCGTGCGGCTACGGCACCGATCTCGGCGCCGGTGTTCGTGGACTCGACGTTTTCCGCATCCGCTGGGCGGATGCGGTGACCAAGGGGTTCTGCGTGCTTCCGTGGGAACGCATGCTCGCCGAGGGTTGAGCGCTAGTCCTCGTTCCCACTGCCAAAGCTGGCGCCGACTTGGACCATCATGCCCCAGGTGACGATGTCCTCGTCGTTGAGCACGTCCGCGCCAAAACCCCGATACCCGCTCGCCTCGACGGCGAAAAAACCCCGCGTTCCGGCGTCCAACGGAGGTCGCCAGGAGATGCCGCCGCCGTACTGGAGCCAGGGATACAGGCGATCGCCAGGGTTGTACACCGGGTTCACGGTCACGCCGGCGTACGGCCGGAGGTTGGCGCCGATGTTGCGCGACACGACCGCGCCACCGTGGACCCCGAACATCAGGCTTTCCCCCTGCGCCTGCCCGTACGCATCGACGCCGCCCCGCACGCTGAGCGTCACCGGGGCTTCGCGTAGGACGCGCCCCTGCACCTCGATCTCGATGACACCGGTGGGATCACTGTCGAGCGACGCCACCGCGAGTCCGCCGGACAGCTGGACCGCCACGTCGCGTCCGATTCGTTGGCGACCTTGGAGGCCCACGCCCGTGGTGTCGAGCAGCGAGAGCTCGTCCGAGGCTGCCCCCGGGAACGCCGCGCCGACGGCCGACAACTCAGTGGTCATCGGCATGGATCCGTCGAACCGCAGTCCGTAGACGGCCGCGGGAACACAGGCCAGAAGCAGCAGGAACATGCCTGTGACGACTAACCAACTGGCGCTCGCCCGAAAGGATGCGTAAGCTCAGCGGTCGCGCCCACGTACATCGTCGATGCTCCTCCTCTCGCCCGCTCTCGCTGCCACTCTCGCCGTGCTCCCGCTCGACGGGCGGGGGGTCACCGCAGAGGCGGCGGACGAAGCCACTGAGCTGCTCCGAGACGCGCTTGCCGCCGATGGACGCTTCGATGTGCCCCGCGGCACGGCCATCGGCACCGCCCTCGCCGTGGGGCACGAGACGGAGCTGCGACACGCACGCGAAAAGGCGGCCGCTGGTCGAGCGCTGCTCACCAAAGGCGACGCACGCGGCGCCCTGACGGCGCTCGAAGAGGCCGTCAGCCTTCACATCCCGACGGGATCGGCCTGGTCCCGCCGCAGCGAACTTGCGGATGTGGCGTGGGCCATGGCCGACGCCCACATTCGGCTCGGTGACTCCCAGGCCGCGCGTGAGGACCTCATGGCGCTCGCGCAGCTTTGGCCTGGCTACACCCGGTCTCGCGCCCAGACCAAAGGCGCCGCCGCAAAAATGTCCGCGGAGATCGAGCTCGGCGCCGCGAAAGCGCCGTGGGAGCCTCCGGGCGAAGGACAGGTCGCCGCTCTTTTCGCGGCGCTGGGCAGCGACCATCTGCTCTTCGGCGCGCTGGATGAGGGTGGGACGCTGCGGCTTTCCCTCTACGATGGCGACGGCGACGTCGAGAACCTGAGCACCACCGTGACCCTTCCGGTCGACGCGCTCTCGGACGAATGGACGAACCTCGCGAGCGAGGTCGCCCAACTGGCCGGCGGGCGCCGACGGGCCCCAACGGGCGCGGCCACCGAAGCCGCCGATGACGAACTGGAGGAGGTGGATCTTGACGGCCCCTCGGTGATCCGGCCGGCCACGCCGGCCCAGGCACCGCGGCCGGTGAAAATTCGCGAGGGCGGTGGCGGTTTACGCTACGACCAGGGCCCCATCACCTCAAAGTGGTGGTTTTGGCTGGCGATGGTGGGCGTCGTCGGCGGAGGCACGACGGCGGCGATCGTCGCCGCCCAACCTGCCGAGGTCGTGACCACGTACGAAGCTCCGGTTTGGAGCGTCACGGTCGTGCCCCCGTGACCGGATTGTCACCCATGGCGCGTTCCGCGCCTCCCAGCCCCATGAAACGCCCGGGCGCCATGGGGGACGGCGGTGAGGGGGAGAGGCCCACGCCGACCGCGTTAGCAACGCGATCGGCGCCGCAGGCCAGCGGCTTGCCGATGGCCGGAGGGCATGGGCCGGTAGGGGGAGAGGGCGGCGAGCCCTCTCCCCCCCGTTGCTTGATTGATTGACAAAACAACGCCGAACCCGTAGGTTCGGCACCTCCGGGACAACGATCATGCGCGTCGTCTGCGATAACTGTGGTGCTTCCTATAAAATTCCAGACTCCAAGCTCACCCAGAAGGTGAACAAGGCCACTTGTCGGAAGTGCGGGAACCCGATCATCATCAGCCGGCCCGACGCGGCGCCGGCGCCCGGGCCCGCAACGGACGAACTCGCCGATGAGCGAACGCTCATCACCACACCGGCCGACCTTGAGCGCCAGGCCCGCAGCCGAACCGCAGTGCCTGTCGATGACGGGAGCGCCGATCCGCGGCCTACCCAGGTATCGCCCGACAACACCGGCGCGGAGATGACGGTTCCCCGCGAGGCAGCGTCGGTGTTGCACGAGCCGGCGCCCCCTTCCGGTGATGCGCCTACCATCGCCTCAGTAGAGCCGGCGCCCCCGCCACCGTACACGCCCGCTCCCGCGGTGCCCGCCATCGAGCCGTCGCGGCAGATGCCCGGAACGCTCCCCCCGCCGGGCGCGGCGCCGCCGCCACCTCCCCCGTCGGCGACCCCGCAGCGCGTCGCCGCCGCCTACGATGCCGCGGCGGCCGGCCCGCCGCCCCCGCCCCCGCCGCGCGCCGCCGACAAGGCGCCCTACGATCCGCGCGGTGACTTGACCTTCGCGGCGCTCTTGGCGCTCTTGGGGATGGGCGGCGCGCTCCTGAACCTCGTGGCCGCAGCCTTGGCCTTCTCCGCGATCGCGGCCGTGGGCACCTTCATCACGGTCTTTGGCTCCGCCGGCGCCGCCCTGGTCATCCTCACCGGCGGTCGCGGCACCCGCCCTGCCAGCATCGTACTGGGCGGGGCCGGCGGCTTCTTCCTGGCAACGATCCTAGGTATTGGGCACTTTCTCGCCGGTGGCGGTCTCGAGGGGCTCACCCCGGAGGCACCGGCGGCGCTGGCACGCACCACCCCGACGCCCGTCGCTCCCCCCCCACCCGCACCGGTGCCGGTACCGGTTCCGGTTCCCGTCGTTCCCCCGGTGGAACCGGTTCCGCCCGTCGAAGCCGTCACGCCCACCCCCGTGGCGCCGCCGGCCGCACCGATCGCGCCGATCGCACCCAAGCCGGCCGAACCCAAGCCCGCCGAGCCGAAGCCGATCGCGCCGAAGCCCGCCGAGCCCAAGGCCACGCCCGAACGCATCCCGCCGAAGCCGACCGAGACCGCCAAGGCGAAGCCTCCCCCGGCTGAAGAGGGCGGCAGGACCCTGCCCGTCAGCGTCATCGACACCATGATGAAGAGCAACAAGGGCGTGAAGATCTGCTACATCAAGGAGAACAAAGCCAGCGGCGAGATGCCCGGCAATGTCAAGCTGAAGATGACGATCCAACCGTCGGGTTCGGTGTCGTCGGCGCGGATTCCGTCCGGCGACTGGAAGGGCACCGACTTCGACGCTTGCCTCTCGGCCGCAGCGCAGGCCATCGACTTCCCAGAGTTCGACGGCGAGGCCCTGAGCATGACGTACGCCTTCCCGAACTTCTAGCCAGTTCTTCGCGCCATGGTTGCGCGCAGGCTCGCCCCGGGTGAGACCGCGCCCCCTTTGGAGCTGCCGTGAACTTGCGCAACCTCGCCATCATCGCCCACGTCGACCATGGCAAGACCACCCTGGTGGACTTTCTGCTCAAGCAGGGCGGCACCTTTCGCGCCAACGAACACGTCGCCGACCGAGTCATGGACTCGATGGACCTTGAGCGTGAGCGCGGCATCACCATCATGGCCAAGGTGGCGTCCATCCACTTCGGCGACACCAAGATCAACATTGTTGATACCCCCGGCCACGCTGACTTCGGTGGCGAGGTCGAGCGGACGCTGAAGATGGTCGATGCGGCCATGCTCCTTGTCGACGCAAGCGAAGGCCCGCTGCCCCAGACGCGCTTTGTGCTCCGAAAGGCGCTGGAACAGGGTCTGGCGATCCTGGTTTGCGTCAACAAGATCGACCGGCCCGATGCCCGCGTCCAGGAAGTCGTCAACGAGGTGTACGACCTGTTCATCGACCTGGGCGCCGACGAAAAACAGATCGAGTTCCCGCTGATGTACGCCGTGGCGCGCGACGGCTGGTGCACCACCACGTACGGCGAAAAAACCGACAGCCTCCTCCCCATGTTCGAGGCCATCGTCAAACACGTGCCGCCGCCCAAGGTCACGGTCGATGGTGACCTGCAGGCGATGGTGAACCAGCTCGACTACGACAACTACGTCGGCCGGCTCGCGATCGTCCGTGTCGCGACGGGCGCGATCCGCGAAAAGACCGATGTGGCGCTGGTTGGGGCTGACGGCATTCCCAAGAAGGTACGCGTTTCTTCGCTCTTTCAGTTCGAGGGCATGAAGCGGGTCCCCGCAACCGAGCTGACCGCAGGAGACATCGGCGCGATCGCCGGCATCCCCGACGTCAACGTCGGCGACAGCTTCTGCGCGTTGGAAGACCCCAAGCCGCTGCCCCGTTTGAAGGTGGACGAGCCCACGATCGGCATGACGTTCTCGGCCAACACCTCCGGTCTGGCCGGCCGCGAAGGCAAGTACATCACCGCGCGCCAGATTCGCGAGCGGCTCGAGAAAGAGATGATGATGAACCCGGCCCTCAAGATGGAGGAGACCGGAGCTGTCGAAGCCATGCGCATCTTCGGCCGCGGCGAGCTCCAACTCGGCATCCTGATCGAGACCATGCGGCGCGAGGGCTTCGAACTGTCGGTCTCGCGTCCCGAGGTCAAGATGATCCAGGAGGACGGGGTCCAGAAGGAGCCCTACGAGGTCGCGCAGCTGGACTTCCCCGAGCAGTTCATGGGCGTCGTGACCCAGAAAATGGCCACCCGAAAGGGGCGCATGACCGAGATGAAAATGGATGGCAGCGCCCGCGTGCGTTTGTTCTTCCGCATCCCCTCGCGTGGTCTGATCGGCTTCCGCGGCGAATACCTCAACGACACCCGCGGTCAGGGCCTGCTCAACACGCTCTTCGATGGCTACGACGTGCACGCCGGCTTCATCCAGAGCCGCAACAACGGCTCGCTCATCTCCGATCGCACCGGGGAAGCCACCACCTACGCGCTTTTCCACCTTCAGCCGCGTGGGCGAATGTTCATCCACCCTCAGACTCTGGTCTACGAGGGGATGATCGTCGGCGAAAATAGCCGCGACAACGACCTGAACATCGACTGCACCCGGGAAAAGCAGCTCAACAACATCCGGAGCGCCGGCGCCGATGAGAAGCAGATTCTCGTCCCGCCGATCCAGATGAGCCTCGAAAAGGCGCTTGAGTACATCGCCGAAGACGAGCTGGTCGAGATCACGCCGAGCGCGATTCGGCTGCGGAAGAAAGAACTGCGCAAGAACATGCGCAGCGTCGTTCGGGGCGAGCGCGACTAGCCATGATCGTCGTCGACAACGTCTCGAAGAGCTTCGCAGGTAAAAAGCTCTTTGACGAGGTGACCACCTCGTTCGGACCGGGCAAGCGTTTCGGCCTGACCGGGCCCAACGGCGCGGGCAAGTCGACGTTCATGAAGATCCTGATCGGGGACCTCGACGCCGACACCGGCCGCATCTCAAAACCCAAGCGTCTCGGTGTCCTGCGGCAGGACCACACCATCTACGACCACATGCGGGTGATTGACGTGGTCATCGCCGGTAACCCTCGGCTGTGGGAGGCGATGCAGCGCAAAGACGTGCTGCTCGCCCAGGACGAGCAGACCGAGGACGAGGGCATGGAGCTGGGTGAGCTCGAGTGTGTCGTCGCCGAGGAGGATGGGTACAGCGCCGAGGCCGATGCCGCCGTGCTCCTGGAGGGGCTGGGCATCGTTCAGGGCAGCCAGGACAAGCCCCTGTCCGAGCTCAAGGGCGGCTTCAAACTCCGGGTGCTCCTGGCTCAAGCGCTCTTCGGCCGGCCCCAGGCGCTGCTCTTGGACGAGCCGACCAATCACCTGGACCTCGAGTCCATCGAGTGGTTGGAGGACTTTCTCCTGTCCTTCAGTGGGGTGCTAGTGGTGATCAGCCACGACCGGCACTTTCTCAATGCGGTGTGCACCCACATCGCCGACATCGACTACGAGTCCATTCTCCAGTACACCGGAAACTACGACGACATGGTGCGGGCCAAGGCCCAGGTGCGTGGCCAGGTCGAGTCCTCCAACGCCAAGAAGATGGAGAAGGTCAAGCAGCTGCAGGACTTCATCCAGCGCTTCGCCGCCGGCACCCGCTCGACCCAGGCTGCCAGCCGCAAGAAGGAGCTGCAGCGCCTGCGCCCGGACGAGATCAAACGCAGCAACATCGCGCGGCCGTTCATCAAGTTCGAGTTCGACAAGCCCGGTGGGCGCGACGTCCTGGAGGTCCACAAGCTCGCCTGTGGATACGACGGCACCCCGATCTTCCGCGGTCTCCACCTTTCGCTTTCCCGCGGCGACAAGGTCGCGGTGATCGGCCGAAACGGGGTCGGAAAGACCACGCTCATCGAGACGCTGATCGGGAAACTACCGGCGATCCAAGGCAACATCAAGTGGGGACACGAGGTCGACGTCGGCTACTTCCCTCAGGAGCACGAGGGACTGATCCCGCCGGGACACAAGATCTTCGACTGGATGTTCGAGCAGAAGCCCTCGGCCGGCAAGGAGGGCGTTCGCAGCGTGCTCGGACGCATGCTCTTCTCGGGTGATGACGGCGAAAAGCCCACCACCACGCTTTCCGGCGGCGAGCGGGTGCGCGCCATTCTGTCGCGACTGATGTTGCTCCGCCACAACACGCTGATCCTCGACGAGCCGACCAACCACATGGACCTGGAGTCGATCTCGTCCTTGCGCGACGGCATCTCCGGCTTCGCCGGCACCTGTGTTTTCGTCACCCACGATCGCGATCTCGTCGAAGGTGTGGCCAACAAGATCATCGCCATCGAGGACGGTCGCATCGACGTGTTCCCCGGGGGCTGGTCGGAGTACCGACGGGCGAAGGCCAAAGCCTGAGAGAACGGGGCATCGATGCCCCACCTGGGACATGCGCGCCCCGATCGAAGTGCGCGGATTTCCTTGTGAAATCGACACAGTTGGGGTACCATCCCACGCTCGGTGAGGTGCGCGTGCGTGGTTCCATTGTCGTTTGGTTGGTCCTGACAGGGTGTGGCTTCGGCGGAACCGAGGGCGGAAGCGACGATCCCAACCAGCTGGTGTCGTGGAAAGACGAGGACGGGGACACCATCCTCGACCTCGACGAAGGCTATGTCGACCCCGCGGACGTGGACTCGGCTGACGAGGAGTCCGGCATCTCCACCGATAGCGACGAGGACGAGACGCCCGACTACCAGGACCTGGACAGCGACGACGACGGCATCGACGACGACGTCGAAGCGGGCGATGCGGAGGTCATCACCCTGCCGTGGGACAGCGACCTCGACGGCACCCCCGACTTCCGCGACCTCGACAGCGACGACAACTGCATCGACGACGAGGACGAAGGCAGCAAGGACGGGGACGACGACGACATCCGCAACTACGCCGACCTGGACGACGATGGCGACGGCATCCTCGACACCATCGAGATCGGCGCCGACTGTGCCGTGCTCGATTCTGACGGCGACGGCGACCCCGACTACCGAGACGAGGACAGCGACAACGACGGCGCCAGCGACGCGATCGAGGCGGGCACCAGCGCGTGGGAAAGCCAGCCCCGCGACCTCGATGGCGATGGCACCGCCGACTACCTCGACCAGGACAGCGACGGCGACGGCTTCTCCGACAGCGACGAGGCCGGCGGCGGCGACACTGCGCGCGACACGGACGGGGACGGCATGTGGGACGGCGCCGACACCGACGCCGACGGCGACGGGATTCCCGACGCGGAAGAAGCTGCGCATGGCACCGACCGGCTCAACTCCGATAGCGACGGAGACGGGTTCACGGACGGCGCAGAGGTTTCTGCCGGGACCAATCCGGCCGACGCCGGCAGCGTCATCGTCGGCATCTACGTGACTGTCCCCGAGCGCACCAACGTCGAGGAGACCTTCGAATTCACGCTGAGCGTCAGCCAGGGCGACATCGGCTTCCTGCTCGACACCACCTGCTCGATGTCGGGCACCCTCAACTCCATGGCGGCCGAGTTTTCGACGATTGTCACCCAGGTCTCGGCGAACGTTCCTGACGCTCAGTACGCGGTCGCCACCTTCGACGACTACAACTACGGCAGCTACGGCACCAGCGGCGACCTGATCTACTCGCTCGTCCAGCCCATCACCACCAGCACCTCGCGGGTGCAGAGCGCGCTGTCCAGCCTGAGCGTTCACAACGGCGTGGACGGCCCTGAGGGCTCGATGGAGGCTGTCTACCAGGCGCTGAGCGGCGCCGGCTACGACATGAACTGCAACAACAGCTTCGACTCGTCCAAAGACGCGCGCCCCTTCATCGCCAGCGGCGGCGACCCGTTCAACGGCGGCGGCGGACAGAACTACGACGCCGGAATTCCCGGCATCGGTACCGGCGGCGGCATGGGCTTCCGCCCGTACGCGCTCCCGGTACTGGTCTACGTGACCGACAATTACATGCGAGACCCCGAAAACGGGTACGGAAGCCCAGGCGGCTGCCCAGGCGACGCCGGCCAGAGCGACGTCGTCGCCGCCGCGGGCGCACTCAACTCAACCCTGATCGGCATCGCCGTCTCTGGCTCGTTGCCGCTGGCACAGATGAACTCGCTGGCGACGCGTACCAGCAGCTACGCCGACACCGACGGCGACGGCGCCGCGGATGACGCGCTGGTCTTCCAGTGGTCGGGCAGCTCTGCCACGCTGCGCACCACGATCGTCGATGCGATCAGCGATCTCGTCGACAGCGTGCAGTTTTCCGAGGTCACCTTGGAGGTTGCCGGCGACGAGTACGGGTTCGTGAAGTCGATCGATCCCGAGACCGTCACCCTCTCCTCGAGCGCGAACGGGCAGGTGCTGGAGTTCGACCTGGTGTTCCGCGGTGCTGTCGCCGCGGCCGAGGCCGACCAGACCTACAAGCTGACCCTCAACGTGCTCGGCGACGGCACCGTTTTGCTCGACACCCTCGACATCTTCGTCGTCGTTCCGGGAAGGACCTACTGATGCGCACCCTTGCTCCTGGCCTGCTGCTCGCCCTTTTCGCCTGCGAGACCGAAAGCAACCTCGCCCGCGTGCCCGACATCTACGGACATGGAGACGGCTCCATCGTCGGCCGGGTCTGTGACCCGGAGCGCTTCGTGTGGCTGGAAGGTGCGACGGTGTACACCCACGTCATCGACTCCACCGGCGAGCTCCGCGACACGCGCACCACCGAGTCGGATGAGGACGGAAGCTGGGCTCTGGACGATCTGGCCGACGGAACCTACACCGTCTACGTCCAGTACGGCTCGACCACGGTCGACATGTTCGACGCCAAGGTGTTCAACGGCCGCGAAACCGAGGTCCCGCAGGGAAGTTGCTCGGGTTCGGCCGACGTCGAGGTGGCGGTCATCACCGGCGACTTCGATGACTTCGACACGGTACTCAAGGCCGCCGGCGTCGGCGGCGCTCACGAGGTCAACGGGCAGGTCGGGGCGGAGCTGCTTCAGTTCTTGGAGAATCCGGACGAAATGGAGGCCTACGACGCCATCTTCTTCGCTGGCGGTCACCTGGAGGAGGGCATCTTCTACTCCAACGACGGCTCCGCGGCCGAAACCGTCCAACTGGTGCTCGACAACCTGAAGGCCTACGTCGATGACGGCGGCATCGTTTTCGCCAGCGACTGGAGCTACGACGTCATCGAGGAGACGTGGCCACAGCAGATCACCTTCCTCGGTAGCGGCGCCCCGGAGACCGCGCAAATCGGCGAGCCCGAGCTGCTGAAGTGCGACGTCAACAACGGCGACCTCGAAGACGAGCTCGGGAAGGCGACGGTCAACGTGGACCTGGACCTCGACGCCTGGCCCGTCGTCGACTCTGTCGGCGACGAGGCGAAGGTTTTCCTGTCAGGGGACGCAACGTGGCGCAAGGGCATGGAGACGGGGAAGGAAGAGAACTCGCCGATGCTGATTGAGTTCGAGATGGGCAAAGGGGCGGTGGTGTTTACGCCGTGGCGCATGAGCGCCAACATCGACGACGCCCGGCTCAAAGTGGTGCGGTGGATCATCGGCCGCGAGCTCGGCGAATAAGCTCCCCACGGTGGGCACCGGCCTTCTGGAGCTGTTTTCTGGCATCGGCGCTGCGGGCATCGCCTGGGGTGGACCGGTGGTGGGCGCCATCGACCAGAACTCGCACGCCAACACGACGTACCTGGAGAACCACGACCTGGCACCGCGCTCGTGGAACCTCGCCGGGGTCACGGCGGCCCAGCTCGGCGCCTTCTCAGCGGAGCGCTGGTGGTTGTCGCCCCCCTGCCAACCGTTCACCGTACGCGGCGCGCGGCGCGACCTGGACGACCCTCGTGTGAAGCCGCTCTTGCGCGTCCTCGCCATCCTGTGCGAGCTGCGCCCACGCGTCGTCGCCATGGAAAACGTGCCCGGATTCGTCGCGTCCGCCACCCGCGGAGAGCTGCGCGCTGCCTTGATCACAGCGGGGTACACCCTCGACGAACGACTCCTGTGCCCGACGTCGTTGGGGGTGCCGATGCGGCGGCAGCGCTACTACCTCGTCGCCCGCCTTGGGCAAGGCCAGGGCCATCGGTCGCGATTCGAGACGCCGGTGCCCGTCTCTCCCACGCGCCCGCTCTCCAGCTTTGTCGACGCCGAGCCTGATCCAGCGCTGTACCTGAGCGAGGCGGTGATCGCGACCTGGGGGCACTCCGTCAATATTCTGGACAGCGAGGACCCAGCCGCGGTCGCGACGTGCTTCACCTCGGCCTACGGCCGCTCGCCCGTTCGATCCGGCAGCTACCTCCGCGATGGGGGCGGTGTCCGCTACTTCGCACCCGAGGAGATCCTTCGCCTGTTGGGCTTTCCCGACACCTTCCGCTTTCCAGAGCCGCTGGCCCGTCCCGTTCGGTGGGACCTCGCCGGCAACAGTCTCAGCGTGGACGCGGTTCGGGCGCTGCGTCTGGAAACTTGACGATCGGCCTGTACTCGGGAGTTCCGATGGCGGATTTGGCTCCGCCAAGGCCAGAAAGCGCTCGGGCGCCATCGGGACTGCAGTGAGGGGAGAGCGTCCGCGCGAAGCGGGCGCGCTACCAGCGCGACGGGCGCCGTAGGCCGGAAACCGAAGGTTGGCGGCCGGAGGGAATGGCGCGGTAGGGGGGAGAGGCCCGCGTGGCCTTTCCCCCTGTTGCGTGATAGCACGGCGCCGCTCTGAGGCTCCCATGTTGTCGCTCGTCGCTTTCCTCCTCGTCGCCTGCGAACCGATCCCCGGCACGATCGAACGCAATGGGGCGGTGGTCAAGGTCGTCAACGGCCAGAACGTCACCCAGGGCATGATCGACGCCCAGCTTGAACAACTGCCGGCGAATGTTCGTGACGGGCTCGTCGCCCGTGGCCAACTCGACAAGGTCAAGGACCAGGTCATCATCGGCGAGCTGCTCTATCAGGAAGCCCTGAAGAAGAAGCTGCACGAGGATCCCAAGGTGAAGGCCGGTATCGGCTTTGCCGAGCGCAATGCTCTTGCAACCGCCCTCATCGAGCGCACCATCACCGAGCGCAGCACCGACGACGCGATCAAGAAGTACTACGACGATCACGCCGTGGCCTTCGCCCGCCCGCAGGTCAAGGCGCGCCACATCCTCGTCAAGGACAAGGCCGAGGCCGAAAAGCTCATGGCCGAAGTCAAGGCCGACCCCAGCAAGTTCTCGGCCATCGCGACTGAAAAGAGCGTCGACAAGGGCTCCGCCAAGGAAGGCGGCGAGCTGGGCTGGTTCGAGAAGGGCCGTATGGTCGCCGAGTTCGCCGATGCCGCCTTCGCGGCGAACCAGGGCGACATCGTCGGTCCGATCGAGACCAAGTTCGGCTTCCACGTCATCGAAGTGGAGGACAAGCGCGAGTCCGTCCCGGTGGACGAGGTCAAGGACAAGATCAAGGAGCAGCTTCGCAATGAGGTCATCGAGGCCTACATCGAAGAGCTGAAGAAGGCGGCGACCATGACCGACCCGGCGGGCGCCACCGGCGGCGCCACGGTCACCCCGCCCGCGGGTGGCGCTGCCCCCGCTGCACCGGACGCGCCGGCCACCGAAACCACCCCGCCGCCGGCACACTAGGCCCCGATGGCCGCCGTCGTCATCCTCGGCGCCTCCTCCGGATTCGGCGCCGCGGCGGCACGCGCCTTCGCCAACGCGGGCTTCGACATCGTCGGGGTCCACCTCGACCGGCGCGGTACACAGCCCGCCGTGGACGCGGTCATCGCGGACATCGTCGCCGCGGGACGCGTCGCCCACTTCTTCAACCAGAATGCGGCGGACGACGGCGGCCGCGCGCAGA
Source organism: Deltaproteobacteria bacterium (assembly GCA_947490345.1). Taxonomy (GTDB): domain Bacteria; phylum Myxococcota_A; class UBA796; order UBA796; family SXON01; genus SXON01. The sequence continues at coordinate 111,493 of CANLGL010000004.1, forward strand.
TCGTGGCTGCCCTTCGGGAGCGCTACGCGGCGGGCGAGGTCCGCGGCCTGTTGCATTCGCTGGCGTTCGGGTCGTTGGCGCCCTTCGTGGGGACCAAGCAGGCCACCCGCAAGCAGATGGAGATGACCCTCGACGTGATGGGCACCTCCCTGGTCTACTGGGCTCAGGACCTCGTCGCGAGCGGACTGCTCGGCGAGGGAGGCCGCATCTGGGCAATGACCAGCGCCGGCTCTCACATGGTCTGGCCCGGATACGGACCGGTCAGCGCCGCCAAAGCCGTGCTCGAGGCCGCGTGCCGCCAACTTGCTGTCGAGTTGGCGCCCCAGGGCATCACCACCAACGCCATTCTGGCCGGCGTCACCGACACCGCTGCACTCCGAAAGATCCCGGGTTCAGACCAGCTCATCGCGAAAGCGACTGCACGCAACCCCTCCCGCCGGCTCACGACGCCCGAAGACGTGGCGGATGCACTGGTTCTGCTTTCAGGGCCCGGCGCGCGCTGGATCAACGGGAACGTGCTGCGCATCGACGGCGGCGAAGACATCGCCGGCTAGCGTCCGCTCCAGCTCAACGAGCCGGGCCACGCCGTCCGAGCCCGCCGTTGTGGGTTGGGTCTCGAACCAGGCAGCGAGGATCTCGCGGGCCAGGTCGTCGCTCAAGGTGCGATGGCTCAAGCAGAGTACGTTGGCATGGTTCCAGACGCGCGCTGCTGACGCGGTCGCGGCGTCGGAGCAGAGCGCAGCGCGCACGCCGTGCACCTTGTTGGCGGCGATGCTCACCCCGGTCCCGGACCAACACAGGACGATGGCCTCGTCACACCGCCGGGCCGCTACCGCCTGGGCCGCACCGACCGCGAGGGCCGCCCACGGGTGCTCGGCACCGTCCGCTACAGCCCCCATCGCCACCACGTCGTGTCCTCGCCGCCCGAGTTCGGCCCGAAGCACCAGATGGACTGGGTATGGCTCGTCGGCGGCAAGGGCGATGCGCATCGTTGGCGGCGGAGCGTATTAGGTTCCGCTCATGAACGTCTTGTTCCTGGCCCCGAACTACCCCCCCGAGATGCAGGACTTCACGCGCGGCCTCAGCCAGGTGGGCGCCCGCGTCTACGGCATCGGGGACGGTCCCGTAGGGCTCTTGTCCCCGAAGGTGCAAGCGGCGCTGGCCGGATACCGCCCTGGTCGCCTCCACGATCGCGACGAAACGCTCCGGGCGGCCCGGAGCTTCGGCGTGGCCTTCGACCGCGTAGAGTGCCTCTGGGAGCCCTTCGTTGAGCTGGCCGCCGACCTTCGAGAGTGCTTCGGCATTGCCGGAATGCCGCTCGACGTCGCGCGCGGGTTTCGTGACAAGGAGTTGATGAAGGAACGAGTGGAGGCGGCCGGGCTCCGGGTTCCTCATCACGCACGTGCGCGCACTGCCGACGAGGTGCGCGCCGCAGCCGCAAAGATCGGCTTCCCGGTCATCGTCAAGCCCATCGCGGGCGCCGGGAGCGCGGACACCTTCCGATGCGACGACCAGGGCGCCCTGGAAGCCGCGCTCCAGGTGACGCAGCATGTCGACGAGATGAGCGTCGAGGAGTTCGTCGACGGCGAGGAGTTCACCTACGACACCATCTCGATCGATGGCCGCCCCGCGTTCGAAAACGTGGCCTGGTACCGCCCGCGCCCGCTGATTGCGCGCAGCAACGAGTGGGTGAGTCCCCAGGTCGTGGTGCTCCGAAACATAGACCAGCCCGAGCTCGCAGAGGGCGTCGCCTTGGGGCGTCGTGTGCTCGGCGCGCTCGGAATGGGCACCGGCTACACCCACATGGAGTGGTATCGGAAGGCCAACGGCGAAGTTGTTTTCGGCGAGATCGGCGCGCGCTCACCCGGCGGGCATCTTGTGGATCAGATGAACTTCTCCAGCGACGTGGACCTGTTCCGCGAGTGGGCGCGCGCGGTCTGTTGGAAGAGCTTCGAGGGCCGGATCACCCGCGACTACAACGTGGCGATCATCTTCAAACGCGCTCAAGGAAAGGGCCGAATCACCCGAATCGACGGACTGGACGAGTTCCTGCGCAAGTACGGCCCCCACGTCGCGACCGAGCAGTTGCTCCGTCCCGGGACCCGTCGCCGCGATTGGAAACAGACGCTCCTGAGCGACGGCTTCGTCGTCATCCGACACCCCGACCTCGCCGCCACGCTTGCGATGGCTGATGAGTTCGGCGCGAAGGTCCAGCTCTTTGCCGGGTGATACGCCGCCGCGCAAACTCAGTCGCCGCGCTCCATCTTCTTGACCGCCATCTGGACGTACTTCCTGATGTTTGGAATCTCCGGGTCCAGCGCGTAGGCACGCTGGAGATCCTGGAATGCCTGCCGGTAGTTCTTCCGGTAGTAATGGCTGATTCCACGCCGGCAACGCGCCATGGCGTGGCTGCCGTCAAGCTCGACAGCCTGATCGTAGAACTCGATTGCCCGTCGATACTCCTTCCGAGCGAAGTACAGGTCGCCCATCGCGACGTGGGGATCGGGCCGGTCGGGATGGAGGTCTTCGGCGCGTTGAAAGTCACTCATCGCCGAGCTGTAGTCGCCCAATTCCAAGTAGCATCGCCCCCGGCCGATCGACGCGTCACTCCGGTCGTGACGGAGGTCGAGCACGTCGGTGAAGCACTGGATCGACTTCTGCAGATCCCCGCGCCCCGCGGCGGCCACCGCGTCGTCCATCAGCTGAGCCACACGCGCGTCATCGCCGGCGGGACGGATGCTCGGTGTCTGCGACTGGGTGACCGACGGAGCCTCGTCGGCGTCGTCAGTCAGGCGAGGCGCAGCGTCCTCCTGGGTTCGCGCGCGCCGCCCGCGGGCGGCGCCACTGCCACCCAGACGGATCCCGCCGCCCGGAGCGGCGACGCCCACGGCGTCAAGCGCGTCCTCATCGTCCCCGTCAGACGTCGCGGTGACATCCTCATCGACGATTGCCGGGCCAGCGGCACGCACACCCACCGGCGCCACCGCGCGCCGCGCCGGAGCCAGCGCCTCGGGGGTGATCGTCAGCGCTTCGACCTCCTCGTCCCCCGAACCCACCGCGGACACGGCCGCGACCGCGCGCGGAGGCGCAGCCGCCCGCGTCGGAAGCGGGGCTGGGGGCGGGGGCGGGGCGACTTCGGCGGCGAGAGGCGATGCCGCGGCCTCCTCAGCAGCGGGCACAACCAATTCCTCGTCGAGGATCTCGCCGAGGTCACCAATCTCCTCGTCGTCGCCGGCCGGGGCGACGGAGAGGACCAGTTCCGGGGCGGGCGGGACGGAGGCCTCCGACACAGGCGCTTCGGGCGCCGCGGCCGCCGACACCGGCGCTTCGGGCGCCACGGCCGCCGACACCGGCGCTTCGGGCGCCACGGCCGCCGACACCGGCGCTTCGGGCGCCGCGGCCGCCGCGGCCGCCGATACAACGGGCACGACCACTGCTTCAGGCTCGGGCGCGCGCTCAGGCTCCGGGGCGAGGGTGGCCCCTGCGGCGAGGCCGCGTCGTTCGTTCGGACGCGGGGCCGGCGGCACCGAGGCCAGCTCGCGGACACGCCCCATGGCCATGTGGCGCTGCAGCCGAGACGGGGACGCCGCCTGGCTGGCCTCGCTCGGTGCGCTGGACGCCGCCGCCGGAATCGTGTTGGCATCCCGCGGGGTCGCGTCGTCGTCGGTGCGCTCGATGGGAGGCCGCCCCAGACGGGCACGCAGAACGTCGATACGACGGTCGAGCACCCGCTGGGCCTCGCCGATGCGCAGGGCATCATCGTTCACTGCAATGGAAACCGCGGTGAGGCCCGAAAAAGACAGGTGATCGGTGGCAAGCCGCAGCACAGCCGCCCGACCCGCACCGAGAGTTGCCAAGAGCCGCTCCGCGGCCTGGAGCGTGGTGGGTTCGGCCATGGGCGATCAGTCCTTTAGACCGAGCGCGGCCATTTTCGCCTTGAGTTCCGCCTTGAGCTTGTGGACCTTCTCCACTTCATCCTCTTGCGACTGGATCTTCGCGCGGAGCCCGTCATTGTCGCGGCGCTTGCCTTCAACCTCGCCGTCGAGGGCACGAGCCCGGGCGCGAAGGCGGTCGGACTCGCCACTGCCGTCGCGGGCCTCGCCTTCGAGCCGGGCCACGTCGGCCCGAAGCTTGTCGCGCTCCCCGACGAGGCCGGAGTGCGCGGTGCTGACCTCGTCGGCCCGGACGCGAAGCGCTGCAGACTCCTGCTTGATCTCCGCGGCCTCGCCGTTGAGGGACTGCTGCAACTGCTTGTACCGGGAAATCTCCAACTCCGCGGAAATGATCTGGCGGGTGACCGCCTCCGTCGCGCGCATCGCCGCGCCGAGCTCGGTCAGCCGAGCCTCAAGGATTCCGTTGAGCTCCGCAGTGATGGAACTGATTCGTTCTGCATCGTTCGACATGGGCATCCGGGGCTGGACTCCCCGCTAACGCCCTCGCCGGGCTAAGCCAAGATGATGCCCGCGCTCCGCCGCCGGTTGCTACTTGTCGATCCCGACCTCGCCTTCCGCCTCAGGGCCGTCGCGACGCTCTCCGTGGGCTTCGACGTGACCGTACCTGCGGCGGGCGACGACGTTGTCCGGCTCGCCCGCGCCACGCGCCCCGAGCTGGCCCTCTTCGCCTCGGGAGGCCGCCTTCGGGTAGATGCGATGCGGGTCGCGCGCGTGCTCAAGACGGACGTCCGCATCGTTCCCACGATCGCTTTCTACTCCCGACGGGGCGAGTCGGCGCCTCCACGTGCGGGCCTGACGGCGGTACTCGTCGACGCCTACTTGCCGGACGCCGGGGCCGACGACCTCTGCCCCTTCGCCGAAGCGCTCGTTCGCGGTGAGCGGCCGATGCCGGAACCATGGCCGCCGGACGAAACCGGCCCCTTCCGGCGAGCGCTCACCCGGGTCTTGGGCCGCTGAACCGATGGTCCCTGTGGCAAATGCGCACGCTTCAGATAGAGCGGCGACCGTGAGCAAACCGGCTTTCCCCGCTGCGAGCGCGTTGCTGCCGAAGCTGGACCGGGCGCTCATGCTGCTCACGGCCGACGCGACGGTTCGGGTAGCCCGCGTACTCCGCGGGGACTCGGTCGTCATCGCACAGGCAGGTCCAGTGAGTGGCGAAGCGGACCGTACGCAGCGGCTGGCGCTCGGAGAGCTTGATTGGTGGTTGGAGGCAGAGGTTCGAGACCCTGGCCCGCCGGCCCTGGTCTGGAACTCCACCTGTTCCTGGCTGGCCGACGTGGTGCACGGCCACGAGGCGGCCGAGGCGTGGCGAGGCCTCGTGGGCGCGCTGCCGGAGGGAGTGGCGCTGTTCGATGGCGAGGGACGGGTGGTCGAGCTCAATCGGGCCGCCGAGGTGACTCTCGGCCTCACACGGCAGGAGGTGCTCGCAGAAGGCCCACAGCTCCCCAAGCTCCAGGCGGCGTTGAATGCGGACCTTCAGCCCATGGGCGAGTTTCCAAGCCGCACCGTGCGCCGCACGGGGAAGGCCGAAAACTCCACCGTCATCGGACTCCCGGCACCCGACGGCACCGTGCGCTGGCTGCTGACCACGGCAGTGCCCCTCGGCGACGGCCTCGTGCTCTGCTCCATGCGCGACTACACCAGCATCCGAAATGAAGCGGAAGAGCTGGACCGGCGCACCGACCAGTTCATTCGCACACTGAGCCATGAGCTGCGAACCCCGCTGACCTCGCTGGACGGCGCGCTGTCGCTCGCGCAGCATGGCGTCGGCGGCCCCATGGCGCCGGAGACGCGGGACCTCATCGACATCGCCCGACGCAGCACTTCGCGGCTGGTCCGGTTGGTCAACGACGTCCTGGACCTCGAGCGTATCCGGGCGGGAAGCATTTCCCTTCGCATCGCGCGCCACGAGGTCGGGCACATGGCCGCGGCTGCGGTCCGCGCGGCGTCACCGTTCGCAGGACAGCGCGGCGTCCAGATCACTTGCCTCTCGGACACCCCGCTGCTCCTCCTGACGGATTCGGACCGAATCGAGCAGATCCTTTCCAATTTTTTAGTCAATGCAGTAGGGCACTGTCGCCGCGGCGGGCGCATCGATGTCTCGGTCGAACGCGTCGGCGAAAGGGCTCGAATCACCGTCACCGACAACGGAACCGGCGTTCCGAGCTCCTTCGTTCCCAAGTTGTTCACGCGCTTCGCGCAGGCCGACCCTTCCCGGCAAGGCGCAGGACTCGGGCTCTCAATCTGCCGCGCGCTCGCCACATCACTCGGTGGCGAGGTAGGATTCGATCAACCGGGCCCTGGAGGCGCGGCGTTCTGGCTTGAGCTCCCCCTCGGAGAGGAATGACCCGCCCCCTCACTACTGTGCTCTGTGTCGACGATGACGCCGACATCCTCGCGGTCGTCTCACTCGCACTCCGCACGCTCGGGGGGCTCACCGTGCATGCAGCAGGCTCCGGGGCAGAGGCGCTGGCGTTGCTCAAGCGAGAGCGTGTGGACCTCGTGCTGCTGGACGTGATGATGCCGGAGATGGACGGGTTGGAAGCCCTGGCCGTGATGCGCCAGGATCCGACGCTCGCCCACGTCATGGTGGTCCTGATGACCGCGCGCGTGCAGTTGTACGAGCGCGCCCGGCCGCCGGACGGCGTTCAGGCGGTGATCGCCAAGCCGTTCGACCCGGTCTCACTCCCGAACCGCCTCCAGACCATCTGGGCGCGCGCTGACGCCGGATAGGTCCGAAGTAGCGGCGACGCCTCGGTGGCGCCGATGGCTGGTGGTCGACAGTGCCGCAGCCATCTCGCTGGCCGCCCTGCCGCTGTTTGCGTGGACGCGGGAGGGCGTCGAGCGTGCCGAGGGACAGCCTTGGTGGGTACTCGACTCGGACCAGTACCTTTTCGGTCCCGACGCGGCGGCCTGGGCACAGAATGCGCTTTCGCTCAACCAGGGTCGCCTGGCCGACCTGGACCCCCACCGGCTGCCGACCTGGACACTGTTCACGTCCTGGGCGATGAACCTGGGCGGCTGGGACGTCGCGTTGGCGGGCCACCTCGTCAATCGGTTGGAGCACGTATTGTTGGGACCCGTCTTGTACCTGCTGGGTCGGGCGCTGGGCCTGGGACCCTTCGCGTTTGCGGCGGCGGCGCTCGCCGCGATGCAGCCCGCGCTTTTGGCCGCCGCCTGCCACTTCGGCATCGACCCGACCGTGACGTTCTTGCTGTGTTTGATGCTCCTGGCCAGTTGGGCGGCCGGGCGTCGATGGTGGTTCGCGCCCGTCGCGGGCGCCATCGCCGCGCTGACGATGGTTTCTCACCTGACCGCGCTGGCCTTCCCGTTGTGCGGACTCGGAGTGTGCCTGACCAGCGGAAAAGGGGTGGTGCGCCGGGTCTTGGGGGTGCTGCTCTACGCCGGGGCGGGCGTGCTCGTCTTCCGGCAGGTCTTCAACGTCTTTCCGATGTTGCCGCAGGACTTCTTCGCGAACGCCCTCGCGGAGGGCGTCACGCCCACCGAAGGCGGGATGTTGTCGCCAGCGGCGTCGCAAGAGGCGGTAGTAAGCGTGGTCCGCGGGAACGCCGGCGCCGCCCTCGACGGCGCGCTCCGTTTCATCGCAGAGGCGTTTCAGCCCATCGGGTGGCCCTGGCAGGCCACGATCGTGCTCATCTGGCTGGGCGTTGTCGGTCCGAAGGCGTTTCGGCGCCCGCCAGGAGAAGAGCCCCGGCGTGGCCCGGCCGTGCGCCGCGTGCTGCATTCACTTGCTGAGGGCTTCTTCCTCGCCTCTACCTGCGCGCCCCTGCTTGCGTTTGCCGCGGCGAAGTCACCGGAACGGTACAGCGAAAACCTCCTGCCGGTCGCGGCGCTGCTCATCTGCCGAGGCGCCGCCACCTTGGTTTCGGCGGGGGGTTGGCTCACGGAGTACCTTCCGGCGCTGCGCCCGCGGCGATGGCACCTCGAGAATGCGGTCGCCGCCGCGCTCGTCGGCGGTTGGGTCGTCGGCGAGTGGCGCGAGCCGCATCAGCGCGCCGGGGTGCTGGCGCCGGCGTGGGAAAAAAACGCCCTGCTCATCGGCCGCGCGCTCACCGAACATTTCCCGGCCGGGGGTGGGGGCGCCAGCGCCCTACGGGAGGCCCTGCCCTATGCCGGGCTGTTGTACTGCCCGTCCACCGTCTGCCCATTCGCCGACAGCGTCCCAAGCTTCCAGCAGTGCGTGTCCGTGATTCGCGAGGAGTGCGCCGGCGCTGGCGCCATCCCCTTGGTCGTCACTGACGGACTTACCCTCGAACAACGGCCCTTGCTTCGAGGGCAGTTCGAGGCGTGGGTGGAGACACAGCTGACACCGGTCGCGACCATTGGAGGTTCGCGCATCTACTCCATTCCGCGCACTGGGGACCTCTGATCGGGCCGGGTTAGGCAAGCTCATGCCGCTGACCGCCGTCGTCCTCGCTGCCGGACTCGGAACCCGGATGCGCTCCCCACTCGCCAAGGTGCTGCATCCCCTGCTCGGGCGGCCGATGGTCGGCTGGATTGTGCAAGCGCTCCAAGACCTCGGTGCGGACGTCATCGTCGTCGTGCACCACCATGAAGAGGCGGTCCGGGAAGCGTTGGCTCCCTGGGGCGTCCGGTTCGCGCGACAGGAGTCGCCCCGCGGCACGGGCGACGCGGTGGGGTCGGCGGTCTCGCTACTGCCAGCGAGCGGTCCCGTCATCGTCACCGCGGGCGATACGCCGCTCTTGACGGCGGTGAGCATTCGCCGGCTGGTCGACGCTCATCGCGGTTCGTGCACAGTCGCCGCGTTCAAGGCGCCTGACCCCACGGGGTACGGCCGTATGGTACCCGGGGTGGGCATCGTCGAGGATGCGGCCTGCACCCCGGACCAACGTCGTATCCAGAGTGTGAACAGTGGCCTCTATCTATTCGACGCTGCCTATCTGAGGGCGGAGCTCCCCGGCCTGCGGCCTCACGCTCCCAAGGACGAACTCTGGCTCACTGACCTCGTCGGTCCCACCAGCCAGGTGCTCGCGGAGTTCTCCCCCGACGAGTTCCTCGGCGTCAACGACAAAGCGCAGCTTGCGGAAGCGCGGGCGATCCTGCGTCGACGCGTGAATCGGGCGTGGGCGGCCGCGGGCGTCGATTTCGCGGAGCTGGACGGCATCTCCGTGGACGCGACCGTGATCCTTCACCCCGGCGCGTCCTTGGCGTCCGGGGTGATCGTGACCGGGCGCAGCTCGGTCCATGGCGACGTCGGGCCCCACTGCGTCCTCCACGACACGGTCATCCACCCCGGTGCCCGGGTCAACGCCGGAAGCGTCTGTGACGGCGCCGAGGTCCACGCGGGCGCGGTCGTAGGGCCGCTCGCCCGCTTACGGCCGGGCGCCGACATCCGTGCCGGGGCGCACGTCGGCAACTTCTGTGAAGTCAAGAACACCATCCTCCACGAGGGCGCCAAGGCCAATCACCTGACCTACCTGGGCGACGCCGACATCGGCGCCGGCGCCAACATCGGAGCGGGGACGATCACCTGCAACTATGACGGGGTCCGCAAGCACCGGACGACGATCGGCGCCGGGGCATTCATCGGCAGCAACACCGCGCTCGTCGCCCCGATTACCGTCGGCGACGGCGCCATCGTCGGGGCCGGCAGCACCCTCACGCAGGATGTGCCCGCGGACGCCATCGCCGTCGAGCGCGCGCCGGCCAAACTCACCCTTGCCAGCGCCGACCGGCTGCGCAGTGTGTACCGGCGCCGGAGCGGGAAGTGAGCGTGCCCTGTGCGCTCCCCCACCAATCCCCCACGATCCGGGGCCGCGCCCTTGCGATCATGGCCCCTGACGCGCGAAACTGACCTGTCGAGGTTTGTTTCATGCGCGTAATGCTCATCCGCCCGCCCGCACGGCACAGCGTCGAGAGCGAGGTGCCTGAGGCTGTCTCGGCGGAAAACCTCAGCTATCCGCCTCTGGCCCTGATGTGCATCGCCCAATTCCTCAAGGAGCAAGGCACCCATGAGGTGCTCATCCTCGACGCGCAGCTCGACGACCTCGACTACGAGGTGATGGCCCAGAAGATCCGGGCCTACCAGCCGGACGTCGTGGGCGTCACCGCGTTCACCGTGCAGCTCGTCGATGTGCTCAAGACGGTCAAGACGGCGAAGGCCGCAGGGGTCAAATACGCCGTGGTCGGTGGCCCGCACGTCAGCGACTTCCCGCGCGAGTGCGTGGGCCTGCCCGGCGTGGACGCCGTCGTGAAGGGCGAAGGGCAGAAGCCCATGTTGGACCTGTGTGATGCCTGGGCACGCGGAGAAACGCCGAAGGGCATTCCCGGCACGATGTGCCACCCCGACGATCCGATCCCCGAACAGGACGTCTACTTCAGCAACAACCTTGATGATTACCCGATCGTCGATCGCAAGATGGTCGACTACAAGCGCTACTACGACGTCATGGGGAAGGGTGGGATTTTCACCACGCTCATCTCCAGTCGGGGCTGTCCGTATCGCTGCACCTTCTGTAACACGCCGCGCCACCGTTACCGCGTGATGAGCCCAGGGCGCGTGTGCGAGGAGATCAAGGCCTGCCTCGACCTCGGCATCGAGGAGTTCTACTTCGTCGACGACACCTTCAACATCACCAACCAGCGCGTCATCGACCTTTGTGACGAGATCATCAAGCGCGGGCTCAAGCTCCGTTGGACGGTCCGCTTTCGCGTGAAGGGCGCCACCCGGGAGCTGCTCGAAAAGATGAAGGCGGCGGGGTGCCACCGCATCCAATTCGGCGTCGAGCAGGGCACCGAAGAGGGCCTCCTGAGGCTCAAGAAGGACGTGACCGTCCGCGAGATCGAGAGTGCGTTCCGGCTTTGCCGCGAGGTGGGCATCAACACCGTCGCCTACTTCATGATCGGGACACCGGTCGAGCGCTCTCGCGACGACGTGCTCGACACCATCGCCTACAGCATCAAGCTCGACCCCGACTTCGTGATGTTCAATGTGCTCACTCCGTTTCCGGGCACCACGCTGTACGACGAGGGCGAGCGCGACGGCGTGCTTGACGTCACGCCGTGGATGGAGTTCATGCGCAATCCGCGCGAAGACTTCAAGGCCCAGGTCTGGGACGAACACTTCACGCGTGCCGAATTGCGCGAGATGCTCGATCTTGCGTACCGACGTTTCTACTGGCGGCCGAAGTTCGTCATGCGCAACGTCACCCAGATTCAAAGCCCGAAAGATTTCATGCGCAAGGCCACCGCCGGCCTGCGCATGCTCACTGCATAGAGGTACCCGGAATGGCTGAGACTCCCCGAGCCACCAAACGGTTCTCCGTTGTGCTCCTGACCATCTATTCGGTGGAAAACGCCGGAATTCGTTACGTTTCGGCAGCCCTTGACCGCGAGGGCTTCGACACCACCATCATCTTCCTGCGCGACTGGCGTCACAACGCGCTCGACATGCCGACGGAGAAAGAAATCCAGCTTGCTCTCGGCGTCATCCGCGAGAAGAAGGCCGATCTCGTCGGCCTTGGTTTCATGTCGTCGCTGCTCCCGATGGCCATGGAGGTCACCAAGCGCATTCAGGCGGCCTTCCCGAAAACCCCGATCGTCTGGGGCGGCATCCATCCCACGAGCTGCCCAGAAGAGTGCATTCCCCATGTGAATTACCTCGTCGTGGGCGAGGGCGAGGTGGCGGCAATCGATCTATGCGTGGCGCTGCGTGACGGCGCCGACACCACCAAGATCCCCAATGTCTACGCCCGGATCGACGGAAAGATTCACGTCAACAAGCCCCGGCCGCTCATCCAGGACATGGACTGGCTGCCCTACCCCGACGTGCGCGACGAGAACAAGTACTACATCGAAGCTGACAAGATGACGGTGGAGGAGCCCTGGAAGCGGGGTGCGGAGTACCGCATCTACTTCAGCCGCGGCTGTCCCTACAACTGCAGCTACTGCTACGTCTCCATCCTTCGCGACGTCTACGACGAAAAGGGCAAGGACTTCTACCGGGCGCGCTCGGTCGAACACATCCTCGGCGAGCTCGAATTGATGAAGAAGACCTTCCCCAAGGTCGCACGCATCAAGGTCGACGACGACACGAGCTTCGCGTTCGGGCAGGCGTGGATGGACGAATTCCTCGAAAAGTACCCTGCGCGCATCGGCATTCCCTTCGAATGCCTGCTCATCCCGCCCATGTTGCGCGAGGACATGCTCATCAAACTCAAGGCGGCCGGACTGATCCGCGTGCAGACCGGCATCGAGTCGGGTTCGTCCAAAGAATCCAAGGAGATCCACAATCGTTCTCCAGGAAACGCCGCGATCCTCAAGTTCGGCGAGTTCAACAAGACGCTGCAGATGGACATCGTGTACGACGTCATCATCGACAACCCGTATGCGACGGAGGAGATGAAGCTCGAAACTGCTGAGTTCCTACTCGAAGTTCCGCGGCCGTACAGCATCTACTTCTACAGCCTCAACTACTTCCCGCACACGACGCTCACCCGCAAGATGCTTGCCGACGGCCTCCTCGACCCCAATGAGGTCGAAGGTCGTGCCACCAAGAGTTGGAAGCAGTTCCGGGTGTCGATGGACTGGCCCCGCAGCGATGAAGATAGGTTCTACCTGGCTGTTTACTGCCTTGCCTCGAAGAACTTCGTGCCCAAGAGCTTCATCCGCAAGCTCATCGACGAGCGCGAGTACTGGAAGCGCCCGGAGAACCTCGAAAAGGTCTTCTACCTTGCCTGGGGCGCCAACTACGTGCGCATGGCCCACGTCGGGTTCCAATACTGGCGCCGCGGCGAACTGACCTGGTTCAAGGTCAAGCAGTACAGCAATCTGAAGAAGCTGATCTCGCAGTAGGCTGGGCGATGCGGCAGCTCGCCGCACTTCGCGGCCTGGCCGTCCTTTTCGCGGCACGGCGCTGGATCGCATCGCGGCGGTATCAGGTCGGCTTCGCTTCGGCCTCGCGCGCGCCGCGGATGGCGAGCACCAGTCCGACCGCCAGAACCGCATAGATCAGCGCAAAGCTGGCCTTCTGCAGGTCCTTCTGCACCTCGACGGCGAGCTGGAACCACCCGTAGGTACCCGCGCCGGCCAGGGCGGCCAGCACGACGACTGTGGCAATCGTGCGCCTCATCGGCCCGGCCTAACCGGTTAAGAAGGCTCCACGAGGTGCTCCATGGGCTTGCGTGACCTGGCAAAGCGGGCGATCGGTCGCGCCATCAGCGGCGGTGCCGCGCCTTCGTCTCCTCCGCCCGCTCGCTCCCCCGCCGCCACCGCGGCGCCCCCTCCCCCTCAGAAGGCCGCGGCCGCGACGCCTCCGCCCTCCGATGGCGAGACCGACCGCGCCGCAAAACCGTGGTTCCTCCAAGATACGGGGGATGTCGATGGCTGGGACGAGACCAATCCCGGGCAGGAACCAGGGCAGAAGAACCTTCGGCGCTAGTTTTTTACCATGTCGCGTGCGGCGTTTCCGACTGGCTAGAGTCCGTTTACCGCCACAAAGGCGGCGACTCTCGATCCAACCTCGTCCCTGATCTCGCGCACCCGGTCCATGGGCTGGCCCTTGGGATCCGGGAGCGGCCAGTCCTCCCGCGCGACGCTGGGCGCGGTGGGGCACGCGTCGCCACAGCCCATGGTGATCAACCAGCCCGCGCCTTCCAGCAGCGCCGAACTGAGCTTCTGCGGCCGCGCCGCCGATAGGTCGATTCCCACCTCGGCCATCGCGGCGACCACCTCGGGATGGACTCGGGCCCCGGGCTCGCTCCCCGCCGAGATCGCCGTCGCGCGGGCCGGGTCGCACCGCTGATTGAAGAACGCTGCCGCCATCTGTGAGCGACCCGCGTTGTGGACGCATGCGAACACGACTGTGGTCACGACGATCGCCTTTCGGCCAGCAGCCACCGCCTTCCCAGAAGCGCCAACCCACCGCCCAGGAACTGGACGACCACAAACGCCGGCGCATCCCCGAGGCGGATGCCAGCGAAGGTGTCCGTGAACGCGCGCGCCAGCGTCAACGCCGGGTTCGCGAAAGAGGTCGAGGAGGTGAACCAATAGGCGGCCACGATCCAGGCCGCGACGGCGTAGGGCGTGGCGGCGGGGGTGCGGCGGGAGACGACGCCGATCGTGCCGACAAGCCCTGCGGTGGCGACGAGCTCCGCCAGCCACTGGCCGGGGCCCGTCCGGGGGTGACCAGACAGCGAAATCAGCGGGAGCTTGAACATCCCGTGGGCGAGAACGACCCCGCCCACGCCGCCACAGATCTGGGCCAACAGATAGGCGGGGACGTGCTTCCAGCGCAGATCACCGTCAAGAGCGCTCACGACGGTGACCACGGGGTTGAAGTGCGCGCCGGACACCGGCCCGAAGGTGAGAATGAGCGCCACGAGTCCCGCCCCGGTTGCGAGCGCGTTGCACAAGAGCGCAAGCGCCTCGATCGGCCCCGCAAGGCGTTGGGCCATGATGCCGGAGCCGACGACAATGGCCGCCAGGAGCCCCGTGCCTACGAGCTCCGCGACGGCGGGGCGAAGCGGACTCGGGGCGGGAGCGTCCACGACGTCGCAGGTAATTCGGTGTGCATCCTTTTGCGCTCCCTCCCGTCTGTAGGGGTGGAGACTGACCATGCAACCGAACCCCGACACCATTCGCCAAACCGTCCGTGATCAATACGGCGCGATCGCCCGCGAGGGCACGAGTTGCTGCGCGCCGTCCTGCTGCACGCCCGGCGCCAGCGCCTCGCCGAAGGGCCAGCTTCTGGGCTATTCGGCCGCGGAGGAAGCCGCCGCGCCTGCCGGAAGCAACCTCGGCCTGGGCTGCGGCAACCCCCAGGCCATCGCCAGCCTCCAGCTCGGCGAGACCGTGCTCGACCTGGGCAGCGGCGCTGGCTTCGACTGCTTCCTCGCCGCGCGAGCGGTGGGGCCCAACGGCCAGATCATCGGCGTCGACATGACGCCGGACATGCTCGCCCGCGCCAGGACCAACGCCCACAAAGCATCCGTCGCCAACGTCGAATTTCGCCTCGGCGAGATCGAGCGGCTCCCCGTCCGCGATGGCGAGGTAGACGTGGTCATCTCGAACTGTGTGGTGAACCTGTCGCCCGACAAGCCGGCCGTCTACCGTGAGGCGTTCAGAGCGCTCCGGCCGGGCGGTCGTCTCGCGATCGCGGACGTCGTCGCGCGGGAGCCGCTTGCGCCCGAGTTCCAGGCCGATCTCGCGCTGCTCGTGGGCTGCGTCGCCGGCGCGGCCACGGTGGCGGAAGTGGGGGAGGCGCTCCGGACGACTGGGTTTGTCGACATCCGGATTGAGGAGAAGGCCGGCAGCCGAGAGCTGGTCGAGAGCTGGGCGCCGGGACACCCCGCCGCCAACCTCGTGATGTCCGCCACCATCCAGGCGCGCAAGCCGTGATCGCCGCGCCGACCGTCGCCGCCATCCTCATCGCCCCGGGCGAAGCAGCGGTCGTGCGCTTTCACGCCGAGCTGCGCCGTTTCATTGCGCGCCGCGTGTCGGGACCCGATGCGGACGACGTCTTGCAAGAGACGCTGCTTCGCATCCACCTCGGTGCCGGCGCGCTTCGCGCGCAAGACGCCCTTGCGCCATGGGTTTTTCGGATCGCCCGGAACAGCATCGCCGACCACCACCGGAAGGGCTTCTCTGACGTCGGAAGCGCACCCGATACGGAGATCGTGGAGGACCGCGACGATGCGGCTTCAGGCGTCCGCGAGATCTTCGCCGCCTGCGTTGAGCCGTTCCTGGGCGCGATCCCTCCCCTCCAGTCAGAGGCGGTTCGGCTCTGCGAGCTCGATGGACTCACGCAAATCGAGGCCGCGGCCCACGCTGGAGTCCCACTGGCGACGATGAAGTCGAGGGTACAGCGCGGGCGGCGCGCTCTCAGGTTGGCCTTCGACGCATGCTGCGACACCCTCCAGGACCGCCGGGGTGCCGTCGTCGAGGCTACGCCTCGTTGCGGCTGTGCCTAGCCAACCCGAACGCGACCGTCGGCGATCTCCCAACGTTCCGCTGAAAATGGCTCCAGGTCCCGCTCGTCGTGGGTCACAAGCAAGGTGGGAATACGCCGATCGGCGCACCAGGCCGCCACCTGACCCGCGAGGCGAGCGCGAAGCGAGCGATCCAGCGCGGCGAACGGCTCATCCAGCAGCAGCAACGTTGGCCGGGACAAAAGTGCCCTACCCAACGCTACTCTTTGCCGCTCTCCGCCCGAGAGGTTGCGGGGTGCTCGGGTCAACAGCGCCGACACGCCCAAGAGCTCCGCGACCTCGTCGAGGCCGTCGGCTTGGGCATAGGCCAGGTTCTCCCTTACGCTCAGGTGGGGGAAGAGCGCCGCGTCCTGCGGAACCCACCCGACGCGACGATGCCAGGGGGCCACAAATACCCCGGGTCCCTGCCAGGTGACACCGAGCGCCTTCACGGTGCCCGCGGCCCGCCGCTCCACTCCGGCCAAGACCCGTAAAAGCGTGGTTTTTCCTCCACCCGACGGGCCAACCACCCCCACGGCGGCAGCCGACGTGGCCAGCGACACCTCCAGCGCGAGCGCCCCCAGCGGTACCCGCAGCGCCACGTCGAGCCACGGCTCAGCCATCCGTCAGCTCCAGGCGGCGTCGCTGCCACCGATTGAGCAACTCGAAGCCCACCAGCGCGATCACCGAAAGGCCCACGCTGACGACGAGAAGCAGGGTGAGCGCCGACTTGCCATCGGGCGCCTCCAAGAGCGCATACACGGCCAGGGCGATGGTGCGGGTGCGGCCCTCGATGTTCCCGGCGATCACGGCGGTGGCGCCGAACTCACCCAGCCCCCGCGCGAAGGCCAACACCATTCCCCCCGCGACTCCCGGCAGGGCCAGCGGCAGCGTCACCCGGAAAAAGGTCCGACTCGGCGTCGCTCCCAGGGTCGCCGACACCTCCTCCAAGCGAGGGTCCACCGCCTCAAACGCACCCCGAATCGCGCTGACGTACAGCGGAAAGCCGACGACTGCCGCTGCGATCGTCGCACCAGTGAGCGAGAATGGCACGGGCCAGCCCACCGCCTCCAGCCAGCGACCCACCGGCGACGCGCGGCCGAGCAGCGTCAAGAGCAGCAGGCCGGTGACGACTGGCGGGAGCACCAGCGGCGTGAGGACCAGCGCCGACAGGACCGAGCGCCCGAAAAAGCGTTTCCGGGCCAACACCCACGCCGTCGCAACCGCAACCGGCAGGGTCGCCACTGTCGAGGCGGCTCCGACCACGACCGAGAGACCGACCGCGCTCCAAGGATCGGGGGTCATGGCGTCGGCAGGACGAAGCCGGCGGCGGCGAAGATGGAGCCCGCTTCTACCGACCGGCAGTAGCCCAGGAATGCGGCGGCGTCCGCTGCGTGCGCGGCGCCCAGCACCACCGCGGCCGGGTACTCGATCGCGGGGTGGCTGCCGGAGGGGAACACGAAGGCCGTCCGCACCCTCGGCTCGATCAAGGCGTCCGTGGCGTAGACGATGCCGGCGTCGACCTCGCCGGAGGCCACCCAACCGAGCACAGTCCGGACGTTGTCGCCGCTGAGCACCCGCTCGCCGATCCGCGGCCACAGTCCGAGCGTCGTCAGCGCGGTGCGCGCGTATCGTCCGGCGGGAACGTTCTCACCGGCAAGACCGAGCCGCTTGATCGCCGCGGCGGCCAGGTCCGCCGCCGTCGTGACCCGGAGCATCGATGTGGACGGCACCACCGCTACAAGCGTGTTCCCGACGAGGTCGAAGCGGGTCGCGGGCTCAATGAGGCCCCCCGCTTCCAACTGGTCCATCCACGCGCCGTCGGCCGAGATGAAGGCGTCCGCGGGCGCGCCTTGCTCGATCTGCCGCGCCAGCCGCGACGAGGCGTCGAAGCTGAATTCCACGCGGGGGTGGCCTTGCGCCGTCCACTTCTGGGCGACCGCCGGCAGGGTCTCGGTGAGACTTGAGGCCGCCAGCACCAGGACGGCGGCCACGGCGGCGATGGTCATGCTTCCAACTATCGCCTCGTGCTACGCGGGGGCATGCAATCCCGCTGGTTCCATCGCCCACGGCTGCACGTGGCCAGCCAGGGAGCTGGCAAGCGGGTCTCGTGGCTCGAACTGTTCTACGACCTGGTGTTCGTGGCCGGCATCATTCAGCTCGGCGACGGTCTTCAGGGCGAAGGGTTCGCGATGTTCGCGCTCCATTTCGTCCCGCTGTGGATCGCATGGACGGGATTTTCGTTCTACGCCAACCGGTACAACATCGACGACCTCAGCCACCGGCTCGGCGTGCTCGCCAACATGTTCGTCGTCGGCGCCATGGCCATCGCCGCCTTGCCGTCGATGCGGGGCGAACCGGCCGCCTTCGCGGTCGCGTTCGCCGTGTCGCAGTTCATCATCGCGGGCTTCAACGTCCGGGCCTGGAAACACCTCCCGGAAGCGCGCGACTACGCGGCCTACTGGGGTGGCGTCTTCGCGGCCTCGGGCTTGCTTTTCGCCGCCTCCGCGCTGGTCCCGGTGCCATGGACCTACCTGCTCTGGACCGCCGGCATCGGCATCATCCTCTTGGCACCGCTGTCGCAAGCCGCGCGCGCGCTCCAGGAGCGCTATCCCATCGATCAGGAGCACCTTTCAGAGCGATACGGGCTGTTGACGATCATCGTGCTCGGCGAGTCGTTCGTCAAGGTGCTCTCGCTTCTGGCCTCAACCGATGCGGGACTCGACGCCCAGCTTCGCGGCTTCTTCAACCTGACCATCACCTGCAGCGTCTGGTGGATCTACTTCGACGACATCGCCGGCGCCGAGGTGCGGAAGGAGCGCGGAAGCTGGCTGGTCTGGCTGTTGTCCCATCTTCCGCTGACCCTGGGGATCACGTCGCTGGGTGTCGCGGTGAAGAAGGCCGCGCTCTTGGAGGCGGGCGCGCCGGCCCCCGAAGGCGTTCGTTGGCTGCTCGCCGGAAGCCTCGTGCTGATCTTCATCTCGATCGCCGCGCTGGACTCCGCGACCGAGCGCGCCGACGTACAGGTCTCGGAGCGTACGCGCATCTTCAGCCGCGTCGCGGGCGCGGTTTTGCTCGCCATCCTCGCGAAGGCCGGTGCGGGCATGACCGGCGACGCATTCCTCGGCGTCGCGGCCGCGCTGTGTGTGGCACAAGTCGTGGTGGACCTCATGATCGCGCCGACCACCACGGCGAACACCCTCGCGGAGAGCGTTCCTACCGCGCAGATCGCGGCCGAGAAACGGGACGGCACCCCGGTGGCCCCGTTGCGCCGCGCCATCGGGCAAGCGGTCCGTGTCGGGGCCCCGCCGGAGTTCAGGCGCGACCTGTACTTCTTCTTCCTCGAAGGCGGATGGGCGAGGCTCTTCCTCAGTTTCATCGCCGTGTACCTGCTCCTGAATCTCTTCTTCGCGGGCCTGTTCATGCTCGAACCGGCGGGGGTGGGCGGCGCGGAGAGCGCCGACTTCGCCGACGCGTTTTTCCTGTCGGTTCAGACCCTCGGCACCATCGGCTACGGCGTCCTTCACCCGAAGTCGGAGTGGGCCAATCTCGTCGTCACTGCCGAGGCCGCGGTAGGCATGCTGTTCGCCGCGCTTGCGACGGGTACCGTGTTGGCCAAGGCGGCGCGCCCCCGGTCGGCCGTCCTCTTCGCCCGGGTCGCGGTCGTGACCCAACGAAACGGGGTGCGCACCCTGCAGATGCGGATGGCCAATGCCCGGGGCAACGAGGTGGTCGAAGCCAGCGTGAGCGTGGCCGCCGTCATCGATGAGATCAGCAGCGAGGGCCGCCACATGCGGCGAATCGTCGACCTCGACCTTCAGCGGAATCGCCAGCCGATGTTCGGGCTCAGCTGGACGCTGATCCACCCCTTGGATGACAAGAGTCCCCTTTCGAAGATTGATCTTCACGATCAGAACGCCTGGCTCGGCGTGGTGGTGACGCTGATGGGGCACGACGCGACGTACGGCCAGACCACGCACGCCCGCCATGTGTACAGCCCCGACAATCTGAAGTTCGACCATCACTACGTCGACGTCATGGGGCAGCTCCCCGACGGCCGGCTGGTCTTGGACCTGACCCGGTTCCACGAGACGGAGCCGGACTGACCTTACGGGGGAAGAGGGCGCCGCCCTCTCCGCCGGACATCGCGCCCCGGGCGCCCCTCTCCCCCTTCCGGATGGTCCCCGACGCCGGGTGGCTACATCGCGCCCGAGTGCGCCCCCACCAGCGCAATCTGCTCGACGCCAGCCGCCTGCGCGGTGCCGAGCACCCGCTGGAGCCGCCGCCAGGGCACCGAGGCGTCCGCATGAATCTCCGCGCGCGTCTTCGGTCGCGACTGTAACAGCATCTGGTAGAGCGGATCGATAGATCCATCCTCGCCGATATGCGCCCAGGCAGCGATGCGCTGCCCGTTGACGTGCACCGCCTCGCCGGTGACCAGGATCTCGATTCCGCCCCGACGGGCATCTTCGGAGTGGGTGCCGGCCAGCTCGAAGGGACCGTCCGCCGGGGCCGGCGCCAGGTCGGTAGAGTAGGTGCGGAGCAGGAAGACCAACAACAAGGTCATCATGTCGACCATCGGGGCCAGCGCCCCCACATCGAGGCCCACGCCCGCCGCTTCGGGAGAACGTCGAAACAGTCCGCGCCGGCGCCTCATCGGAGGCTGACCTTGGGAAAGCGGGCAGCGTCCGCCGGACCGCGCACAATGTCGATCACCGAAAGCAGCGTGGCGGTGGTGACGTCCGGTCCGGGCACAACCTCCGCCTGCTCCTGCGACCGGTCGATCGCGTGCACCGTCGCCATGGCCTCGCTCAGCGCGACGCCGTCCAGCGCCTCCCCTCGCTCCGGAACCTCGATTCGGCGCAGCTCACGGGTGGTGGCGGAGGCGCCGATGTCCGTCGTAGCGACTTCGAACTCTACCGCGGCGGCGCGCTCGCTCAGCGACACCCGGACCGACTTCACCAGGCCCGAGTGAGGCAGCGGTGGCGCCTGACCCGGCGCGGCCAGCCTCAAGTCGACCACGCCCAGGCGCTGCCCGGAGCTGGTGGACATCAGGAAGAACAACAGCAGGAAAAGCAGCGTGACCACGCCGAGCAACGTCGGCCGCACGTCAGCCTCCACCATCGCTTCCTCGCGAAACAAACGCATCAGCGAGATGCGCCGCGGCGCAGGACGTGCACCTTCCCCGCCGTCGCTTCGATCTCGGCGAGCAGACCGCGCGCCTGGGCCTCAAGCGCGGAGTGCGCCGCTAGCGCCGGGATCGCCACGAACAAGCCGAACGCAGTCGCCGCCATGGCGGTGCTGCTGCCCTCCGACAGGCGGGCCGCCCGCTCGGCCGCCGCGACGCCGCCCATGGCTCCGAACGCCTGGATCAGGCCGTACACCGTACCGAAGAGTCCAACCATCGTCGCGATGGAGGCAACCGCCGCCAGATACGGAATCCGCCGCCGCACCCGCTGCTCGGCGTCCACGGCGGCCGCCTGCATCGCCTCCCAGCCCAGCTCGGGATCCGCCTGGGCAAACCCGGCCTCCAGCACCGTTTCGAGGGGGGTGGTCCCCCACGACGGGGTAACGCCCTCGCGCACGGCCGCTTCGGCGCGACGCAGCACGCCCGCCACCTCCACGCGGCACGCCATCAGCGTGATCGTCCGCTCGATGCTGACCGCCGTCGCAAACGCGAGGATGGCGAGCAGCGCGTACATGAAGGGGGCCGCGGGGCCGCCGAAGGCGTCGAGCAGGTAACGGAGCATCGGGGCCTACTGGGTGACAAAGGCCAGGCACTTGGTGCGGGCCTCGGAGTTCTGGAGCGCTTCGCAGATGGCGAGCTGCCGGGTGGGATCAAACCGTTTGAGCTGGTTGGCGACGCCGTGCCGGCAGTTGTCGGCGTACTCACCGAAGCTCGCGCACGAGGCCAGCGCCTGGTCGACGTCGCGTTCGGCACCGCCCCAGCCCACCCCGTGGAAACACAGGGGCTGCCACGACGACGTGGCCTGCGAGCAGGACGCCGCCGCCTCGCTCATGTCGCGACGTGCAAGATACTTGCCCATGCCATGCCAGCAGGTCTTCCGGGTGAGGGTGTCCCCCTCTTCACGGGCGCAGATCTCGACCGCAGCCGGGAGGTTCACCATCGCCATCTCCCCGATGACGTCGTGCCGACAGAAGGTCCTGAACGCTTCTGCATCCTGACACCGAGCGATGGCGTACTCCGGATCCGTTTCGGCTAGCGCCAACCCGATGCCGAAGTGGCACTGCCCCCGCCACTTGACCACCGGGATGCCTTTGCAGAGCTCCTCGGCGAGGGCTCGGCTGGCGGGCGCGACCGCCTCCGCGACGTCGGCCTGGCACTCGTAGGACAGCTCTGCGCTTCCGAGGCGCGCACAGATCCGCAGCGCCTCCTCGGGGTCGGCCGCCGCCGTCTGCCGGGCCAGAGCCTGCCAGCAGGTGTCCTGCAATTGGCTCGACATCGCCTCGCAGATCGAGGTCGTCAATGCCGCGTCACCTGCCCCGCTTCCGGCGCCGGCCGGCGCGAGCCCTCCCGGCTTGGGCGGCACCGCCATCGCCGAGCTGGCCTCGTTCGGCGCTTCCATCGAATCCGCGAGCGTCGCCGGCAAGCCCAGCTCCAGCCCGAAGCGCAGCCCCAGCAGGCCGGTGAGACAGGCAAGCACGAGGAGGCTGAAGGGGAAGGACGCCACGAGGCTGGGGGTCAGTCGACGTAGCCGAGCGTGCGCATCCAGTCCTCACGTTCTTTCTCGGTCATCTGCTCGAAGGTGCGCTCGTCCAACGGGACCACCGGCGGCGGCGGCGGCGGCTGGAGGGCCTGCCAGGTGGCGACGCCGGCGAAGGCCATCGCCAGAATTGCGGCACCGGCAAGGACCATTCGACGCATGACAGCAACTTTATCGCGGGCCGGTGCGCCTCGCGATAGACTCTACGGTCTGTGACAAAGGGGTCTCTCATGCGCTTCCTCCGCCCGGTCCTCGCCGCCGCTCTCGTGGTCGGGGGCGTCGCCCTCGCAACCGAGGCTACCGCGGACACGCCTCCCCGTGCCGACATGAAGCTCGAGCTCCGCGACGTGAAGGTCGTGATGTCGGACTTCAGCTTCCCCAGCGGGCTCCGCGTGATCTTCCAAGAGGATCACAGCCAGCCGGTCGTGGCGCTCACGATGATGATCGACCACGGCAGCCAGGACGACCCGGAGGGTCGCGAGGGCATCGCCCACTTGATCGAGCACCTGTGGTTCCGCTCGGTCCACACGGGCACCGACGGCAAAGACCTGCCGAAGATCATGGACTTCATCAAGCAGATGGGGGCTTCGTTCAACGCCACCACCGCGCCGGATCGCACCAACTACCTCACCATCGTCCGGGCCCCGCTGCTCGAGACAGCCATGAAGCTCGAGGCCCTTCGCCTACGCGACGCGGTGCGTAAGGTCACCAACGAAAATGTACTCATCGAACGTGAGGTTGTCCGTAATGAGCTCAGGCTCAGCTACGAAAATGGCGGCGCCGCCGCGCTGGGCTTTCTCTTCGACAAGCTGTGGCCGGTCGGCCATCCCTACCACCACCTCACCATCGGCACCCACGACTCGCTCAACGCGGTCACGCTCAAGGACATCCAAGACTATGTCAAGAAGTACTACGTCCCCAGCGAGACGACCCTGGTCGTCTCAGGCGACCTGAACCTCGCCGACTCCAGCAAGTATCTGCAGGTCTTCGGGATCGACCAACTGGCCGCGCCCGACGATCCGGAAGGCAAGAACCTCACCCTGGTCCCGCCGAAAGTCCGCATCAGCGGCGCTCCCACGGAGCCGCCAGCCATGCCGGCGACGCCGATTGAGATCAAGGGCGACGTCACCGGCCTCCAAACGTACCACGCCGCGGTGGACAAGCCCACCGTCGTAATCGGCTGGACGCTTCCGTCGGGCTACGGACCGCAGGACCCCTTGGTCGACGCCGCCGTCTACCAGCTCTCCATCGCGATCTCTCAGGAGCTTTTCCCGTCGTGGGAGTACGACGCCGGCGAGGAGCCCCCGGGCTCAGCCGGATGTTTCTCAGACCGCGGGCGGTATGGCAGCGCGGCGATCTGCTTTGTCGAGTTCAAGGACGCAGTAGAGGCGCCCAAGATGGTCGAGAAGGCGCTCAACGGCGTCTACAAGGTGTACGACCGCGGCGACGAGATGGCGCAGTTCCAGAAGGTCCTCTTCCAACAGGCCCAGCAGTCGGGGATGGCAGGCACCTTGCACTTGGTCGACGAGGTCGCCGACCTCTTCTCCAATCGATCGGCGGTCATCTCCGACTTCGTCCATTTCACCGGCGACCCGATGTTCTACTCCCGCCAGATCGAGTGGGGCAACGCGGTCAAGATCGACGCGATCCGCGACTTCGCGGGCAAGTACCTCCGCCGGGAGCGGGCCGTGGCCGTCGCGATCGAGCCCTACGAAGAAGGCGACCTCACCCTGGACAGCAGCGATTCGGCCTACCGCGGTCAGTCCCGCGATCAGAGCATCCTGACCCTGTTCGACCCGGACGAGGTCAACCCCGCGGTGATCAAGGAGACCATCGTGGTGCCGGACACCACCAAGATCGTCCAGGAGACCCTGCCCAACGGCGTGAAGGTGTTCATCATGCCCCACACGCAGGGCCCGCTCGTCCAGGTGGGCGTGGCCTTCGCCGGCGGCGCGGGCAGCATCGACATGGACCGCCTCACCGTGCACGCTACCCAGGACAACGTCAAGTTCGCGCACGGCGGGGTCATCGACGCGTTGCGAATCGCAGGCGACGATTCGCTCAGCTTCGGAGACCTGGGCAGCCGGGTCGCGGTGGCCGCTTCGGCCGCCAACGTCGACGACGCGGTGTACGTGGCCCGCTACCGGCTCGATGACATCATCCCGTACACCAGCGGCCGGCTGGACTGGGTCCAGGACGGAAAGAAGGCCACATTGAAGTGGATGACGCCCGGTGATCCTACCGCGGCAGATGCGCCTGGAAACATTCAGTCGTCGCGACTGTTCCCCGGCCATGCCTTCGGCGACTACTTGACCCACAAAGATTGGGACGTGCTCAACACCGTGGGCAACGCCGAGGTGTCGGCGACGCTCGCACGGGTACTCCGGCCCAAGAACGCCGCCCTGTTCATCGTCGGAAACATCACCGTGGACGAAGCCCGGTCCGCGGCGAAGGCCTACTTCGCAGGGTGGACGGGCTGGGGCAAGGAGCCGGCGGGCTGGACCGCTCCGCGTGCCGAGTACGCCCCCCCCCC
>CANLGL010000005.1 GCA_947490345.1 Deltaproteobacteria bacterium
GTTGGATCAGGATGGGAGCTTGAGTGATATTGGGGCGTTTGGCGGGGCTGGGGCGTTGTGGTAGGCGAAAACATAGGTTGAACGCAGGGGGCCGGCGCTCTTGCGCTCGCTCGACGGCGGGGCCAATTGGACGCAGGTGACGACACCGCCCGCCTTCGACAAAGGCGAGCCTCGCGCGCGAGCCGTGGACCACGTCTTCTGGCTGACGCCCGGGCACGCCACCCAGCCTGGCGTCTGGTACGCGGGCACCTCCCCGCAAGGGCTCTTCCGCAGCGAGGACGGCGGCGACACCTGGCATCCCATCGTGGGCTTCAACGACCACCCCAAGCAGTCCGACTGGGTACAAGGCGACAAGGACCAGACGCCCGACGGCGGCAAGACCCACTCCATCTCCGTCTGTCCCCGCGACGCGAACCGCCTGTACCTTGGCCTGTCCGGGGGTGGTTTTTTCACCTCGGGCGACGCCGGTGCCACCTGGGACCCACTCAACGCGGGAGTCGCGATGGACTTCGCGCCCGCGCTGCCCGATGGCCAGGAGTATCCCTACGGGCACGACCCCCACTGTGTTTCAGTCCACCCACAGAACCCCGACCGTCTGTGGCGCCAGGACCACTGTGGTTTTTACCGACTCGATCGCAACGTGGGCGACCGCTGGGTGCGCGTAGGAAAGAACCTACCGGCCGAGGTCGGCGACATCGGCTTCCCTGTCGCCCTGCACCCCCGTGACCCCGACAGCGCCTGGGTCTTCCCCATGGACAGCTCCTCCGTCTGGCCGCGCACCAGTCCCGGCGGCAAGCCCGCAGTCTACCGGACGCGAGACGCCGGTCACAGCTTCGAGCGACTGGCCGGCGGCCTCCCCGCTCAGCAGGCGTGGTGGACCGTAAAACGACAATGCCTCGCCACCGACACCCAAGCCTCGGTCGGAGTGTATTTCGGCACGACCAGCGGCGAGCTCTGGGGCAGCCCCGACGAGGGTGACAACTTCGCCCGCATCGCCGGCGACCTGCCCCACATCTACGCGGTCACGGTGAGCGAGACCGCGTGATTCGGGTCCTCTTCCCGACCCATCTGCGTAGCTACCTTGACGGCGCGGCGGAGGTCATGGCGGAGGGCGCGACGGTAGGCGAAGTGTTGGCCGACGTCGAGCGTCGTCACCGTGGTTTTTTGATCCGGGTCGTCGACGAGCAGGACCGGATCCGGCCCCACATCAAGGTTTTCGTCGGTGGCGAGCTGGCGGCGGACCTGCACGCGCCCATCGTGGGCGACGTTCAGTTGATCGCGGCGCTATCAGGCGGATAGAGGTTGGTTTTTGGGACGGGGGCGCTGCCCCCGTAACGCCCCCGGATCCGCGCCTGGCCTCCAGCCTGGGCGCCACTCAAGGAATCGCCACCAAAAAACTCTCCTCCAACAAGACACTCGGCCAGGGCCCCGCGTAGGTGCCGTCGTAGCAGGTGTGATCGGGACAGGCGCTACGACACACGCCCTCGTTGAGCGCCTGTTGTTTCCCGGTGCCCCAATGTAATACCAACGGATCGACAATCGCGTCGCACGAATTCTGGTCGACCGCGAGCATCACCAGCGTGTCACCCAACTTGGCATCGATGGTGATGGGCGCCAATGTATCCTTGGCGTTGTTGTCATCGTCGAAGACCACGACCCCGCCGATGGTCAAGCGCAGGTCGTCGTCGATGGTGAAGTAGTCGAACACCGTCGAGCCGCCCGAGATGACGTATTGAAGGGGCTCGTCGTGCTTCCATACGTCGACCCGCGTCGAATCCGCGCCCTGTTCGCCTTCCGAGTCGTAGCACCGCAGCTCGATCTCCACGTCACCGACCGGCAGATAGACGGCCGCCGCGATGGCACCATCCGCGCCAATCGTGGTGTCCGCGTCCGCCAACCGGCTTCCGTTTCCGTACCACCCGCAAATGAGATTGGTCGGCGCCTCGTCCGCGTCGTACACCACGCCAGTCAGGGTCACCAACTGATTGTCCAGAAAATACTCACCGACGTCGGGTTCGGTGATTTCTACGTAGGGCGGCTCGTTCTCGGTGGGGTCGTCTACCGTGTTGCCGCGTAGCTGCACGGCGGCGGTCGAGTCGTCGGGGTCGTTCGACGAGAACCACAGCTCACCGCTCCATTCGTTGGTGTCCGGGGGCGAAAATGTCACCCCGACGGTGAACGAGAATCCGGTCCGCACAACGTAAGGCTCCGCCCAGTCCTCGGGCCAGGTCAGGGTGTACGCCACGGCCTCGCCACCTGGGAACGCGGCGCTCCCGATGCGGAGGGTCCCGGTGCAGCCGGCGCGCACCTGGAACTCGCGCGACAGCGAGTCCCCCGGCGCGACCGTCCCGAACCACAGGAGCTCCGGATCGATGTCGATGCAGGGCCGCACCCCGAGCCCGGTCAACGTGACCGGCACGGTCGGCGCGCTCGCCTGATTCGTCGCGACGCCGAGGGTGCCCCAATCTTCGCCCTCGACGTCCGGGGTGTAGCGGACGACGAGGAGTCCATCTTTGCCAGCGGCGAGCTCCTCGGGCCAGCTCACGACGCTGAGATCGGCAGAGGCGCCGCCCTCGAACTCGGCGCCTGAAATCCGCAAGGTACCGAGTCCTTCGTTCCTGATCACCGCGCCGATCTCACTGTAGGTGCCGACGACAACCTGGCCGAAATCGATGGTGGCCGGCTCGAAGACCAGCTTGGGCTCGGCCGCGTTGAGCTGCTGGTCGGGGTCGCAGCCGGCGAACAGCAGGGGAAAGAGGACGCGCATCGATCCGGGTACTATACGGCCCGGCCCCCGAGGAGCAAGTGCCGGCCGATCTCAACGCCATCCGCGCCGCAGTGTGGGCGCACATCAAACCGGATGCCGAAACGCTCGCGCGCGCTGCCCAGGCGCTGCACGGCCGCCCGCCCGACGCCGACGAGTGGCCGGATCTCCTCGACTTCGTCACCACCGAGTGGCTCGACGAGGAGGGGTTCACCGCGGCCGAGCGCCTCGCCGAGCTCCAAGGAATCCCGATGCTCGCCCGCTGGCCGCTGGAGGTGCGGACGAGCCTGTGGGTGGTGGACGGTCACGACGGCGAGCATGTGCTGATTCGCGACTTGCAGGACGACAGTGACCACGTCGTGCGCTGCCCCGCGGCCGCGCGAGCCGAGCTGCCCAAACGCACGGTGCTGCGGGCGCGGATCGTCCCCTGGACCGACGGCGTCGAGTTCCTCGGTGCGCCGGGCCTCTACGGCGAGCAGGGCGTCATCGCGCGGCTGCAGCTCCTCGATGCGTGGCGACAGTCCCCCGAACCGTCGGTGCTGGCGGCGCTGCGCCAGCGGCGGACGGACTTTGCCCGCCAGCGCGCCCAGCACCGGGTGTGGCGCGCGCACTTCGGAGCCGACCTCGTCGAGTGCACCGACGCCGCCTCGCTCGAAGTGGCACTGGCCCGCTTCATGGACGTGCTCTGTTTCGAGGACCGCGGCGTCAGCGGCACCGAGCACACCCGGGCCGAGCGCTGGCAGGCGGAGACCGGCAAAGTGCCGGAGCGCATCGAACTGCGCCTGGGCGAAACGCTTCGAGAGGGCACACCCGCCATGTGCTTCGACCGCGTCGCCGGCATCCAGTTCTTCCCGGCGTTCGCAGAGCTGCGCGAGCATCTCATCGGCTCGGCTCGGAATCCCTACGTGTATTCCCTGTGGTCGACCACCGCCGACCTGCCCCGAATCGGGCTGCGCCTCGCCGGGCTCTCCGCCGATGGCGTCGCCGGCCTCGGGCTGCCGTCGCAACCCGTCACACCGTCCTGCCTCCCTGAATTCGGGGACGCCGGCTGACAACGGTTCGCCGTCCGGGTTAGCGGCAGACGCCATGCCGACGGTACCCCCCACCCTCTCCACGCCCGGAGCCGAGCGACTCAACGTGCGCGCGTCCACCGGCGTGCAGTCCAAAGAGGGCATGAGCTTCGGAAGATTGGTGTGGATCGAGGGCACCCGGCTGTACGTCCAGGTCGACGCTTCGCTCCTTCCCCTGGAACTGGTCGCGCTACGCGCCGACCTGTCGCCGACTCCGGGCACCGCGCTCCTGGAGGGCGAGGTCATGCGGGTGCTACCCGGCACCCCGAATGAGCCTCAGGGCTACCTCATCCGGCTAAAGAAGGTCAACGAGAGCGACGAGCCCCGCTGGCAGCAGTTCTTGCGAGTGAAGCGTACGGGCGGAACCTTGCGCGAACTTTCGGATGTACGGGACTCCACGGGCGCGCTGTCATCGACCTACAGCGGCATCGCCGAGCGTGAACGGAAGGCGGCGGCGGACCGTATTCGCGGCGGCGCGGGAACGTCCACGTGGTCGTCCAGCCAGCCCACCGAACAAGGGGGGGGCCGCGCCGCGATGCGGGATGCGCTGCGCGCGGCCATGAAGGGCGAGGCGGCCCCCAACAGCCAGGCGGCGGACGGCGGCACGGCCTCCGCCGTGGTGTCGCCAACACGCAGCGTCGCGCCCCCCGGCGGGTCTGTGGTCCAGCCGACACGCTCGCTCGCACCCGGCGTCGCGACCGCGGCCGAGGACCCCAATTGGATCCTCAGCGCGATCGCCGGGCGCAGCTACCTGCAGGTCACCTGGCGGGGCGCCGAAGCGTTCGGGCACGACGCCAACACCCAGCTTGTATCGGGCATCTTGACGCTCGCCTCGGACGGGAGAGCGCTTCCTTCGACGCCCCCGATCCACATGGTGCTGCGGTACGAGTCGCTCGTCCTTCAGTGCGGCGCCACTGCTATTCGTTCGTTGCCGCTGTCAGCCACCTACCGCCTCGATCTCAGCGCCGCGCAGATCGCCGACATCCGGCGTATGGCCAAGCCGCCATCGGCGGGCGCGCCGCGCTAAACACAATGCCGGTCACATAGGTCGCCCAGCACGAGCCATCAGCCGTTAGCCGTCAGCGATTCGCTCGGTCGGAGGCGACGTGCGTGACTTCAGGGACCTCCTGGTGTGGTCGCTCGACGTGTACCGCGCCACGGAAACGTTCCCGACCGATGAGCGCTACGGCCTCACCGCGCAACTGCGCCGGTCCGGGTCGTCGGTGCCGACGAACATCGCCGAGGGTTGCGGTCTGGCGTGCATCGGAAGCTGATGGCTGAGGGCTAATTACTGACGGCTTTCCAACAAGATCGCCTACTAAGTGACCGGCATTGGCGCTAAACAGCGCCATGCGCCTGTTCCCCATCGCCCTCCTGGTCGCCGCCTGTGCCACGCCTCCGGATGAAACGGTGTCCGACACCAATGCAGCGGGCGGAACCGACGACACCAGCGCTGGGCTCCCGCCACCCGCGTCGATCGAGCGTTATTGTACCGGTCGCGACTGGCTGGCCAGCGCCTCGCCGGTCACGCTGCCCGACAACTCTCGCAGCGCCAAAGGCTACCTCACCGAGCACGGCGACTACACCCGGGGCACGGTCGAGTCGTCGAAATTCGTCCCGGAACACCCCTTCCACGTCACCACCCTGCGGGTGCAGTTTGCCGAAGGGCAAGGCAAGGCGAACCTCCGCTTGATGGGCACCCAGGGTCGCAGCTACCCCGCCGGGTACCCCGACCTCGACACGCCCGGCGCCACCATCGCCGGCCCCTTCGAGGTGGAGGTGTCCGCGGTCTGGGGCGACGAGGTTTGGACTGAGGTCGATGTGTCGGCGCTCGACCTGTATCTGCTCCCCGGCCAGCACTACACGCTGGTCAACGAGTACCCCAAGCGCGGGGCGCCGACCGTCGCGTTCAGCTCCGGGCCCACCGGGGAGAACTCGCGGGCGCTCTTGATCCTGGCCGGTGCCGCCGAGCCCTACGGCTTCGCGGGCGACTTCCTCATGGAGCTGGTCGGGGAGTACGTCTGCGCCTGGGAAGAGCCCGAACGCTGGTTCGGCGAGTGGACCACTCCTTTTGGCACTGACCCCACCGGCAGCGCCGTCATGACCGACCTCAACGTCGACGGCCACCTCGACATGGTCACCTATGGCGCCGGCCCGCGCGCCTGGCTCGGCGATGGCACGGGCGCGTTCGCCAACGCGACGACGCCCTGGCCGGAGGCCACGTACGCCGGCTGGCTGCTCTTCGGCGATGTGGACAACGACGGGGATCCCGACGCCTACGCCGCCAGCTACATCACTCCCGACGCCGATGGCGACGGCATCACCGTGGCAGCCGGCGACTGCGACGACATCGACGCCGCCACCTTTCCGGGAGCGAGCGAGCTGAGCGACGGGATCGACAACGACTGTGACGGCATCGCCGACGACGGTACCGACGGCGGGGACGCCGACGGCGACGGCGTGTCCATCCTCGCCGGTGACTGCGACGACACCGACGGCACCACCGCCCCGGACCTTGCTGAGCTCAAAGACCAGATCGACAACGACTGCGACGGCCTGGTGGACGAAGACTTTCCGTCGCGGTTGTTGCTCAACGACGGCGCCGGCAGCTTCACGGCCCTGCCTGGCGCGGGCGTCGAGTTCGGTGAGCCCAACACCGCAGGCGCCTTCGCTGACGCCGATGGCAACGGCGCGCTCGACCTTTACGTCGGCAACTGGCTCCTCCACTATCCCGACGATGCTGCCCTGGACGGCCGCTACTTCCAGGGGGTCGGAGACGGGAGCTTCGTCGACGCGCTCGATGCCGCCGGGCTGCGCCTCCCGACTGCGTTTTCGACCTACGGGGTCGAGTGGACCGACTACAACAACGACGGCGCCCCCGATCTATTGGTGGCGAACTACCACCTGTACGACAATCAACTCTGGGAGAACCAGGGCGATGGCACCTTCATCGATGTCGCCGCGGCCAAAGGAGTGGATCACGACGCCGAGTTGAGCCCCTACACCCAGTATCCGGGCGGGCACAGTTACGGTGGCGACTTCGGCGACATCGACAACGATGGCGACATGGACTATTTCCAGTCAAACCTGTGTCATCCGCGCACCTATCCCTGGGCGGATCAGAGCACCCTGAACATCAACGGTGGCGCACCAGACTACGCCTTCACCAACGAGAGTGCCGCCCGCGGCCTCGAGTACGACGAGGGCGACGTCCAGGGGCAGTTCGGCGATTATGACAACGACGGTGACCTGGATCTGTTGGTGTCGAGCCTGTACCCCAACCACTACCCTCGTGTGTACCAAAACGATGGTGACGGGAGCTTCACCGATGTCACGTACGAGGTCGGCCTGGCCGTGGAGACCAGCTTCGGCATCCTGTGGGGCGACGTCGACGAAGACGGCGACTTGGATTTCTACACCAGCGGCTCCTACGGCGACGTCCGCGCCCACCTCTTCGAGAATCGCATCGGCACGCTGAACCACTGGGTCGAGCTTGACCTGGAGGGCACCACCACCAATCGCGACGCCGCTGGCGCACGGGTCACCGTCGTGGCCGACGGCGTCACCCGGATTCGAGATGTGCAGGTCGGCGGCGGTAGTTTCAACCAACAGCGACCGCTGACGGTTCACCTGGGGCTCGGAGCCAGCACCGAAATCGAGTCGGTCACCGTGCACTGGGTGGGCGGCGCCACCGAGACCTTCACGGGGGTGACGGCGGACGCTCGCCTTGTATTGGTGGAGGGGTCGGGGGCGGCTCGGTAGTCGCGGGGCGGACAAGGACCAGGGTCCCCTCCCCTTCGACCGTCGCACCGGCGTCAGCGAGCGCCACGCGCAGGCGCGCCCACCCCCACCCCGGAAGCGCCGCGGTGTCCACCAGGACGCCCCCGGGCGCCGCGGCCAACCCCGCTGAAAGCGCGACGCGGCCTGCCTCCCAGGCGGGTCCCGCCGCAGCGGCGTCGAGGCCCTCACCGGAGAGGCGCGCCAGCTCGACGAGCAGCGGCGCTGTCGCCGCGGGAGGCTCGCCAGCGCCTACGGCGCGGAGCTGCATCACCGACCACCGGCCGCCGCTCCACGGGGCGTGCGGCGACGGGAAGTAGACGTCTGCGGGCTTGGCAGCGGCGAGCTCCGCGCCGCGGAGGAGGGCGGGGGTCACCGAGCGTTGGGCGTCTCGGAGCACGGCTGCGCCTCCGGCGACGGAGCCCGCCACCAGCGCGGCCGCCACGACCAGGGCGCGGCGACCGCCGCGGCGGAGCAGCCCCGCCGCCGCCGCGAGCAGCAGCACGGCGAGCGGCGCGGCCAGCGCGGCAGCGCCGACGGAATGGAGCACCCGGTGGCTGGGCTTGGGTGCGATCGCCAGCGCCC
Source organism: Deltaproteobacteria bacterium (assembly GCA_947490345.1). Lineage (GTDB taxonomy): Bacteria > Myxococcota_A > UBA796 > UBA796 > SXON01 > SXON01. The sequence continues at coordinate 8,197 of CANLGL010000005.1, forward strand.
ACGCGTCGAGGTCGAAGGGGGGCGCCGGCACGACGGCCGCTTCTACGGCCAGGGGGAGCGCCGCCGCCGGCAGGCCCGGCGAGCGGTCGCCGCTGACGGCCACGCTCAGCGGATGCACCCATCGGCCGCCGTAGGCGGCGGCCGCGGCGCGCCAAGGCGCGGCCTCGGTGGGAGGGAGGGGGAACCAGGCGCCGGAGGCGCCTGCGTACATCGGCGTTGAACCGATGGGGGAAGCGGGAGCCGGGCGCGCGGCGTAGGCGCCGCCGGCGCCGAGCACGGCGGCGAGGAACACGCCGCCGACGAGCCAGCGGCGGGCAAGGAGCCCGGCGGACAAGAGCAGCGGGCCAATGGCGAAAAGTCCCGGGTCCGCGTGGGCCAGGAGCCAGAGGCTCCAGGGCCCGAGCTGCGCCGCCGCAGCGAAAGCTGCGGCCGCGAGCCAGCCGGACTCCGGCGCGCGGTCGCGCGCACAGCGCCAGCCGAGGTACCCGGCCATCCAGAACGCCAGCATGAACGCAACCTCAGCGGCATCGGCCGCCTGCGCGACGCCAAGCTCCCGCAGCGCCACCACGAGCCCCGCCCCGCGCTCGGAGTCCAGCACCGACGGCGCTCCCGGCCACCACGCCCACGCGCACGGCGCGAGGGCCGCCGCGAGCGCGGCTACCAGCTCCCGGGATTGGACGCGGAGCACGGCGCCTCCCCGCAGAAGTGTGCGACCTCTCCGGTCCGGAGAAAGTGGGCCGCCTGCGCCTGGGTTCCCTCCCACATCCGGGGTGCGGCGTGCGCACCCGACCGCGATGCGGGGCGGTTGGTGGGGTCCGGCGGGTCGACCTCCGGATCGAACTGGGTCAGGGCGGCGCCGTTCAGAGGCATCGCAGTCGCGACGAGCCCCAGCGGACTGGTGACGCCGGGGGTGGCCAGAGGCAGGCCCACACTGCGAGCGAGGAGCTCGGTCGTCACGTTGGGCACCTGCTCGTCGCCGATCGACTGCTGCCACAACCAGGTGCCCCCCACGAGGCGGTCGGCGTAGGTCGCGGGGTCGACGCTGTCCCAGTAGAGTTGGGTGGTCGAGTAGAGCAGCTGGCGCTCCCACGGGTCGGGAAAGGTGCGGGTGACGACAATGTCGAAGGGCGGCCAGTTGGAGCTGCGCTCGAGCATCGTGGCCCAGGCCGAGCCGCCGACGTGGAGGACGCCGCGCGAGATGACGTCCTGGTTGGCGAGGGTGACCGCCCCTTCGATCCCGCCCAGGGAGATGCCGTAGTACCAGAGCGTGGAAGGGTCGGCGAGCCCGGCAAACACGGGGTCAGAGAGCAGTTCGCCATCGCGAAGCAAGACCGCAAGGGAGCGGGTGTCGACCACCCCCTGCACCAGCATCTCCGGCACCTCGTGGAACCGAGCAAAGTCCGAGGCGACCTCGAGCGCGTGGAGCTGGTCGTCGGCCGTCAGGCCCGTCCACTTGGTGGCGACCACGATGGCCCCGAGGCCGTTGGCAAGCGCGATGAGCGCGCTGGGATCGCCGTCGTGGAGGTAGTTGTCCGGCTCTGACAGGATGCCATGGCCGAAGATCACCACCGGCACGCTCCCCGGAGCGGCGTCCTTCACGGCGTCGGGAATCGCGACCATCAGGTACGCGGCGCGCTCGCCTTGCGCAGTAGGCAAGCCGTCCGCGTCGAGCACCAGCCGCTGCCCGTCGACGAGGAACTCGGTGGTCACAAACGAGCCCTCGGCCAGACGCCACAAGCCCGCCGGGGGCTCGATCTCGCCGCCGGTCTCCCACGTCCAGTCAATCGTGTGGCCCGCCGGCGCCGCCGTCCGTGCCAGCGCGCCATCCACGAGGTCGGGGTAGCTCTGCACCGGGAAATCCCAGGCCAACGCCACATCGTCCTGGCCCAGCGCGGCCAGCTCCGCAGCCAGATCGGCGTAGTGGCCGGCCGGTGCGGGCAACGTCAACGGCGCGCCGCCCGACGTGACGCCGGAGGTGACCACCACCGCGATGCGGTGCCCGGAGGCCATCGCGACCATCGGCCGCACGATCAACGTCCGCAGGCCACTGGCCATCGCATCAGTTGCGGCATCCAGCTCCGCAAAACACGGCAGCGCCTCGCCGGAGTCGAGGTCGACCAGGCGAACCGTCCCATCCGTCGCGACAGCACCCTGACCAGAGACGCTGGCTTCGTCGACGGGCTGCTCGAACATCACGATCGCCGGCTGCACGGGAGAGAAGCCCGTTCGTCGTGCGAGCAGCCCCAGATCCCAGGACTCGCCGTCGGCGGCGAGCGGGAGATCAGTCACGTCGAAGGCAAGGTGGCCGTCCTCGACCAACTCCACGCTGGGAAAGGGGTTGGTGCGCCCCTGGCCAAGCGCGCCAACCGGCGCCTCGGCGGCCGAATCTTCGGGGGGGGGACAGGCGAGTAGGAGGCCGAGGAGCATGGGGCGGACCGATAACCCGTCACGCCGCGCCGACCCCCGCCTCCACCCGCTCGACGAAGATCCGATCCATCACCGCCCCTCCCGCAAAACGCCGGAGACCCTGCGCAAATCTCCCCAACGCCTCGACTTCGACCGGACCCGGCAGCGCTGGGCGTTCGTAGCCGAGCAAGAGTCGAGTGGTTGGCGACCAGCGCGTGCGACTGAACGCAAGCTCGATGGCGTCGCGCACCACGGCCTCGTCCCCGGCGAGCCACCCCCGCTCCCGGGCAACCCGCACCGAGGCCAAGACCTGGGCGCTGGCGGCGACATGGTCAACCGCATCCTTGACGGTGAGAAACCAGAAAATGGTCTTGAACAGCTTCTTGATCGGCCACCACAGACCGATGATCAAGCACCCGACCAGCACGGACGAGCGGTCGCCCGTGAGCGTGGTGAGCTGCGCATCGGTGAGCGGTGCGTCATCGGGCGCGTCGAGCTGCAATCCCATACGCAGTGCCCGTCGCGACAGCCAGTCGTCGAGAAAGGGCACGGGCACGAAGACCGCGAGCCCAGCGAGCACGATCCAGGTCCACGGCGAGCGCCTCATCAGCCCTCTCCGCACGCAACGATCCACGCGGCGCCGGCCGCTGCGTCGTTGGCGGACAAGGTCCACCAGACTCCGTCGCGACGCGTGAGGTTCACCGCCAGGCTCCCACCCGCGTCTGCGAACACGATGGTGACGAGATGTGCAGGGGGATCGCGGTCGAGGTTTCCGAAGAGGTCGGCGAGCGCCGCGGCGCCCGCGATGGACTCCGCTGGGGCGAGCACCATCGCGCTGCCGACAACGCGCCCCTTGGCGTAGGCGACACCTTCGAATGGCCGACCGGCCTCGTTGGGGTCCGGGTCGTCGGGCCCCTGCGACCGACCGACCGCCACCCGCCATGGCGCCTGCAGACGGCCGGCGCTGCACGTGGCCAGCGGCGCCCACGCTTCGAATGACAGGTCCAGCGGATGGGTGCGGGTGCCGGGGACCCCCTCAAGCAGCGCCGCCGCCTCGGTCCAGCGGACCAGCTCGACGACCGTGATCCACGACTCCGACTGGGCCCGCCTGGCGAGGGCTTGGGCGGTGGGATGTCCCGACGGAATCGAGCGCCCCGACGTGGTCGCGAAGGCCGCGATCGCCTCGTCCACGCGCCCCTCGCGGAGCATGGCATCGGGGTCGGGCGGGGTGCAGGCGAAGAAGAGGGCGAGCATCGGCAGGCAGATATCCGTGCTAACCGTCGGCTGTGCCCGGCCGCCGCCCGCCCCCCGATGAAACGAGCCTGGGCGGCTGGAGCGATCCCGGCGCCAGCGGGGGAACGGCGCCCCAGGACGCGACGCCGCTCGAGCATCCCGGGCCGCCCCTCGAGCGGTACGCCATCGGTGCCCTGCTCGGCCGCGGCGGCATGGGGGTGGTGCACGCCGCGCGGGATACTGCTTTGGGTCGCGACGTCGCGCTCAAGGAGCTGCAGCCGGAGCTCGCGGACGACATCCGGGCAGCGGCGCGCCTGGCCCGCGAGGCGGCGATCACCAGCCGCCTCGATCATCCCGGTCCGAGGCGTCGGTGCCGACGAACATCGCCGAGGGTTGCGGTCGCGACAGTGAGCGTCGCTGCGTCGGAAGCTGATGGCTGAGGGCTAATTACTGACGGCTTTCCAAAAAAATCGCCTGAGTGACCGGCATTGGCCCTACCCCTCCAAAACCCCCGTCGCGCGCTGCACCTGCTCCTCATGCACGTACAACCTCGTGATATGCCGTGCCTCCTGGTAGCGCGCGAAGATCGCGGTGGCGTCTTCGAGGCGGCTCGTCGCCTCGCGCGCGCCGGGGCTGCGGTCGATGACCCAGATGGCAGGCGCACCCTCGCGTTTCTTGCCCATAGCCGAGTAACGGGAGAGCTTTCCCGTCGATCCCGCGGCCAGGTGATCGATACCGGCCGCGTCGAGACGGGCGCGGGCCTCGGTGAGGTCGACCTCCTGCTCATTGCCGTGGCGCTCCACGACCCGGCGGTAGGGGCGACGCTCGACGATCCGCCGCGCCCACTCGTCCTTGGCGCTGCGCAGGTAGCTGTGCATGGCGACGTCGTCGAGGTGAAGGTAATCCTCGATCTCGGTGGGGAAGTTCCACACGCGGGCGGGGCTGGCGAAGTGGCGGCGCAGCATCTCTTCGTACACCACGCTCTTGTGGTGGAAGTAGACCGACATGAACATGTGGTAGCGGCTGATCATGAAGTCGTCGAAGGCGTAGACCGCGCGCTGGTCCAACATCAGGGACACGTGCCCGTCGGGACCGTCGTGCCACTCGAGGTTGCTCAGGAGCCAGTTGAGATCGATCTCACCGTAGCGCGCCCCCGAATAGTACGAGTCGCGCACGAGGTAGTCGAGACGGTCGACGTCGAGCTCGCTGGAGATGAGCTGGCTGAGGATGCGCCGGTAGTCGCGGCCGCCGTGGACGAAGAAGTCGTCCGGCACGCTGACCTCACGGGAGACCAGCGCCGCCACGTGGTGGCCCGTGAACGGAAAGTTGTCGCGGACGGTCCGATCGAGGGTGGACTTCGTCAGGACCGCGATGGTGTAGTCTTCGTGGGACGCGGTATCATCCAGTCGCGACCGTACCGCATCCGGCTCGTACGCGCTGACGCCGAGCGGGCGGAGCGGTGGCATGGCGAATTCGGTGCAGTGCGAAAACGGCGCGTGGCCCAGGTCATGGCAGAGCGCCGCGACGCGCACGATGTCGCGGAACCGGGTGCGCGCGGCCGGGTCCCCGAACGGATCTCGACGAAAGACGCTGTCGAAGCCACGTCCGGCCAGCTCCATGGCGCCGAGGCTGTGGGCGTACCGGGTGTGGACGGCGCCGGGAAACGGCAACTCTGAGAAGCCCATCTGCTTGACGCCGCGGAGCCGCTGGACGAAGGGGTGGTCGACGATCGCCACCTCGGCCGGGCCGAGCTGGATGGCCCCATGCAGCGGATCGCGTACCTCCATCGTTCACCCCGCGCGAGATATAGCCCGGCCATGGATAGCATCGCCGCCGTCGACTCGTTGCGCCCTGGCGACGTCGTGCATCATCCGGCATTTGGTTTTGCGACGATCACCGAGGTTGACGACCGCGGCGCCCAGGTCCGATGGGCCCGCGACCCCGCCGCGCCGACGACGAATGTGTCGCGATACTCCCTGAGCACGAGCTACCGTCGCTGCCGGAGCACCGGGGTGCTCGCGCGGCATCTGGCCGAGCCCGAGTCGGTGCGTCGGCTGGCCGCGGACGATCCGGTCGCGCTTCTGGGGCTGCTGCTCATCGATCTCGGCGGTGGGGCCGGCGCGGAGGACGTCCGGGAGTGGGCCTCGCAGTTGATGGCCGAGGAGAACTTCGCCGGGTGGTGGGGCGCGGTGCTGGTCCTCGCCGGCGTCGACGGGCGCTTCCTCATCGACGACGAGACCCTCGGCCTCGCGCCCGGCGTCACCGAGGGTGACTTCACCGAGCCCGCCCCCCTGCACGAGCCGGAAGTCGCTGCCGATGTGGCGGCGATTCCACTCGCCCCCGGACCCCGCCCGCAGCGCGACGGCGCCGAAATCTGGGACAGCGCGGAGGCGCTCGCCGTCGCGCTGGCGGGGCTGCACGCCCGGGGCGACACGCTCTTGCGCCAACACGATGCCTGCCAGCCCACGGCGGAGGGCTGGTCACTCCGGGTCGATCCGGACGGGGCGCCGCCCACCCATGACGTAGCCTGGGCCTGCCGCCGACTGCTCGAAGAGCTGCTCGGCTGCGAAATCCCGGCCGCGGTCGCCGACCACGAGCTCGTCGACCTCGCGCCCGCTGCAGAGCCGGCGCTTCCGCCCGAGCTCCTCGGCGTCCTCCGTTACGGCCTCGCCCGCGACCCTGCGCTTCGGCCGGCCGACGGCATCGCGCTCGCCCACTCGCTCGGCATCGCCCGCACAGTCTGGAAGCTGCGCGCTTCCTTGCCAGTGGTGGCCCACGCCGAACTCGTGGCCGGGTTCGACACTCACATCGGCACGTTCAAGTCGCTCGCCGGTCAGACCAACCAGGACTCCTTCCTGTTGCTTGGGGACCCGGAACACGCGCTGGTGATGGTCGCGGATGGCATCAGCACCGCGACGGCGGGCTCGGGCGACCTGGCCAGTTCGCTCACGGCGCGCACGATGCGCCTGCAGTGGTCCGGCCATCACGAAGAGCTTCGCCACGCCACGGCCGCCACCGCGCACCGCTTTCTCACCCAGGCGCTCGACCGCGCCAACCGTGTCGTCGCCGAGGCTGCGGTGCGAATGGCCGGTGGTGATCTGTCGCGACATGTTCCCATGGGAACGACCGTCGTCGCCGGCGTGACGGTCGGGGACACCGTGCACCTCGCCGCGCTGGGCGACTCTCGCGCCTATGTCGTCGGCCGGCACGGTGTGGCCCCGTTTCTGTGGGACCAGAACCTCAACGCGATTCGCCTGCGCCAGGTGGCGGCCTCGGCCACGATCTCCTGGGACGAACGCGGCTACGCCCTGGTGGGCTACCTCGGCCACTTCGACGAGCTCGGCGATCCTTCCTTGGCGCCGCTCATCCTCCGCAGCATCCGGCTCCTTCCCGGCGAGTGGCTGATCCTCGCGAGCGATGGGCTGAGCGACCACGCGGCCGACGAAGAGGCCGGTGTGTACAAGATCATCGAGCGACTGTGCGCGGAAGAGGGCGCGCCTGGCGACGCCCGCTCGGCCATGCGCCTGGCGCGGCGCCTCGTGCTCGCCGCCAACGACGGGACTGGCGGCGACAACGTCACCGTCCTCGCCCTCACCTTCTCCGGAGTCGGTCGTGCCTGAGCTCCTCTTTCGTGATGCCCTCGCCCAACGTGTCTTGCTCTTCGACGGCGCCATGGGCACCGAGATCTACGCGCGCGGCGTGTTCATCAACCGTTGTTACGACGAACTGAACCTCTCTCAGGCCGACACCGTCACCGAGATCCACGCGGCGTACGTACGCGCCGGTGCCGACGTCGTGACCACCAACACCTTCGGCGCCAACGCCATCCGGCTCGGCGCCTACGGTCTCGAGGGGCGGGCACGGGACATCAACGCGACCGGAGTGAAGCTCGCGCGGGCCGCCGCCCGAGACAAAGCGTGGGTTGCGGGCAGCATGGGCCCGACCGGCGCGCTTCTGGCCCCCGTCGGCAAGGTCAGCCCGGGCGAGGCCTACCAGGCCTTCCGCGAGCAGGCCGAGGTGCTCATCGATGCCGGTGTCGACCTCATCGTGCTGGAGACCTTCAGCCACCTGGCCGAGCTCTGGCAGGCGGTGCGGGCGGTGCGCTCGATCCGCGCCGACCAACCCATCGTCGCCTGCATGAGCTTTCCATTCATCGGCCCCGATCAATCCCAGGTCGAGGGCGACACACCCGAGGCGGCCGTCCGTACCGTCGAGCGCTGGAAGGTCGACGCCTTCGGCACCAACTGCGGGAACGGCCCCCGCGGTGTCCAGAACGTCTTGGAACGCATGCTCGGCGTCACCAACATGAAGCTCGTCGCGATGCCGAACGCCGGGCTCCCCCAGGTCGTCGAGGGGCGGACGCTGTACCTCGCCGCGCCCGAATATATGGCGGAGCACGCCCGCCGCTTCGTGCAACTCGGCGCAGGCATCGTCGGGGGGTGTTGCGGCACCACGCCGGGCATGATCAAGCAGATGCGGTCCTTTGTGCGCTCGGTCACCGCCGAACGACGCCTGGTGGTCCAGAGCAACGAGGACGACACCACCAAGAAGCCGCAGCTGGCGCAGCCCGTGCCGATCGTGGAGCGCTCGGAGTTCGCGCGGAAGTTGTACAGCGGGCGGTTCTGCGTTTCAGTGGAGCTCGATCCGCCCCGCGGTGTCGATGCCGGCAAGGCGGTGGAAGGCGCGGACATGCTTCGGGAGGCCGGCGTGGACGTGGTCAACATCGCCGACGGCCCCCGTGCGGTCGCGCGCATGGGGCCGAGCGCGCTCGCCCAGCTCGTTCGCGCCGCCACCCGCGGCCACCGGGGCGCCGACGACCCCGGCATGGAGAGCGTGGTCCACTACTGCTGTCGCGATCGCAATCTACTCGGCATGCAGATGGACCTCCTCGGGTCCAACGCCTTGGGCCTACGCAACATCCTCGCGGTCACCGGCGACCCGCCGAAGATGGGCACGTACCCGGACGCCACCGCAGTCTTCGACATCGACGCCATCGGGCTCATCAGCTTCATCCAGATGCTGAACCGGGGGCTGGACTTCTCGGGACAGCCAGTCGGCGGACAGACCGGACTCTTCGTGGGCGCAGGGTGCAATCCCGCGCACATCGACCTGGACATCGAGGTCGAGCGCTTCGGCCGCAAGGTGGCCGCTGGCGCCGAGTTCTTCTTCTCGCAGCCGGTTTTCGATCCCGAGATGCTGGTGAAGTTCTTGGAGCGCACTGACAAGTTCCCCAAGGTGCCCTTCCTGGTCGGGATCATGCCGCTGGTATCCTTGAAGAACGCCGAGTTCTTGCACAACGAGGTCCCCGGAATGCAGGTGCCGGCGCGCATCCTGCAGCGCCTGCGCGACGCTGGCGACCGCGACGCCCAACGCGAGGTCGGCATCGCCTGCGCGCAGGAATCCCTCCGCGAGTTGATGAACCATCCGCGCATGGCGGGAACCTACGTTTACCCGCCATTCGGCTCCTACAAGGCGGTTCTTCGCGTGATCGAGGTGCTGAGAGGGCGCTCCGGTCCCACCAACTTTGGTCCCAACGGCTGGATCGAGCCGCAGGGCGCCGCCAGTGTCTGACGCCATCGCGCAGCTTCGCGCGATCTGCCTGGCGCTCCCGGGTACGCACGAGGAGATCACCTGGGGACATCCTACCTTTCGGGTTGGCGCCAAAATGTTTGCCGCCTGCGGGGCACCGCCCGATGGGGTCGCGACCATGAGCTGCAAGTGTACCAAGGATCTCCAGGCCGAGATCCTCGCGGGCGAGGGCTACTTCCGCCCTGATTACGTCGGCGTCCATGGCTGGTTGGGCATCCGACTGGACGGATCGGTCCCGTGGTCGGAGGTCGGGGTCCACGTGCGTCGCGCCTGGGCGCTGACGGCGCCGAAGCGGCTACAGAAGGGCTGATTCGTCGCCGGCCGCTCAGCCCTCGATCAGCTCGACCCGCTCCACCACGACAAACGCAGTCTTGCTGTGACTGGTGATTCGGCTGTTCAGCGCGCCGGCGCCGTCCACGAGCGGCTGATCCAGCGGCAGGTCCAGGGTCCCCTCACCCACCTCGGAAAGCGGCACCATGGCCTCGATAAACGAGCCGCCGCCGTTGGCCACGCTGAACTGGACGGCATCGTCGTCACCGACCTCACCCAGCACGCTCAGCCGCACCCGCAGGGTCGTCGCCCCGTGCCGCAGCGTTCCCAGGCCCGGCCGCTCGTCCCTCGTCCGCATCGTGTCCCCCGGGTAAAGCCACAGAGCGCCCTGACAGCGGCGGCCGACGTCCAGGAGCGCCCGCACGTTGCTCCCCGGCGCCCGCGCCACACTCAGTGCGACCCTTCCCTCCCGAAACGACGCAGCGGGCGGGCCGCCACGAGACTTGCCGAGCCCGCGCGGATGCATGGACGCCACCTTCCCGGCCACTTCCACCCGGACTGGCGAACACCCTTCGAACCCGATGGCTCGCGGTCCATCACTCCCGAGGAACGCCAACGGCGCCAGGTCCATCGACCACCGACCCTCGCCGTCGGCGACCCAGGTTTCCTGCGGCAGCGGCGGCGGCGACGCCTCGAACTTCCAATTCCGGTTGGCGATGCGCACAGCCACGCCCAGCTCGCCGAGCACCACCCGCCTGTCGTCACCGGAGCGCACCTCGACCGCCTCGATGAGGGTCCACGGCCCGCCCCGCGGGCTCTCAACCGAGAGCGTCCACGCCTCTGAAAGCCCGTCCAGATCGAGCTCGCCATCGTAGTCCTCACCACTGGCGCTCAACGCGACCGGACGCCCCCCCACGGTGACCACCGGGACGCCACCGCCGAGCGCCCGGAGCTTGACCGTGAGCGTTCCCCTCGTGGCATCGCGGACGGGAAGCTCCACCCGTGTCCCGGGATAGACCCACCACGCTTCGTCGGGACCCCCGTCGTTGAGCGGCAGGGCGGGGTCCAGCGCCAGCCGGAGTCGCGCCGCCGTCCCGGCACCGTTCGTGGCAACGTCGAGTCCCTTTGCGGTCGGCAACCACGCACCCGCGCACTCCGCGTCGAGCTCGGCGCGGTTCTGGGCCCGAAGCAAGAGCATCTCGTCGCCGTCACGCACCCGAAGGGGGCTCGCGCGGCCGAGACCCCGCGACCGCAGGGACGCCTCGGACAGGAAGTCCAGGCCCACGGGACGGACCAGGAAACGACATGGCGTCAGGCCCGGCGTCACCGTCGCGGAGAGCGAGGGGAGGTCGCCGAACCGAAGCGCTCGTCCAGCCGTGAGCGGCGCCTGCGCCGTGGGCAAGCGCGCCGAGTTCAGGGGATCCATCCGCGCCAGAAGCGGTCCAAGCTTTTCGTTGAGCTCCGCACGCCCGACCCGGTTCAGGTGCAGGCCATCGGCGAAGCCGTCTTGGCCAAGGTTCAGCCCGCCGAGATCGATCCACCCGGCGCCCATGGCGTTGAGTACATCGAGCAGGGCCGGTTCCAGCGCGCGGACGGGTCCGGTCGCGGGTTTGCTCGGCCGGTCGGGAATGCGCACCAAGATGATGTGGGCACCGTTGTCATGGGCGAGCTCGACCAGGGCGCGGACGACCTCGAAGTCGGCGGCAACCTCCGCGACGTCCGCCTCCTCCTCCTCGACCACGTTGAGCATGTGCGACGGGACCTGGCCCATGGTGCGCGGCGCCGAGAACACCCGCGCCGCCGCCGGCACCGCGGCCGCGTGACCGGCTGCCAAGACGCTCCCGTCGCCACCGAAGACCGCTCCCACCGACAGGTCGCGGACCCCCTCGCGAACGGCCGTATGTAGCGCCGCACCACGCGAACGCGCGCGCCCCAGGGGCCCGGAATCGCCGCCGAATAGCACCCCGCTTGCGATGTAGCCTTCAGCTGCGAAGGCCTCCGCGTCGAGTCGTTGGGTGGACCGGGCGAAGCCGGACTCGACCATCCACTCCAGGATGCCGACGATGAGCACCAATCGGGGCCGATGGCCGCCCCCGTACACCCCCCCGTCCAGGGCAGCCAGCCAGCCCGGCGCGCTCGACCCGTCCACGTGCAGCACCGCCGGCGCGCCCGTCATGCCCACCGCCTCCGCCACGACCTGCGCGTCGATGTCCGTTCCGGCCGTGGAGTTCCCCAGGATGATGACCTCGCTACCCTTCGCCAGCGCCGTTTTCACCATCACCTGTTTGTAGGTCGGCTCCCGCGGAGTCGTCGCGACCAGCGCGTGCACCGAGATGCCCACGAGCAGGAGCGGCAACAGCCAGGTGACGCGCCCGAGCCAACGATCAGCCTCGGTCATCCTCAGGCCCGGTCCGACTCGGCCAGGAGCTTCGCGGCCCGAACCTGCCTCACGCGCTCGAAAAGCAGCACCGCAGCGCTGACGCTGACGTTGAGACTTTGCAGGTTCCCCGCCAGCGGAATCGCCACCACCGCGTCCGCACGCTTGCGCAGCGCCTCACTGACGCCCTTGTCCTCGCCGCCGAGCACGAAGGCCACCGGGCCGGTCAGGTCCAAATCCCATACCGGAACGCCGTCCATGTCCGCCGCCAGGATGCGCACGCCCGCCCGCTGAAGTTGCGCCAACGCGCTGCTGAGCCCCTCGCGGATCACCGGCACCGCCTCCGCCCCGCCCATCGACACGCGCTGCACGACGGGCGTGAGCCCCTTGCCTCGCTCGGTGGGGATGATCACCGCGGAAACATCGGCGCCGAGCGCACTGCGGAGGATCGCGCCGAGGTTGTGTTCGTACTGCACCTCGTCCACCAGGACAAAACAGCAGTCCGGTCCCGCGTCGGCGATGGCGCCCTTGACCGAGGGCTGCGGGAGCCCCTCGGCCTCCGCGATGATGCCGTTGTGGACGCCGGTGACGCTCATCCGGTCGAGGCGGGCGCGCTCTACTCGCTCCACCGGAACCCGGGCAGCGCGCGCCATCTCCAAGACGCCGTCGAGCTTGTCGTCGACACGCGCGCCTACATCCAGCCAGATTCGGAGCACCTTTCGGCGGCAGCGGACCAGCGCCTCCTCCACCACGTTGCGCCCCTCGAGGCGGTCTCCGCGCACGGGCGGCAGCGGCTCGCCTCGGCCGGGCGCATCCGCGTGAACAGGACGCGGGCCCGGTGCGGGCGGGCGAGGACTGAACGAAGGCCCGCGCGGTGGCGGCGGCGGCCGGTGGTCGCCGGGGGGGCGTTTCATGCATCCTTCTATCATCGTGTGCGTTGACCCGGCGCCGGGTAGACTGCCCCATGACCGCAGCGCTGCTCGCCCTTTTGCTCCGCCCCGCCCACGCCGCCGAAGTCTTCGGCGAAGTCGCCGACGAGGTGACCATCGGCATGGGTGGCACCTGGGCTCGGGTCTTCCCGACCACGGACGGGTTCTGGTTCGGGCAGGGCGCCGGTGGCGACTTCTGGATCGAGGACATCGGCCTGGATCTGAGCGGCTACGACGACCAGAAGCGCATCAAGCTCACCGAACACGCCGGGCTCCAGGACACCCAGATCGAGCGTTGTGACGATGGCGGCTGGCTGGTGGTGGGCAGCGCCACCCTCGACACCTTCGATGACTCCGCCTACGCATGGCGCTCCGACAAGGACAACAACCGCGGCCCGACCGTGGTCATCGAGGAGCGCGAGGACGCCCGGGCGCACAACGACATGGCGGTCTTGTGCACCAGTGGCAACGAGGGTGTCGCCTTCCAGAACGGGCGCGGCGGCGGGGCCTCCAGCTTCTTTCCGATCAGTGACAACGCGGTCGGCAGCCTCAAGACGGTCGAGTTCAACGCCCAAGGCGCCGCATTCGCGGTGCGCCCTTCCGACGGCAAGGTGGTCGGCGCCGACACCGCCAACAGCGCCTCCAAAGAGATCCGCTTCAGGGTTTTTTCCGCCGACTGGTCCACGGCCGACACCTACGAGGCCGACGTCCCCAAGGACTACGCCTCCTGGCCACAGCGGCTGTTGCCCTACGGCGACGGTTGGCTCGTCGTCTACGTGACCACGCCCTCGCAAATGGCCATGGGCGGCGAGGGTCCGGTGTGGGTCCTGGCCTTGGACGCCGACTTCCAGACGGTGGACTCGGTGCAGGTGACCAACGACGGCGAGATTGGCGGGCGGCCGTGGATCGGTCGTAACGGCGATGTACTCGCCGTCTCCTATGATCGTGGCGTGCAGCCGCGCATCACCCTGGTCAAGCTCGCCGCCGACTCGGTGCCCGACGGTGACGACATCCCGGACACCGCCGACGACGGCGACACGGGCGACACGGACTGCTGCAAGGACGACGAAAGCGGCGATAGCACCGGCGAAGACCCGCCTTGCTGCAAGGACGCGGGGATCCTGGATTGTGGGTGTTCGAGCACCCGTGGAGCCGGCGGCGCCATGCTCTTGGGACTCTGGGCCGCCCTCCTCAGGCGCCGACGGACGCAGTAGCGTCCGCCGATGCGCAACCTCGTCCTCGGATGCATGAACTTCGGCCGACGCACCCCGGCGGCCGAGGCGGAGCGGATGCTTGCCGCGGCCGTCGACGCCGGCGTGACCCACTTCGACACGGCAAACGTCTACGCCGATGGGGAGTCCGAGCGCATCGTCGGGAACGCGCTCCTCGGCCGCGTCGTGACCATCACGACGAAGGTGGGACTCGCGCGCGCCGGCCGGGGGACCGAGGGCCTCCACCCCGACACCGTCCGCACTGCATGTGACCAGAGTCTGCGTCGATTGCGGCGTGAGCAGGTGGACGTCTACCTGCTACACGCGCCCGATCCGCGCACCCCTGGCGAGGCAACGCTCGACGCGATCGCGGCGCTGCTCCGCACCGGAAAGATCGCGGCCTGGGGAGTCTCCAACTTCGCGGCCTGGCAGGTCCTGGAGCTCATCACCCTGGCGGACCGCGCCGGCATGCCACGCCCTTGTGTAGCCCAACAACTCTACAATGTGCTCGTTCGGCAACTCGAAGTCGAGTATTTCAGCTTTGCCCAACGCTACGGAATTGCCACCACCGTGTACAATCCGCTCGCGGGCGGCCTGCTGGCCCTGGCCCCCACCGGAACCGTGCCCGCGGGCGCCCGCTTCCAGAAGAATCCGCTGTACCAGCGGCGCTACGCCACCCCGCCGATGGTCGATGCCGCCGATGGGTTGCAGGCCATCGCAGCCGAGGCCGAGCTATCCCTGCTGGAGCTCGCGTACGCCTTTGTCTTTCACCGACCGGAGGTCCAGGCGGTAGTGGTCGGTCCGGCCACGCAGGCCCACCTCAGCGCGGCGCTGACGGCGGCTCGGGCGGCGCCTCCGTTGGCAGCGCTGGCGGCCGTGGAGGCGTGGTCGCTCGCGCGAGCCGGCACGGACGCCAGGTACGCGCGTTGAGTCCGCTGGCCGACGCAGTCGCCCACTACCGGGAGCACGGTTGGGCGCGAATGCCGGCGTTGGCGCCGCTGGACATCGTGGCCCGCCTCCGCTCCCGCGCCGAGGAGATCGCGACCGGCCAGGTGTCCTACCCAGGACTATTCTTCCAGCCCGATACCCCCACCGGGAAGTATGAAGACCTGATTTTCGGCCACGGGTGGGCGGGCCCGACCGCCGCGTATCGAAAAATCGAGAAGTTGGAGCAGGACCCTGAGTTCTGGGCGTGGCTCGCCGGCCAGCAGCTCCGCGCCCTGGTCGCCGCCGTCATCGGCGGGCCCGTGTCGCTGTACCGGGCGGTGATCTTCTCGAAAGCGGCCCACACCGGCAGCAATCTGCCCTGGCACCAAGACGCCGGCCTTTTCTGGGGGCTCAGCCGCGATCCCGAGCTCCAGATCTGGACGGCGTTGGACGACGCGCCACTGGAGTCCGGCTGCCTCGAAGTCTTCCCCGGCAGCCACAAACTCGGGCTCGCGACGCCGCTGGGCGGGGTGGTTCCCGGGCCTCAGGTGCTCGCTGCTCTGGCGGACGAGCGGGCGCTGGCCGTACCCGCGGCGGCCGGCGACGTCATGCTCCTGCACAATCATCTATGGCACCGCTCGGGACCCAATCGAACGGCGCACCCCCGGCGGGCATTCACCGTTTGTTATCTTCCACGCGACACCCGCTGCGTGCGAAAGAAGCGGGCGCCACGGTCGTTCATTCCCGTTTTTGACTGAGCATACTCCGCGCCACGGTCACCCCCCAGGCACCGAGCCCGAGGACCACCCAGTGCAGCGAATCGGGGCGACCGCGCGCGGCAAACGCGGCCGGATGCGCCAGGAAGAGCAGGACAAGCGCGCCCGACGCGATCCATGCCAGCCGCCGACCCGGCTGCTGCGCGGGCCAAACCAGCGCATGTGCGACCGCCGGAAACAACACCAGCGCCTCGTGGTAGTGGTGCGAGCCTGCGACCACCACCCCTACCGCCGCGACCGACACCGCCGCAAGGTCCACCGCGCCTGCATCATCGAGCCCGCGTCGCCACGCCAAGCCGTACGACGCGACCGTGCCCACGCCGACCAGCGGTACCCGCGCCCACCACAACGCTTGGACCCAACCCGGCTCGTGCACCCAGCTCGGCAACGGACCGCGGCCGACGAAGGCGATGACGGACTCCGCCCACGTGATCGGGTGCAGCGGTACACCGAGCACGAGCAGCCCCGCAATCAGCGCGGCTACCACGCCTCCGAAGACTACCAATGCGCGACGCTGCCGACGAAGTAACCACAACGGCACCAAGACCACCGGCACGAGCTTCAGCGCCGCCCCCAACGCGGCGATCGCAGCCGCCGCTCGCGGGCGTCGCCACCCGATGAGGAAAAGCACCGCCCCGAGGCTCAGCACCACCCAAGGGCCCGGCTGTCCGGTCGCGATCACGATGCGCGCCGGCCGGGCCATCGCGAGCCCAGCCACCACCGCGCTCACGGCGAGGATGGCTGGGGCCAGGCCCGCAGCTCCCGCCCTGCGGAAGCCCGCCGCGGCCCCCAGGGCAATGCCCGCGGTCGTCGCGAACACGGCTCCCCATCGCCAGGCCGCCACCGCGTCGCGGAAGGGCAGCGCCCGCAACGGCACCCCCAGGAGCGCGGCTGTGGGCGGATAGTAGCTGTAGAAGCCTCCCGGCCGAAGCGGCAGCCCCTCCGCTTCGAAGCGCGCCGCCGCCGCCACGGGATCGGTGGGGTCGCCCCCGTCGAGGACCTCCCCGGCGCCCAACCAAAGCGGCAGCAGGTCGACTGCCGCCGTTGTCGGCGCTGCGAGGCCGGGCAAGGACGCGGAGCGCACTGACATTCCCGCGGCTACGACCGCCGCCGCCGCAAGGACGAACGGGCCCAGCCGGCGAAAGCGTGGCCCGACGCTCACTCCGCCTTCGATCGGGCCCGGAGGCGACGGGCGGCGCTCACGCATCGCCGGGGTTTATGCCGGCGGCGGCGCCGCGGAGGCGGAAGCGCCCCCGCGGCAGAGCCACTAGTTCGTCGAGCGGCTCTTCCTGCTGGACTTGCTGGACTTCCCGGACTTGCCGGACTTGCTCTCGCCGCCGACGCGGCGGCTGGAGCTCACGGAGTCGGCGACGCCCTTGCTCGCCGCGGTGGCGCGGTCCCCCGTCCGGTCGCTGCGTTCGCGGCGATCCTCGACGGTACGCTCGCGAGCGGAGGTCCGTTTCGCGCTGCGGTCGCTGCTCTCGTCGCGGGCATCGGCGCGGTCGTCACTCCGGTCGCGGCGGTCGTCGCGGGACTCGGCGCGGTCCTCGCTGCGCTCACGACGGTCCTCGCGGGCCTCGCGGCCATCCTCACGGCGCTCCTGGCGATCCTCACGCGCCTCATGACGCGTCTCGGCGCGCTCATACACGCGGTGGGAGTGGCCACCGTTCCAATAGCCCTCGGACCACACGCCGTGGCGGTAGCCGGGCGATACCCAGGCGTAGCCGCTGCGGTACAACGGGCGCCAGTACCCCTCGATGTAGCTGTGGCCGGTCCAGTAGCCGGACACCCAGTCGTAGCCCGAGCGGGAGTAGGACGGGCGCCAGTGACCGGGGGTCCAGTCGCCCCACGCGTCGTGGCAGCCGCCGACCCACACCCAGCCAGACCGGTGCGCAGGGGCCCAGTGGGGCGACCAGGCGTCGACGTGGAAGGGCAGCGACACCGAGACGTAGACGCCGGCGTCGGCGGGCGAGCTTCCGAAGAGGGCGAGGGCGAGGGCGAGGGTGCTGAGCATCTGGCGTTCTCCTGAGTGAGGTACGCGCGGGGGGCCGGGGCATTCGACGAGGTTGGGCAAGATGTGCGACGCCGATCGCCGCCGCGGGGCGAAATCCGCGTCCTGTCGCGACATGAAATGGTATAACGCCGCCAAATCGTGCGTTCGGTGGCGCTCAGCTCGCTGACGGCACGGTTTCGCATGTTCTAGCGGCGTTTTATCGACATGTATCGCGACCGCATAATGGTTGTCACACCGGCCAGTGGCGTAGCCGGTCGTCCGCCAAGGTCAGGCGAGCCGCGGCGAGCAGGGCGGCATCGGGTTCGTTCAGGATCCGCCGGATGGAGCCGGGGGTGACGCCACAGGCTGCGCCGACCTGGGCAGCGCCGGTCCAGCCCTGGTCAAAGGAGAGCAGTACGAAGGCCCTCCGCGCCAGGCTTCGGGCGAGGAGGTACGCCCGCGGGGAGCGTGTCGCCGCACACGCTGCCGCCGCGATCGAAGCGAGTGGGTAGCTCGCGATCGTGGTTGTCGACGCCGTCACCGGGGCTGGCGTTCCGCCGATGGCAACCTTGGTGTCGTTGCTCACGAAGCGGTGGTGTGCATCAACAAAGCCAAGGCTGGGCTCTCCCAGTACCTGCGCGAGACGATTCGCATCGATCCACGGCTCGAAAACGGCGCCGACCACGTCCCGGTGGGTGGTCCACGGCCAGGCGAGCGGGTCGGACACCAGGTCGGCACGGCACGGGTTGAGCACCACGTACCGAACCTGCGCGCGCAGCTTTCCAATGCCGGCGATTCTCTGGGCGGGAGCGAGTGGAAACCACCAACCGCGCTCGATCCGCGCCACCCGGGTGATGCCGCCGATGACGCGGCAAAGTCGCGTCACTGCTTCAGTTGGGTCCGCCACCCAGACCACGAGGTGCAGATGGTTGCCCATCAGGCAGGCCGCGACCGCCGTGGGGAAAGCGGCGCGAAGCGCGGACCAGGCGTACAGCGAGAGCGCGATGTCGTTGAACAGGAAGCGGCGCGAGCGGGCGGTGAGATGAACGTACATGCACCGGGTGCTGCAATTCCTGCGCCATGGATGAACGCCAGCAATTCCAATGGGTGACGGAGGTCACCGACGGACGTCCGTCACCCCTGTCCGACTGCAGCGGCCACAGAACGCTCGACGCATCGCGACACCTTATGGAAAAACGCCGACTTTTCGTGCGTTGGGTGCCACTCAGTGAACCCACTGCTCCCTAACGCACGTATTTTCGGCGTATTGTCAGTTTGTATCGCGACACATGCCGCTACTCCCGACGACGTCGAGTCCGGAACTGGCGCCCTGGTTTCAGCCCGCCGTGTAGCCCCTGTGCGGCCACCAACGCGGCGAAACAGTCGGCTCACGACACGCCGCCAGCCTCGCCAGAAACTCGGGGTAGCTCGTCCCAATCGACGCAGTCTCGCTCACACTCACCGGTTGAAAAAGCCCCGCGATCGAAAAAGCCATCGCGATGCGATGATCGCCGTACGTCTCCACGATCGCCGCGCTACCTACGTCACAGCCACCCCTCACCACGAAGCCGTCCGCCCGCGCGTCGGCATCCACGCCCATCGCGCGCAGGCCCGCGACCACCGCGGCGACACGGTCGCTCTCCTTCACGCGCAGCTCGGCGGCGTCGCGCACGACGGTTTCCCCCTCCGCAAAAGCGGCGGCGATGGCGAGAATCGGCAGCTCATCGATCAGGGTGGGCACCTCGACTCCGCCGATCTCCACCCCCCGGAGCCCGCGCCCGACCACCGTCACATTCGCGACCGGTTCGATGCCGCCGAGGGGCTCGATCTGCACGTCCGCGCCCATGCGCCGGAGCACGTCGAGCACGCCGGTGCGGGTGGGATTGACCCCCACGCCCTCGATGGTGAGCGACACCCCGGCAACGGCGGCTGCAACGAACCAGAAGGCGGCGCTGGAGATGTCGCCGGGGACGACCAGGTCCGCCGCCGCCAGCGTGGCCCGGCGAATGGTGAGCCGCCCTGGGCCCCCCACGCTTTCGGACCTCAGCGGAGCGCCCATCCCGACAAGCATCCGCTCGGTGTGATCGCGGGTGGCAGTCGGCTCCGTCCACGACGTCTCGCCCTCGGCGCCGAGACCCGCCAGCAACACGGCGGACTTGACCTGGGCGCTGGCGACCTCGGCGCGAAAGTCACCCCCCCGAAGCGGCGCTGACACAACGGCGATCGGCAAGGTGGCGCCGCCCTCGTAGCGGGCGCCCATTGCCGTGAGCGGGCCGAGCACCCGTCGCATCGGGCGGCGCGACAGCGAGGCGTCGCCGACGAGCGTGGCCCCCGCGCGCGGCGCCAGCGCCCCGAGCAGCAGCCGGGCCGTCGTTCCAGAATTCCCGCAATCGACCCGCCCCGCATCGCGCCACGGGCCGCCGGTGACCAGGACCTCCCCGCCATTCCGCTCCACCCGCGCGCCGAGCTGGGCGACAGCGGCCTCGGTCCTGCCGACGTCCTCGGCATCGAGGAGCCCACGGATCCGGGTGGTTCCCTCCGCCATCGCGCCGAGCAACAGGGCACGGTGGGAGACGCTTTTGTCGCCGGGCACGGAGAAGCGGAGGCCGGCGTGGATGGTCACAGGCGGGGCTACTCCCCGCGATCGTCGATGGCGCCGAGCTTGCGGAAGCGGTCGTAGCGCTGCGCGGTGAGTTCATCCGCGGTCAGAGCGCAAAGGATGTCGAGCTCGGCCTGGACCGCGTCGCCCAGGGAGCGCACGGTCTCGGATGGCGACCGGTGGGCGCCACCGGCGGGCTCGGCGACCAACGAGTCGGCCACGCCGAGGCGGAGGCAGTCTTCCGCGGTGAGCTTGAGCGCCTCGGCCGCGCGGGGGGCTTCCGCCCGATCGCGCCAGAGGATCGCGGCGCAGCCTTCAGGGGAGATGACCGAATAGGTCGAGTTCTCCAGCATCAACACTCGGTTGCCGACGCCGAGCGCGAGCGCACCGCCGCTACCGCCTTCGCCGATGACGCAGCACACCACCGGCACCCGGAGCGTGGCCATCTCCATGATGTTGCGCGCGATGGCTTCGGCCTGGCCACGCGCTTCCGCGTCGAGCCCCGGGTAGGCTCCGGGGGTGTCGATCAGGGTGACGATCGGCAGGCCGAAGCGCTCGGCGAGCCGCATCAGCCGCAGCGCCTTGCGGTAGCCGTCGGGGAGCGCCATGCCGAAATTGCGCACGACGTTTTCCTTGGTGGTGCGGCCCTTCTGATGGCCGATGAGCACGATGGGACGGCCCCGGAAGTTGCCGAGCATGCCGACGATGGCCTGATCGTCGTGACCGGCCCGATCGCCATGGAGCTCATCGGCGTCGGTGAGCCAGTCGGCCGCGTAGTCGAGGGTGTACGGCCGGTTGGGGTGCCGGCTCAAGAGTGTGCGCTGCCAGGGACTCAGGTTGGCGAGAATCTGCCGTTGCAGCGCCTCGGCCTGCCGTTCAAGCTCCCGAATCGAGGCGCCGAGGTCGAGGCCGTTGGCCACCTCGGTGGTCTGCAACAGCTCGATGCGGCGTCGAAGCTCGACGAGAGGGCGTTCGAAGTCGAGGACCAGTTCCATGGAGGCGTCGGCTATCACGCTATCGGCCCCGCCTCCATGTCGCCGGGTTAGCTCCCGCGCGCCATGACCGGCTCCTCCGAACGCCGCGTCGTCCTCGTCACCGGGAAGGGTGGCGTGGGCAAGACGACCGTCGCCACCGCATTCGCGCTCGCGGAGGCCCGTGCGGGCAAGCGGGTGCTGTTGTGCGAGACCTCGGGCGCGGCGCGCGTTCCGGACACCTTCGGTAAGCCCTCCCGCGGATACGAGCCGGCGCAGTTGGCCACCAACTTCTGGGCGCTCAGCATCACGCCAGCCGAGGCGATTCAAGAATACGTCTTGCTTCAGGTTCACTTTTTACGCTTGTACAAGCTCGTGTTCCAGAACCGGGTCATGGGCCCCTTCGTCGACGCGGTGCCCGGGCTCCATGATCTCGTGCAGCTCGGAAAAGTTTGGTTCGCCGAGCGGGAGACGGAAAATGGGCGCCCTCGCTGGGACCTCATCGTGGTGGACGCGCCCGCCACCGGCCACGGGCTCACCATGCTCAGCGCACCCCGCGCGATGATGGAGCTGACGCGAGCCGGCCCGTTCTACGAAAACGCCAAGCGCATCGCCGAGTTGGTCGAGGACCCGCGGCGCTCCTCGCTGCTCCTGGTCTCGACCGCCGAGGAGATGCCGCTGCGCGAGACGGAGCAGCTCGTCGAGCGCCTCGGCCGCCTTCGCGAGCTGATCGCGGGGGTGGTGCTCAACGAGGTGCACCCGGCGCCCCTGCCCGACCCGACGGCCTGGCCGGCGGACCGCGAACGCCTCCGTCAGGCAGGCACCGACGCCCTCGCCGCCACCTCGATCGTAGACGCGGAGCTTCGGGCCGTGGCTCGACAGGCCCTCGCCCGCGAGCGACTGGGCGCCATCGGCGTCCCGGTGGCGGAGCTGCCCTTCCTGTACCGCCGCAACCTCGGCCGCGCCGAACTCGAAGGCTTTGCCGAACGTGTTGGGGTGCTGACGTGAGCCGCGTCATCATCACCTGCGGCTCGGGCGGAGTCGGGAAGACCACGATCTCGGCGGCGCTCGCGCTGAGGTTGGCGGAGGAGGGCAAGCGGGTGGTGGTCCTGACCATCGATCCGGCCATGCGCCTGGCCGACGCGCTCGGACTCAAAGGGCTGGACAACCAACCGCAGCGGGTGCCGACGGAGCGGGGGGAGCTCCTGGCGCTGATGCTCGACCCCAAGCAGACCTTCGACGAGCTGGTGTCGCGACACGCCCCCAGCGCCGAGGTACGCGACCGAATCCTCGCCAACCACTACTACCGCTCGGTCAGCACGCGCCTGCCGGGCGTGCACGAATACATGGCGATGGAAAAACTCCTCGCGCTCCACCGTGAGGCCGATGCCGACGTGATCGTGCTCGACACGCCGCCGACCCGCCACGCCCTCGACTTCCTCGTGGCGCCCGACCGGATGTCCGGGCTCATGGACGAAGGCGTGATGCGCTGGATCGTGCTTCCGGCCAGTGTCGGCGGCTGGCGGATGCTGGAGATGGGGAGCGACATGCTGGCCGGGGTGCTCAAGCGCCTGCTCGGCGAGGAGACGGTGGGCGAGATCGCCGAGTTCTTCGCCGCTTTCCAAGGCCTGTGGGGCGGATTCCGCGAGCGGTCGAGCGCAGTGCGGGCGCTGCTGCGCGCGCCGGACACGCGCTTTCTCCTGGTCACCGCGCCCGCGCCCGGGGCGCGCGCGGAGGCGTTGGCGTTCCTCGAGGTGCTCCAGAAAGAGGGCATGCCCTTCGCCGGCTTCCTGGTGAACCGGTGCGTCATCGCCGCGCCCGGACCGGTCTCCTGGCCGCCGCCTTTGCCTGGGGACGAATCCCGCTGGGAGGCCGTCGGCGACTCGGTGGAAGCGGTTCTGGCCCGCCACCGTGCCTTGGTGGTCACCCAGGACGCCGCCATCGCCGACCTCGTCGCGCACGCCCCGCGCGGCGCGTGCGCGTGGCGAGTGCCCGAGGCCGACGGCGACGTGCACGACCTCGCGGGGCTACGATTGCTGGGGCGCGCAATGGAACAGGCCGGCGCCATCCGGGGGTTGGACACGCCATGAATCAGGCAGACTGGTTGCGCAAGCGGATGCGAAAGGGAAAGCGCCTGGGCTGCGCGCCGGAGATCGGCGCGCTCTTGCTGTTGTCGATCCTGGTCTTCGCCTGGATGCGCCCGGCTTGGGCCGTCGAAGGCGACCCCGCAAAAGGCGGCCCCTCGATCGAGAAGAGGCTCGGCGACTACCTCGCCGACCTCGGCGGCGACGACGGCCCTGAGCGCCTCTTCGCCGCACGCATCGTCAAGGGCGAAACCCGCCGGGCCCTGGCGGCGATGAACCACGCGCCGGCCGGCAGTCTCGCCGCCCTCGAGGGGCGCTCGACGCTGGTCGAGATCGACGCCCGCGCCCCCTCGGCCTGTGCCAACGCGCTCACGTACGTCAACACTGTGGTTCTGTGCGCCGAGATCCTCGCCGACCTCAGCCACCCCGAGATGATCGGGCGGATCCAGGCGGGGCGGGCGCTTCTGACCGACAAGGGGGCCCGCCGCCGCGTCGATGCCGCCCTCGCGATTCTGGCGGTCCCGGAGCCGTCGGCGGCGACACCGGCCGCGACGACGACGCCTGCGCCGACACCTCCGTGATTACGGTCGGCCTCACCGGGGGCATCGCCTCTGGAAAGAGCACAGTCGCGGCGATTCTGCGCGGCGATGGGGTGCCGGTGCTCGATCTCGACGTCGTCGCCCGGGAGGTCCTGGCGCCGGGCACGCTCGGTCTGGCCGCGGTCCGCGCCCGCTGGCCCGCGGTGGTCGTCGACGGAGCGCTCGACCGCAAAGCGCTCGGCGCGGTGGTGATGGCAGACCCCGCCGAACGAACGGCGCTGGAGTCGATCACCCACCCGCTGATCTGGGCCCAGATGGAGGCGTGGATCGTCGACCAGCACGCTCCCGCCGTGGCCATCGAAGCGGCGCTGATGGTCGAGACCGGCAGCTACCGCCGCTACGACAAGCTACTTGTGGTCACGTGCTCGCCGAGCACGCAGCGCGCCCGCCTCGGCGCGCGCGAGGGTTACGACGGGGCGACCGTCGAGCGGTGGCTCGCCGCGCAGCTTCCCACCGCGGAGAAGGTGCGGGTGGCCGACGCGCTCATCGGCAACGACGGCGACCACGCCGAGCTCCAAGCGACCACCCGGCGGGTGTGGGCGAGGTTGGTCGGCGGGCCGGACGCCTAACGCCACCACCACACGACGCCAGCCTCGGCGGCATCCTCGACGCTCGCACCGGGCGCGCCGATGAGCAGGCCACCGAGCGAGTCCGGCGCCGGCACGAGGCGCGTGCCGATCTCGTCGTCGGCGCGCGCACCCTGGAGCCGCCGGACGTGGTCGAAGGCGGTGTCGCTGGTGAGGCCGTCGCCTTCGAAGAGCAGCACCGCGCCGCCCTCGCCGCTGGCGTCGCTCCATCCGGGTGCCCCGACCGCCAACCACGAGCCCTCGCCGCCGACTGAGGAGAGCGCCGCACCGAAACGAGCGCCGTCGGTGGCGGCACGAAGAACGATCGCGGCGTCAGCGTCGGCGACGCCGGAGCTCATCGTCGCCACGTCCAGGTAGATGTAGACCTGTCCGCTGTCGTCGTACCCATCATCGACGGCGGGCGCGGAGACCGCGAGATCGTCGTGACCGTCCCCGTTGGCGTCGAACACCGCCAGCGCCGTGCCGTACGCCGCGCCGGCGTTCTGGCCCCACAGCGCGATGGCCGCATCCTCGACGTACACCAAGCCGCCTTCGTGCGCCGCGCCCATGGTGTCCAGCAAAATCCACACCCGCCCCGCCCGCTCTTTTCCGCCTTCGCCTTCGGCGCCGGGAGCGCTGATCGCCAGGCCTAGCGCGCCGCCGTCCGCGAAGTCCCCAAACGCGAGGCCGGCACCGAACTGGCTCGACACCGCGCCGCACTCCCCAGACGGCACCAGCTTCCGCCCTCCGTCTTGGAATCTCGTCGTGACATCCGTTTCACTCTCACCCTCGAAGTCCCAGGAGACGACGTACACCGCGCCGCATCCGGTTCCCGGCGCACTCACGGCCGTCGCCGAGCCGGCGCTCACCAAGGCGGCGCCGAAGCCGTCGGCGGTCCCCTCCCCTTTGAGCGTACCCAGGCTGGAACCTTCCCCCGCCGCGTGCAGCTCCCAGGCTTCCAGACGCAGGCCGGAATGCCCCACCACGAGGTACGCGTCGCCCGAGCCCGCGTCTTCGGCGACCACGAGCGAATCGACCGACAGGAGGGCTCGGCTCGCGGTCTGAGCCACGTCGGGATCGCCCAGGATGGTGACGGCGCCTACCTGAGCGAGCGTCGGGTCCCAGGCGAAGGCCTGTTCGCCGTCGCGACGGCCGCTCGTGCTGGCAATGGCGCCGGGGCCGCGGCCGGACAAGTCGCCCGCCACGAGGACGTTGCCGAACCGGGACTCCTCCTCGCCACGGGAGACCCCCGCGGCCACCGCCTCGACGAGGCCGCTCACCAGCCCGGTGTCCCCCACGTCGCCAGTGTCGTCGGTGTCGTCGGTGTCGCCCGGACCGTCAGCCAACGTCGCGACGAAGGCGGCGTGCTCGTCGTCGTCGATGAACACGCAGCCAAGCAAAAGCGCCCACATCAGAAGCTCGCGGCGACGGCGACGACGCCCAGCCCGATCGCGACGGCGCCCAGCCCCGCGCTGCCCAGCGCCAGCCCGTTGACCGTCGTGCGACGCTGGTCGGCCGACGCCGCCAAGACCGACGCACGATAGTCGGCATCGGCCCCGTAGGCGAGACCCAGACACACGCCGCTCCCGACGGCCGCCGCCCCGGTGGCGATCCACCCGCCGAGGGGCGACGGCCGCGCCTTCGGTGCGGGGTACAGCGGCACCGGCGCACCGGCGGTCACCCACGCCCCCTCGGCGACGCGCCCGTCGGGCGTCACCAACTGGAAGACCACGGGGCGACCGGACGCCCGCTCGCGCGTGTCGCGACCATCCAGACGCACGGATCCCGCCGCGGGTTCCACCAGCACCTGCAGCTCGCCGGCCGGATGGGGGGAGTCCCACTCCGCCCTCAGCGGCGTGTCCTTCGGCGCGATGCTGTCCGGGAGCTCGAAGCCAGGATCGGCCTGCCTTGCCGCGGCAAACGCGGCGCGCACCGACGCACCGTCGCGACGCGCGAAGGCCGCGAGGGCCTCGGCACGGTGGACGTGAGCCGCAGTGCCGGGGTCCAACGGCTCGGCGACACAGGGCAGGATGGCGCGCACATCGCCCATGTACCGCTCGAAGTCCGCCGGGTCGTCGGCCCAGGCACGGTCGACGGCCTGGAGCGCGGCGCCAAGCTCGGGCAAGCTGCGGGCCACCGGGCAGGCGGCAGCGGCGAACTCGACCAGGACCAACACGCCGAACATCCCGCCCCACCTATCGCACTTTGCGCTACCATCCCGCGATGCTCATCTTTCTCGCTCTGCAGGCCTGCTCGACCGACCCCGACGCCAACGACTCCGACGACGCCGTCGACACCGGCGATGCAGAGACCGACACCGACACCGGGACGGCCGCTGCGCCTGCATGGGACGACCCCGGCGCCTCGATCGGCTGCGATCCCGCCTCGCCGGCTGGCCTCTTGGACGACACATTGCTTAACGCTGCCCTCGACGCCGACGATCTCGGTTTTGACGAATCCATCTGGCGCGACTGGGAGCGCAGCGGGTACGTCCGCGGGCCGTACCAGTGGCCGCACTTCGAGGAGGTCCATCACGATCCCCGCGTGGCCGCCTGCTTCGCGCGCCAGCACGCGGCGGATCTGGACGCCGCCGCAACGGTGCCGCACCCTACCGCCGCCGCGCTCGGAGTGCTCTACGAGGGCGCTGGCATCGATGTCGCAGGCGATCCTATCGACGCGCGCGCCCTTGACCTCGCGACCGCGCTGACGGCGCTCGTCGAGGCCGCCGGCGGAGGCGACGACCCCACGACCGCGACGACGCTCCCCGTCGACCTTGCCGAGGCCCTGACCCCCATCGTCCTGGCGCTGGCGGCGGGAATCGACGCTCGACACGTCATGGACGACGCGGCCGCCGCCATCGACAAGCCCCACCGCCTCTTTGCGGCAGCCGCTGGCCTGGTCATCTCCTCCCGCGACTATTTCCCCCCTTTGGCGGACGCGGCCGAGCATGACGCCGCGACCGAGTGGTTCCTCAGCGACGAGGGGCCCCGCGCGCTGCTCCTCCCCGCACGGCAGCTCGCCTTCGCGGTCGAAGACGCCAACCTCGTCCGCTTCGCCGGCACCGCCACCGACTGGACGTTTCAGACCGACGCGGGCACCGTCCGCATCGGCCCATCAACGGATGACACCTACGTCCCCGAGGATGAACCCACGCTCTTCCTGCTGGAGCTCGGCGGAGACGACCGCTACACCACGGCGGTGGGGGGCAACGCCAACGCCGACAACCCGGTGGCGCTCCACGTGGACCTCGGCGGCAACGACCAGTACGGGTACGAAGTGGTTCCCGACAGCGACGACGTCGAGGGTGCCCTCCCGTCCGACGACGACGGCCGAAGCGGCACCTCCTCCTCCGACACCGGTCGGCAGGGAAGCGGCCGCTACGGCATCGGCATGGCCTTTGATCTGGGCGGTGGCGACGACACCTGGGCCAGCCTGCGCATGAGCCAGGCCTTCGGCGCCCTCGGCATCGGGGTCCTCCGCGACGACGGCGGAGCGGATCACTACAGCGCCGAGGCCGGAGCCCAAGCTTCCGGGGTGTTCGGGTGGGGGCTGCTATTGGACGGCGGGGGCGACGACACCTACAAGAGCTGGGCCTACAGCCAGGGTTTTGCCTACGCCGGCTCCTCAGCCACCCTCTTGGACGTGGGAGGCGACGATGTCTACACCGCAGACCCGGGGAGCGCGTTCGGCGGCCTCACCCTGTACTATTCGCCGCAGCTCCCCGGCGGCGAGGGCAACAGCTCCTTCTGCCAGGGCGCCGGCTTCGGGCTGCGCGGCGATTCGTGGGGCCTGTATCTGTCGGGCGGCTTCGGGATGCTGCGCGACGTGACGGGGAACGACGACTATGTCAACGGCGTGTTCGGCCAGGGAACTGGCTACTGGGAGGGCACCGGACTGCTTTCAGACGGATCGGGTGACGACCAATACGACGCGCTGTACTACATACAGGGCGGCGTCGCGCACTACGCCACCGGGATGCTGTTCGATGGGGGCGGGGACGACCGCTACAACCAGCGAATCGTCCCCTACTACATGCAGACGGGCGCGGGGCACGACTACTCCCTGGGCATGCTCGTCGACGACGGCGGGGACGACATGTACCGCTACGGAGGCCTCGCCGTGGGCGCGAGCAACTGCCAGGGCGTCGGCATCTTCGTCGACAAAGACGGCGTCGACTCCTACGAGGCCCTGAGCGCCTACTCCACGGGGCTCGGCAACCACTCCGACTGCTCAACCCGCGTCGCCGATCCGAGCATCGGCTTGTTCATGGACTCGGGCAGCGACGTCGACACTTGGATCTGGCCAGTGGGCGACGCGCGCACGCCCGCAAACGACTCGAGCTTCGGCTTGAACTGGCACGAAACCGATGACGAACACGGCGGAGCCGTCGATGGGGACGGGGTGACGGGGTTCTGAGGCGAACGCTACAACGCCGCTCGGTCCACCGCGGCGTCCCCTGCCGGTGGCGCGAGAACCTCACCAGAGCTGCCCGCTGCCTCGACCTGCGGACTCGCCACCGTGTCGGGGTAGCCGGCCTCGGTTCGCTCCCTCACCAGCGTGCCGTACGCATCCGTCGACATTCCGCCTCGCGCACGCGCGGCCCGGACATCGGAGAACACGAGCGTGCCGCTGGCGGCCTCGCGGTAATCCCGGACGCTGTAGGAGAGGCGTCCCCCGTCCTCCAATTCGATCCACTCCACCCGGTAAAACTCCCACGTCTCGGTGAGGTCGACCGAACCCCGCCTCCGCGACGAAACCGGTGGAGACACCGAGGCAGGGTTTGAGGACGCCTTCCCCGGCTGGAGATCACGCCAGACCCCCCAAAGCGTCTGCGACGTCTGCCCCATGTATCGCCGCGCGCGCACCTTGCTCACTTTGATCGACTTCACGGTCTGGGTACCGACGTTGCGCACCTCCGTGGGCAGCACCCTCGTCAAGCAAACCGAGAAATACCACTCTTCGCAGAACGGGGTGAGCGATTTCACTTCGACGTAGGCCGCCACTTCGGCGCGCCACAACATTTCCCCGTGGTTCTCGGTCCACGTCTCCATCTCCTCGTCGAGCTCCGTGAAGTTCGAGCCATCGGCGGTCGTGACCTCCCAGCGACCATCGTTCTTGGCAAATCGCAGCTCGACCACCCCTTCCTGGCCCAGGAAGCGGGTTTCCCGCAGCCACCGTACGACCACCTCACCGTCCTCCTCAGTGACACGCAGGGAGCCCGGCTGGACGTCCGGCATGTTGACCACGTCCACCATGGCCACCGGCTCACCCTTGGTCACCGCCTCGGCGATGCCTCGACATTCCCGATCTTTGCAGGTTCGCTCCCCCGCCTTCACCCTGGCAAGAAACGCCGTCCCGTCCCGAGCCTTGGCCGCTTCGCGCATGTCACGAAGCAACTCGGCCGCTTCCTCTGCCGCTCGACCCCAGCCGGCGGAATAGCGCACGACCGTCCAGCGGCCACCGGTCTTTTCCATCCACACCCCCGCCGCCGCCGAAAGCTCCGGCACCGCAGCGTCCTCGAACCACAGAGCGGCAGCGGAATCGCCGGTTGTGCTGCTCCAGGGGATCTCCTGCGCTCCCTCAAAGTGGGCGAGGGCGCGCAACAGCGCGGCATCCGGCAACACCTGCGCCGCCGGCCAAAGCTCGGAAGCCACGTACAGTCGGGCCTCCGGCATGTCCGCCTGTCCGGCGGCCTTGACCAGGGCACGCAGTGCGCGGTCCGGGGTGTTCCAGTAGCGCTGGTAGGCCGAATACCCGACGACCCCCGTGCAGAGCAGCAGGAACAGGGCGATCGCGGCCACCGCAGCGGACCACAGCATCATCCGGGGCAGGCGCGCGGGGGGCGGTGCCCGCGGCGGCCCAGCCGGCGCGGCGCGGGGCGCCTGATGAGCGCCCGGAGGCGCTGTCGTCCCGGGGACCGGCGCGCTCAGGTCGGCGGGAAACTCTGGGCCAACCGGTTCCTCTTCCTCGTCGAGGCTGAGCTCGACCGCGTCGGCGATGGATCCTCGGCAAGCACAAACGGCGCCCCCGCTGAGCCGGCGGCCGCAAATCGGGCACGTTGGTTCCACTGGGACTCCCTGCCAAGGGCCGGACTCTACGACGGCGCACCTCGCGGTGGCAAGACTCCGTCTACCCTCCCGCGAACGGCAGATCCTCCACCACCCCCTGGACCGTGCGCCCCGCGGCCACCACTTCCACCACCATCCCTGGCTGCCAGGCCGCCTTCCGCAGCACCGCCAGCACCCGCGCGACGCCGCCCTCGCGCGCGCCGGAGCGGGTGCTGCCCACCACGTCGTCCTTGAGCTTGACCTCGGCGCCCACCGGCGGAATGGCGTCCTCCACCATGCGGATGCCCCAAATCTTCTTCGCCACCTGTCCCATGACGTCGATGCGGTTGATCACCTCCTGGCCGATGTAGCAGCCCTTGGTGAAGCTGCAGCACTCCTCGACCAGGCGCATCTCGTGGACCAGGGCGCGCTCGCCCATGTCGACCGGCCACCGCACGCGCCCCGAGCGCACGCGCAGCGCCTCCAGGGCCTCGCTGCCGCCGATGCCCGCCCCCGCGGCCTTGAGCGCCGCCCACAGCTCCGTCACGGCACTCGTCGGAACAACGATATCGACGCCGCCGACGCCGCCCCGGTCGCGACCCAAGAGCCACAGCTCGGCGGCGGCGAGGGCTTGCCCCAGCGAGGGAGCCGGGAGCCCCACCCCGGCCAACACCTCCGCACCGCCCGGTCCCGCAAGGTGCACCACGACGCGATCTTCACTGCGATCGGACAGCTCGACATCGTCGAAGAGGATGAACTTTTCGTACCGCGCGACAAAGTCCGCGGCCGGCACGCCATCCAGCACCACCAGGAGCGCTCCCTCCCCCACGCGCGCGACGGAGAGGAGGCCCTGGAGCTTGGCTTTTTCGTCGCCCATGGCGCTGCGGTTGCAGGCACCGACCGCGAGGTCGCGGATGTTGTTGGTGAACATGCCGTTGGCGAAACGGCGAGCGTCGGGCCCGATCAGGTCGAGCACGCCGTGGTCCGCGAGGTCGAAGAGCACCGCGCCACGACGCGCTTCGGCCGCCTCTTCCTCAACCGTGCGGAATTGCGCCGGCAGCAGCCAGCCATCGACTTCGCCGAACTGGGCGCCGGCGGCGACATGCGTAGCGAAAAGCGGAGTGCGGGTGAGGCCCACGCCGGCCGTCAGCCCTTCACGTGGGTGGCAGCCCACTCGTTGGTAAAGTAGCCCTCGCCTTCGACAGGGCGCAAGGGCGAGTCGCGACGTGCAAAGACCTCGTCACGTAGAAAGCTAGCCAAGAGCTGCCGACCGGGCTGGCCGTGGTTGAGCCAGCGCTTGCGTAGCGCGTGGTACACGTCCTCCTGGCTGGCGCCGGCCGGTGTGGCCGCGATGCGACGCAGCGCCTGATCGAGCCAGTCGGCGGACGCGGCGGTGTACGGAACCTGCGCTTCTTCGAACAGATCGGTCAGCCAGTCCAGGTAGCGTGCTGCCATCGGAAACCCTCGCGGAGCGCGGCCTAACATGTCCACCGTAGCCAAGGCCCTCAACTCCGGTGGCCCTCGTGCCGATTCAGTGCGAGTGCGGAGGAATTCATGACCCTGGTCCTTTTGTCCTTGTTCGCGTGCGCCGAATCTGAAACGGGCCCCACCGAGACCACCGCGGCCCTCGGCGAGCACACTGATTCCCCCTCCTTCACCGCGGAGCTCGTCGACTACGACGCCGAGACCGACGGCATCCTCGTCGCCGAGCTGGTGGAAGAGGTGCTCGGCACCCCGCCGCAGTACCCCTCCGTCCGCGCTACCGTGCCCGTGAACCTTGACGGCTATGTCTCCATCACTCTCCCCACGCCCGGCGAGGATGGCGCCGAGAGCGTTCGCTACCGGGTGATCTTCCGCGAAGCGCGCGCCGACGGTAGCATCGGGCCCATCCGGGAGGCCTTCCAGCCCGCCCTGGTCTGGTCGGCAACCGAATCCCCCTCCGGCGCGCCCGCCGGCTGGTCGGTCGAGGCCGGCCGACGTGGCCAGCGCGAGTGGTCGCCGATTGGCAGCCCGACCGTCGAGCTTCGCCTCCGCACCGAAACCGAGCTCGTGATCGGCGGCCCGTTCACCGTCACCGGTGTCGTTGCCGACCTGGGTACCTCCATCCGCATCGCCCTACTCGCCGAGGACACGCCCATCGAGGGCGTGGTCGGCATCGTCGCGGAAGGGATGTGGGGACTTCGCGTGGACGACGACCCGGGCCTGACGCCCGGCCGCTTCTTGCGCCCCGTCGCGTTCCTCGACGCGGACAACGACCTCGTCTATGACACTGACAGCGAGGCCCAGATCGGCATCGCCTGCGCCCGCAGCGACGAGAGCTTCATCCGTTGGTTTGCCGAGCCCACCGAGGTCCGCGCGGCCGACCTCTTGACCCGCGCCCGCTCGACCCCCGGCTGGAACGCCTGGGCCGCAACCGGAGAGATCGGGCACGCCCTTTTCGACGCCACCCGCGTGAAGATCGCGGAGTCGTGCGAGTAGCAGGCTGAAGGAACTACGCGGCCAGACGCCGCCGCCAGCACAGGGTGAGCGCCACGAGCGCAAACGACCACGCCGCAGGCGCAGGACTGGCGTGGCAGGCGCAGCCATCGCAGTCCTGGTCGACACCGTCGGCCACGGTCTCGGCGGCGCCCGGGTTGATCGACGACGAGCCGTCGTCGCAGTCGCCGGCCACATTGGCGTAGCGCGCGACGTCCGGGCAGACCGTCGCTATGGCTGAGGACCCGTAGCTGTCTCCATCCGCGTCGATGTACCGAGAGCCGGCCGCCCCCACGGTGGCGTCCGCGTCATCGCAGTCCTCCACGGCGACAAGGCCGTCTGCGTCTGCGTCCGCGTTGCCGTGGTACAAGTACGCGTATGCACCGCCGCCGTACGGGTACGCCCCGCCGATCACGTCGTCGTGGCCGTCGCCGTTGACGTCACCGGCGCCCGACACCGAGGCCCCGAAGCGGGGGTCCTCCGCCTCTCCGGTCAGCGTGGTCGAGGCGCTGCTCGAAAGCCCTCTGGCCGAGCCGTCGTACACGTACGCACGGCCGGTGTAGGAGCCGTACCCGTACGCCCCGACGATCACGTCGTCGTAACCGTCGCCGTCGACATCCCGGCGCCCGACACCGACCCCCCGAAGAAGTTGTCCGCCGCCTCCCCGTTCAGCGTGGTCGCCCCAGTGCTCGACACCCCGCCGGCCGAGCCCGCGTACACGTACGCCCGGCCGGTGTCGGAGCTGGCCCTCCTCGCCCCGACGATCACGTCGTCGTAGCCGTCGCCGTTGACATCCCCAGCGCCGGACACCGACCCTCCGAACGAGTCGCCCGAGACCTCCGCGACCAGCGTCGTCCGGGCGCTACCCGACAGCCCTCCGGCTGAGCCCGCGTACACGTACGCACGGCCGGGGTCGCCGCCGTGCCACTGCCCATACGCCCCGACGATCACGTCGTCGTAGCCGTCGCCGTTGACATCCCCGGCGCCCGAGACCGACACCCCGAAGTAGTTGGCCACCGCCTGCCCGGTGAGCGTGGTCGAGGCCTTGGTCGACACCCCGCCGGCCGAGCCCGCGTACACGTACGCGCGCCCGATGTCGTTCACGCTGTCTTGGGGCGCCCCGACGATTACGTCGTCGAAGCCATCGCCGTTGACATCCCCCGCGCCCGACACCGAGGCACCGAACGCTACGTCCGTTGCCCGCCCCGCCAGCGTGGTCGACGCGGTGCTCAACACGCCACCGACCGAGCCCACGAATACGTACACGCGGCCCGCGCCGGAGCTGTAGCCCTCCGCGCCGACGATTACGTCGTCGTAGCCGTCGCCGTTGACATCCCCGGCGCCCGACACCGAGGCCCCGAAGACGTCGAACGACGCCTCCCCGGTCAGCGTCGTCGAGGCGCTGGTCGACACCCCGCTTGCCGAGCCCGCGTATACGTACGCACGACCCGTGTACGAGCTGTACCCCCGCGCCCCGACGATGACGTCGTCGTAGCCGTCGCCGTTGACATCCCCGGCGCCCGACACCGAGACCCCGGAGTATTCGTCCGACGAGGCGACAGCAGCGGTCCACGCTGCGGTCGTGTAGACCGGGTCGATCTCCACCGGATAGCGCGCGCCCTCGTCTTCAACGCGCACGCGGAAGCCCTCCTCGGCTCGCTCGAATCGCGCCGCCAACGCGACGCCGTCGGCATCCCAGGCCCCCAGCTCCGACACCATCACCGCGCCGCCCGCCTCGCCCTGGAGCCACAACTCGCCGTCGCCCACCGTGACCTGGGCGCCCTCGACCACCAGCTCGAGCGTGAGGGCCCCCGTCCCCTCCGGCTTCACCGCCACCGTCCACCCCTGCTGGAAACCCTCCTCGCAACTCGCCCACCACTCGGTCAGGCCCGCACCCCGGTACTCGATCCGGCGCACGCAGCCCCGCCGGGCTCGAACATGTCGTCGAGACACGCGCCCAGCACCGGCGCCACCGGCATAGAGCTCTCGATCGTGTCGCGGCCGAAGCCCGCGACGCGCACGGCCACGGTGTCGTCGCGAAGCCACAGCTGCGCGCCCTCCGCGTCGAAGCGGCCAGCAAGCCCCCGGTTCGGCACCTCGGCGACGAAAGCATCGCCATCGGGAACGAAGGAGTGCGCGGCGTCGCGGATGCGGGCGGAGACCTCCCCGTTCCAGGAATCGTCAGCGCCAGGCGGACGGGGGGCCGACTCGGGAGTGGCCGGGATCGCAGCGTCAGGATCGGGCGGAGCAGCGGCACGGACGACATCGGTCTCGTCGGGCACGCACGCCACCACCACCACCACGAGCAGCGATGCCGCGATGGCGGACTCGCGAGGGTGGAGGACGAACATTGGCGCTCCGGCGCACTGACCGTAATGCCCCGGCCAATAGGGCGCAAACAGGGCGACCTCACATCTCGGGTCGCTTGCCCGCACTTTCGCCTCATGTCCGGGGTGCGACGTTCCGATCCAGTGTTTGTCCACCAACGGACACGGAGGACCAACCATCCATGCGTTTCACCAGCTTTCTCACCCTCGCCTTCTTCGCCTGCGCCCCGGAGTCCCAGACCCCGGAGCTCAACGAATCCCCGCTCAAGAGCGGCCCCACCGTCAACTTCGAGTTCCCCATGGATGGCATCAAGATCGCCCTCCGTTCGGTGCGCTACGACGAAGCGGGAGAGGTCACCGTGGGCTCGGTGCTGCGCAGCGGCACGATCGCCGACGGCGCGGTGAGCATCACGCTGCCCGCCCGGTCCGCACGCCGCGACAAGGACCCCTCGTTCCCTGACGCCCCCGTGGTCTACCAGGTCTTCGCTTACTCCGACATGCCCGAGGGCCAGCCGGACAGCTACTACGGCGTCGGCGAGGAGTCCGTGGTGTACTTCAACGGGAAGGACGGCGGGAAGAAGGGCTGGTACGTCCAGGCCACCGACGACGACGGGACGCTCACCTGGTCGAGCACCGACCGCATCGTCAGCATCCCGAGCCGCCTGCTCGGCCCCAGCGCCGCCTCCATCCAGGGCACCCCGGGCGCCATCGCCGACGGCGACATCCGCGTGGCATTCGAAGGACCCGACGGCGTCATCGATGCCGACGCGCCGGTCGGCGAAACCTTCCAGGCAGAGGTTTCCGGCACGCCGTCTTCGACCTCCGAGCTGGAGGATGGCACGGTCGTCGCCCAGGTCACCCCCCGGGTGTACGTCGACATGGACGGTAGCGGAACCTTCGAGGACGGCGAACCGCTGGTCGGGGAAATCTGCTGGGGCACCAGCCCGGTCTACATGGGCTGGGTCGACTCCGCGCACACCGTCGAGCAGGCCCTGGAGTTTGCCCGCGCGGGTACCCGCACCGGGTGGCGCGCGTGGGCCGAGACCGAGGGCGGCGCTCAGCTCGTCGTCGAAGGTGCCGGCCTGCAGGCCCAGGAGATCTGCCCGACCGAGGCCATCCCCGAAGGACAAGGCACGAACAGCCCGGAGTAATATCTCGGGTCGCACCGGCCGGGTCACCCGTGAGGGTGGCTCGGCCTTGGCCGTTTTGGGGTATCAGTTGGCGGCTACCAGGGGCGTGATGGACACCGCCCAATCGAAGCGCCGCAGTCCATATCGCTCCGCCAGGTCCGCCAACTTGCGGGCGTAGCGGGGGTCGGTGGCGTATTTCCCTTGCAGCGCGCGGGCATACGCGTCGGGATCCTCGGCCACCAACCGCGCGGGCGCGTAGCGATCAGCCGTCGCCAGCACACGGGAGTGATCCGCGAGCGACTCCGCGAACGAATGGTACAGCCGGAACTCGTGGTGGCGGTGGCCGCGCTTGCCGCGGTGGTACTCGACCACGCGGCGCTTGGAAGAGCCCGCTGGACCCCCACCCTTCATACCGAAAAGGTTGAAGCCAGGCGCGCTCTTGCCCCAACCGCTTTCGAGGATGGCCTGCGCGACCGTGACACTGGTCGGCACGCCGAAGACGACGTCGCCGAAGGTCGCGCCAGGAAGCACCGACGCGAGGAACTCCCCCTTCCGACCCGTTGGCAACGGCGTCGCAGCGACAAGCACGCGAATCCGCAGCGCCACCAGCGCGTCGAAGGCGGCCGCGAGTCCGGGCGACGCGCTGGAACTGGCCAGCAGCGCCCGCGGCTGCGCCGCGACGAGCGCGTCGACACGGGCACCGACCCCCTCGACCGCCGCGCCGGTGTCGAGCCCCAGCCAAAGGGCTGCGACCTCGTCACGGAGCGCACGGCTCTCGTCAATCGCGCGGTCTTCGTCGGGAACCCCGGCTCCGATCGGCATCGCCGGCACGGCCGCGAAGGCGAGCAGGCAGAGCGGGAGGAGGCGCAGCCGACGAAACACCGCGCCAGCTAACGAAATCTCAGGATCGAGCAAATCTTGACGCGTCAAGAGCGTCAGTTTCGAGCATACATGCCTGACGACCGGCGCAGCCGGGCGATCTCCGCCTCGACCCCCCGCCAGCCTCGATCGTCATCGTAATGCAGCCCCACAAGCCCCGCGCGAGATGCGCCGGCAACATCCTTTTCAGCGTCATCGCCCACGTGGATCGCCTCACGCGGCGCCACCCCGACCACGCGGCACGCGATCTCGAAGATGCGCGGATCCGGCTTCTCGATGCCGTGCTCGGCGGAGACCACGAGCGCCCCAAAAAGCCGGTCGAGCGCAAAGCGGTGGAACAGGTCGCGCAGGCGCAGGTCCCAGTTGGACAGGATCGCGACGCGGATGCCCGCACGCGACAGGTCGCCGAGGACGCGAAGCGCTTCTGTGTCGACCCACCAGGCGCGGGGCCGCGAATACCATTCATAGAGCGCTTCGAAAAGCGCCTCGTCGTGCACGCCGACCGCCTCAGCGACCAGCGGCGCCCAGAACGCGCGCCCGTCGCCCTCTTGTGCTTGGTGCCGCCGGGCGCAGAACGCGGCGCGGAAGCGGCGCTCCACCTCCACCGGGTCGCAAGGATGGCCACGTACGCGCGCCGCGCGGGCGT
The DNA here is from genome assembly GCA_947490345.1 of Deltaproteobacteria bacterium. Classification (GTDB taxonomy): domain Bacteria; phylum Myxococcota_A; class UBA796; order UBA796; family SXON01; genus SXON01. Next base: position 46,231 of record CANLGL010000005.1, read on the forward strand.
AGGTCACGCCGACGGGCTCACGCGGGCGCAAAAGGGTGCCCCCCGCGTCGACGAACACCGCCCTCACGGCCAACCCAAGAACCTCCGAAAAGCCCACCGCACCGCGCTCCCCGAGCAGAGACCGATCGCCCAGCCGGCGAGCACATCGCTCGGCCAGTGCTGGCCCGTGGTCACGCGGGAGACGCCGACCACCGCGGAGATGAGCGCCAGCTCGGGGAAGCCCAGGACCGCGGCGAGCGCCATCGTGTTGGCCGCGTGGGCGGAGGGCATCGCCGACCCGGACCCACAATGGGGACCGAATTCATCGCGGGGAACGTAGCTGCGCTCGAGTACGGCGCACGGCCGCTCCCGGGCGACCAGCGGCTTGAACACCCGCACCACGCCCATGTCCGTCAGCGCCACCGCGAGGAGCGCCGGTAAAAGCCAACGCTGCTCCTGCCGCAAATAGCAGAGGCCGAGGCAGAGCAGGACCAATGCGGCTACCGCCATCCACGAGTCGAAAAGCGCCCACAGCACGGGCGCCGACGAGTACCAGCCGTTGATGACCACAAAGACGGTTTTGTCCACGCCACCTCAGGGGTTGGGGCGGTCCACGTGGTGCGCGCGGGAGTCCACGACGCGTCCATAGCGGTCATAGATCGTAGCGCGATCTTCCCCGTTGTTCCAGATCGGGTCGCCGCTTCCAAGGTACAACTCCAGTTGGGCGGTCGGGTCCACGGCATCGACGCCGCGGCCGCTGTGCAACTTGAAGGTGTTGCCCAAGGGCACGATCACCTCGGGGAGCGGCCAGTTGCGGCCTGAGATGTCGGCGATGTGGTACCCGGCAAGGTTCAGCGGCGCCGCGGAGATGTTGGCGACGCGCAAGTACTCACCGTTGACGTTCTGCCGGTCATCGCCGTCGGCGTTGGCGTGGAACGACGTGATGTGCAGCGCGCCCTGGAAGCGCTCGGTGGACCATATCCCTCGGCGTGCCTTGCGCGCCTTTTCCTGCGCAGCGAAGAGCGCGGTCAAGTCGGTCGGGTCCGGCGGGATCACGAAGACGTGGGCGAGCCCAGCCTCCACGAGCGCGACCGACAGATTCTTTCCCTCAACTTCGAGGCCGGCGAGGATGCGTCCGTAGCCGTCACGCTTGCCGTCGCTCAACAGCCTCACCCGCTTCTGAAGCACCAGCGACGCGGCCAGCTCGCGCGCCTCCGGACCGTACTGCTCGGCTGGCTTGAGCTCGGGCGTGTTGACCCAACGGAGGCGCACCTTGTCGCGGGTGTCGAGCGTCACGGTGTCCCCGTCGTAGACCGACGTCACCGTGGCGAACTCGGGCGGGGCGGGCGCATCCGAGAGCCGTACCACCACGTCCGGATCGATGTGGGGTTCGGTGGCGAGCGCCCACAGCGCGAGGAGGATCACGGTGTCCCGCGCGCCTTCGCCGCGTGGCTGAAGCGGCGTGCCTGCCAGATCAGGTAGGGATCGTCGGGACTCAGGCGCGCCGCGGCCTGCGCCTGCACGCTCGCTTGTGCGACGTCGCCGGCCGCGTAGGCGACCACCGCGGCAGTGTCGCGATAAGCGGCATTGTTTGGATCGGCGGCGACCGCCCGCGCGCTGGCGCGCTGCGCATCGGCCACGCGCTCCTCGCCCAGCGCCCAGTACCATGCGTCGCAGTTGTCGCGACCAGGGCCGCGCCGGAAGGGCTTGCAGTCCCGCTCGTACCCGGCGCTGAGCGCGGCCTTCGCGGCGGCATCGTCACGCACGAGGTGCAGCGCCGCGCCCACGAAGTCGAGGGGCTCCGCTCCTGGATGCAATCTCCCTAGGGCCCGGTCGACGTCGGCGCGGAAGGTGGCGCGATCAGCGTCCTTCAGCGACATCGCGTACAGCCACATCGGGTGGCCGCCGACCGGGTACACGTCCAAAAGTTGCCGAAGCGTCGTGATCGCGCCGTAGCGATCGCCCGATTCCAGCGCGACGAGCGCCCGGCGGAACAGGAAGCCGCTGCCGCCGCGATCGACGGCGATCGCCTCGTCGAGCGCCCGCTCGGCTTCGGCGGGCCGACCCAGCGCCAGGAGCACGTCAGAGTAGGCGACAAGCAACTCCTGACGGACGTCGGGGTCGTTCACGGGGACTGACAACGACGCCTCAGCGCGCGTCAACGCCTCTTTTTCGCGGCCCAGCGCGATGAGCGTGCCGATCAGCTCGCCCCAGATGCCCTCTTCGACCATCTCGACCGGGCTGAGGACCGCGAGCCGCTCGATGGACGCTTCATCGTTCCCGTCAAAACGTTCGATCCGCGCTGCGAGCGCGACCAGAACGGGTTCGTGGGCGTTGGCAGCCAGCGCACGAGACACGAGCTCCCTTGCCGCTGGCAGCTCGTCATGGGCGATGAGCACCCGCGCGCGCTCGCCCGCCGACCGCAGGTCCCCGGCCGCGAGCGCCTCGGCATGGCGGGCGGCGTCCTGTTTGAGCCACGCGGCCATCGCATCGAAGGTCCGGCGCGTCCGGGGGGCTTCGAGCACCAGCCGCTGCCCCGGGTAGTCGATGACCGTGCGCCAGACGCCAAGCGTCGAGTAGCCGAGCAACCCACGGGAGACGGCGCAAACATCAGCGGCGGGGTTGTCCGGACTGGACCAACGAATGGGGAGCGTCCGCTTGATGCTGCGCCCGCCTACCTCGATGAGCGTGGCGGGAATATGACGGGTCTCGGTCAAGAACTGGAAGTCGGGCACCTTGTCGAGCGCCGCGCCGATGCCAAAGACCGGCTCCACCCCGAGCGTGGTCAACTCCCGAAAGGGCTCGCCGGTCTGGCACCACAGACTGGTGTCGCCGGCGCCGGTGTCAATCTCGATGCCCACCGTGGCGGCCACGAACTTGCCCCCACCCGAGTGCGCGCGCGACGCTTCGATGCGCACATCGACGCCCACGTGGGTGCTGGTGACGCTCACCCCCTGACCCTTCCCGCGCGGCTTGTAGGTGCCCGGACGGTGCAGCTCCAGCCGATCGGCCGGGTAGTCGACCACCAGCGTCCAATTTCGCCAAACGTTGTGGCCGAGGATGCCATCTACGGGGATGGCGCCAGCGTGATCGGGGATGCCAGGGACCCCGGTCGCGACATCGACATTGTCAATACGGAAGTCGCCGATCTGGATCCAGGGCAGCGTGGCCCGCCGCCAGGCGACGCTCCCCGACAGGCCGGCGACCCGCCCCCCGGCGTCGACCGAAGTCAGGCCCAACCGCTCCGCCGCTTCTTCGGTCACGACCGAGACTGCCGCGCCGGTATCGACGAGAAAGAGCGCGGTACCACCATCGGGAGTGCCGACCTGCACGTAGACCTTGTCGGCACCGGGGTACCCGCGCCACAGGTCTACCACTGTCGACTTGGGCGTCGACAGCGCAAAGGCTGCCGCGCAGAGAAGGGTCAGCATCAACGGCTAAACCCCCAGCTCGTCGAGGCGTTCCGGGTTCTCCAGAAGCGCCTTCATCTCGCGAGCGACGACCCCGCCGTGGTAGCCATCGACCACCCGATGGTCGAAGGTGCCGTTGATGTGCAGCACCCGGCCGATGACGATCTGCCCATCGACAACCAGCGGCTTCTCTTCGATGGTGCCCAAGGTCACGATAATTGGTGTACGAGCGAGCGGGAAGAACGGCGCATACCCGACCGTAAGTCCGAATACGCCGACGTTGGTCACCATCGCCGAGCCGAAAGGATCCCCGGGCGTGCCCAGGAACTTCGGGTTGATGTTCAGGGTGTACTGAAGGAAGTCGAGGAAGCGCAGCACCGGTTTGATGAGGAAGCCAGGGAGCCCGGCGAGCCCCTTCTTGGTCTGGTTGAACTCCGCGTCGTCGCCGGCGCGAATCTTCAGCGCGCGTTCCCGAATCATCCGCCCCATCGCCACGACGTCCAGCGTGTTCGCGTTCTTGATCTTGATGCCGCTGAGATCGGTCTTGCCGATGTGCTCGGCGTCCTCGACCACGATCTGCATGAAGATGTCCACATCCTTGCGCTGGTAGAGGCTGCCGAGGCGCACCAGTGAGTTGAGATCTCGGTGCTTGGCGATGATCATCGCCAGCGCACGCGCGACCGCGTGGCTGACGGTCACCTTTTCGCCGGAGCTCTCCCGCTTGGCGGCAATCCATGCTTGCAGCTTTTCTGCCCGAACCTCCAACGAGCCGTACACGTGCGGATCGTAGGGGTGGTCCCACACGTTGGCCGCGATCTGACGGTACGTGGACGGGTTGGGGTACCGCGTCAGCTCGATGTTGGGCATCCCGAGATCATAGCACCCGGGCGGCCAGCACCTGGGCCTTGATGTTCTCGGTCATCTTACGGAAACCCGCATCCAGACGCTCTCGCAGGCCCAGGGCCTCCGCGGCGAGGAGCAGGTAGCCGTTCCCGTCGAGGTCGACGTGCAGCGTCACCAGCGTGTTGGTGCTCGGCTTCATCGTCCTGAGGCTGTAGTGGAGCTTCCCGTTGATGTGCCGACCGGACAGGGCCACGTGGATGCGCCGGCCGCCGTGCTCCTCGTCCAGACGGTCGAAGACGTAAGAGAGAACCCGCGGCCGGGGCCGACTCTTGACGTCGAGCTCGAAGCAGCCCGTCCCGGTTTCGCGCAGGCCATCCCAGGCGCTGTCGACGATGGCGCGGTGGTTCCGGGGTTCACTGAGCCAGGCGAGCACGTCGTCCCGCCGGACACCCTCGATGAGCACGTCGTTGGTGTACACGGACATGAAGCCTCCCGCCGGAAGCCCGGCGCCGGCGGGTTATCCCGGCGCATGGTCCCGTACATCCACATCCCGACGTACCACCTCGGCCCGGTGCCGCTCGATCCGTGGGGGATCCTCGTCACCATCGGCTTTGTCTTGGGCCTGGAGATCGCCCGGGCGCGGGGGTTGGCCAAAGGACTCGACGTCCGCGACATCATCGACGCGTTGGTCTTCATCGTGATGTCGGGCTTCGTGGGCGGACATCTGGTCCACGTGCTGGCGTACCACCCCGAGAAGATCGACGAGGAGGGCTTCGCGGCGATCTACGAGATCTGGGCGGGCTTTTCGAGCTTTGGCGGCTTCCTCGGCGCGGTGATCGGCTCGATCGTGTTCTTCAAGTTCATCCGCAAGGTCGACTACTGGACCCACGCCGACGTCATCATGTACTCCTTCCCCTTCGCGTGGATCTTCGGCCGCGCCGGCTGCTCGATCGTCCACGACCATATCGGGCGGCCGACCGACTTCTTCTTGGCGGTCAACTTCGACCAGATGCGTCAGGGAATGGGCGTCCGCCACGACCTGGGGCTCTACGAGTGCCTGTTTGCCATGCTGATCGCGGCGCTCTTCTTCGCGGTCCGAAACAAACCCTGGCCCGCCGGCAGTTTCCTCGCGCTGTGGTGCGTCGTCTACGCGCCGGTCCGGTTCTTCATGGACTTCCTCAGGCGCACCGACGAAATCGCGGGCTTCCCGACAGCCGATGTTCGATGGAGCGGGCTGACCCCCGCGCAATGGGGCGCCATCGTCATGTTCGGCGGCGGCCTCGCGATCCTGGCGCGGCTGCGGCGGCTCAAGGCGGAGATTGAGCGGGGGGCGGCAGCGTAGCCCAGGCCTGACCCCCCCCGACCCGAAACACCCTTTTTCCCCACGCCTCCAGGCGCTGGACGGTCGCGGCCGCCGCGCCCTCGGGGCCGCCCCACTCCACGCCGATGAAGTCCAGCGCCGGGGTGCCGTTGGGCAGCTCCCCGAACAGTGCAAACGGGGGCGCCAGCGTGCCCGTGGCCAGTACCTTGACCCAGGCGTCCGCCCCTTCCCCGACCCCCACCGCCCGGCGCGCCCGCTCGCGCGCACCCACGGGCGCACGCCCCCATGTCGCGATGGTGCCCACGTCCGGAGCGCTGCCACCGTGGCCCTGGCTGCGTCGTAGGTGTAGGTACGCAATCGCGTGCGCCTCGAGCAGGACTCGCAGCACGGCCTTGCCCTCCCGGTCGTACCATGCGGCCTCCTCGAAGGGTCCGCGGATCGGCACCCAGCGCCGCACATGCACGCCCGCGCGTTGGGCGACACGATCGACGTAGCAGCCCCACGCCGCCAGAACGTCGGGGTCGAGCCATCCATGGCGCTCGATCACCCAGTCGGGGAAACCGCCATCGTGAAGCACGACAAACGGCTCGATGCCGGTGGCGCGCGCTCCCCGCACCGCGGTGATGATCTCATCCACGGCCCCGTCGTCGTAATCGCCCCGCGTGGGTTCGACCTGCGACCAGCAAAGGGTGACGACTGTGTGTGGGGGCTGCCCCGTTGCCATCGCCTCTGTTACCCGGGCGCGGAGGCTTGAGCATGTCACGGCACGTGGGCATCCTGACCGGCGGCGGCGACGCTCCGGGGCTCAACGCGGTCATCCGCGCGGTGGTGAAGTACGCCGTGGGCCACAAGGGCTGGCTCTTGACCGGGGTGGAGGACGCCTTCGACGGGCTCATTGCGCGGCCGATGCGCCTGCGTCGGCTGGTCCCGCGCTCGTGTGGCGGGCTGTTGAGTCGGGGTGGGACGGTGCTCGGCACCACCAACCGGGGCGATCCCTTCAAGTGGAAGGACGGCCGCAATCACGCGCACGACGTGCGGGTCGAGCTGGATCGCCTGGGGATGGAGGGGCTCATTGTCATCGGCGGCGACGGCACCATGCGCATCGCCGAAAAGCTCATGCGGGAACACGGCGTGCCGGTGATCGGCGTGCCCAAGACCATCGACAACGACCTCGGCGCCACCGACCAGACCTTCGGCTTTCAATCGGCGGTCGATTGTGTGACCGACGCGCTCGACCGACTGCACACCACCGCTGAGAGCCACGACCGCTGCATCGTGGTCGAGGTGATGGGTCGCGACGCAGGCTTCATCGCTTTGCACGGGGGCATCGCCGGCGGGGCCGATGTCATCTTGATCCCAGAAATTCCGTGGGAGCTGGAGCGCATCCGGGCCAAGCTCGAACAGCGCCGAAACATCGGGCGGCGGTTCTCCCTCATCGTGGTGTCGGAGTCGGCTCGGCCGGTGGGCGCCGCGACGACCAGCGGGCGCGCCGGCCAGCTCGTGGTGGACGCGCTCGAAGCGGCGGAGCCGGAGCTCGACATTCGGCTGACCGTGCTCGGCCACCTGCAGCGCGGCGGCTCGCCCGACGCCTATGACCGGGTGTTGGCCACCCGCTTCGGCGTCGCTGCCGTCGATCTTGCCGCGGCCGATCGCTGGGGCGAGATGGTGGCGCTACGCGACGGAAAGGTAGTCGGTGTGCAACTGACGGAAGCCGTCGGCTATAATCGCATCGTCGATGCCCACGGGGAGCTGATCATGACCGCCCGCGCCGTCGGCGTCGAGATGGGCGGGTAGCCGCTAGTCGGCTTTGGAGGCGTAGTTGATCGTTTCGGCGCGATGGTCCAGGAGCTCGACGTAGTCCATCGAGGCCGGACCGGGGTCGGCTGCGTAGGCGGCACGGGCCAGTCGCATCGCTTCGTCCAGGTTTCCCGCCCGCTCGGCCGCGACGGCGTCGTTGTGGAGCTGGCGCGCGGTGCCGGGCTCGGGGTCGGCGTACACGGTGCGCCGGACGGTCTCGGGCAGGGGCACGAGGTTCTGGACCAGGCCGTCGGCGACCTCCTCGGCCAACCGGGCGCGAAGCTGCGGTGAAGCCGGGATGTCGACATCCCCGCCATCGATCCACGCGCCCCGCTGATCGCGCTCGGCCACCGCCGCAAACTTCATCGGCGCCAGGCCGGGCGATTGCACCTCGATTTCCCCGCGCGCCCACCCGTGCAGTCGATACCGCCGCCGCTCGAAGTACACGCTGTTGGAGTACGTCAGCCCCGGGTAGGTGCCTTCGACATCGACAGCGGTCGTGACCAGGTCGTCGCAGGACGTGACGAACAACCGCTGCGTTGCATCGGGGCTGACCTCGACCCCTGGGCGCGACTTCAGCGCGTCGATGACTGCCTGTGCCAACGGGCGACAGGCCTGCTCCATTGCCACCACGGCAACTCGCGTGGTTGGTGCTGGATAACGAGCGGCATACTCTTCCGTCCAGGAGACCTGGTGGATGCAGCCGAGCGTGAAAAGCAGGACCATCGGATGAAGCATAGTCGCCAATCGCCCCGCTGTGGTGCAGAAGCGGTGCAGAGCACCACCCTGGTCACGCCCCAGCGAAAACCCGCACCTGGACGGTCCGCGCGTGCCGGACGTACCAACCGAGATCGCACAGCGCGATCACCCGCTCCGCGCCGAGCACGCCGCCCACCTCCGGGTCCGCTGCGAGCAGGTCCGGGAGCCAGCCGCCCTGCGCAAAGACCACCATGGCCCCCTTCTGGACCCGAGCGTAGGCGTCCTCGCGACTGAGCCCCGCCTCGACGAGCGCCAGAAGTACCTTCTGCGAGAAGTAGATGCCGCCGCTCTTCTGTAGGTTCCGCCTCATGTTCTCGGGGTACACCACCAAGCCGGCCACCAGTCCCCTCAGCCGTCGCAGCATGAAGTGGAGGGTGATCGTGGCGTCGGGAGCGATCACCCGCTCGACCGAGCTGTGGCTGATGTCGCGCTCGTGCCACAGCGGCACATCCTCCATCGCCGCCTGCGCGTAGCCGCGCATCAGCCGGGCGAGGCCGGTGAGGTTTTCGCTGAGAATGGGATTGCGCTTGTGCGGCATGGCGCTGCTGCCCTTCTGACCCGCCGTGAACGCCTCTTCGACTTCGGCGACTTCGGTGCGCTGGAGGTGCCGGACCTCCACTGCGAACTTCTCGATGCTGGTCGCGACCAGCGCGAGGACGTTGAAGAAGAACGCGTGCCGGTCACGCTGGACGATCTGATTGGAGGCGGGCGCCGGCGTCAACCGCAGCTTCTGGCACACGTACGCCTCGACCGCGGGGTCGACATGCGCGAAGGTGCCCACCGCACCGCTGATCTTGCCCACGGAGATGTCGCGTATCGCGTGATCCAGCCGCTCGCGACCGCGCCGAAGTTCGTCCCACAGGATGGCCAGCTTCCACCCGAAAGTGGTCGGCTCGGCGTGGATGCCGTGGCTGCGGCCGATGCAGACGGTGTCGACGTGCTCCTCCGCGCGCAAGCGCAGCGCGTCCAATACCGTGTTCAACTCGCGACGCAACAGCTCCCCCGCCTCCGCCAACTGCACCCCCAGCGCCGTGTCGAGCACGTCGGAGGAGGTCATGCCCTTGTGCAGGTGCCGCCCCGGCTCGCCGATGTGTTCGTTGACGTTGGTCAGAAACGCGATGACGTCGTGCTTGACGGTGCGCTCGATCTCATCGATGCGATCGATGTCAAAGCGGGCACGCTCGCGACAGACGGCGGCCGTCCCCGCGGGCACCTCACCGCGGGATTCCATCGCCTCGCACGCGAGCAGCTCCACCTCCAGCATCACCTGGAAGCGGCGTTCGGGCGCCCAGATCGCGACCATCTCAGGAGTGCTGTAGCGGGGGACCATCGGGCTTCCGGGAGGGCGGCGGTCTATGCCGCGGGGTCAATCCCCACCACCGCCGCGGCGCTCACGGCGGCCATCGAGGTGGCCCGCGCGGCCGGGAATCCAGAGCTCGTGGCGGCTGCGACCCAATCGTTGGCCGACCTCCAATAGCGGCACCGAAGCGTCGGTGGCGCCGCGATGCCGGACTGCTCCGGTGAGCCTCGCGCCCTGGCCCGCGGCATCGCCCACCCGCACCCGCTACGGCACCATCCAACTTCGTAACATCCGCCGCACGTCGGGCATCGGTCCGATCTCCGGAGAACCCCCGGCCTGGGCCCACCCCGCTGAAACCAAGGCCGCGCGCAGTTCGCGGGGAGTCAGCGGCTCGCCGCGGACGGCGAGGCTGGTGGACTGGAGCACCGCGGCCGCGCCCGCCACGAGGGCCGAGGCGCCGCTGGTGCCCGCGAAGAAGGAGGTGTACGCCTGGCGAGGGTCGTCCTCCGGGTAGAAGAGGTCGGTGTAGGGCGGCCCGGCGCAGGTGACGATGTCCCCTCCCCACCCCTGGACGTGCACCGCGGTCCCGTGATTGGAGCCGACCTCAAAGCGCGGCACCCCTTCAAACGACGAGGTGCCGGCGCCGACGCGGATGACGCCAGTGTCGTCGAGGAAAGCGCCCTCCCACACCGGGTCGTCGAGGTCCACGTCGTCATTGCCGGCGGGTTCGATGACGACGATGCCTGCGGCCGTGGCGATGCGGATGGCATCCCGGACTGCGGGGTCGTAGCTGGCAGGCATGAACTCCTGGTTCGGGCCGTACACCTGCTGCTCGAGCAGGATCACGTCACCGGCCGAGAGCGCGGCCGCGGCGTCGACGACGGCGCGGGCAACGTCGTACTCGAAGGCGGCGCCGAGCTCGAAGTAGGGGTGCTGCACGACAACGTCGGCGAGTGGCGCCGCTCCGGTCACGCCGAAGCCGTTGTCGGCGGCAGCAAGGATACCCAGCACGCCGGTGCCGTGAAAAGCCCAGGTCGCGTCGGCGACACCGCCGAGGGGCTCGACGGCGAGGTCGCGGAGCTCCTCGTGCGTCGGGTCCCACGCAAACTCGATATCGACGATGGTGACGTTCTCGCCGCGCCCGCCGGGCCATGCCTCGGCGCCGAAAAATCCAAAGCCGGCCGGGAAAGCGTCGCGCCACGCTTGCTCGAAGGTGGGCGTCTCTGGGGGAATGTCGCCAAGCGGGGGGGGCGCCGGACGCATCGCGACCCAGGCGCGCTCGATGGTGCCGCGAGCAAGGAGAGAGCGCGCTAACAGCGGTGCGTCGTCGCCGCGGAGGACCCAATGGCGGGCGAGGGCGCCGGCGGCCCCGGGGAAGCGCGGGGTTGCGCCGGGGGGCTGGGCGTCCGCGACGAGGTGAATGGCCGCGGGTTCGAGGAGGATCACGGCGGCGCCCCCCGCGGGTCGAGTATCCCCCAAAAAAAGCGCGTCCTCCGGGAGCATGGTGCCCAAAAAGCGCGTCCGCGGCTGCGGCGGCGCCAGGAGGCGACATCGTCCCACGGACGAACCGCCATTTTTCGCGCCTGACACCGACGCGAGGGCGTCCGGCGGGGCCCGGACGCGCGTGTGAGGGGCGATACTCCTTGGGGGCGCGCTTCTGGGGCCGCATAGTCGGTAGCGAGGGCCGTCACCTGGAAGCCCACCACCGGCCGGCAGAGAATGCGTAGCGCCACGGAGGATCGACGCGCTCGGTTGACGGGTGGTCGGGATCGCCGGGCAGAAGAACGTGAAGGGTGCCGGCGACGTCTAGGAATTTCGGCATGATGGGAGGAGTATGCCGCGGCGCGGCCAGGATCGCCTCTACCGAGCCGTAAGGGAGCAGCTCCGTCAGCGTGCGCAGGGTGGGCGGCGCCACCGGGAGCTCCCCCCGCTCGGACCGCGCCAGGGCGTCGGCCGGGCGGTACCAGCCACCGCGACTGGCTTCCTGACCGTCGATCACCGCGACCGCGCCCGGCGGCAGCCGCGCCGCGAAGAACCAGGTGTCGTAGCGACGCGCCTCCACCTCGGGCGTGACCCAGTGCGCCCACACCCGCATGCCGCCGAGGTCCCAGGCGTCGCCGTCGCGCAGGGCGACGCCCGCCTCCTCGTGCAGCTCACGAGCCGCCGCCACCCAGAAGTGCCGAGGCACCCTGGCGAGGTCGCCGCCAACCGCCGCGGCAGAGTCATCGCCCGGATCGACCCGCCCGCCGGGGAACACCCACGCCGAAGCCATGAAGCCGACGGTGCGCGCGCGCTCCATCAGCCAGACCTCGGGCCCGTCGGCGCTGTCCCGCAAGAGCAGAATCGTCGCGGCGGGGCGGAGCGGCGCGGGCGTGTCCATGGCCGAGGGCCTATCCGCGAAGCGCTCGCGCTGTCGTCGGCGCCGCGATGCCCACCGACCCCCCGTGAGCCTCGCGTCCCGGCGTGGGGCATCGCCCCTCCGGTGCTGGACAAGCCTCCCCCGAAGCGGTACACTTGACGCGTCAAGGGTCCAATCATGCTGTTGTTGCTCGTCAACTCTCCCGCCTTCGCCTGGCCCGCCACCGACGATGACTGGACCGCGGTTCAGGTCGGGGGGATCGACGTGGTGGACGTGGTCGACGACCACGACCGCGACGGCCTGGGCTACGACGACTCCATCGACTGCGTCGGCGACGCGGCGCTGACCGCGGCGGCCTTGTACTGGAGCACCGACGGCAACGAGCTCTTCGTGCGGATGCGCGTCGACGACGACCCCTCGGGCAACATTGGGCCCTTCCTACAGGCGGTGGACTGGTCATTCCTGCTCGACACCGATGGGGACGACGCCAACTTCGAGTATGTGCTGGCGCTGACAGGCGCCTCGCCGACGGTCTACCTGTACCGGAACAGCGGCGGCGACCCGGGCGTCGATGCAGTGGCGCTGGACCTCGTGGACGTCAACACCAGCCACTACCAGGTGGGCGAGGCCGACACCTCGCTGCACACCCTCGGCGACTGGTTCATCGACGTGAGCGTGGACCTGAGCGAACTGCCGGGCTCCTTCTCCAGCCGGTCCACCTTCCGGCTCGCGGCGGTCACCGGCGCCACCAGCACCCCCATCGGCGCCGACGCGGACCTGTGCGGGTTCGACGACAGCAGCGCCCTCGGCACCCTGGCCGACGTCTGGAGCGACAGCCTGGGCATCGATCAGGACGGCGACGGTGCCCTGGACCTGGACGAAGACGCCCTCGGCACCGATGCCACCGATGCCGACAGCGACGACGACGGCGTCTCCGACGGCGAGGAAATCGGCACCTACGCAAGCGACCCGCTCCGCTGTGACAGCGATGGCGACACGCTCTCCGACGGCCTGGAGCTGGGGATCGATCTCGCGATGCCCGATACCGACGTCACCGTCGGGTGTTTTGTGGCCGACGTCGACCCGGTCACCACGACCGACCCCAACCGTGACGACACCGATGGCGGCACGCTCTTGGATCAGCTCGAAGACCGCAACGCCAACGGCGGCATCGACATGTGGGAGACCGACCCCCAAGACCCCACCGACGACATCGACGCCGACGAAGACGGGATCTCCGACGCGCTCGAGGGCGCCTGCGGCGGCGACTTCGTCGACGGCGACGCTGACGGGCGCCCCGACGCCGAAGAGGGGCTCGTGGACAGCGATGGCGACGGCCTCCCCGACTTCTGCGACGACGACGACGACAACGACGGCCTCCCCACTGTGGACGAGGACCCGACCCCCGAGGACGACAGCGACGACGACCTTGACGAGGACGCACTGCCCACCTGGCAAGACCCCGACAGCGACAACAACGGCGTGCTCGACGGCGACGAGCCCGAAGGCGACGCTGACTGCGACGGCATCATCGACGCGTACGACCTCGACGACGAGAGCGGCGACTGCGCTGATCGCGACGGCGACGGGGTCACCAACGGCGACGAGGCCGCCTGTGGCAGCAACCCCGACGACCCGGACACCGACGCCGATGGGCTCGGGGACGCCGCCGAGAGCTGCGAGGACGACGAGGACTGCGACGAGCTACCGGACCGCCTCGACGGCGCGAGCGACCCCGAAGGCTGTGCCGACCCGATCGACACCGCGCCGACGGACTCCGGCACCACCTGCGTGGACGGGCTGTGCGGCGGCCACTACACCGGCGGCTCGTGCTCGACAGGTGGCGGCGCGACCACGGTGATTGGCGTGCTGGGGGCGGCACTTTTGCTGGTTCGGCGGCGACGGCGCCGCGCGGCGGTGGGCGTGACGGCGCTGGCGGCGTTGGCGGCGATCCCCTCCCCGGCCGCGGCGGCCGACCCCACGGTCAACGCCCAGCGCTACCAACCGGCGTTCGAGTCGGCGACGTTCTTCTCGCTCCATGACAGCACCGCCCACGCGCCGGGCTTCGGGCTGGGCCTGGGCGTCAACTACGCCTCGCGACCGCTCCAATACACCTACGACGACGACAGCGCGCCGCTGGTGCTCCTCGGCTCGGCGGCCACCGTCGATCTGGGCGCGAGCTGGGCGAGCCGTCGCCTTGCTTTTACGCTTGCTCTTCCCCTCCACAGCGTCGATGGCGACCTGATGGACCCCACCTTCGCGCTCGGCGACCTGCGCCTGGGCGTGCTCGGGGAGATTGTGCGGCGCGACGATGGCCTCCTTGGCCTGGGCGTCTACGGCGACGTCGGTCTGCCCACGGGTGCTGGCGCGGCCTACGTCGGCACGGGCTCCCCGGAGATCGGCACGGGCCTGAGTCTCACCGCGGGCAAGGCCGTCGTCGCCGTGGCAAATCTTGGCGTGCACATCGCCTCCCCGGCCACGCTCGGTGAGCTGAGCTGGGGCAGCCGATTCGAGTGGGGTGCGGGCGTCTCGGTGCCGCTGGGCGAAACCTTCGCCGCGGTGGCGGAGCTGGAGGGTGAGTCGGCGCTCTCCACCAAGGACACCGTCGGGGCCAGCCCCGTCGAGTGGCGCCTGGGTGGCCGGGCGAAGCTGGGCCCCAACCTCGTCGCCTCGCTCGGCGCCGGCACCGGCCTCGGAACTGGCATCGGCGCTCCGGAGTTCAGACTGTTGGGTGGGCTCGGATGGCAGCCGCGCGCGGAGGCAGCGCGCATCTCCCACGGCCCTGACCGCGATGGCGATGGCATCGCCGACGGCCAGGACCTCTGCCCCGACCAGGCCGAAGACCACAACGGCAAAGACGACGCCGATGGCTGCCCCGACGCCGGCATGGTCCCCACCCACCTCGTGGTCACCGATGGCGAAGGTCGGCGGCTTGCCGGCGCCTCGGTCGAGCTGACCAGCGGCCCCGAGATTGGTCGCTGGACGCTTCCGGATGGCGAACTCACACGGTCACTTCCACCCGGTGAATACTCAGCTCGTGTCAGGGCACCCCGCTTTGTCGCGACCGAAGCACGCTTGATAGTTCCGGACGCGCCTCGCCACGAGCAGGCCTTCCAGTTGGCGCCTGCAGCGGTCGGGGGCACGCTCATCCTGACGGTCCAGAACGAGGCCGGCCAGCCCATCGCGGCGCTCGTCACCCTGCTTGGCGAAGGCCGGAAGTTCACCACTGGCGGCGACGGGCTCGGCACCGAGCCGGTCCCCAGCGGCGAGGTGGAGCTGTCCGTGTGGGCGGAGGGGTATCGGCCGGAGCGCCTGCGCGTGCAGGTCGCGCGCGACGAGAAGAAGAGCGTGTCGGTGACACTCGGCGTCAGTCGCGTGGTGGTGCTCAAGGACCGCGTCGACATCCGCGACAAGGTGTTCTTCGACCTCGACAGCGCCACGATCACGGCCGAGAGCTACCGCATCCTCGATGACGTCGCCGGCACCCTGGAGAACCACACCGAGCTACGCCTGGTGGAGGTGCAGGGCCACACCGACGACCAGGGTGCCGACGACTACAACGTCGAGCTGTCGCAGCGGCGGGCGGAGGCGGTGCGCAAGTACCTCATCGGCCAGGGAATCGAGCCCGACCGCCTCGTGGCGCGTGGCTACGGCGAGGCTCAGCCGCTTCAGGTCGGAACCGGAGCCGACGCGCGCGAGGTCAACCGCCGCGTGGTGTTCCGGATCCTCGCGGGTCCGGCGACGGGCAAGGGGGGTTGAGCGCCGCAGTGGCGGCACCGGGCGCCGCTGCGTGCCACGCCCCCCGAATTACGACAGCTTCCGACCGGAGTCCCGATGCTCACGTTCGCCCTGCCCCCCCTGCTTATCGTCCTTGGTTGTGCGAGCCCGGCTGAGGAGGAGGGCGCCACGGATGGCGAGTGCCTCGACGCCACCGACAACGACGGCGACGGCCTGACCGATTGTGATGACGGCGGCTGCGAGGGGCACGTCTTCTGCGGGGACGCCGGCGACTCTGACACCGATGCCGACAGTGACGGTGACAGCGACAGCGACGGCGACGGCGACACCGACACCGACACCGACACCGACACCGACACCGACTCCGACTCCGACTCCGACTCCGACTCCGACTCCGACAGCGATTCCGACAGCGACAGCGACCTCTCTTTCTACGTCGTCTGGAGCGCCAGCGGCGCCACCCTCGCGATCACCAACGGGAGCGGCAACTATGCGTTCGGCATGTCGGAGCAGAGCGAGAACGGTTGGTACGGCGAGGATTGCCTCGTGGGTCCAGGCCCCAACTCGGGCGACTACGACATCTGCCACGACAACGCCCCGGAGTCCGGCTTCACCCTCGAAACGGTTTTCACCCCCAACGACATCGTGGCCAACGCGACCACCCTGTTCAGCTCTACCATTGCTGACGCGGGGCACCTGGCCTACGTGCTCATCGACGACGGTGGCTCCTGCTTGGAGTCCAACGACGCCGACAATTACTACGACTGCATGTAGTTGAAGCTAAAACCGCCCCTCCTCCAAAAACCGCACCACTCGGTCAAGCACCGTGGGCGCAAGAATCGTGAGGCTATGCTGCACGGGGACAACGAGGAAATCGACGGCACCTTGGTGGCGGGCCTCCTCCACGGTGACCGTGCCATCGTTGTCTTCGCCGAAGAGCGGGTTGTAGCCGCGGGGCGTGCCGGTGCCGCCGGTGAGGATGCCAATCTCGCCGGGGGGGAGCGGCCAGTGGGCGGGGACGCCTGGACGCATGGGGCCGAAGGGATCCCAGCCCACGTGGTGCACCGGGAGCACCTTGCGAGCGAAGTCCGCGGCGGCCGCGCCCTGATTCGGCGGCGAGATGAGCACGCCGCGTCGTAAGGCGGGCAGCTCGTGGGACGCCCAGGTGGCGCGCGCCAGGACCCCCCCGTAGCTGTGGGTCACCAGGTGGAGCTCGGCATCAGGATGCCGCGAGGACAGCGCTCGTACCGCACTCGCAGCGGCCTCGGCGCACTCGGCGAGCGGGTGGAGATGGTAGCCGAAGGTCGGGAGGGCCACGTCGATGAAGCCGGCGCGACGCAAGCGACGGGACAGCCACCACATCGACGCGCCAGTGCGCATAAAACCGTGGAAGCAGATCGCAACGCGTGGTGGCATCAGCCCACCCGGGCGACGATCTTGCCTCCGGTCGCCGACAACTCGATCACCACCAGCGTCTCTTCCAGGGTGACCGCGGCCATCCGGGGGGGACCCTCCCCGGTGACGAAGCGGAGGTCTTCCAGATCCTCAACTTCAGCCGTGGAGAGGATGGGGAACGGCTTTCCCGGTGCGCCGCTGTCGGGCAGGAACATCGCCATCGGCACGGTGACATCCCGGTCAGCGACGGGTTCACGAACCCAGGCCACCCACCAGCCACCGTCGACCGGCCGGAGATCCACCGAGCCCACCGGCAACTTTTCGTCGAGCCGCAGCGGCTCGGTGTCGAGCCCCAGCCGTTGCAAACGGAGCCCCTTTTCTTCGCGGGTGACCCACACCAGCGCGATCAGGTCCTCGCGAGAGGCCGACGCCGCCTGGATGCGGCCAGGGAAGCCAGCCGGGGCGGTGAGCAACCGGCCGATTCCGTCCGCGTCGACCGCGGTGACGGTGCCCCCTTTCCCGAGGATGACCGGGCTCATCCGGTCGCAGAACCCCTTGAAGGTGCTGGCGGGCGCACGCAGCCGCTCGGCGAGCCCCTCGGGCGACCAACGATGCACACTGAGGACGCCGCGGCCGATGCCGAAGAGCAAGAACCCGTCGCCGTCAGGGACGATGACCGGCAGGGTCGTGCAGGTGTAGCCGAGTCGGAAGGAGCGCCCCACGCCCACCGAGCCGTCGCGTGCCACGTCGAACACGGTGACATCCATGCCGCCGGGCCGATCGACCAGGAGCACCACCCGGAACCCGTCAGGCGATGGTACCACCGTGCGTGCAACCACCTGCGCCGCGGGCACCGACAGCTCCGCAGCCCCCGAGCCCGCCTCGCCCAGCGTCCGCACCGCCACCCGGATCACCTCGTCCTCGTCCTTCTCCACGTTGAACCACAACACCGCCACCTGGCTTCCCGACTGGGCCACCGCCGGCTCGTCCATGTGCAGTTCAACCGGTTGCCCGACGAGCACGATGGGGGTGGGCGTGCCGCGAAGACGCTCGGCCAACAGGTCGTCGACCACCGCGTCCGTCATGTCGGTACCGCTGAGATCCGTATCTTCGTCGATCTGCGCCCCGGTCAGGTCGGCCGCGCTGAGGTCGGCGCCGGAAAGCTTGGCGCCGAAAAGCCGGGCGCCCTTGAGCGACGCGCCGGTGAGCCGCGCACCGGTGAGGTTGGCGTCTTCGAGCGTGGCGCCATCGAGCGTCGCGCGCGACAGGTCCGCCTCGCGCAGGTTGGCCCCCACCAGCTCGGCCTCGCGCAGATCGGCGCCGGCCAGCTTGGCCTCGGAGAGATCGGCCCCATCGAAGTAGGCGTGCCGGGCGCTGACCTCCCGCAGGCGCGCCCCGGCAAGCCGTGCGCGCGAAAGGTGCGCCGAGCTCAGATCGGCCTCGCTGAGGTCTGCCCCCGAAAGCTCCGCGTCAGAGAGCTGTGCCCCGCCGAGGTACGCTTCGCGAAGGCGGGCTTTGATCGCGACGACACGGTTCATCGTCGCGCCCGTGAAGTCCGCCCCCACGAGCGTGGCCTTGCTGAGGTTGGCCCCGGTCAGATCGGTCGAGGAAAAATCGGCCTTTTCCAGGTTCGCCCCGGAGAGATCAATCCCCGGCAACGAGAGGTTGGCGAGGTCGGCCGCGAAGAGGTCCAGCGTGACCCGCTGGCCCCGGCGGCCGTTGAACTCAGCGACGTTCCCGGCGAGGAGCAGTTCGAGCAGCGTCAAGACGTCTCCGGGGGTTGCGCCTGAGTGGCCGGGATGACACTCTGGCGTCGTGTCCGCCAGCCCGCACCAATCCGACGTCGAGCGTGCCATATGGCCGCGGCCCGCGCGTCTAACCCACGCCGACGCGCAAGGCCAGCCTTGACGCCGGAAGAACGCGTCGCGCCGTGGTTGGCCCGCCACCTCGTCGACCGGCGGACTCCCCTTCCCCCGGTCGGTCAGGAGGAGCGATTCGGCGGCACGCTCGTGCGCTTTGACATCCCCGATTTTTCCTCGCGCCCGGATCGACAGCTCCCCGCGCCGGCACGCACGCGGGAGCAGGCGGCGGCCGAAGACCTCGCCGCGACAGTCGAAGAAGCGTTCCGTCCGATCTTCTACGCCGTCGATCGTCACGGCGGGAGCCTGGCCAGCCTCGAGGGAGACGCGGTCCTGGCCCTTTTTCGGGGCCCAGGCCATACCATGCGGGCCCGCAATGCGATGGAAGACATCATTGCCGTCCGGCCGAAGCTCCACGCGGCCATCGCGAGCGGGCAGGTGCGCGCGATGCAGCTCGGCGGAGGTGAACAACGCCACGAGCTCCTTCACGGCCCGGCGCTGCAGGCCCTCGAGCAACTCGAGTCCGATTCCGCCGCGATTGCGCTCGACTACGACGAGCCGGGCGTCCCAGAGGGCCTGTTGCAGACGCCCCCCGAGGCGGTGTTGGCGATGTTCGTGCCCTCCGGGTTGCGCGGCCTGGAGCCGCCGCCGCCGGTGCACCGTCGTATCGTTACGGTGTTCGTATCAACGCCGCTGGACAGCGCCGGCCTCGCCTACCGCACGCTCGCGGAAGAGGCAGAAGCCCATCACATCGTGCTTCTGAAGGTGCGGGCGGAGGGGGAACGCGCCATCGTGCTGGCGGTGGCCGGGATTCCGGCGGCGGGGGAGGACGACACCACGCGAGCCCTGGCCTTCGCGCTCGCCGCGCGCGATCGCCTGGCGGACGCGCACGGCATCCGCGCGCGCTTTGCGATGGCCGACGGTCCGGTGCTCGCGCTGGTGCTGGGTGACAGCACCCGCCTCGCCTGGGATGTGCTCGGCGACTGCCTCAATGTCGCGTACCGCCTGTTGAACGAGGCGCAGCCCGCCGAGATCGTGGCCACCGCTGCCCTCGTTGAATCGGTGCGCGAGGCCCTCGCCGGCCCCACAGAGGCTGTCGCGGTGCGGGGCAAGACCCGTCCGGTAGCGGTGAGGCGGGTGCTTGGTCTGAGCACCCCGCGGCGCTCCGAGGCCGATCTCAGCTACGCAAGGCGGCGCGAGCTCACGCAGCTGGACGCCTTGCTCGATGCCAACGAGCCCGTCGTGGTGCTCGGCGCCGCCGGGCAGGGCAAGCGCTACCTGTGGCAGGAGTGGGCCGCCCGCACGCCGGGGTGGCGCGTCCTGCGCGCGACGTGTCGTGACCACGGGGCCGTTCGGCCGCTCGGGCCGTTCGTCGGGGCGGTTCGGCGCCTTGCTGGCGAGGCACCGACGCGGAGCGCGCTGCAAGCGGCGCTGAGGGCGCTCCCCGGCATGGACGACCGGGCCACCTCCGTTTTGGACGCCTTCGTCGCGTCAGGTGCGCCTCAGCTCGCCGCGGTGACCTCAGCGCTCCGACAGCTCTTCGGCGGGCTGGCCGAAGCCGGTCCAACCCTCCTCGTCTTCGAAGACCTGCAATGGGCCGACGACGACGCCATCGCCCTCCTCCATCGCCTGCTGAGCGAGGGCGCACGCACGCCGCTCCGCATCCTCATCACCGCGCGACCTCGCACGCGCCTGCCTGCGGGCGTCACCACCATCGAGCTGAGTCCGCTGTCCGCGGAGGCCGCCAAGGCGCTGATCGTTCCGCTCTTGGGGGAGCGTGCCGGCGACCCGGCGGTGATTCGGAGCATCCTCGATCGGGCGCATGGCAGCCCGCGCGAGCTCGTGGCCCTGGCCGACGCCGCGCGCCGCGGTCGCGACGATCTTCCCGAGTCGATCGAGGCCTGGTACGCGGCGCGCATCGACACGCTTGGCCCCGCGGCGCGCGAGGTGCTCGAGCGGGCGGCCATCCTCGGGCGCACCGTCGATCAGGGCCTCCTGCGTCGCCTGAGCGCCGATGTTCCGCGTGCGGAAGAGGGGCTGCGCGCGCTGTTCGACGAGCGGCTGCTCATTCCCGACGAAGTCGGGGCGCGCGTGGCCTTCGACCGTGAGGCGACGCGCGAAATTGCGTATATGCGCATGACGACGCCACGGCGGCGCCAGCTTCACACCCGCGTCGGTCGGGTGCTTCAAGCGCGCTCGGCGGCGGGCGCGCCGGTCGCACCCGAGGTCCTGGCGTGGCATCTCTCCCGCAGTGACGCGCCCGCCGAAGCGATCGGGCCCCTGGTCGAGGCATCGCGACGCGCCCTCGCCCACGGCCGACCCCGACTCGCGTTGTCCCACAGCGAGCAGGCCACGCGGATCGCGCGCGCCCACCAGCCCGGCGCCCTGCCGCAAGTCCAGCGAGCGCTTGGCGACGCGATGTTGGCGCTCGGGCGTGCCGACCTCGCGCTGGAGGCCTTCCGCAACGTCGGCGACGCCGGGCTCAACGCCGAGGTGGCGGCAGCGCTCGTGGGGGCCGGGTTCGCGCGGGAAGCCCTCACCGCCGTCACCGGCCTCACCGGCGCGATGGCTGCCGCGGTTCGGGCCCGGGCGCTGAGCGAGCTCGGGGATCCCGGCGCGGCCGCCGCCCACGCTCAGGCACTGGCCAGCGCGGGGACGCCCGAGGACCGGGCGCGGGCGCTCCGCTTCTACGGCGCCGACCTCGTGCGCCACGACCGCTTCACCGAGGCGCTGGAGGTCTTGGAGGAGGCGGTCCTGGCCGCGCAGCGTACCCCGGACCCCGGCGGGCGGGCCGACGCCCTCGACCTGCACGGGGGCGTCCTCGCGCTCGTCGGCGACGTCGACCGCGCGGTCACCAGCCACCGGACCGCGCTGACCATCCGCGAAGTGCTCGGCCGCCCCGAGGGCATCGCCGGTACCCTCCGCCGGCTGGGACGCGTAGAGTCGCGAACGCAGTACGCTGGCCGCGCGCTCGGCCACCTCGTCGCCGCGCGCTCGATCCTCCGCGACGCGGGCCTCGAGTCGCGCCTGGGTCGCATCGAAGTCGACCTTGCCGAGGTGCGCTGGCGCCGCGGCGAAATTGCGCACGCGCGCCGCCACCTGAGCGCGGCCGCCGAGGTGTCTGGGCGCACCCGATCGCGACGAGAACTGCTCGATGCGTTGACCGCAGACGACGACGCCCGCCCGGTCGCGATCTCACGCGCTCTCGAGCTCTGTGAGCGCGACCGCTGGCGCAGCGGCGTCCTGCTCGCGACGGCCCTCCAGGCCCGAGAGGAACACGACACCGTCGTGCTTGCGGCTGTGTTTGCCGACCTCCGAAACCTGCGCCATGCCGAGTTCGCTGGGCTCACCGAGCGCTGGCTGATCGAGGGGCCCTAGTTCGCCGCTACTCGTCCGCCCAGCCGCCAATCCATGGCGGCTCGATCGTGAAGACCGGCGCCGGCGGCCGCGGCGAGGTGAGCTCGACGCGAAGCGGCTGACCCAGGCTCTCCAGCCCCTCCACCAGGGTGACCCGCGCCCCCTCCATCCCCAGGGAGGTCGCCAAGACCTCGTTTCGCCGGACCTCGCCCAGACCCCACGAAGCCTCGCGCAACCAGAGCGCAGCCGCACCCGACGCGGCCACCACCGCGCCGAACTCGTTGCCGACGAGCGTCAGCTTCCGGGTCAGCTGTCCGGCGGACAGCGGGACGACGGCCGCCGCACCGACCGCCCGCTTCCCAGCCACGCGTGTCGACACCTCGTCGAACGCGCACACCACACACGCGGGGTCCAAGAGCACGTCTCGCTCCCCCAACCGCGCGGCGACGAGCATCCGGTCGTAGCCGGTGAGCGTCAGGAACTCCGGCGATTCGCCGGTCAGCATCCACGCCGAGACGACCTGCGCCTGCTTGAGGAGTCGATCGAGGATCAGCGCGTGCTCGACCGGCGTCGCCCAGCCCGAGCGCCAGGCACGATTGAGCTGCCGCGGGTGCAGGGGCGAGGGCCCCGGGAGCCAGCCGTCGACCAGCGCTTGCACCTCGCCGTAGAGCGCGCGCGCCAACGCTTCGGAGTCGGTCATCGAACCATAGCGGACTGGGATCGCCGGCTCGGGGAGGCTCACCTGCCGGAAGCGCCAGTCGAGCCCCTCGACAAAGGTCTGCTCGTCGGGAATCACCGATGCACCGGCCATCGACGACACCCGCCAGCGCGCCTCGCCCCCCTCTGGCGCCGAAAACTGCAGTTTGGTGAGGGTTCGGGTGACCGTGACGCCAGGACTCCCCCAGCCCATCATCGAGGCACCCGGCGCCTCCAGCGTAAAGGAGCCGGGCGCCAGCCGCAGCACGCCGGACGCCGAGGCGCCGCCCTCGTCCACCATGCGGTGGCCGGCAGGCTCGACCGTCGCGACCTCCTTTCGGGTCGTCGCGAACTTGGGGTCGGCGAAGCCCCACCCGGGATGTTTCGGATCGACCGCCACCGTCCAGGTGATGTGGGTCTCCTTTGCCTCGTGCGCGCGCGGCGGCGGGGCACCGAGGATGACCTCGACGTCGTCGGCGGCCAGTGCCACGTCGATGCGCACCTCGTCGCCGACGTTCAGCTCGGGAAGGCCGATCTCCACTTCGTTGTCACCGAAGCGCACATGATCGCGGGGGACTCGGCGGCGCCCAATCGCCACGTCGACCTTGGGGATCGCGCGTGAGCTCCGCACCGTCACCCTGCGGCACGACAGCGGCTCGGCCATCGCCTGGACCATCACCACGGTCCCGGTGGCAGTGGCGGTCTGCATGAGTTGGCAGGCCCCCAAAGCGGGGGTGGCAGCGAGCAGCAAGGTGATCATCGGCGACCTCGGGCGGGGTGACGGAAGTCTGACACCCCCCGACGGACGTCGGTCGGGGCACCGCAAAAAAGGGCGCCTTGGTCCGTTGGCACAGGGGTTGCACTGGCGACACGGCGCATCCCCTGGAGCTAACCCATGCCTCGTCCGTCCACTCCCCCTCTTGCCCCCTCAACCCCCTGGCAGCCCTGGTTCGAGCTGTACCTCGCCGCGAACCTCTGCGACTGCTGCTTCGACGCCGCGGTGCGCCAGATTCCTGGCCTCCCCGCCAAGGAGCGCGGGGACGCCTGGGCCGTCGCGACCCGGGCGATGTTGATCCTCGGCCGGCCCGCCGAAGCGGAGCGGGCCTGGGCCAAGGCGCGCGCGCAGGGCGGCCCCGAGGTCGATGCGTTGGCGTTGTGGATGGAGCCCGCCGCGCTCCAATCGGCGGTGCACCGGGCCACCACCACCCGATCCGCGGGGCTCACCGCGGACGCCTGGTGTGACGTCGCCGCGCTCCGCATGCTGACGGAGGCCGGTCGCGACGCGGCCCTCGCCATCGGGCAGGCGCTGGCGGCCTGTCCGGAGCACCGGGAGGCGCAACGGTGGGCGCGCTTCCTGGCGCTTCCCGACGCTCCGGAGGCCGTGGCCCGGTTGGTGCTGAAGCCGTCACGGCGGGGCTCCAGCCTCGCGGTCCGCGACGCCGACGGGCTCTTCCCGCGTTCGGACAACGGGTTCGTTTCGCCCATGCGCGCGCAAGGGCGCGTGTGGCGCGAGGCGCTCCCGATTCCCGCCGGCTCGGCACTGGCGCGCTTCGACCAGGCCGGCGTCACCGACTCCTACCTGGCCACCCCGGAAGACTGGGCTCGCGTGCCCGGGAATCACCCCCTGGTGCAGGCCGAGCTGGCGCTCGGCCAGATCGTCGACCTCGTCGACGAGGGGCGCGACGCAGCTCCGCTGGCGCGCGCCGCCTGGAATGCCGCTCTCGCCTCGGGCGACGCCGAGCGTGTCGACGACGTCGCGCAGCTCTTGTGCTCGCTGGCCACCCGGGCTCCTGCACTGGCCGGACTCGGAGCGCGGGCGGCAGACTGGCTGATCGAGACGCGCGGCAGCCGCGGCCGCCTCTTCGCCGCGTATCGAGCCTGGTTCGCCGCGCTCCTCGGCGAGCCGGACGCCGCGGTCCGCGCGCGCACCGTACTGATGGACCCCTGCACCGACGACCTCGGCTGGCGCCTCGCCGTTGAGTCCCTGACCCGGGTCGGCGCGTTCTCGGATGCCGACCTCGCGATCGCCGCGGCGATCAAGGACCCCCGCCGGCGTGGAGCCGCCCATGGACTGGGCGGTCGGCGCCAGCCCACCGGCGCGCCCCAGGTGGCCCTCTCCCCCCGCCTGACACCGCGAGACCTCAACGCCGCCGCGTGCCCGATCGCGCTTGCCTGACGTTCCCCGACCTACGGCAAGGGATTTCCCTCCGGCCGGCGTATACTGCGTCCAGCTTCGGATGCCGTTTGCGCTTGGTCACGCTCACCCTCGGCTTGCTCATCGGCTGCGATGCCACGGACTCAGGGGGGATCGCCAAGGACGGCGGCGCCGAGACCGGCGAGGCGGGACCCAGCGAACAGGACATCGATCGCGATGGATACCCGGCGTCGAACGATTGTCAGGATCAGGCTGCGTGGATCCACCCGGGCGCGGAGGAACGCTGCGACGGCGTGGATGAAGACTGCGACGGCACCGTGGACGAGGAGGCCGCGGACGCCGCGTACTGGTTCGCCGACGGCGACTCCGACGGGTACGGGCTGGTGGACGTCGTCCTGCGGAGCTGCATCCAGCCTCCAGGGTACCGTTCGAGCGCGGGGGACTGCGACGACAACGACCCCGCCGTGAGGCCCGGCGCCAGGGAGACCTGCGACGGGGAGGATGACGATTGCGACGGGACAGTCGACGAGGGCGGACCCTGGTGGACCGACGCCGACGGCGACGGGTTCGGGGACGAGACCGGCCCCGTCGAGTTCTGCTCCGCCGAGGGCAGCGCGGTCGCCGATGCCACCGATTGTGACGATGCCGATGATGACGTGTTCCCGGGCAACCCAGACGCAACCTGCGACAGCAAGGACAACGACTGCAACGGCACCGTCGACGACGGCCCCTGGTGGGCCGACGCCGACAGCGACGGCTACGGCGACGCCTCTTCGCGCCAGACCACCTGCGTCCCGACCTCGGTGCGCAACGGCTGGGACTGTGACGACACCGACGCCACCAGCTGGCTCGGTGGCACCCTCTACGCCGACACCGACGGAGACGGCTTCGGCGACCCCTCGGTAACCGTCACCGGCTGCTCGGCCACCGCGGACTACGTGGACAACGCCTACGATTGTGATGACGCCGACGCGACGGAGCCGGTCGTGGCCGATCCGATCAGCGGCTCCGCCGCCGGCCTGGGGAGCATGACCAGCCCGCTCGATTCGCTCCAAGACGCCGTCGACGCCGCCGACGCTTGCGTCGTGGCCTACCAGGGCACCTACGCCGAGACGATTGACCTCGGCGGGAAGAGCCTCGATGTGTGGGGAGTGGACGGCGCCGACTACACGACCATCGACGCCGGCCTCGCCGTGTGCGATGCCCTGAGTTGGCGCACTTGTCAGGCAACCGTTTCCATCGCCTCCGGCAGCGGCGCCCGCCCGCGCCTCCATGGCTTCACCATCACCGGTGGCACCGGCGCCACGTCGTCAACCACCACCGCAACGACCTGCACGGACTCGACCTCGTCGCACGCCGGCGCCAGTACCTGCACGGTCACTAGCGTCACCTACTGCGGGGGTGGCATCTCGGTCAGCGGCGATGACCCGATCTTGGAGGACCTGATCGTCACCGCCAATGAGCTCCCCGCCAACGACAGCGCCGCGACCGGCGTGTTCATGCAGGTGACCCTCGCCAGCATGGGCGGTGGCATCTGCATAACGGACGGCACCGCCTCGTTGGATGGAGTCTGGGTGAGTGACAACTACGCCGACACGGGGGGTGGCATCTACGTGACAGGGGCGTCGATCGTCGACGTGGCCCACGCGACGATCGTCGAGAACGACGCGAGCGACGGCGCGGGCGTCGGGGTCGCCGGCGGCACCCTGAGCCTCAGCAACAGCGTCCTCGCCTGCAACATCGCCACGACCGACGGCGGTGGCATCTTCGGCGAATCCGCTGCGATCATCGCGGCTGAGAACATCGTGCTCTTCGGCAACGGATCCGCGACCAGCGGCAGCGCCCGCGGCGCCGACGTCTGGGTGTCATCCACCACCGGGCTGGAACTCACCAACTCCATCGCGGAGAACGACATCGACGCCAACCTGCTGTACGGGGCGGGGGCAGCGACTCTCGAGTATGACAGCCTCGAAAATAGCGGCGGCCCGGAGCTGGGAGGCAGCTTCAGTGCGGGTACCGGGAGCTTCGTGTCGAGTGGCAACTTCGCCGCGGCGAGCTGCGCGGGCGCGATGAGGGACAACGACTGGGCGTTGGTGGCGGGTTCGCCGGCCATCGCGGCGGGGAACCCTGCCGCGGCGTACAACGACGTCGACGGGTCGAGGAACGACATGGGCGTGTTTGGGGGGCCGGGGGGAGCGGGCCCTTGATGGCCGATCAGTCGGGTGACCAACCGACGGACCTCCGTCACCCCCTGACGGACGTCGGTCACCCCAAGTCGTAAAAACGGGCTTCCTTCCGTTGGCACGCGCTGTGCACCAGGGCTCGGCACTCCCTGGTTGATGATGCTCCTCTCCCTCCTGGCTTTCGCCCTCGCCGCGCCGCGCTGCCCTTCCCCGGATCCCCTCACCCCGCTCGACACCGACACCGCCCCAGACGGCGCCGAGTACGTGCTCGCGGGCGACGACCAGGCCGTGTGCTGGTGGATCGTCGATGAGCTTGGCGACGCACGCGTGGCCAAGCGTTGGCTCCGCTCGGACCGGCACGCCGTCCGCGTCGAAGCGCTCGCCGATGGGCGCGCCTTCCTCTTGATGAGCGACCTGCGCGTACAGGTCCGCAATGCCGACGACGACCACTATCGCAACCTGAACATCACCCTACCCGGACCGCCGAGCGCGGTGCTGGCGCATGCGCGGCGCGACTGGGTAGCCGTGACCATTCCGCGGGACGACGACACCGTCCTGGTGCAGTTGATCGACCTCGATCGGGAGCGCGTTCTGGCCGGCGTCGCGCTGCCGGCCCGCGACCTGGCGTTGTCTTTCGCCGACGCCGGCGAAGCCCTCTGGCTGGACGGCGCGCACGCACTGGCGCTGACCGAGGGCGGTCTCAGCGTGCGCGAGCAATCGCCCCAATGACCGCCTGCATCTCGTACGCAAAGCCAGCGGAATTGCCGCTGACGCGCAGCCAGCCGCGGTCGCCATCGCGCGGGCGGAAGTCGACCCGGATGCCGGCGTGAGCGAGCGCCTCGTTGATGCGCGGTCCGTCGTCCACCTCGACACAAACGAACGCGCCCCGTCGGGCCGATGGCCAGTCGCCGCGAACTGCAAGGCCGCACTCCGCGCAGGCGTCGAGGAGGGTGTCGACGAGTCCCGAGGTGACAGCCCGGGCGCGCGACACGGCCGCGGGCAAGGAGCCCCCGGCGCTGGTCGCGAGCGCCGCGAGCTCACCGAGGAGCATGACCTGCGCGATGAGCGTGGGCGTCCCGGTGCGAAAGCGGGTGCCATCTTCGGCACGAACCACCGGACCCTTCTCGAAAGAAAACGGCGCGCGGTGGTTCCACCAGCCCGTGCGCTTGGGCGTCAGGACACGATGCCATCGCCGCGGCAGGTACAAGAAGCCAGCGCCCGTCCCGCTGCGGAGCTGTTTGTGCCCCGCGGCCACGATGGCGACGTGGTCCCCGAGGGCGAGCGCGTCGATGGGGACGGTGCCGCAGGTCTGGTAGGCGTCGACCAACAAGAGCGCCTCGGGGCAGCGCTCGCGCAGCGCCGCGGCCAGCGCGGGGAGGTCCTGAAGCCAGCCCGACTCGAAGAGCGCGTGACTGATGGAGAGGACACGGACCTCAGGCGTCAACGCCGCGATGATGCGCTCCGTCGGCACGCTGCCATCATCCTCGACGGGTACTTCCACGAGGGTGCCGCCGCAGTTCTGCGCCCATTGGTGATGGACGTAGTGGCCGGTCGTGAAGTGGCCCGACGTGTACACCAGCGTGCCGCCTCCGATGCCCTCGAGCACGGCGCACAGCGCCTCGGACGCGTTCGGGAACCAGGTGACGTCACCCTCAACGAGGTTTCCCCCCACCAGCTCGGCCACCTGCTGCCGGTACTGGTCCATCACCGTGACCCAGGTGCCGTCATCCCAGACGCCGATGCCGTGTGCCGCCAGTTGGTCCAGGTGCTCGCGTACGGCGGCCGGGCCGACGATGCTCGGGACTCCCATGCTGTGGCTGCACGCGTAGATCCCCAGGTCCAGACCCGGATGAAGCTCGCGGAAGTCGAGGTCATCCGCGGCGATGCCCAGGGCCGCCGCGTTTTCCCTTCGGAG
Source organism: Deltaproteobacteria bacterium (assembly GCA_947490345.1). Lineage (GTDB taxonomy): Bacteria > Myxococcota_A > UBA796 > UBA796 > SXON01 > SXON01. The sequence continues at coordinate 75,297 of CANLGL010000005.1, forward strand.
GCGCCAAAACCCTGGATCGACGGCCAGCCCACCGGTCGTCAGGCTCGTCCGCAGCGCCGCCGGCGTCGCCGCGGCCAGGCACTCGCCAATCATCGCCGGCCGCGCCGCGGCCCTTGCCGCCATCTGTGCCGCCGCCACCACGCTTCCGCTGTCCATCTCGCCTCCGCGACCGCCCCGTAACCCTCCACCTGGCATTCCCATGACCAACGAATCCCGCTTCACCGTCGACGCCGCCCACACCGACACCCACCTGGACCTCACGCTGCTGGAGCGCATCCGTCGCCCCGACCTCGCCCAGGATCAGACCTGGAATCGGGTGACGGCACCCGCGCCGGCGCGGCTCGCCTCGGTGCGCCCCGCGCGCCTCGTCGCCGAGGCCCAAAAGCTCCCACCCCGCCTGGCCAAGCCGCGTCGGCGCCGGCAGTGGCGCCTCGAGGCCATCGTCGCGACGTGGTTCGCCCTGGTTTGCGCCGCGCTCCTCGGCGTGGTCGCTTTTCTCGGCGTCTCTTCCGGCGTGCTGCCACCGCTGGTGGCCAGCGCGTTGGTGCTCGGGGGGCTCTTGATGCTCTTCGGTGTGGCCGTCATCGTGCTGGTGGCACTGGCGTAGCGCCACCGCCGATGAGGTACCGCTCCAAGAACATGGTGGTGGCGCGCGTCAATACGTCGCGATTACTCTTGCGCTTGAAGCCATGGCCTTCGTCGTTGGCGAGTAGATACCATACGTCATGCCCCTTGCCGCGCACTGCCGAGACGATCTGCTCCGCCTCCGACATCGGCACACGCGGGTCATTCCGACCCTGGATGACGAACAATGGATCGACGATCTTGCCGACGTTCGTCAGGGGTGACACCTCTTGGAGAAAAGCGCGCATCGCCGGATCGCGCTCGTCGCCATACTCAGCGCGGCGCAGGTCCCGTCGGTAGGCATCGGTGTTTTCCAAGAAGCTGACGAAGTTGCTGATGCCGACGGAATCAATGCCACAGCTCAGGCGCTCGGGAAAGGCGACCAACGATGCGAGCACCATGAATCCGCCGTAGGAGCCGCCGGTCACCCCGACGCGGGAGGCATCGAGGGTCGGTTGGGTGCCGATCCAATCCAACACCGCCCCGATGTCGTTGACCGAGTCCATCCGCTTGCGGCCATCGTCGCGGGTCAGATAGGTGCGACCGTAACCCGTGGACCCCCTTACGTTGGGGACGACCACCGTCAATCCCAACTCATTGACCCAATATTGAAAGGAGCCGACGAAGCTGTCGCGCGCTTGTGACTCGGGGCCGCCATGGATGCTGATGACCACCGGCGAAGGTCCTTTCGGAGCCGACGGACGGTAGACCCACGCCGGAATGCCCAAGCCATCGAACGACTTGATCGTTACCAACTCAGGGACGACGAACTGGCTGGTGTCCAGGCCACCCACTTCTGACTCGGTCCAGCGCGTGGACTTCTGGGTCGTGAGGTCGATTACGTAGACGTCGGTCGGAGCCTGCGCGGTCGACAGGCTCAGCGCGAGGCGCTTCCCCGGCGCGTCGAACGCCGCCCCCCCGGGAACGCCCAACGGAATCGCCAACCGTTTTCGGCGCTCAGGCGCGCTCGTCGGGACAACGTACACGGCGCCGCGCCCGCCCTCGTTCACCGTGAACGCCAACTGCCTCTGGTCCGGCGCCATGACCAGCGCCTCCACGTCCCACGGGATGTCGGCCGTCAGGACCTTGGTGGCGTTGGCCGCGAGCTCGACACGCACCAGCCTCCGGAACTCCCCGCCCCCGTCCGTCGTCGCGAAGATTGCAGCGTCGCCCGGGGCGAAGGCTGCTTCATCCCAGGTGACCGGCGTCGAGCTCGGCGCGACCTCGGTGAGCTGGGAGCTGCCCAGGTCGAGGACGTACAGCCGCGCGTGGGCGGCTGAGATGTACTGTCGGACGAGCAGGCGCGTGTCGTCCGCGCTCCAGTCGAGCACGTTCCACTGCCCCTCTACGTCAAGCACGCGGCGCGCGCTGGCCGGGTCGGCCGCGTCCATCACGTACAGGTCGAAGTCTTTCTGGTTACGACGGGTGGACGAGAACGCGAAGCGGTCGCCGGTGGTAGCCCAGGGGCCCATCTCATTGCGGGACGTGCCGTCGGTCAGGAGCGTCGAACGACCACTCAGTCGATCAAAGCGGAAAAGCTGCCACGCCTCCCCGCCGCCGACGTCACGTCCGTAGACGAAGGTCGCGCCGTCCCCCTCCGGATCCCAGCCTACGTTTCCCACCGGCTCGTTGAAGAAGGTGACCTGCTTCCGAGCCATCCCGGGCCCGGCCACGGTGTGCAGTTGGGTCGTTTCGGCGAAGCGGGTGTTGATCATCAGCCCGACGCCTTTGGGGAGCCAACCCACCAGATCGGCGCTTCGCACGTTCTCGTACTGCGCGGTGCGCGCGGCGACCTCCGCCGGGATTTCCGGGACGCCGTCGAGGACAAGCTGCCCTTCGACCCGCGGCGCCGCGTCAGCGGTGCACGCGGCCCCGAGGACCGCAACCAGAAGCGCGAGCACGATCAGAGGCCGAGGTCAGCGTCGACGGTCACGAAGCCATTTTCAGGGCCGTCGATCTTCAAGCCATCAATGGTGATGCTGAAGCCGCCGATTTCAGGGAGCGGTATCTCGCCGAGCGCGCCCGTCAGCGCCGGGAGCAAAAGCGGCACGAGCGCTTCGAGGAGGTCCTCGGTGTCGCGGCTGGCGACGGTGTTCGCCTCGGGCATGGTCACATCGAACCAGACGTCAGGCGTGCCGATGGTCGGGGCCAGATTGCCATCGACGACCGCGAGGTCCATCCCCGCTACGAGGCTGACGTAGACGCGCAGACGGAGGTTTTCGTCGCTCGGCGCGCCGTCATAAAGTGAGAGTTCCAGATCGCCGATCTGGAGGTCGAGCATCGACGTTCCGGTTCCCGGGACCACCACCGGCGGCAAGAGCGGCGTGGTGGTGATGCGCAGGTCGGTGATGCCGAGGAGGCTGCCGAAGGTGCCGAGATCGAGGCCGAGATCGAGACCGTCCATCTCCTGGTCCAGCACGCCGGCGCCCCAGAAGGCGTAGAGCGCCTGGTTCAGGAAGTCTTCGCCGATGGACACCTGGAAGTCGGGCGACGATGATGCGTAGATGGGCAGGGAGTAGTTGCCAAACAGCGAACCGAGGCCGGTCTCGTCATGAAGCCAGGTTTCCGGGTACACCTGGGTGCCCAAGCCGAGGGTCAGACCATAGTCGTCCACGCTCGTCGAGAAGGGCTCGGCCGAAAGCACGACCGTCGCCGCACCGAGCGCGAAGCTCGTGGCAATCTCCAGGGCGCCGACAGCATCGGCCACGGCGGCCGGGATCTCGTCGGCGATGGCCGACTCCAGCGCATCTTCCATCGCACTCTGGACCAGGCTCGAGAGGTCGAGTCCGAAGAAGCTCATGACGTCGTAGAGCCAACTGTCCCAATCGAAGGTGAAGTTTGTCGAGGTGACGTCGGTGTTCGCGACCGTCAGCCCGAGCTCGCCCCCAGAGACGTAGGGGTAAAGGTCCATGTTCGCCGTGATATCGTCGGCGTAGATGCTGCCGTTGGCGCTCAAACCGATGCCGATGACCGTGCCGTCGGCCTCCCATTCGAGGTAGGGGTCGAGCACCTGGAAGGTGGTGTCGAGATAGCCGCCAGCGTTGGGATCAATCTCGAGGTCGGTGGCCCCGATCGATGGGTTCCAGATGTAGAGTTCGAGCGAGTACCAGGTGATGCAGACTTCGAAAAAGATGAAATCAATGCAGGACTCGGACTCCATGCTGACCACCGGATTCGGCACCAGCGCGGTGAGGTCCGTGCCGTCGATAAGCCCTTCGCCGAGGCTCTCCAGGGTATCGAAGCCATCTTCGTTGATGCGGGCGACGATGCCGTTGCCGACTTGTGTTGCATTGGGTTGGAAGGCGCCGTCCAACACACTGCGAGTGTCGTTGGCGCCGTTGCCATCGCTGTCCTCGACGATGGTCTCGACGATGTTGAGCCCGAACTCGTAGTCGAGCGTGTGGGTGAAGCTGCCATCCCCGTTGACCGTGACCGGATCCCCGTTGACGGTCATCGGCCCAATCGTGCTCCATTCGTCGCTGACCGAGCCCCACATCAGCGCGCTGGTGTTGACCTCCCAATCTCCGCGTTCGGGCTCGATGATTTCGAGATCGGGGCCGGTGCTGTCGATCAGGAAAGGGCCGACGTCCGCGGTCAGGTCCTCGAAGGTCGCGGTGACGGTGTACCAGCCCTCGTCCACGAAGGTGACGTTGGGACCGGCGACGACCGCCTCGGCCGCCCCGCCAGTGACGACGAAGGGAGCGCGCGCGTCGAGAATGTTGCCGTAGTCGTCGCGCACCAGCGCCGTGACGATGGCGGAGTCGTACACCTCCAGCGAGGTGTCACTCAACGACAGGTCGATGACCGCGGCCGGGCCCGGGACGATACGGAACTGTTCGCGGTCGGCGACCGCATCGACCGTCGCCGTCAGCACGTACACACCGGCGACACCCGACGACACCCGCGGCTCGGCCACGACTACCTGGGTGCTGTCGGCCGCGACCACGATGTGCTCCCGCAGGATCGGGTTCTTGAAGCGGTCGGCAGCCGCGACGGTCCACGTCAACGACTCACCGGCTCCGGCCTGAATCCCGCTGAGCTGGAGGTCGACCGACTCGGCAACGTCCGGCACCACCGTGACCCACAGGTTGTCGTAGTACTGGCGCCCGTCCCACACCGTCGTCCCACTGAGCAGATGGACCGCAGCGACGGTCGGCATCAGCGTTCCGGAGCCGGCCGTTGCCCAAGTCTGATTCAGCGAGCCGAGGTGATCAGACACAAAATCGACAGGCACCACCACCGTTGTGCCATCATCAAAGTGAAGCTGGGCGCTCCAGTCGATGCGGGTGCCGGCAACCAGGGTGTCGGCGCTCACGAGAACCTCAAGCCCCAGCGGCTTCGCCGCCTCCACCGCGGTCTGCGATTCACAGGCCGCGAGCACGAGGATCGGCCCGAGAGCGAGAAACCGACCGAACAAGAGGGTACGCATGATGCCGCCAGTGTCCCATATATCTCCGTCGATGAATAGAGGCGCGCGTGCCCGTTTTTCCGCGAACGATCCCCCCCGCGTACGCCGACTGGCTCGCCGAAGCCGGGTCGTCCGGACTGCGCCACGCGGTGGCCGAAGCGGTGGGCGACGCCGACGCGCGTTGGCGACACACGGGCCTGCCCCTTTTCGACCCGGCCTTTCGCGGGGGGCCGACGCTTCCCCCCTCACCGCAGCCAGGCGCCTTGTACGCCGCAATGCACCCGATGGCGCGCGCGCAGGGGGTGTTCTACACGCCGGGGCTCATCGCTGACGGCGTGGTGGAGTTGGCGTGGGACGGCGAGGGGCCCGTGTGCGACCCCGCATGCGGGGCGGGGGCCTTCCTGCTCGCCGCGCTGCGACGGGTACCGGCGCGGAAGCGTGCTGAGTTCGCACGAACATGCCTCTTTGGCGCCGATATCGACCCGCTCGCAGTGATGCTCGCGCAAGCGTGCATCACGATGGGTGCCGGGCTGGATCGGGGAGGCGTCGCCGCGCTCACCCGAAACGTGCGCGTGCGAAGCTCCTTGACCGAACCGCCGGCCCCGGTCCGCACCATCCTCACCAATCCGCCCTTCCTCAACCGACTGCGCTCCCTCACCGCGCCCGACGCGGCCCTCGCCGCCTCCCTTCGCGCCCGTCATGGCGCCGCTCTCGGGGCCTACACCGACGTCAGCGTCGTCTTCCTGCTGGACGCGTTGCGCGCCGCGGAGACCGTTGGCATCGTGCTTCCAGCGAGCGTGTGTGCGACCCGGGACGCACAGGCGGCGCGCGAGCGGGCGGGCCGGCCCACCTTTGCGTGGACGCTGCCGCCGGGGTCCTTTCCAGGGGTGGGGGTGCCGCTGGTCGCCCTCGGCTTCGGACCGGCGACGGTGTCGACGACAGCACGATTCTCTGGGGTGCCGGCCCGCGCGGAAGCGGCGGCTTCGGGGGCCTGGAGCGAGCTGCTCGTCAGCGACCGCTCCCCGCCGTGGGCCCCGCCGGACGGCGTACGAAAGTTGGGGGATGTCGCCACGATCGAGGCGGACTTCCGCGACGAATACTACGCCTTGCGCGACCATGTCTCCGAGGGCGGCGACGGCGTTCGCCTCATCACCAGCGGGGGCATCGCGCTAGGCCGGATGCGCTGGGGCGAGCGGCCGGCGCGCATCCACAAGGCGGCGTGGCTGTGCCCCACGGTGCAGGGGCGGCACCTGCATCCGCGTCAGGCCGCGCGCGTCGGCCCGCGACTATTTGTCGCGACGCAGACTCGCGTTTTGGAGGCGGCGGCCGACGCCGCGGGCGCCTACGTCGGGCTAACCCCGGTGCTGACGGTCCTCCCCGGCGAGTGGGGCCTGCCCGCGCTCCTGGCGGTGCTCCTCTCGCCAGCGGCAAGCGCATGGGCGCGGCGCCGGAGCGTCGGAGCGGGGCTCACCCTGTCGGTCCTGAAGCTGAGCGCGGCACAGCTCCGGGAACTCCCGCTGCCGGAGGTGGTGCCCGGGGCGGCCGTCGCTGCGGCCCAACGCGTGATCGATGGGCACACCGATGCTCTTGACGAGCTGGCCGTCGTGATGACCCAGGCATACGGCGCTCCGGAAGAGGTGTTGGCGTGGTGGCGGCGAGAGGCGGGGCGCACGTGAGCCAGACCCTGGTCCTCAGCGTGCGGCGGCGGCGGTCGCCGCGACCTCCACCAGATGGGCCAGGAGCGCGCCAGCCGCCGCAGAGCGCGTCCGCCCGACCGGCGTGAGCGCCCAGAAGGGGGCGCGGTCAGGAAGCGCGCCGCGGAGCACCTCTACAAGCTCGCCGCGATCGAGCTCTCCGCGGCACGTCAGCTCCAAGAGCGGGGCGATCCCGAGGCCGTCGACGGCGGCGCGCCGTGCGGTCTCCAAACTGTTGGCGCGGATTCGGTTGCGCAGGTGCACGCGGACGTAGGACTCCCCGCCCTGCACGCGACGAATGGCGTTCGGCGCCCAGGGGTCCATGCAGATGCCGTCGTGTATCGCGAGCTCCTCCGCAGCCATCGGGGTGCCGCGGCGGGCGAGGTAGGCGGGGCTGGCGGCGAGCAGGATCCTCGAGTCATACAGCTTCTGGGCTCTGAACTCCGCAGAGTCGGGGGACGGACCGCCGCGCAGCGCGACGTCGATTTGCGCCGACACGAGGTCGACCCGCTCCAGGGTGTGGGTGAGCTCCAAGTCAACGTCGGGGTGGGCGCGTAAAAAGCCAGACAACATTGCCCAAATCACGCCGCCGTCATCGGGAGGTGCGGTCACACGGAGGGTTCCGGACGGCGCATGCCGCGTGCCGAGGGCGGCGCGCACCGCGTCCTCCAGGAGCGCCGGGATGCGCGAGGTGTGTTCATAGAAACAGCGCCCGGCCTCCGTCAGACCAACACTGCGCGTGGTGCGATGAAGCAGCGTGAAGCCGAGCTGCTCTTCGAGGCGCGCGACGCGGCGGCTCACCGCCGAGCCGGGGAGGCCCAGCTCCCGCCCGGCGGAGCTGAACCCCGCGAGTCGGACCACCGCGGTGAACACGGCGACATCATTGAGGTCGTGGCGCATCGGGCTCCAGCCGCCCCACCGATATCAATCCGGCATGACTGCGCGAACGATGATGGCCATTTTCGACACCGCTCCCGCCCCATAGGATGCGAGTGTCCCCCAACCCGGAGCGTCTGATGTCAACGACCCCCCTCGCCGAAACCACCCGGACCACCTTCCGCATGAGCACGTCGGTCACCGTCGACATCGACGCCAGCGCTGCCACCGTGTGGGCCCTGCTCACCGACCCCGCCCGCCAGCGGGAATGGAACTCCACGCTCACCAGCATCCAGGGCGAAATCCGCGAGGGCGGCACCGTCGAGCTGGTCGCCGTCGCGTCGCCGGGCCGGACGTTCAAGCTCAAGGTCGGCGACATCGTCCCCAACAGCCAGATGGTGTGGTCGGACGGGTTTGCGCCGATGTTCCGGGGGGTGCGCACCTTTCGGCTGACCGACCTCGGAGGCGGTCGCACGCGCTTTGCGATGGACGAAGCGTTCGCCGGGTTGATGTTGCCGATGATCGCGGGCAGCCTGCCCGAGTTCGCGCCGATTTTCGCGACCTACGCCGCCGATCTCGCGCGAGCCGCGGAGGGGTGAGCCGCCACTGCGGAGCGGCCCCGCTCACCTCCCCCGCTCCTCCGCGCAGAAGAGCACGCGCGTGGCGCCGGTCCTCGCACTCGACGGGGAGCTGCAAACGCCACCGTCAGCCAACTCGATCGGGATCGGCGCCGACCAGCCGCCCCCGTCGGTCCGTCGTAACTCAACTGCCTGCGCCCGCCCCGCTTCGACGCGCTGAGCGGTCAGCAGCACGGTGTCGCCCTCACGACGCACATGCGGAACGGTGAGGCCCGCCACCACCGACACCAGGCCCGCCCCAGAGGTGGCCACCACCTCATGATGGTCCCGCGTCAGGAACACCTCCCATGCCTCGCCCTGGTACACCGGCGACGGGTCCACGAGCCCCTTCCCCTCGACCATCACTTCGGCCCGGCCGAAGCCCGAGCCGGTCCAGTGGGTGCGCACCACTTGCGATGGCCGACTCCCCTGGGCGGGGTCGCCGGTGCCATCGACCTGGACGAACCACAGCTCGCGGCCGGTCGGTCCCAGGACCAGCGCCGGGTCGATGAGCGAGTGGCCCGGGGCGTCGACCGGCCAGGCGTGGGCGCTCCAAGTCCGCAGGTCCGTCGACTCCAACACCACCACGAAGAGCTGGGGGAACCACTCCGCAAGCGCGCTGGGAACGAGCTGATGGGACAGTCCCGAAAGAAAGACGGTGTCACCCTCGGCATAAGCGTCAAGGCTGGTGAGCGAGCGGATCGGGAGCGTCGCGCCAAGCCAGCGGTCCTTCCCTTCGGTGTAGGCGCGCACTTCCCCCGCGTCCTCCGCCGTCAACGTGGCCGCCGCCACGTCCGCATCCGAAGGCGCCCGCGCGCAGGCGAGCAGGAGCGCGACCACCGTCAGAACGTCGGCTGCCGAATCGGCAGCAGCGGAAGCTCGCCGGGGTCCTTGCCCAGCTCGATGAGGGTCGCCTCCAACCAAGCTCGCAGCTCCTCCATCCCGATCGGGTAGGGCGACAGTTCAGGCATGGGGTCGAAGGCCACCGCGAGGAAGTCCCCAGCCCCCGCCTTGAGCTTTTCGCGCGCGTCCGCGAGGTAGCGGTCGCGGTCCCGCGGGCGGAGCAGATCGACCTTGTTCACCAGCGCCAGCACCGGCTTTCCGCTGGCGACGCAGGCCCGATAGTCGGCCAACTCTCTTGCTTGAACACCACCTTCTGCGTTGACAACGTACAAGTATACGTCGATGTGGGCGAGCACCTCTTTCGCTTCGTCGGTGATCGCCTGCACCACGTCGCCCAAGCCCGGCGTGTTCACCACATAGAGCGCCGTGGCGCCCGGTACGCGCTGGATGTTGACCCGCTTGGTGCTACCAGCGACGGGGGAGATGTTGCCGGAGTCGACCCCGAAGAGCGCACGAATACCGGCGTCCTTGCCCGTCGACGGGCTCCCGACAAAACCGATGGTGATCCGCCGCACGACCACCTGCCGCAGCCGCGCGACGTGCAGGACCACCGCCTCCAGCCGCGCCGGATCGGCCCTGAACGTCCACGCGAACGTCGACAGCGCCAGCACCATCAAGATCGGCTGCAAAACGCACGCAAGCCCCGGAATCGCGGCCAGAACGAGCAACAGCGGCAAGCGCGAGGGTTTGAACACGCCCGTGCGCGCCTGAGTCATGACGTACCCGAACGCCCGCCCCAGTTGCGACTGCGCTTCTGTCATCGCGTCGGCGCCTGCTTCCGGAGGGCTTCCCGCGAGTCCCAGGCTGGTCCACAAGGCCTCGCGTTCCCCCACTGCCAGCGCACCCCACCGCACCGCCTGAACCTCGCGCACGATGCGGAGTTCTGCCTCCTCCACCTCGTCGTAGCCGACCAGCCGCTGGCCGGTCATGGTCGCCAGCACCTCAGTCCAGGGGGGGCCGTCACCGCGGCCGAACATCGCGTTGACGAGACCGTGGCGTGCCAGGCGTCGCGTGGCCCGCGCGAGATTGCGCGCCAACAAGCCCAGGCCGACCCCCGCCTCCTTCACGGCGACCAGCTCGGCCAGCGGGAGCAGTTCGTCCCGATGGCACCGGAGAAAAAGCCGCTCCAAGGGATCGGTGATGCGGTCGAGCGCGACCCCGCTGCCTCGATCCGCAGCCACCGGCTAGCCCGGGCCGACGAGGGTCGGCTTTTTTCCCTTCCACCCCATCGCCGCGATGTCGAACACGCCTCGGAGCGCGGCCCCATCGAGCTTCCGGCCGCTCTGGATCCAGGCCAGGGTCGCTTTGCCAACGCCGTAGGTGGACGCCCCGGCGATCGTCGCCGAGACCGCGAGGATCAGCCCTTCGGCGAGCTGTCCGCCCGGAAGCATCCCCGCCGTCTTGGCCCCCTCCATCGCCCAGCGGGCGAACCCGCGCATCCCGCCCGCCAGCAGCTCCGCGAGGATGAAGGCCACCATGTCCCGGTCGAGCGACTGCCCGTGCACCTCGGCGATGTCGCGGATGAGCTTGACCTGGATCGCGGTCACTGCGGCGAGATCGGCGCCCGGAATGGGAATGGCCCCGGCGACGCTCGCCATACGCGCCGCCGCCTGGATGATCGGCTCGCAGGCCGCGGCCTTGTTCCGCAGGTGTTTGGCGAAGAGCAGCGCCTTGCCAGAGGTGGCCAGGTGATCCCCAATCCAGCGAATGACGTATTCGACACCGATGGGCTCGGGCGCGAGCTGTGGGAGCGGGTCAAAGGAGGTGATCACCGCGTCTTTGGGGTCGACACCGAGTTGGGCGAGCGTGGCCGCAATGAAGCCCTCGCGCTCCTTGGTCCGGATCAGATCGATCTTGTTGAGGCAGACCAACACGGGCCGATCGAGGGAACGAATGGCGTCGAGGTCACGACGCTCATCGATGGTGGCGCCGCCTTCGCAGTTGACGACGTAGACCACGATGTCGAGGGAATCCATGACCTCGCGCACCGAGGCGTCCACCCGCTCACGGACGTCGCCGAAGCCTGGCGCATTGACCAGAAGGACCTGGCCGGCGGGGTCGAGCTTGACCACCCGCAGCGCGCTGGTGGAGCCGGGGATGGGGCTGACCTCGCCGAAGTCCAGCCCGAAGAGCGCGCGAATGGCGCTGTCCTTGCCGGACGAGGCCGACCCCAAAAACGCCACCACCAGGTGCTGCTTGAGCGCGGTGGTGAGCGCCTCCTCGGTGCCCGTCCACGCGTCGAGGGCGGCACTACGCACGGTGAGCGCCCACTTTTCGTCTTCCGCCATCAGAGACCTCCGCCAAAGAACAGGTAGACACGACCGTCACCCACCGCGCTCGGCGCGCCGACGCCGACGTCGGCAAAGCCGTCGCCATCGACGTCACCGACACCTCCGACACCCTCGCCGGCATTGTCGCTCATCGACTCGCCGACGAAGGTGACGTCGGCCGTGGCAAGGTCCAGACTGCCAAAGCTCGCGGCGCCGTACAAGAGCCACGCAGCACCGGAATTGCCCCCACCGCCGTCGGCGTAAGGCGCGCCCACCAGCACGTCGAAAAGCCCGTCCCCGTCGGCGTCGCCGACACCGGCCACCGCCGAACCGGCGCCATCCCCCGCATCGAGGGAGGCGAGCCGGGCGTCTGCCCCGTCGAGCGCGCGATCGGCAACCGTCGTCGCGCCGAACATGATGTAGGCCTCGCCAGCATCGACGCCCCCTGCGTCGGAGTCTGGTGCGCCCACAACGATGTCGCCGAAGCCATCCCCGTTGAGGTCGTCAGCGCCCGCAACTGCCCACCCGGCCGCGTCCCCGCTGAAGGCTGCCGAGTAGGCCGCATCGGCGTCAACGTCAAGATCGAGGTCCCCGGAGCGGCCGCCAACCACCAGCCACGCCCGATCCGCGGCGGCATCGCCGACGAGCGCCTCGTCCAATCCGTCGCCATCGAAGTCGGGGACCACGGCCAACGCGGGGGCGCCAACCACGCCACCCGTCCAGGTCGAGACCAGGCCCAGCGTTGCATCGAAGGTGCGAACGAACCCCACCCCGGAGGCGAGCACCTCCGCTGCGAGCCCGTCGCCGTCGAAGTCTCCGGGGCCGGCGAGGGCGGAGCCGAGCTGCTCACCCTCGTCGCCCAGGACCGAGGCGCCCGCGGCCCCGACCGAGGCGTCAGCCGCGAGATCGCCGGCGAAGAGGTAGACCGCGCCCGCGTCGGCGTCAGCGTCCGGCGCGCCCGCGAGCAGGTCGGCCACCCCGTCGCCATCCATGTCCCCGACCCCGGCCAGCCCCTCGCCCAGCGCGTCGGCGCCCGTCCCCGTGAGGGTGGGCCAGTCCGAAGCGAAGCCATCGACCAACCCGACGCCTCGCACGAGGTACACCTGACCCGCAAGCAGCGCGCTCACCGCGAAGTCATCCTTCCCGTCGCTGTCGACATCGCCCAGGGCAGCAAAGCTGAGACCGAGCCCAGCAAAGGCATCCCCCTTCAGCGTGGCGTCGGCGTCGAAGAGGTCGAGGCTCCCTGCCAGGCGGCAGTTGGGATCCACGCTGTCGCAGTCGTAGTCGAGACCGTCCTCGCAAACCTCGGCGCGATCCGTCCACATCGCCGCGTCCGTGTCGTCGCAGTCCTCGGCATTGTCAGCCCACTCGGTCCCGAGGTCGCAGCGGGTGCCGGCCAGCGCCGGATCACCGCGATTGTCGCCGTCGGCATCGAACCACGCATCGGACTTGCCGGAGGAGTCGGCGTCGGCGTCTTCTTTGAGCGAATCGCAGTCTTCGTCCTCGTTGCTGACGTCGCACCGCTCCGGCGCTCCCGGGTAGATGTCGTCGTCCCCGTCGTCGCAGTCGCCGTCGACGAGCGCTTCCTCGGCGGTGGGGAAGCAGACTTCATAGGCGACGCCGTCGCCGTAACCATCCTCGTCGAAGTCGAACCACACCGTCGTGAGGTCGTTCGCCTCGTCGTCGTCGACGCCGTCGCAGTCGTCGTCCTGGTGATTGCAGCTCTCCGGCGCGTCCGGGAAGACCTGGTCGTCGTCGTCGTCGCAGTCGTCGGCGTTGGCGACGCGCCCAGCGGGCTGGGCGCAGGAGGCGAAACGGTCATCCTCGTCGCCGAAGCCGTCGCCATCTTTGTCGGCGTACCAGCCGGACGCGTCCACGGCGCCTTCGTCGATGATTGCGTCGCAGTCGTCGTCCACCTCGTTGCAGCGCTCCGTGCCCGCAGGGTGAACACCCCCAGACCCATCGTCACAGTCGTCGCCACCGTACTGCACGTCCAGATAGCCATCGTTGTCGAGATCGCCATTGACGACATCAAAGCCGATGGTGCTGCCGGACTCAGCCCCGAGCGGATCCATCACGGTGAGCCCGATGGTCCAATGGGTGATGGCAAGCGACTCCAACTCGAAGCTGACGTCGCCAGACTCGGAGAGTTCGCGCGGAAGGCCAGCGACGCCCTGAACAGCGCTTCCAGTCCACTCCAGGGTGAGTCGGGTGTCCTCCAGCGGGTCGGGATCGGCGATGGTGACGGTCACCGGCAGCGCGGAACCGGCGGCGTAGCGCCCGCCCTCCACCGGCGCAGACCAGGTGATCGTCGGGGCGACGTCGTCGTGGACGAGGAGTTGAAGGTCGGCGCTGTCGCTTTCCCCGAGGTGGTCCACCACCCGCACCGTGACGGTGGGTTCGCCCCGCGGAAGCGCGCCCACGGTCGTCAGGATGACCCTGCCGGTGTCGCCATCGACCTCCACATCGCCGGCCACCGCGCTGCCGTCCGCCAACTCGAAGGTGACGGTGATCTGGCCGACCGGGTCGTAGTCGTCGTCGACGTCGACGACGAAGAGGACCTGGCCGGTGTAGCTGACCAGGGCACCGGACTCGGGCGCGACAAACTCGACGGTGGGCGCCTCATTGAGGAAGGCCAACTGGCCACAGCCCGCCAACACCAGGATCAACATCCCGTCGAGCTTACCGCGTATAGTCCCGCGATGCTGCTTCTGGCGCTCTCCGCTTGCGACCCCGATGGCCTTGCCACGACCCAGAGTTGGGAAGACACCGATGGCGCCGTGCTCGAGGCCGCGCCGGCTGGCCTCGTCTGGACTCAGTCCGACGGGACCGCCCACTCGGTGTCGTTTCTGCTGGTTGAGGCTGGGAGTCCGGACTTCGCCGCCTGTAGTTACGACCCCTGGTGGCTATACGACGAGCGGGCTGCCGCGGGCACCCTCGCCAGCGCGGGCTTCGAGGCCGATGTCAGCGAGCGCTGCAACGGCGGCCTCGACTTTCGCAGCTCGACCGGACTGGAAGGAAACACGGTGTACTTCGAGGGCGACCGCACCGCGATCCTCGAGGTGGACACCGAGGGCCCGGGTCTCCGCATGAGCCTCGTGGCGGACGAGGCGGACGGGGTCGTCCCGTGGCTCGGCATCGTGGTCGGCACCACCGAGAGCGAGGCCTTCTACGGCCTCGGCGAGACCTTCGACAGCATCCTGCATCGCGGCCACGTCCGGCCGATGCAGATCGAGATCGAGATCGCGCGGGAGAGCGGCTACAACGAGGTCCACGTCCCGGTGCCGCTCCTCGTTTCCAGCGCAAGTTGGGGAATGTTGGTCGACAGCTTCCGGCCCGGTGTCTTCGACGTCGCAGCGACCCGGCCGGACGCGGTGACCGCGCTCTTCGAGCAGGAGGGTGAGGGCCTCACCGTCGACCTGTACGCGCCGCCAACCCCAGGCGAAGTCACCGGGCGCTACTGGGAGCGCACCGGCGCACCGGAGGTCCCCCCCCACTGGGCCTTCGCTCCCCTCCACTGGCGCAACGCCAACGTAAGCGGCGAAGAAGTTCTCGAAGACGCCCGGACCATGCGCGCGCTGGGCGTCGCGACCGGGGTGATGTGGGTGGATAACCCCTGGCAGAGCGCCTACAACTCGATGCAACCGGATTCCGCGACCTTTCCAGACTGGGACGGGATGGTGGACGAGCTCCACGCCCTGGGCTTCCGGTTCATGGCGTGGACCACCCCGTATGTCGAGGACACGGATCCAGAACACGCGTGGTACGAAGCGGAAGGTTGGCTGGTGCAAGACCAACTCCTCTTCTCGGACTTCGGCGATCTGGTGGAGCTGACCAACCCCGACGCCGCGGAGGCCTGGGCCGGCCGGGTGTCCGCCGCGCGCGACCGCGGGATCGAAGGCTGGAAGCTGGACTATGGCGAGGATGTGCAACTCGGGCTGTTCGGTTCGCGCCTGAAGTGGTCGTTCGCCAACGGGGAGGACGAACGAACCATGCATCACCAGTTCGCGACGTACTACCACGAGCCCTACGTCACTCCCTACGACGAAGCCGGGATGCTCCTGGGCCGCGCCGGCGTCATGGGCGGCCAGACCGTGACCGACGTCATCTGGCCAGGCGACCTCGACAACGGGTTCGAGCGCTGGGACGATGTGGAGGACGATCAGCTCCTCGTCGGGGGGCTCGTCTCGGCGATCCACGGCGGCACCGGCCTGTCCGTCAGCGGCTACCCCTTCTACGCCAGCGACACCGGCGGCTACCGCGGCGGCCGCCCGACCAAAGAGTCCTTCATCCGCTGGATGGAGTACGCCGCCATCCTGCCCATCTGGCAGTACGGCGGCGCGGGCCACAACCACAACCCCTGGGACTTCACCGCGTACGACGACAGCCAGTTCGACCAGGAGACCCTCGATACCTTCCTCCGCTACGCCGAGCTGCACACGCGCCTGTGGCCCTACTACCAAAACCAGGTCACGACGATGCTCGAGACGGGCGTGCCGATCGTGCTCCCTCAGGGGCTCCGCGAGCCCGATGGTGGCGCGCATTCGGAGACGGACTTCTTCGTCGGCCACGCGCTCTTCGTCGGGACCGTCATCGACGCCGGGCAATCGAGTTGGCACGGCGCGCTGCCCGCTGGCGAGTGGGTGCACTGGTGGAGCGGTGAGCTGCTCTCGGGCGAGGTGGTGGTCCCCGCTCCCCTCGGCGAGGGGCCGCTGTTTCAGCGGGTCGGCAGCGTCGTCCCGCTCTTGCGGCGGGGCATCGACACCCTGGCCCCGGCGACCGTGGACGGCGTCGAGTCCTGGGCCAACGACCCCGGTCAGCTCAACGCGCGGATCGTACCGGGGCTGGGCGCGAAGACCTCGACCGAAGACGGCGCCACCATTGGGGCGGAGTCGGCCGGAACGGTCACGCTCAACGCTGGCAGCGCCTTCCTCGGCTGGGACGTGGAGGTGTACGCGCCCGGCGCTTCCGTCGTCGAAGCTGACGGCAGCGTGCTTTCAGTGGGGGTGGAGTACACCACGCCGTGGGTGCGAGTGACGCTGCCGGCGGGGAATCACGTGCTGTCGGTGCGCTGAGCGCCCCTACGCCTCGCCCCCCGCCTCCGTGTACACCCCGATGACGACCCGCGCGGGGCGGATGAGCTGGCGTCCGTTCCGGAACCCGGTCGAAAAAACGCGGAGGACCGTATTGTCGGACTCGAGGTCCGCCACCGGCTCGCTGTGAATCGCCTCGTGCATGGAGGGGTCGAAGCGCTCCCCCTCGCGGCCCACCTCTTCGAGGCCGAGGGCCTTGAGCGCAGTGATGAATTGCTGGTGCACCATCATCAGCCCTGCGGCGGCGTCAGGCGCGAGCGCGTGGAGCGGGTGGATGGAGCGGTGCAGGTTCTCGACGGGCTCGAAGAGCGCGGCGACGACCTCCCCGCGCCGAATCTCTTCGCGCAGCGCCGAGTTGCGCTCCAACCGGGTCTTGGTGGCCTCGATCTCGTCCGACTTCTGCTTGTAGGCGGCGCTGACCGTGCGCAAGCGCCCTTCCAGCTCCACTACCTGAGCGGCGAGACGCACCTCGATGGAGTCGTCGAGTTCGTCAATACCGCTGTCGGATTTCGTCACGCCGTCCTGTTCGCCGCTCATCTGCCATGCCTCGTGCGCGGCCGGGAGGATACGCACCCGGCCGCCTCCGTCAAGGTAAGCAATCGTGGAACGCCAGAACCGACTCCTCTCCATCCTCTCCGTCATCCTCCTGGTCGTCGTGGCCGTCATCGTGCTCGACTGGCAACGTTTGGCCGACGAACCCAAGGACCTCGACGCTCCGCCCAGCCGGGATCTCTTCGCGTTTGAGTCCGAAGCCATCAGCCGGGTCAGCGTAAAACGCGCCGACGGCGAGCTGCTCTTCGAGCGGGAAGAGGGGCAATGGAAGATGACCAAGCCCGTGGTCGCCCTGGCAAAAGGGTCGTCTGTCGAGGCGATCATCGACCGGTTGGCGGCCGTCAGGATCGAAGATGCGGTGATGAGCGGTCCCGACGCCGACTACGGCCTGGATGAGGCCAAGCGCACTGAGCTTCGCCTTGAAAAGGACGACGGCACCGCGTTCACCGTGTACATCGGCAAGGACACACCGGTCGGCTACAAGAGTTTTGCCCAGGTGCCTGGGGACCCCGGCACCCATCTGCTCGACAACCAGCTCGCCACTCTGCTCGAAAAGGGTCCCGACGACTTCCGCAGCAAGGACGTCCTCGCGTTCTCGCCCGGCAGCGTCGATCGCATCCGCATCGTGGCCGGCGCGGTGGAAACGGTACTCCGTAAGGACGACACTGGCTGGTGGCTCGGAGACACCGGGCCGCGTGCCGACGGCAAGCGTGTCGCCGACTGGATGTCGGCGATGAGCCTGCTCAAGGCCGATCGTTTCCTCGACGGGCAGGAGCCGGCCGCACTTGGCCTCGACAACCCGGCGCTGCTCGTCGCGGTCAAGGACGCCGGCGGCACGCATACGCTCCGTGTCGGGGCCGCGGACGGCGATGGTGCCAACGCTGCCGCTGCCGACGTCGCCTTCCGAATCGCCGCTGCCGACCTTGACAAACTCAACCCGGGCGAGCCGTGGGCGTCTGCCCGCCTCGTCGACACCCAGAGCTGGAAGGTCGACCGCGTCGTCGTCAAGCTGGGAGACCAGAGCTTCGAGGCCTCCCGCAAAGACGGCGCCTGGCAAAAGCCAGACGGCACCGCCGTGGAGACGGCGGACACCCTCATCGACGCCATCTTGGACCTGGCGGTCGATCGCTCTGGAAGCCCGACGATGGCGGGCTCCTGGGGCCGCGTGGAGCTGGGGCTCGGCGCCGAAAAGCTCGTCGTGGCGATCGGCGACGCCAGCCCGGACGGCGCGCGGGTGGCCAAGGAGGAGGCCGGCGGTCCGGCGTTCTCGATCCCGGCGGCCAGCCTCACCCTAATCAAGGACGGCGTCGACGGGAAGCTGCCCGAGAAGGCCCCGGCCACGCCGGACTTCGGTGGGATGGAAGGGCTGGAAGGGCTCGGGATGGGGGGAAGCCCCGAGGAGATTTTGAAACAGCTGCAGCAGGGGCGGTAGGGGCGGCGGACAGCCGGCACCGAGGGGAGCCCCTACCCCTCAATCCAAGCATCGTGACTGAGGAAGAGCTCATTCATTCCGATCCGGGTCGTCAGCGCGATGATGTCTTCGCTTTCCGGCGGATCGAAGGTGGTTTCAGCCCAAAGTACCAACAGCCGAAGCGTGGTGTCGCCGGGCTCTTCCAGCCACAGCTCGATCGCGTAGGACTGCTCGATCCGCTCGCCGCCCTCGTCGGCGTCGGCGCCCGCCTTCATCCAGCCCCGCGAAGCCCGGGCCGCCCGACCGTCATCCAACGCCAAGTCTCGCCAGTCCTTGAACAGGGTGAACGACACCGTCATCGCGACGTTTTCCTTGATGATCGTATTCTCGGTCCTCAAGAACTCGCACGCGTCCGGGTAGCACTCGTCACCGTCCAGGAAGCTGCGGGTGTAGGCGAGGGCGAAGGGCTCGACCCCCACCTGGTCCGCCAAAAGCGCGATCGGATCGTGCGCCGCGAGCGGATGCGGAGAGCGCCAAGCGAGAGCCACCGGTACGGTAAGCGAGGGGTCGCGATCGGGGTGCTCCAGCCCTGCAACCGCGTCACCATCGAGCTCGTCGGGGGTCAACGAGCGGACGGTGACGTCGCCATCGAGGTCCAATTCTTCGGCAATCTCCACCTCGAGCTGAGCGAAGGCACGCACCACGATCGCGGGGTCGTCGTCGTCGAAGGCGCCGAGCGCGGCCATGGCCGCGTCGCTGAAGGGTTCAGAGGCAGCGGGGGGCGGCTCACAGGCCGTGAAAAACAGGGCCAGCACGGTCAGGCCTCCCCCGCGCGTCGTTCGGCGACCCGCTGGCCAACCAGATGGACGAGCTCACGGAAGTCGAAGGGCTTCAACAACACCGGGCTCTCGGCCGCGAGCATGAATTTCGCGACGTCGGGCGTCATCGAGCCTCCAGACACGAAGAGTACCCTCGCACACAGCGGGCTGTCGCGCGCCTCGAGCTCGTCGAACAGCGCAACGCCCGAGTCCGACGGCAGCACAAGGTCGAGGATCACCACGTCCCAGTCCTCATCTTGGAGCTGGGCGCGGGCGCCGTCGGCGTCGGTCTCGACGGTCAGCTGGTGACCGACCAGGTAGCTCCGGAGCACGTCCCCGAGGCCGGGTTCGTCATCGATGACCAGGATCCGACCCCCAACTGCGGGCGCCAGAGCGACCGGTGGTGCCAAACGAATCTCCGCGTCGGCGGCACCGGCAGCGGGGATGCGCAGAACGAAGGCCGCGCCCGCCCCGGAGGTCCGCGCCAACGTCAGTTCTGCGCCCATGCGCTGCCCCAGCTCGCGGCAGATGTAGAGGCCCAGGCCCGAGCCCTCGCCGCGCAAGCGGGTGGAAACGAAGGGGTCGAAAATGGTGGACTGCATGGAAGCCGGCACACCCGTCCCGGTATCGCTGACCTCGATGGTGACGTGCTCACCGTCGAGCGTGGCCTCGATCCGCAGGCGCCGATCCCCGGGATCGCGGGAAGCCATGGCGAGCAGGGCGTTGGTGCAGAGGTTCAGGAGGATCTGACCGAGCCATACGGCATTGCCCATCACGCGGAGCCCCGGCGCCAGGGATCGCTCCACCTGGGCATGGGGGAGTCCCACCCCTGCGGCCAGCGCCAGCGCCCCTTCGACGACCTCCACCACCGACACGGTCTCCCGGTCAACCGGGCCCGGATTGGCAAGCGTGCGAAGCTGCGCGACCACCTGGCGGACCCGGACGGCGCCGCCCAACGCGCGGGAGATGCGGTCCGAGGGGTCCCCGACCCCTTCTTGCGCGAGCTCGAGGTTTCCGATCACGTAGGTGAGCGGGTTGTTGATCTCGTGGGCCAACCCGGCGGCCAGCCCGCCTAGCGCGACCATTCGCTCTGCGGTGCGCAACTGCGACTCGGCCCGAACGCGCCGCGTGACGTCGAGCGCCACGATCATCTCGGCAGGAGCACCCGCGAAGGCGACGGGGACCGGTCGAAAAACTTCGTAGTTCACGTCATCGGCACCATCTCGGCTCACGACGCGCGCGGCCGAGTTCACCCCGGTTCGCGGGAGCGAGCCCAACGCAGCCAGCGCCGCGGCCCCCGACCCGAGGACGGCGAGCGCCTCGCGGTTGGCGAAGAGCACCAACTCGTCCCGTACGAGGACGACCGCCGCGGGAACGGCGCCGAAGGCCGCGCGCAGCTCGGTGTCGGCCCTGACGAGCCGCGCGTGGGCCAGGCGGGCGTCCTCCTCAATCCGGGCCCGCAGCGTGACATCCGCGACCAGCGCCACCGTCACCACTCGACCGGGAATCAACCGGTGGCCATGTCCCGTCCAGGTGAGCTGAAAGACCCGCTGGTGGCCGACCGGCGAGCGCGTGACCACGATCCGCGTGCCGTTACGCTCCGGGTCGCCGCACTCCAAGCAGGGCGTGAGGGTGGCCGGTTCGGCTTCGATGCACAGGGCTCGCCAGAACGGGACGACCCCGCCCCAGGCCTTGCCGAGGCCTTCGGCCGCCCGATTGTGCTGCCAGACCACGTCGGTGTCGTCCACGGCGAGGACCGCCATGCCCGTCGCATCCGCAACATGCCCGATGAGCGCTGCA
This sequence comes from Deltaproteobacteria bacterium, assembly GCA_947490345.1. Classification (GTDB taxonomy): domain Bacteria; phylum Myxococcota_A; class UBA796; order UBA796; family SXON01; genus SXON01. Next base: position 96,363 of record CANLGL010000005.1, read on the forward strand.
CGCTCGGCAGAGTCTGCCCCGATGCGACGGTCGGTAATGTCGGTCTGCCAGCAAACCACGCGCGTGGCTCGGTCCCCGTCCCGCTCCGCGAGCCCCCGCGCGAGCACCCACCGCCAGCGCCCACGCCAGTCCAAGAGTTGGAACTCCGCCTCGAAGCTAGGCGTGGCGCCGGCAAGGTGGGCGTCCAGCCGCGCTTGCAGGCCCGGGAGGTCGGTGGGGTGCACCCTCGCGTACAACACCTCGATGACCGCGCCCGTAGCCCCCGTGAACTGCAACCAACGTGCGGAGTAGCTCACCTCGCCCGAGGCGAGGTCCCACTCCCACTGGCCATCGGACGTGGCCTGCGACGAGAGTGTCCACCGTCGGCGCCACGCTTCGTTGGACCGCAGGGCCGTGAGCGACCCGGCCAACGCCGCGACCCCCACGAACCCGAAGAACAGCGCCCCGATCCCGGCCAGACGGGTCTCCTCGACGAGGTCGCCGAGGCGGGCGGAGAGCGTGCCCGTACCGGCCCGCTGGTGCCCCCTCGCGGCATCCAGCGCGGCTTCCGCCGCGGCCGACCGTCCTGCGGCCAGCTCGGAGGCGGCCAGGGCCACGGCGTCCGCCGCCGCGTCATCCCCCGCCTCAGCGCCATGGCGAGCGAACTCGTCGCCAAGCGCGGCGAGCGCTGCGGACACCGGCGCGAGCGTGCGAGCGGGGGTGCCCGGCTCGGCAAGCGCGATGACCGCGTCCAGTTCGGCGAGCTTGCTCGACCAGGCCACGCGACGCTCAAGCTCCGCGCGCTCGGCCACCACCGCGGTGTGGACGGTGTACAAGCGCAGCGAGTACCCCACCAGCGCCGCGAAGAGGACCACGACCACGAGGCCACGGGAGTCCACTCGCGGAAGGAGCCGAAACAGACGCACGGGGAGACGGTTAACCCGAGGCGATGGACCTCCCTGAAGATCGCGCCGACGCCCTGGAATCTCGTGTTGCCTGGCTCGAAAAAAGTCTCGGCGAACTAGACGAGGTGGTCCGCGCCCTCGGCGACGAGTTGCGCCGGGCGAGAGAGGAGGTGGCGCAGCTCCGCGATGCGCAGGGCGGCGACGGAACCGAGCCTGGCCCCCGCTACGAGGTCCCGCCGCACTATTGAGCGGGAAGGCCCCTTCCCCCCTCGCCCGCGGCGCGGTACCATGCCGGCGATCGAGCGTGCCCATGATCCTGCCCCTGTTCCTCGCCGCGTGCACCGACTACAACCTCAGCACGGGCGAGCCACCGGTCGGCAAGGACCGCGAGCCCGACGATGAGGAAGAGGTCGAGGAGCCGGGTCCGGATCCTGAGATCGAAGTGACGCCTTCTTCCATCGATTTCGGCAATGTGCTCCGCGACTGTGACGGCCAGCCGGTCGAGGTCACCATCACCAACAAGGGGGTTGCGGCGCTGCGTGTCCGAGACATCGCCCTAGCGGGGGACGCGATCGCGAAGTTCGGCGAGGACGGCGACGAGGTAGAGCTGGCAACGGGCGAGAAGTACAAGTTCGAGGTGCAGTTCACCCCCTCGGCCTACGTCACGTACGAAGTCGACCTGGAGATCAACTCCAACGATCCTGACGAGGGAATCACCACGGTCCCCGTCATCGGCACCGGAACCTCCGGAAGCATCTACGAGGAGAGCTTCGAGCAGACTTACATCGACGCGCCGATCGATGTCCTGTGGGTGCTCGACAACTCGGGATCCATGGACGAATCGCTGAGCCGGCTCAACGACCAGCTCGACCTGTTCATCGGCGCGTTCCTGGCGCTCGGGCTCGACTTCCACATCGGTGTGGTCACCACCGACATGGACAACGGCTCGCAGTCCGGCAAGCTTCAGGGCTCCCCCACCTACATCGACAGCAGCACCGGCGACCCGGTGGGCAAGTTCCAGGATCGCGCGTCGGTCGGCAGCGGCGGCTCGGGCGACGAAAAGGGCCTGGACGCCGCCAAAACAGCGATGACCGACCCGCTCTTGAGCGGGGCCAACAGCGGCTTCTTGCGAAGCGACTCGACCATCAGCGTCATCGTGCTGAGCGACGAAAACGACAGCTCCAGCATGAACGCCACGGCGTTCACCCGCTGGTTCGAGGGGCTGCGCGCCGACCCCGACCAGACCACCTTCAACGCATTCGTCGGCGACAGCGGGTTCGGTTGCACGGGTGGCGACATCTGGAAGGGCGATTTCATCGAAGCGGTCGGGGGTGACGTGTACATCGACGTCGCGGCGGACACCGACGGTTTCTTCGCCAGCATCTGCAGCGAAGACTTCGCCGCTCCGGTCACCAACATGGCCCGCTCCAGCGCCGGCATGAAGTCGACCTTCGAGCTGACCGAGACCCCGAGCGACATCAGCCGCATGGAGGTCTACGTCGATGGCAAGGCCACCGACTCCGACGGCATCGACGGCTACACCTACGACGCGGGTGACAACAGCATCACCTTCCATGGGGACGCGTTTCCCGACGCCAGCGCCAGCATCGAAGTCTCCTACCCCATCGACGAAAGCTGTAAGTGAGCGAATATTACAAGCACGACCACCTCGCTGGCTTCGGGGGGGTCGCCGCGGCCTCGCCGGAGCTGGGCAAGAAGTTCTTCGATTGGTACGGCGCAGTCTTCGCTGAGGGCGCGCTCAGTGAGCGAGAAAAGTGCCTCATTGCGCTCGCCGTTGCCCACGCGGTGCAATGTCCGTACTGCATCGACGCCTACACCGGGGAGAGCCTGGCAAAGGGCGCGGATCTCGAGCAGATGACCGAGGCGCTGATGGTCGCGACCGCGATTCGCGGCGGGGCGACGCTGGTGCATGGAATGCAGATGCTCGAAAAGGCAAAGCAGCTCGGCGTGTAGCGTGGCGGTTACCAGCCTTCGGGCCCGTGGGAGCCCACTCGCGGCGCCATCGTCGCAACTGGCCTGCCTCGACGAACGGGGAGCGGACGTGCCTCCGTTTCACGAGCGCCTCCGGGCCGGCGGGCTGCCGCCGTTGAGCCGCGGCCGGCTGGAAATCCTCCAGGTGCACATCGGCCGGCTCTGCAACATGGTCTGCCGCCACTGCCACGTCGATGCCGGCCCTGACCAGACCGTCGCCAACATGACACGGGCTACGCTCGAGCTCGTGCTGCGGGCGCTGGATCGCTGCGAGGCCCATACTGTCGATGTCACGGGGGGGGCGCCGGAGCTCAACCCCCACTTCCGGTGGTTCGTCAAGGCTTGCGCGAGCCGGGGCAAACACGTCATCGATCGTTGCAACCTGACGGTGCTGTTGGCGCCTCAGTTCGCCGACCTTCCCTCGTTCTTTGCCGAACACGGCGTCGAGGTGGTCGCCTCGCTCCCGCACTGGCGGCGACCGAACACTGACCGCCAACGGGGCGACGGGACCTTCGACAGGAGCCTCGCCGCGCTGCGGCTGCTCAATGACGCCGGCTACGGAAGGGGCGACCCCCGCCGACGCCTCACGCTGATGCACAACCCCGTCGGCGCCTTCCTCCCCAGCGCGACCGCCGCGATGGAGCGCGAATGGAAAGCCGGCCTCGCCAGGGAGCACGACCTCCGCTTCGACCGCTTGATCACCCTGAACAACATGCCGATCGCCCGCTTCCTCGAAGGCCTGGAAGACGCCGGCCAGACCACCGCCTATCTGCACCGCCTGCACGCCGCGTTCAACCCGAGCGCCGTGAACGGGCTGATGTGCCGGAACACCCTCTCGATTGGATGGGACGGGACGCTCTACGACTGCGACTTCAACAACGTCCTCGCCCTGCCCGTCAACGGGGGGCGAACCATCGCCGACTTCGACCCAGAGACGCTCGGCGCCATCGTTACGCGGCGGCACTGTTATGGATGTACGGCCGGGAGCGGATCGAGCTGTGGGGGCGCTACCGCCTGATCGAAAGGGGCATCGCCCTACGCCAACGCCCCCCGAAAAACGATCAACTCCAACATCTTGACCGGCGTCAGCGGCCGGTTCTGGCTGGCCGGCACCCTCGCGATCCGACGAACGATGTCCATGCCGTCGACAACCCGGCCGAAAACCCCGTGTTTACCGTCCAAGTGTGGGGTCGGGGTCTCGGTGATGAAGAACTGGCAGCCTTGGGTGTGCGGACGACCCTGGTTTGCCATGCTGAGCATGCCCGGTCGGTCGTGTCGCAGCGCCAGCGCGCCCGGATCGTCGAGCCAGCGATATCCGGCCGTGCCCGCGCCGGTGCCAGTGGGGTCGCCCCCCTGGATCATGAAGTCGGGGATCACCCGATGAAAGAGCGTTCCCGGATAGAGCGGCCGCGAGCTCACCACCCCCTTCGGGTCGGTCCACTCCACATTACCGAGCGCCAACGCGATGAAGTTGGCGACGGTTCGCTGAGCTTCGGTCTCGAAGAGCTCACAACGAAGCTCACCGAGTGTGGTCCGGATCGTCACCTGGAGGGGGCCCTCGCCGGCTACGGAGACGGGCGGGGCCGGCGTATCGACAGCATCACTCATTCCCGGAACGTAGCGCGCCGGCAAGAAGGCTGTCAGGACGCAACCGGCTCGCGCACGGGCGGGCTAGCGGGGGCAGACATGTTGCTCATTGGCTTCTTGGGTTGCGACCCTACCGCCGCCGACCTGCCCTGGCGGGTCACCCCGGTCGTTCTGGGCGAACCCCTCGCCGACGACAGCGGCTTCGATCCCGCCGATGGCGACGCGCTCGGCGCGGCGTTTCCGCAGCTGATGCCGGGGTGGGGCAGTGCCATGCCGCCGGTGGATGTGCCGCTCGCCATCTGGGAGATCGCGCTTCACCACCTGGTGGCGGAGGAGGGCGTGTGCCCCTTCCGCACCCTGGACGGCGCCACCAGCACCTACCAATCCGGCTGCCGCTCCAAACATGGGTACGACTGGGACGGCACCGTCGCGGTTGAAGCGTGGGAGGAGGAAGGCCGCGAGGTGGAGCGCTACGACTTCGACATCCAGGTCGTCTCCGACGTCGAGTCCCGCCGCTTCGACAGCCTTCTGCTGAGGGGCAGTGTGCTCCACGCGGAAGGCGGCGGCGTCGATCATGCCGATGTCAACCTGCAAGCCGAGCTGCTCGGCTACTACGAGGCGCGGAAGCTCCCTGAAGATCCGCGCATTGTGAGCTGGTCGGACTGGCAAGCCAGTGGCAGCGTCGAGCACGATGGCGAGGCGATGCTCATCGATCTGGCGGCCGATGTCGGTGGCAGCGGAGGATTTTCCCTCGTCGGCGGGGACCTCGCCGTCGACGACGCGTGCCCGGTCGAGCCCAGCGGTTCCGCCCAGATGAGCGAGGGGGTGATGGCCAAGTTCGACGGCCCCGCGGGTTGCGACGCGTGTGCGAATATCGAAAGTGACGACGGCTCGGTCCAGGCCTGCGCGCCGGGTTAGCAGCCGGGCTCAGGAGTTCCCATGGCCAATCCCACCGCGACCTTTGACACCTCGGAAGGCACCTTCGTCGCCGAAATCTACGTCGACCAGATGCCGATCACCGCCGCCAACTTTCTGAGCCTCGCCAAGAGCGGCTTTTACGACGGCCTCCACTTCCACCGGGTCATTCCCAGCTTCATGCTTCAGTTCGGCTGCAAGCACAGCAAGGACCCCAAGGACTCCCGTGCGGGCACCGGCGAATCGCCGCTCGGCAACTGCAAGGACGAGTTCACGGCCAAGCTCAGCAATCTCCCCGGCACGCTGTCGATGGCCAACACCGGCCGCCCAAACTCCGGCGGCTCCCAGTTCTTCGTCAACACGGTGCACAACAGCTTCCTGGACTGGTTCGACCGCAGCACGCCGAGCCAGCACCCCGTCTTCGGCAAAGTCACCTCCGGCATGGATGTGGTCAGCAAGATCGAAGCCCTCGGCAGCCGCAGCGGCACGCCATCCAAGGCGATCCGCATGAACAAGGTCACCGTCACCGAGTAGGGGGTCCTGATGTCGCCCAAAGCGCGTTGGTTCCTGGGCTTCTCGCTCGGGTTCCTGGCGTTTGACCAGGGGACCAAGGTGCTCACCCGGGTCACGTTGCGTGAGCGGGTGGACGAGTTCGTGATCATCCCCGGATGGTTCGGGTTCTCGCACGCCGAGAACAAGGGCGCGGCGTTCTCCGCGCTTGCCGACGATCCCAATCGGATGGTGATCTTTCTCAGCTTCACCGCGGTGGCCGTCGCGGCGATCGGGGCCGCGGCGTGGGTGCTCAACCCCCGCGACCGCTGGCCCGCTGCCGCCCTCGGCGTGCTGTTGTCCGGCGCCGTCGGAAACGGCATCGATCGCGCCCTGTACGGCCAAGTCACCGACATGATCAAGGTGTCCGTGGGCGCGGGTCCGCTGAAGGACTGGTGCATCGAGCACTACCGCACCAACGTCTGGCCGATCTTCAACGTGGCCGACAGCGCCATCTGGATCGGGGTGATCGGCTTTCCCTTGGCCTACCTTTTCGTTCGCGACGCCAGCGGCGGCGAGACGAAGGTGGCAGTGGATGGGTCAGCCCCGTCTTTGGAGTAGGTTGGGCCTACCCGTTTGGAACCCACTCGCGCCAGCGCGGGTCGTCCACCAGCGCCGCTAGCTCGGGCGCGCGGCGCAAGCTCTCGGTGTCTCGCCAGCCGTCGGCCAATGCGCGCTCAACCCAGCGCGCGGCGTCGTCATTCTGGCCCAGGCGACCGTAGGCTCGGGCAACCACCCCGGAGGCGTGAACGCCCGCTCCGCGAGTGTGGGCGAGGGTGCCAAGCTCCACCGCGCTCCGAGGCACACCCGCGTCGAGGGCGGCGCTGGCGGCGGCCGCGAGGACCGCCCCTGAAAGCACGACGCCATCAGGTCCCGCAGCGATGGCTGCCAGTCCCGCGAAGCGACGCGCCGCGACGAAGGCCATGACCAGGCGCTCCCCGGTGTCGGCGTCTGGCGAGCGGATGAACGCGGACCGGGCGGCCTGCATGGGATCGTCGTCGGGCGTGTGCGTCAGCGCGCCGGTCGCAGCGCCCTTGGGCGGGGGCCGGCGGAAGGAGACCGCCTGACCGGCAGGACGCGGAGCCGGGCGCGCGGCCAGGGTCGAGGGCAAACGCCGGATCTCCTGGACAGCCTGGACGATGGAGAAGGCCGAGATGATCGCCCAGAAATACAGTCCAATCGCGAGCGAGGCACCGATGGACATCACCGCAACGACGATGCCGAGGTACCAGGACCACCGCGGTCGCGTCGGCGCGAAACGCAGGAACAACAGTCGTGAGACGTTTCCCCCGTCCAGCGGCATCATCGGCAGGAGGTTGAGGATCCCCCACACGATGGTCACCATGAGCAGGTTGCCCATCAACTGTTGGATTCCCTGAGGCAGCTCCGCCGGGGCCGCGAGCAGCGCCACGAAGACCACCAAGCCGAGCACAAAGCCGGCGCCCGGTCCCGCCAGCGAGATCAGCACTTCCCGCCAGATGGAGGTTCGCCCGAAGTTGCCTTCGCGCCCGGCGAGCCCGCCGAAGCCGTGCAGCACGATGTAGGGCTCGAAACCATAGTACTTCATCAAAAGCGCATGCCCCATCTCGTGCACCAGCACGCCGATGAAGACCGCGACCACCCACGCCACCATGGACGCGATGTCGCCGCCCTGCAAGCCGATGAGGGCGGTGATGAACAAAAAGCTCGGCTCGATACGAACGGGGATGCCGAACAGGGTCAAGGGCGCTCCAACCGTGGGAAGCTATGCACGACCGGGCGCCGCGTCAGCGCTCGTACTCTTCGATGGGCGGACAACTGCAAACCACGTTCTTGTCGCCATACACGTCATTGACCCGACGGATGGGAGGCCAGAACTTGTAGCTGTGCTGATGCCGCGTCGGGAAGGCCGCCACATCCCGCGAGTAAGGATGGGCCCACGTTTCCGCGGTGATTGACCCTGCGGAGTGCGGTGCGTTTTTGAGCGGGTTGTCCAACCGCGGCCACTCACCGCGCTCGATCATGGCGATCTCTTCGCGGATGGCGATCATCGCATCGACGAAGCGGTCCAGCTCTTCTTTGGACTCGCTCTCGGTGGGCTCGACCATGAGCGTCCCCACGACGGGGAAGCTGACCGTCGGAGCGTGGAAGCCGTAGTCCATCAGTCGCTTGGCCACGTCGACCACCTCGACGCCGGAGGTGAGCTTCAGCGGGCGCAGATCCAGGATGCACTCGTGGGCGACCCGACCGTTTTCGCCAGTGTAGAGCACGGGATAGTGCGGCCCGAGGCGCGTTGCGAGGTAGTTGGCCGACAGAATGGCGGTGCGCGTGGCCTCGGTGAGTCCGTCGGGACCCATCATCGCGATGTAAGCCCAGCTGATCGGGAGGATGCTGGCCGAACCCCAGGGCGCGGCGCTGACCGCTCCGATGCCCTGCGCGCCGCCCATCTTGATGATGGGGTGGCCCGGAAGGAAGGGCGCCAACTGCGGAGCGCAGCAGATCGGCCCCATGCCCGGGCCCCCGCCACCGTGTGGGATGCAGAAGGTCTTGTGCAAGTTGATGTGGCAGACGTCGGCGCCGAGCTCTCCCGGACGCACCAGCCCGACCTGGGCGTTGAGGTTGGCGCCATCCATGTACACCTGGCCGCCATTTTCGTGGATGATCGAGCAGATGTCCTTGATCGCCGCCTCGAACACGCCGTGGGTGCTGGGGTAGGTGACCATGAGGCAGGCAAGCTGATCCCGATGGGCGACCGCGCGCTCTCTCAGGTCGGCCACATCGATGTTCCCGGAGGTGTCGCACTTGACGATCACCACCTTCATCCCGGCCAGGGTGGCGGTGGCGGGATTGGTACCGTGTGCGCTCTGGGGGATGAGGCAAACGTTGCGTCCGTGGTCACCGCGGCTGCGGTGGTAGGCGCGGATAACGAGGAGCCCAGCGTACTCGCCCTGGCTACCGGCGTTGGGCTGGAGTGACGTAGCGGCGAAGCCGGTGATGTCCGCGAGCCACGCTTCGAGATCGGCAAAGATCCGCTGGTAGCCGCCGGCCTGCTCCACCGGAACGAACGGGTGCATCCCGCCAATCGCCTTCCAGGTGACTGGGATCATCTCGCTGGTGGCGTTGAGCTTCATCGTGCAGCTACCGAGCGGAATCATCGTGGCAGTCAGCGACAGGTCGCGAGCCTGGAGGCGCCAGATGAAGCGCAGCATCTCCGTTTCGCTGTGGTAGCGGTTGAAGTGGGCGTGCGTGAGCATCGCTGCCTGACGACGTAGTTCCGGGGGCAGCCGGTCCGGCGCGGCCAACGCACCGACGTCAGTCTCGACTCCGAACGCGGCCAGGATCGAGGCGACATCGGCCTCAGAGGAGGTCTCGTCGAGCGAGATGCCGATCGCGCCCTGTCCGAGGTCACGGAGGTTGATGCGACGGTCAAGCGCGGCGGCGAGCACGCCAGGCGCGCGCGCGCCAGCCTCAACGCACAGGGTATCGAACTGTCCGCCGGCCCGCAGATGCCAGCCAGCCGTTCCCAGGCCGCTGCCGAGCGCGCTGGTGAGCGCCGTGACCCGACCGGCGATGCGTCGCAGTCCATCCGGACCATGATAGACGGCGTACATCGCCGAGATGATCGCCAGAAGAACTTGAGCGGTGCAGATGTTGCTGGTCGCCTTCTCGCGCCGAATATGTTGCTCCCGCGTTTGCAGGGTCAACCGCAACGCCGGCTTGCCGTCGGCGTCGATGGTGACGCCGATGAGACGGCCGGGCATCGAACGCTTGTGCTCGTCGCGCGTGGCAAAGAACGCGGCGTGGGGGCCCCCGTAGCCCAACGGTACCCCGAAGCGCTGCGACGAGCCGACGACGATGTCCGCGCCCCAGGTTCCCGGCGGTTCGAGCACGACCAGGGCCAGGATGTCCGCCGCGACCGTGATCATCGCGCCGGCGGCGCGCGCCCGCTGCACCACCGCGCGGTGGTCGCGAATGATCCCGTCCGTGCCTGGGTACTGCAGGAGCAGCCCGAAAATTGGGGTTGCAAAGTCGAAGGTCGCGGGATCCGTGACCAGGACCTCGATGCCGAGCGGCTCGGCGCGGGTGCGGACGACTTGGATGGTCTGCGGGTGGCAGTCGTCGGAGACGAGGAAGGTCCGCGCGTTTTCGTCGGCGCGACTGCCAAAGCTCATGGTCATGGCCTCGGCGGCAGCGGTCGCCTCGTCGAGCAAGGACGCGTTGGCGATGGGCAGGCCAGTGAGGTCGGCGATCATCGTCTGAAAAAGCAGCAGCGCCTCCATGCGCCCCTGAGAGATTTCAGCCTGGTAGGGGGTGTACTGCGTGTACCAACCCGGGTTCTCGAGAATGTTGCGCAGGATCACCGGCGGGGTGATCGTGTCGCCGTAGCCCATCCCGAGGAAGCTCTTGAAAACCTGATTCTCCTCCGCGTACACCGCTAGTCTGGCAAGCGCCGCCGCCTCCGAGAGCGCCGGTGGGATCGCCAGCGGCCGGTCGGTGCGAATCTGGGCGGGGACCGTCTCGGCGATGAGCTGATCGACCGAGGACACGCCCACGGCGGCGCACATGGCGGCGAGATCGGCGCCGCGGGGGCCCAGGTGACGGTCGACGAAGCGGTCGAGGGGGGGAAGACGATCACGCAAACGCTCGGACACCGGCTACCTCAGAGGGGCGCCAAGCTATCCCGGGTCGCCACGCCCCGGAAGTCGGATTATCCGCGCGCCCTCGAGACGCCGAAATGCTCCTGCTCCTCCCCGCCATCGCCCTCGGCGCGCCCCCCTCGCCGGTCGCCCCGGGCCCCCTGCGCCTCCCCTTTGAGGCGGCGGCCGACGAAGCTGGCGTCCCGGTCGAGCTCCTGTACGCCATCGCGGTCGAGGCTTCGGGCCTGCGCCCCGACCACAAGAGCGCGTGGGGCGGGCGGACGATGTTCGACTTCGTCGAGATCGACGAGGCGGGCGGACCCGATTTGGAGCCGGCCAGCGCGCTCTTGAGCCTGGATCCCAACGCGGTGATCGACGATTGGCGGCTCGCGGTGCGGGCCGCTGCGGCCCTGCTTGCCGACCGCGCCCGCGACCAGAACGGCGGCGTGCTCCCGTCGGAGGCCGAGCTGGACGACTGGCAAGGCGCTGTCGCCGCCTTTTCCGGTCGCGACGAGCCGATGCTTCAGGGTCTCTATGTGGAGGGTATCTACGCGCTCCTGGCGGCGGGGTTCACGGCAGAAAGTGCCTATGGACCGGTCGCCGTCGCCCCCCAGGACGTCTCCGTGCCTCGCGCGGCCGCGCCCCCGCCCGACGCGACCGACTACGCCGGCGCCGCGAACTGGGTCCCTGCCTGCGCCGACAACTACAGCGATTACTCTCGAGGCGGCAGCGACATTGACGTCATCGTGATCCACACGGTGCAGGGCAGCTACTCAGGCTGCGCTTCGTGGTTCGCGAACTGCAGCGCCGGTGCAAGCGCCCACTACGTCGTGCGCAGCTCGGACGGGCAGGTCACCCAGATGGTGCGGGAGGCCGACGTCGGCTGGCACGCGGGAAACTGGGACATCAACGAGCGTAGCGTCGGGATCGAACACGAAGGCTATGTCACCGACTGCGGGTACTACACCGAGGCGATGTACCAGGGCTCTGCTGCGTTGACGCTCGATGTTGCATCGCGACAGGGAGTGCCCCTCGATCGAAGCCACGTCATTGGCCACAACGAGGTACCTGACCCCTACAATCCGGGCAAGTTCGGCGGCTCCGGCAACCACACCGACCCGGGTCCGTGTTGGGACTGGGACTACTACATGGGCCTGCTCGGCGACGGCAGCGCCACCACCACCGGAAAAGTGCTCGGGTACGTCCGCGCGGACGACATCTACAACACCGACGCCAACCTGAGCGGCGCCACCGTCACCGTGCTCGAGACTGGCGCCACGACCGTCGTTGGCGACGATGGGCTCTACCGATTCGCCGACCTCCCCTTCGGCACCTACACGGTGCGCGCCGGTCTCGACGGCTACGTCAGCGACACCTGCGTCTCCGAGCTTACGGGCGCCGAAGACTGGTGCAGCATCGCGCTGTCGCCCGGCAGCGACGACACCGGTATCGTAGCCGACTCCGGCACCCCGCCGGGCCACGACGACCCGCGGCGAGTTCCGCGGCCGGGCACGGCGACGCCATTCGGGGAAATGGCCGGCTGCGCCACCGCAGGCGGCCCGCGGACCCTCGCCCTCGCCGTGGGTCTTTTCCTCGTCGCCCGGCGCCGGCGGTGACGTTCGCCGCCGCTACCGCGCTGTTGCTTGGGGCGTGCGCGCCGAAGCACCCCACGGCGACTCCCCCGCCGGGAACCGCCACCCTGGTCCAGTTGGACACCGGCGGCGCGCGCTCTGTGGAAAAGGAGGCCATCCTGCGCGCACTGCAGGCCACCGCTGCGCGCCCGTGCTTCGAGACGCTCCTGGCCGCAAACCCGCTGGCCTACGGCGAGGTGGTCGTACGCTTCACCGTGGGCCCCGGCGCCGCCGTGACCGAGGCGGCGCCTGCGTTCTCTACCCTCGGCGACGCTGCGGCGGACCAGTGCGTGGCCGATGCCGTCCGCGCCGTCCCCTTCCCCAACCGCGACACGGCGATCACGGTGCTGTACCCGTTTCTCCTCTTGACCGAGCGCACGCCGGCCGAAGTGGCCCGGGCGCTACGTGATCGCTACGGACTTTTGCCCGAAAACGAGAAAGACCCGGGCTCTGAGCCCGGGTCCCCCATCCCGCCGGGGCTCGTCGTCGTCTGGTGAGCCCGTTTCCGCTTCGTTCCCCATGCCGCCCGCGGGTCGGCTCCCTGAGCCATGAAACGCGTGGGCGGCTTGGGGGACTGCGGTGAGGGGGAGAGTCGCCCGGCGGGCGGGTTATCCAACCCGCCCGCCGCCGCAGGCCGGAAAGCGTAGCTTGGAGGCCGGAGGGTAGGCGACGGTAGGGGGAGAGGGCGGCGAGCCCTTTCCCCCGTTTTCATGTTAGTCGACGAAACTCTCAAGGTTCTTGCGGCGCCGCGACGTACGCAGCTTCCGCAGCGCCTTGATTTCGATCTGGCGGATGCGCTCGCGGGTCAGGCAGAACTGGCCACCGATCTCTTCGAGCGAGTAGGCCATCGGCTCCCCGATGCCATAGCGCATGCGAATGACCTTCTCCTCGCGAGGGGAAAGCGAGGCGAGTACCTCCTCGATCTCGTAGCGGAGCCCGGATTCCTCAAGGGCCGCGCTCGGCAACTGCGCGTTCGGGTTCTCGACGAATTCGCCGACCGCGGAATCGCTGTCCTCACTGACCGGGGCGTCGAGCGACACGGGCTCGCGGGTCAGGCGCATCAGGGCTTCGAGCTTGTCCACATCCACTTCGAGCCGAACGGCGATGTCGGCCAGCGACGGCTCAGTGCCGAACTGTTGGAACATCTCCTTCTGCAGCTGATGGACCTTGTTGACGATCTCCAGCTTGTAGATCGGAATTCGGATGGTGCGACACTGGCTTTCGACCGCTCGGATGATGCTCTGCCGGATCCACCAGGAGGCGTAGGTGGAGAACTTGAAGCCGCGGGTGTGGTCGAACTTCTCGGTGGCCTTCATCAGGCCGATGTTGCCTTCCTGGATGAGGTCGGACAGCGGAATGCCGCGGTAGGTGTAGCCCTTGGCGATGCTCACCACGAGGCGAAGGTTGGCGTTGACCAATTGCGCCCTGGCCAGTGAGCTGTCGGGGCCACCGGCATCGATCCGGCGAGCAACCTCGACTTCGTCGTCACGGTTGAGCAGCGGGATCTCTCCCATCCGCTTGAGGTATTTGTTCAGGAGTACATTTCCCTCACCGACCGGCGACGACCGAACCGCAGGAGATGCGAAACCCATTTGTGTTCCTCCGTGACGTTGTGCATCAGGAAGCAATGCAAAGCCCGTGCCACGACGTGCCGCTGCGGTCATGCGATGTCACTCCTTGTCGGAAACGTCCCTCGGAAGGCCCAACGAGGGGCCCCTGTGCGTTTCTACGGACCGCGTCCAAGAAGCTTTAGAAAATCTGTCTGGCGTTCGTCAATCGGGACGTTGTCAAAAAAATCGGACACTCCTGGCGGGGCGGTCCGAGAATCAAGACAACCGCCGCCCGGCGAGGTTCCCGGGGGATGGGCTGGAAGGGTCAAGGACTCGCCGGCGGGAGCGTAGGCACCGCGCGGTTGAGCGCGGCGAACGGGTCGGACTGGCCGCGAGTGACCCGACGCACACGCTCGATGAACCGCAGCAGATCGCCGTCCTCGTCCGCCAGCAGCGCGTAGAACTCGGCGTCGCCGCTGTTGTAGGTACGGAACTGCGAAAGGCGCGGATTGTTCCAGTCGTTTGAACGCACGTGCTCCCGCCAGCGGGCCGGCTCCTCAATCGCGGAATCGGCGACCCGCGCCTCGAGGCTTGCGTAGAGCTCTGCCTTCTTCAGGGCGTGCGTCGCAGGGTCCATCGAATCGTCGTGATACAACCCATCGAGTTCGTCGTGAAGATCGGATAGGACCTGGCGAAATACCAGCCAGTCCTGGTCGGAGGTGCGAGCCGAGGTCACCTCAGCGCTGAGCTCCCCGTACTTGGCCACGAGGTAGCCGTCCGCAGCAGTCTCGCCGACCAACCGGGCAAAGCTCTCGTTGAAGCTTACGCTTCCAGGTACCCACAGCGTTGCGTGCGCCAACTCATGCAGCACCGTCTCGGCAAGACGCGCTTCGTCCCAGCGCAGCATGCTCGGCAGTACGGGATCGACAAACCAACCGAGGGTGCTGTAGGCGCCAACCTCACGCACCGCGACCTCGTAGCCGCCGGCTTCGAGCTCCGCCCGGGACCGGGCGACGTCGTCAGCCGTGAAGTAGCCAAGGTACGGCACCGTCCCGACGATGGGGAACCACCACGTCTTCGGGGACAGAGAGTAGGGTTCACACGCCGACACGTTCCAGATCCGATGGTCCCATCGGCGCGCGTACTTGCCGTAGTTCCGCGTGGACCGCAGCCCCAGGCGTTGGCCGTACGCCTTGATGTCCGCGACGAGGCGCAATCGCTGCTCCTGCCCGGCGCTGAGCCTGCCGGACGCGAGCACGTCCGCGACCGGCTCACCGCTCGTCAGGAGCTCCAACTGGAACCCGGCGCTTCGCACCACGTACGCCACACCGCACCCGGACAGGCATAGCGGGACAAGCGCGCTGATCCCGTGGACAATCGCGTGCGTCACGTATGTTTTCATCATGACAGCGGTCGCCCTGCGTGATAGTCTTTACACGTCAAGATGGATCTGCTCCAACGTCGGCTTGTATGGAACGTTCTACCCACAGTAGTGGTGTTGGGCATCCTCTATCTCGCGGTGTGGGGCGACAACGGACTGGTCCGGCGGGGCGAGCTATCGGCCGACCTCGTCAAGGCCGAACGCCGGCTCGAAACGATTCGTCGGGAGAATGCGTCGCTCGAACGAGAGGTGGCGCGCCTGGCCGACGACCCGATCACCCAGCGGCGCGCCGCCGCGGAAGAGCTGCTGCTGGTGCCAGCCCACAGCACCTTGTACCGATTCCCCAGCGGCACGCCGTAGCGCTTCACGACTACGGACAGCGGACCTGTGCCTCCGCCGCACACGCCGCGGCGCAGCGCGCGCGCGCGGTTGCGACGTCCGCGTAGTTCTGTGCGATGAGGCGGTCGTCGACGGCCTTGCAGATCATCGCGCGCCCGGCGCCAAACACCTTCCAACCTCGGTCCTCCAGGGTCATCACCTCGCCATCCCAGCAGGATGTGTCGGCAAGGGTCACAAAACAGTATTTGGATTCGGCGAGCTGTAGGTCAGGAAAACACTCGACGTGGGCTGTCGCGACGGCAGCGTCACATCCAGCGACCACCTCGGGCGAAACGAGTGGGCTCTCGGCCTTGACCGCCGCGGCGGCGGCCCGGACCGCGTTGCCAAGGGCCTTTCGGGCGGCACGCGTGGCGGCGGGCTCCGAGGTTGCCGCGTCAGTCACGGTGATGGGGCCACGGAGCGCGCAGGCTGGCGCAGGGAGCGTCAGCGTGGCAACACAACGGTTGGGGGTCGCGAGGGCGGCGGCAAACAAGAGGAACAACAACATAGGGCGCCGCTATCTCACGGGCGGTCATCGGTCCGCAGAGCGCCGCCTTGATGGATTGGGTAGGATGCAGCAATGTGGTTCCTGCTGCTTGCATGTTCCGGCTCCCCCACCCCCATCGCCGCTGACAAGGTCACCTTCGGGGACGGCACGGTCGGTGTCGCCCTTGAGCGCCTTGACGCCCGCGTCGACACGATCGAGGCGGCCCCGGACACCGCCACGCGATTGTCAGCGCTTGAAGAGCGGATGGCGCGCCTTGAAGTGGGGCTCGCCCAGTCCCAGATCAGCGGGGACACCCGGGTCCTGGCGGGTGCTGTGCGGCCGGGCGAGGACTCGCCCAGCACGATGGCGTCGATCGAAGCGCGCCTGACCAAGCTGGAGGACAAGCTCTTTTCGTCGGGGATGGGTGAGCCGGGCACCGGACTCTTCGAGATTCCCAAGACGCCGCCCAAAGGGGGCGGGGGGGGCGGCCGTGGGGGCGGTGGCGGGCAGGGCGGCCAGAAAGGCGGACAGCCTCCGCCCGGAGGTCAGGGCGGCCAGCAAGGAGGCGGCGGCCAACAGGGCGGCGGCGGCCAGCAAGGCGGCGGCGGTCAGCAGGGCGGCGGCGGCCAGCCTCAATAGCGCGACGACCAGCGACTAGAAGTCGCCCCCGTTGACCCGGAGGACGGCCTCAACCGGCAGCCGCTGCTTGCGCGCTCCGGGGCCGCTGGGCTTGCCAACGGCGACGACCATCAGGGCAACGTAGCGCTCGTCATGGCCCAGGATGGAACGGTAGGCGTTCGGGTCAAAACCGATCATCGGGCACGAAGCCCAGCCGCGCTCTTCGGCTGCCAGCATCAACGCCATACCGGAGAGTCCAATGGAGCGAGCCGACTCCTCGCGGGCCCGCACCGGGTCAGAGTAGGACTGGGTCGCCATGTTCACGAGGTAGTCGGCCATCGCCTGGGGGACGTGGCCGGCGGCGGCGGCGGCGCTCATCCGCTCGGCATACGGCACGTGAGCCTGGAGATCGCCGAGAAGCACGAAAACCGCAGCAGCGTCGGTGATCTTCGCCTGGTTGAACGAGGCCTCCCGCAGCCGGGCCTTCAGCGCGGGATCGGTCACCGCGATGTACCGGGTGAACTGGATGTTGAAGCTCGAGGGCGCTTCTTGGGCGAGGCGGACCAGCTCGTGGAGCTCGGCCGCGTCGATGGTGGCGGTGGCGTCGAGGCTGGTGTGGGAGAGGCGCGTCTCAAGGGCGGTGGCGACGTTCATGGGGATCCTGGTCTGGCGCGCGATAATCCCGCGATGGCGTCCGGAGGAGGTCCCCAATCGTCAACGCTGTGTTCGCCCAACCGAGGCACAGCGCCCCATACGGGACCGGTTGGCGGGTGGACGAAGCCTTCGGGCGTGAACAATCCTCGTGTCGCGATATGACGATCACCAGCAACCTCGGCAGGCGCCAGCACCGGTACGACGCAGGCGTCGCCGAGCTCATCAAGCCATGCATCGCGTGGGCGTGAGCCAAACAGTCGAGCCAGAGACTCCCGCGCGAGGTCACCGCCCACGGCGCTGGCGAGCGGCTCCAGGAAGCGCGGCTCCAACGCTGCCACCGTGACGAATCCGCCGTCCGCGCACCGATAGACCCCGTACACCGGGGACCCGCCGGTCAGCAGCTCGTCGGGTGATGCCCCGGCCGCCAACGCGGCGAACTGCGTCTGTTGCAGTCCCACGAGCCCATCGAGCATCGCGATGTCCAGCCAGCCGCCCCGCCCCGCGTGCACGGCCGCGAGGATGCGCAGTGCCGCCACCAGGCCTCCGGCCGCAAGATCCCCCCATTGAAGCCGCGGCACCGTCGGCTCCCCGGCCCCGAATACGCCTGCCAAAGCCAGGAAACCCAGATCGTGCCCGGGCAGCGACGCCATGGGACCCGTCTGCCCCCAGCCGGTCAGCGACGCGACCACGAGCCTGGGAAAACGCTCCACCAGCTCCCGCGGGTCGAGGCCCAGCCGCGCCATCACACCAGGACGAAAACTCTCCACGAGCACGTCAGCGCCAGCACAAAGCGCCAGAAGTCTCGCGCGGCCGGTCTCCGTCTTCAGGTCCAGCGCCACGCTGCGTTTGCCGCGGTTGAGGGCTGCGAACCAGGCGCCCACGGGCTCTCCGTCGAGGGTGATCGTCGGCGGAAAATGCCGCAGGTAGTCTCCACCGCCCGGCTCTTCCACCTTGAGCACCGTCGCGCCGACCCCTTGCAGACACAGCGTGGCGAAGGGACCGGGCAACAACCGGCTCAGATCGAGGATGCGCATGCACGCCCGTATCCGGGTGCGTTAGGGCGAGGCCATGGAGTCTGTCGACCCAGCCGCGCGGCCGATCTTCGTGGTGAGCGACTCCACGGGGGACACCGCCACGCGCGTGGCTCGAGCAGCGCTCCGGCAGTTCGAGACGGCCAAGAACACGGTCCAGGTCTTCTCCAACGTCAACGATCGGGCCACGCTCGAACGCATCCTCAAGCAGGCCGCGATCCAGGGCGCCTTCGTCGTCACCTCCCTCGTCAGCGCCGATCAGCGCGAGTTCGCCAACGAGCTGAGCAAGGCCTTCCGCATCCTTCAGGTGGACGTGATCGGGAACCTCATCACGGGCCTGAGCGGCTGGCTGGGCGAGGCACCGCAGTCGATGCCCGGGTTGTTGCACCGAACCGACGCCGAGTACTTCCGGCGCATCGAGGCAGTCGAGTTCACGGTGAAGCTAGACGACGGCAAGGATCCTCGAATGCTGCCGCTCGCCGACATCGTGCTCACCGGCGTCTCGCGTACCAGCAAGACGCCGCTGTCGGTATTTCTGGCCTACAAGGGCTACAAGGTCGCCAACGTTCCCATCGTCCTCGACCACCAGCCGCCGAAGGAGCTGTGGGAGGTCGATTCAAAACGCGTGTTCGCGCTCACCATCGATCCCGAGTCGCTCCAGCAAATTCGTCGGCAGCGGCTCAAGACGATGCGGCTCCGCGAGGCCTCGAGCTACGGCGACCTCGATTACATCCTGGCCGAACTGGAGTACGCGGAGCAGCTTTTTCGTCGTAACCGCCAGTGGCCGGTCATCAACGTGACCAAGCGCGCGGTTGAAGAGACCGCACAGCTCATCCTGTCCCACCTCGCGGGCGAAGGCGTCATCAACGACCGCCGCGAAGTCGGCCAGCTATAGTGGGGCGGGGCGCCCGGTGACCGGCAGCGTGATCGACAAGTATGAAGTCCTCCAAAAGCTCGGCGAGGGGGCAACGGCCACGGTGTACCGCGGGCGGCACGTGTCCATTGGCAAGGACGTCGCCATCAAGGTGCTGCACCCGCACCTGAGCGCGTCTACGCGGTACCGGGAACGCTTCAACCGCGAAGCCCGCGCGGTCGGTCGCCTCAGCCACGACAACATCGTCTCCATCCTCGACTACAGCGGCCAGAACGCCGACGAATGCTACATCGTCACCGAACTCGTCGACGGGTGCACGCTCCTCAAGCTCATTGAAGATGGAGGCGCGCTCCCGTCGGAATTCGTCGCCGCCTTGGGGATCGAGCTGGCCAGCGCGCTTGCTTTCGCCCACACGGCGGGGGTCATCCACCGCGACATCAAGCCCGAAAACGTCATGGTCCGTCGCGACGGGGTCGTCAAGCTCATGGACTTTGGCGTGGCGCGGGTCCTCGACGAGGGGCACATCACGCTTGACGGCTCGCTCTTGGGTTCGCCCGCGTACATGAGCCCGCAACAGGCGATGGACGAGACGCTCGATGGCCGTAGCGACCTCTTTTCGCTCGGAACCGTGCTCTTCCACTGTGTCACCGGGACGGTGCCGTTCTCGGGCACCAACGCGTCGATCATCCTTCGGAACATCATCGACAACCAACGGGCGGAGGTGCTGGAGCTCCGGCCCCAAGCGGCACCGGCGCTCGCAGCGGTGATCGACCGCCTGCTCCAGACTCGCGCCGAGGACCGCTACCCCGACGCCACCGCGGTCATGGCGGCGTTGACGGAGGTGCTGGTCGAGTCAGGGCTCACCCCCACCCATCCGCGCATCAACCTCCGGGCCTGGCTGGTCAATCCCAAGGAGGTCGAGTCCGAGTTGGATGCCCACCTTCGCACCGACCTGCTGGCACGCGGCAAGGCGCGTCTCGAAAGCGGCGACACGGTGGGGGCCCTCCAGCTGTTCAACCGGCTTCTGGCCATCGACGAAGACCACGTCGAGGTGCTTGCGCTCATCCAGGCCCTGCATGCGCCCGTGCGACGCCGTCCGCGGGTCGGGATCGTGGGCCTGCTCTCGGGACTTTTGCTCTTGGCCGGGGGGCTGCTGATCTGGGGCTTCTACCCGCGTGACGCTCCGATCGTTGCCCTCCCCGCCATCACCACAGTTGCGCCGGCGGCCCCGGTAAAACCCCTGGAGAAGCCGATTCCGGCGACACTGCCCGCCGGGACAGAGCGCCCAACTCCACCCGCCGAGCCGGTCAGCGTACCTGGGCTCACCTCACGGGTGCCCACGGAGCGGGGGACGCCCCGTTCCCTCCCCGGCCTGGCCGCCGCCGCCGTCCCGATCGCGCAGCCCGCGAGCGTCATCCTGGCCTGGAAGAACGCGGGTGGGAAGTCGGTCGACATCTACCTGGACGGCTCGCCGTTCGGTGCGTTCCGAAAGGGTCCCCACGCCGATTGGATCGGCACCGAGAAAAACCCGATCAGCGTCCCGGCGGGGCGTCACCGTCTGGAGCTCCGAAACGACGCTGCGGAGCCGTTCGTAGAGGAGTTCACCGTCGCCGCCGGCGAGGTCCGGCGCATCGCCGTTCAGATGGTTGGCCGCTCCGCCACCTGCTTGGTGAACGCCCGCCTCCCGCCCACGTGCACCCTGACGGTGGGTGGGATCCCCTACGCTACCATCGCGAAGATCAACTACCAGTTCAACTGCCCCGAGGACGCCAGCACCGAAGCGAGCTTCGACTGCGGACCGGATCGGCAGTTCACCGTCACCATCAAACCGCAGGGTGCGGGCCGCGACACGATCGTCCCGGAGCTCTTGCCGGACGGAATGTTCCCATGATACCGCCCGGCCTCGATTCGGCTCGGCCCTCGCCTGCGAGCGACCCGGCTGGCTTCGTTGGGACCTCCTCACGTGTCTCGACACGCTCATCGGCCCCGCCTTGCCAGCCGGGCCGTCCGCGACGGCGATCATCCGATCCGAATGCGGCGGTCGGTATGACACCGACGTCGCGCTCTGGCCTCAGCTGGCCGCGCGGGATCGCCGTCAATCGGCTGGTCGCCTGGGGAATCCTCGCCTGGCACGGCGGTTGCATCGTCCTTGGCAACCTTGGCTGCTTCGTGACCTGGCCCATCCCGCTCATCATCGAGAACGAACCCCCGGTGCTCGACCAGTCGTTCGAAGAGCCGGGAGAGCTTGTCAGCATCGACAGCGAGGCGCAGGTCGCGTGGGTCTTCGCAAGCGACCCTGACGCCGACGGCACCTTGCTCTTCGTCTGGCAGCTCGGCAGCACCTTGCTCGTCGACGAGCCCCAGCGCATCGAGGTCGAGGACGACGAGGGCGGAATCGCCGTGTACTGGCGCGACACCGTGGCGCTGCCCTACGATGTGGATGACGACGGCGAGCGGCTGCGCGTCGAGATCATCGACCCCGACGGCGGGAATCTCGAGCTGTCCTGGCCCGTGGAGGTCCTGTGATCCTCCCCCTCCTCGCCAGCCTGCTCGTTGCGTGCAGCGGCGCCGACAATACGCTGAAAAGCGACGCCGCGCCTGAGGACGCCATCGCGCCCGGCACCCTCCGCGTCGATGTGCGGCCCGGGGCCGATGAGCTGGGGCTGCTTCCCCAGAGCTTCCTCCTCAGCCCGGGTACCTACGAAGATGTGCTCGTCGGTCACGAAATGCACGGCACGGTGGAGGTGTCAGGCACGCTGACGGCCGAGATCATGCAAGGTTTCGCCACCGCAGCCTCCGGGGAACGGCCCCTTGAGGGCCTCGTCCGGGCCGGTCGTGCGGGCCTGCTCCAGGGCGGCGCCGCCCAGACGGACATCGAAGGCGCCTTCTCGTTCTCGCTTCCTGGCAGCCAGCCCTACGCCCTTGAGATCATTCCCGATGACGCTACCGCCAGCCCGCTGGTGTACTTCGGCTCCGAGTTCGTCGGCGAAGCAGGGCTGCAGCGGGACGACACCATCGGGATGGGCGCACCGGTCTACGGCCGGGTGACCGAGGCCGGGGGCAACCGTCTCGCGCACGCCGCGCTGCACATTCGGCGCGCCGACGTCGACGCCCGCTCGGCGAGCTTTCGCACCGACGCCCAGGGCTGGTACGTGGCACGCGTCGAGCCCGGCTACAGCTACGTGATCGAGACCGAGGGGGGCACCGGCGACGACGCGCTGCCCTACCCCGTGGTCGCGGTGGAGTTCCTCGTCGAGGACAGCCAGGGCGCCGAAGTCGACCTTGACGTTGGCGTTCGCAGCGCCGTACCGTTCGACGCGCGGTTCACTGACCCCGACGGCAAGGACCTGCACAGCCCGCGGGTCCGCGCCACTTCTGTCGAACTCGACACCGGCTCGCTGGTGGTGGAAAAGGAAGGCGACTCCGACGGGCGCGTCTTCCTCGAGCTGTTGCCCGGCAGGTGGACGATCGAGGTCTGGCCCGCGATCGAACAGGCGGGGCTTACGCCGTGGGTGCTCCGCGACTACGTCGTCGAGGCCGACGAGCATCTGGGCCAGCAGGCATTGGAGGCGCCCGTCTCACTCACGGGGACGATCTTCGACGCCAACGGCAGCCCCCTCGCCGGCACGACCGTGACCGCGACTGAGCTCGGCGCCGGCGGCTACAACTACAGTACCACCAGCAACTCCAAGGGTGAGTACGAGCTTTCGGTCCCTCAGACCACGCTGCGCCTTGTGGGCGTACCCTCCAGTCCCGACTCCGGCGCCTATGCGCACACGGCAGTCGACCTCACGGAGTCCGGTTCCAGCGGCCGGGCCGACCTGGACCTGCTGCCAGGTACGGTCCTCACCGGGATCGCGAGCCTCGACGGCGCGCCGGTGGCGTTCGCGCTGGTCGACGTCTACGATCACGCCCAGGAGCTGCTCCTCGGCACCACGGTCACCGACGCCGATGGGGCGTACACCGTGCGCGTTGATGTCCGGGACGTCGTCACCGACGACGAAACTGACGACGGCGACACCGGCGACACCGGCGACACCGGCGACACCGGGGAGTGAGCCGAAGCCCTGTTGGTTGACCCCCAACGGTGGGCGACGTACCTTCGGCGCGGTGTTCCTTTTTACGCTGATGCTCTTGTCGTTGTCGCCGCGAGCGAGCGCACAGGAGCCTGCGGAGCCCGCACAGCAGTTGGACGATGCACGCCGCGCCTACGCGGAGGGTCGCGTCGCCGAAGCGCGCGCCATGCTCCATGCGCTCCTCGCCATCGGCCCGGACCTCCCGCGGCCGGTCCGACTCGAAACGTTGGCGTACCTCGGTGACATCCTCTACTCCGAACAGGGAAAGAGCGCGGCCGACACCTTCTTCATCGCGCTTTTGGACGAGGACCCCGACTACCGGATGGATCCGCTGGAGCATCCCGACGAGGTGGTCCGATACTTCGACAGCCTCCGCCCGGTGCGGAAGCCTCTGGACGTCGTGGTCGTCAAGCCGCCGCCCCCGGTACGGGGCCCCTTTCCGTATCTGGCGCTGGCGCCGGGGGGTCTCTACTACTTCGTCCACGGCGAGCCGGGCGCCGGCCTCGCGGTTGCGGGAACGCAGGTCGCGCTCCTGGTCACCAACCTCGTGCTGTACCAGCAGATCCGCGCCATCGAGGGCGTGCCCGGCGGCGGCGCGGAAGAAGAAGAGTGGCGGCAGTTGGAGCTCGCGACGAACCTGGCGGCGGGGGCGCTGTACGTGAGCCTCGTCGTCCCCCCAGTGGTCGAGTTGGGGCGGTGGGGCTCGGTGGCGCCCGCCGCGCGGGTCACCTTGGCGCCGGGCGGGCTCAGCATCAGCGGGACCTTCTGAGAACGGGTTAGGAACGCACATGGCATTTCTGCGCGTGAAGGACACCCGGTCCAGCGAAGTGAAGGACGTGGCGCTCCGCAAGCCGCTGGTGCTGATCGGCCGCGCCGAGGGCAACGACGTGGTCCTCGACGACGCGGTTCTGGCGCCCACCCACGCCAACCTGTTGCGCAAGGGGAACCACTTCACGCTCTCCGTCATCGACCGCGCGAGCACCTTTCTTTTTCAAGGAATGCGTGCCCGCAGCACCGATCTGCGGGTCGGGGAGGAGGTCGGCTTCGGCCGTTTTTCGGTCATGCTCATGGAGGGGGAGGTCAAGACTGAATCGCGGAGCGGCGGGAACGCGCCGTTGGGGGAGGTCGCTCAACTCAAGAAGCTGGTGGAGTTTTCGCGGGCCATCGCCGCTGAGCCGAGCTTGGAGCGGACCTTTGGCGCGCTCTTGTCCAGCGTTGTCGAGGTCACCGGCGCCGAAAAGGGCTTCCTGATTGTGCTGAGGGACGGCGAGCGACACCTGGCCGCCAGCCACAACGTCGGCAAGGAAACCCTCGACCTGAGCCGAATCAGCGACAGCATCGTGGACCGCGTCCTCCGCGAGAAGAAGTCGGTCATCGTCTCTGATGCGATGCGCGACGTGGAATTCGCCAGCGCTCGCAGCGTGATGGAGCTGAAGCTCAGCAGCGTCATGTGCGTGCCGCTGGGCTACCGCAACGAGCTGCTGGGGGTCCTGTACCTCGGAAACGACAGCGTCCGAAATCTCTTCGCGCAAGGAGACCTCGCGCTCCTGGAGGTGTTCGCATCGCAAGCGGCAGTCATTCTTCACGCGGCGATCCGCTTGGACGAGCTGGTGCTCGCCAACAAGAACCTTCGCGACCAGCTCCGCAACACCAGCCAGGGAGGGATCATCGGCGCCTCTGCCCCGATGAAGGAGGTCTTTCGCGTGCTCAAGCGGGTCGGCCCTTCGGACCTCAGCGTGCTGGTGCTGGGGGAAACGGGAACCGGAAAGGAGCTCATCGCCAAGGAGCTGCACCGTCTGTCGCCTCGCGCCGCGAAGGCCTTCGTCAGCATCAACTGCGGCGCGATCCCCGAGCACCTGCTGGAAAGCGAGCTTTTCGGCTACAAGAAGGGCGCCTTCACCGGAGCCATCGCCGACAAGGTCGGACGTTTCGAAGCCGCGGATGGCGGCACGATCTTCCTGGACGAGATCGGCGAGATGCCGATGGCGCTGCAGGTGAAGCTGCTCCGCGTCCTCCAGGAACGCACCATCGACCGGGTGGGCGACGTGCGCTCGCGTCCGCTCGACATCCGCGTGATCTCCGCGACCAACAAACACCTCGACGAGGAGATCAAGAGCGGCAACTTCCGCGAGGACCTGTTCTACCGGCTCAACGAAGTCTCGGTTCCTCTGCCCGCGCTGCGGGAAAGGGGCGACGACATCCTGCTCATCGCCCAGTATCTGCTCACCAAGTACGCCGAGCAGTATGGCGCACGCGCCCGAGGCTTCTCCGCCGGCGCCCTGAACCTCCTGAAGTCCTATGCCTGGCCCGGCAACGTGCGCGAGCTGGAAAACCGCATCAAGAAAGCGGTGATCATGACCGACAAACAGCAGCTTGTCCCAGAGGACCTGGGGGTCAGCGTCGGGAGCGCCGAGGCGATTCGTACCCTGGCCGAAGCCGAGGAGGACTTCAAGATGGTGTACATCAAGAAGGCGCTCGACCAGAACGGCTGGAACAAAGCCCAGACTGCGCGTATCCTCGACGTCGATCCGCGCACGATCTTCCGGTACATCGAGAAGTTCGGCGAGGGCTGATCTCGCTTCCGCGGCGGATGCGTGGCGTCAGTCCGACTGGCGCTCCCCAACCGAAGCCCGTACACTCAGCGCGTGGGCGACGAACGTCCGGATCCGCGTCAGGCCTTCTGCAAGGGCGACCGCACCGCGTTCGCAGCGCTGGCGCGCCCCCACCTGGACACCGTCTTCACCCTGTGCCTGCGCATGACCGGGAACCGCGCCGAAGCGGAGGACCTTGCGCAAGACGCGCTCTGCCGCGCCATGGAGAACTGCCACCGGTATGACCCCACTCGTGAGTTCCGTCCATGGTTGCTCACCATTGCCGCGAACCTCTGCCGCGATCGGGTCCGTGGCGGCTGGTGGCGAGGCCTGGCGCGGCGGCTCCAGTTCGACCGCCACCTCCGCGACGACGAAGACGCGCTGGCGGACGCGGACTCTGACGCCCACGTCAGACGGGCGTTGGCAACTCTTCCCACGCACTACCGCGAGGCGCTAGCGCTGTTCCATCTTTCCGAGATGTCCTACGAAGAGATGTCGCTGGTGACGGGCGTCGGGGTGAGCGCGCTGAAGCAGAGGGTGCGCCGAGGAAGCGCTCTGTTGCGGGACGCCGTGACGGAAATGTATCCAGACCGGGCGCTGGCGCGTACCCTTGCCGAACCCAAATGAAAAGCGCCCTCCAACTCGCGATGTTTTCGGCCCTCCTCATGGCGCCGATCGTCGCTTTTGCGGAGACGCCGGGACTTGACCCGGAGGTCGCGGCCGTCATCGAGTCCGCGAGGGTCGCCGGCTTGCCGGTGTCGTCGCTGGAGGCCAAGGCGCGCGAAGGTGCCGCCAAGGGAGTCCCGCCCGCCCGCGTTGCCGCCCATCTCGGCAGCCTGCGCGTAGACCTCGACCGCGCCGTGACCCTCTTGGGCCCCACCGCGGCCGGGAACGACCGCGAGGCGCTGTTGTCCGGGCTCGCGGCCGCGCTTCGAGCGCACGTCTCGACCGCCGCGCTCAAGCAGGTTCTGGCGCTCCCCCCAGCGCTCCGCGCCCAGGCGGCGTGGTCGCTCGCCGATCTGGTCACCGCGGGCTGCATGGAGGCGGATGTCCTGACGCTGATCGACCGGGCCGTCCGGGGCCCGAACCCATCCACAGCGCTGCACGCCGCCGTCACCCGAGCGGTCACGCTGATCGGGCAGGGCCAGTCTCCCAGCCTCGCGGCGGGCTACGCCGCGGAAGAGGCCGACGAACCCCGGGGCCCCGCCTGGGCCAAGGACAACGGCAACGGCAACGGCAACGGCAACGGCAAGGACAACGCGCCTGGACAGCAGAAGAAATGATTGAGGAGCAAAACCCCGGCCTCCGCATTCACACTGCGCCCGACACGCTCTTGGACGGAGCCCTGCACCGCAGTCAACTCCCGCCGTCCCGAAAGGCAGGCGCCATCGTGCCGATCGCGCTTTTGGCCGGGGCCCTGGCCGGGGCGCTGATCACCGTCGCCCTCGTCGGCCGTGGCGATGACGCACTGCCGCCTGTCGCGGCGACCCTCCCCGCCGCGGCCGCCGAAACGCAGCTCGTGCGCTTCGTCATCCACGCGCCGAATGCCCAGGATGTGCGCCTGGCCGGCACCTGGAACAGTTGGAGCGCCGAGGGGCAACGCCTGCAGGCCGGCCCGGATGGCGTCCACTACACCACCCTCGCGCTGCCGCCGGGTCGCCATGAGTACCAGTTCATCGTCGACGGTGCCTGGCAGGCCGATCCTGCCGCCGCGCTGAGTGACGACGACGGGTTTGGGCAACGGAATTCCGTGCTCATTCTCTGACGGCTCGGTACGCTCAGCACCTTGCTATTCATGCTCTCCGCCTACGCCGCTCCCCCGCCCTTCGACGGTGGGTACTTGGACCACCGGGGCAACGCCTGGGCCTCGGTGGAGGCGGGCACGGAGGGCGCAGCGGCCCTTGCGCTCGGCCACGGCTTGGCCTGGTCCACGACGGGTCGGCTAGAGGCGTCGGCCTTGTGGCGAGGTGCCGAAGAGTGGCACTTCGACGAGGGGCTGCTTTTTTACCGGCAGGCTGCCGAACTCACCCTGAACAGCCGTACAGGGGCGCACCCCGGCGGGGCGCTGGTCGTCGAAGCCCATGACGGCGGCTGGGGCTCGGGCGCGCTCCTGGGTCGCTTGCGTTGGTCGTCGCAGCGTCGCGGTCTGGAGCTGCGCCTGGGGCCGACGGTCGGGCTGGATGCAACGGCCGCGGTGGCGGGCGGGCGCATCACCGTCGAGGGCCGCATCAACCTGAGTCCACGGCTGGTGCTCGACGGCTTCCTGAGGTCCGATCTGTGGGCGGCAGACCTTCCCCTTTCTGACTCCAGCCTCGCGCTGCGGATTCGCGCATGGCCACACCCACGCTGGGAGACGAGCGCGACGACCGGGGGCCAACTCGAGGCGGACGAGGTGACGGTCAGCCCGGCCGCCTGGGGGGAGCTCGGCACGACGTGGTGGTTCCACCCGTTGGTGGGCCTCTGCGCACACGCCGGCGGCGCATTGGCCGCCAATGAGGATCCGGTAGCGTGGGCGTTCGGCGGGGCGTGCTTCCGGGGCGCTGCGAGCACGGCGCCGCCTGATCACGAGCCGCGGCCGCAGCGCTTCTCCCACTGGGATCCACTCGCGACGAGGGTGGAGGTGATGGGCAGCTTCACCGGTTGGGAACCCGTCCCCCTGTGGCGCAGCAGCGAGGGCCTTTGGACTGGAGAGTTCAGCCTGCCGTCGGGCGCCTCCGCGTACGTCTATTTGGTGGACGGGGCAATCCTGGTGCCCATCGACGGCGATCGCATCGTCGCCGACGGCTTCGGCGGGCAGAGCGCGGTGATCGATACGCCGTAGCTACCGTGCGACGAGGATGTCGGCGCTGACGGTTCCGGGCATCGACCACAGGCCGACGATGGGCACAAACGGCACGCTCGCGTGGACCAGCAGGCCTTGTCCGCCGACGCCACCGGTCTCGGTTGCCTGGATGCTCGCAGTCGACACGGGGTACCCCTCCTTCGCCAAGGCCGACTGGACCCCCACCACCACCGCCGCAGCCGCCGGCAGGCGCGCCATTGATGCCGTTTCGGCACCATCGACGCCCTGCTCCAGGACCTGCCCGAGGCGCGCGCTGCTGGCGTAGAGCCAAAGCCAATCGAGGCCCGCCACTGCCATGGTCAAGGCTGCAGCCCCGACGACGAGGGGACCTAGGGCTTGGGCGAGGCGTTCGAGCATGGGCTTCTCCGAGGGGGGCACTTCTTCCCGTTGGTACGGGCGTGAGCGCACATCGGATACCGCTTCGGGCACGACGGGTGGCGAATTGTCGCGGAGTGAGGCATCACGAGCGAAGCCCCGGCGATCCGTTAGGATCGACCGGGGCTTCTGATCAGTTTGGTGGAGAAGATGGGGATCGAACCCACGACCTCCGCATTGCGAACGCGGCGCTCTCCCAGCTGAGCTACCCCCCCACAGCGCCCGTATTACTCGCGCCGTCGGCCTGCGTCAAGCCGATGGGGTCAGTCCAGCCCGCGCTCGGCGAGCTCCTCTTCGTCCAGGCCCAAGAAGTGGCCGATCTCGTGGAGCAGGGTGACCCGAAGTTCACTCTCCAGCTCCTGGCGATCGGCCGAGACGCGCGCGAGGTTGAGGCGGTACAGACCGATGGTGGGCGGGAGCGCGCTCCACGCGTCACCGCTGACCGGTTCGGCCAGCGTGCGGCCCGCGAACGAGCCGAGCAGCTCGAAAGGGTGGGCGTGGGGCAGGTCCTCCAGCACGTCGAGGCTCGGAACCTCATCCACGACGATGGGCACGTTCGCCAGATACTCACGAAGCGACGGGTGCAGGGAGTTGAGCACCGCCTCGGTGATCGCCTCCAGCGTGTCGTCATCCAACGGTGTTGGTACGGGAAAGGCGTCGGGATCGGCCAGCGCTGCCGTCAGGTAGTCGCGCGCGGCGCCGTCGAGGTCGCCCTCCCGCTCTCTCAGCCCCGCCCGCAGCCGCCGCGCCACCGGGTGCAGGGCATCAATTCGCAAGGCGCCGTTGAGCATGCGGCGCGCCTCCTCGAACGCGAGCCGGACGATGGCCTCGTCTCCCAGCGCCACGTAGGCGTCCACGTGGGACGGATCCAGGTCCAGAGCCGACTGGAGCGCACGCGTCCCCTCGTCATGGTCCCCGGTCGAGAACAGGCTGACCCCCAGCAGGTACCAGCCCTCGGCGTCGGGCTGCCGTCGCAAGGACTCCCTCGCGAGCTGTAGCGCCTCGTCGCCGTCACCCCGATCGAGCGCGTCATCGACCCCGGCGCGGACATCTTCCAGCGAACGCACCTAAGGCTCCACGGTGAGGAGCAGGCTCAGCGCACCGATTGACCAGACCCCCGGCGTCGGGGTCAGCCGCAACTGGCGAACGACACGGGCCACGCACGGGCGCGCGCCCGTCGGATCGGCCCCCTCCGCGCGGAGATCAAGGCCGCGGATCTGCCCGTCCTCGGCCGTGCGCAGGGCGAGCGTCACCGGCAGCGAGGTCACACCCATGCCCTTGAAGCAGGCGGCCAGCTCTGATTTTTGTCGCGACACTACATCGAATGATTTCTCGGCGAGCACGAGCGGCTGGCCGTTCCCGGTCCAGCTCATGTCGTCGCTGAGTTCCAGACGCACCGTCCGATCGAAGGACGTCGCGTCCACCGTCACCATCTCTTCGTGCGCGCGAAAGCCCTCGCGCTCCACGCGGAGCCGGAAGGGCTCGCCGTGACGCGGCGGGGTCAGGGTGTGCTTCGCGCCGGACGCCGCGAGCGAGCCGTCGATGCTGACGACCGCTGAGGGAGGGTCGACCCGAAGGCGAAGCACGGCCGGCTCGGGCGGCCGCTGCGCCTGCTCCCAGGCTCGCCATCCGGCCCAAGCGCCACCTGCGATTCCCGCGACCAGCAGAAGTCCCAAAAGGGGAGCCACCAATGTCGACCGCTCGACCTCAAACTGCACGGTTCGCCGCTCGCCGTGATCGGTGACCACGGTCACCGATCCCAGGCCCGTATTCCCAGAGAGCTTCGCGGGGTCCAGCTCAATCGGGATCTCCTGCACCGCCACCTCGGGGGCGAGGGTGTCCCGAAGCGGCACCAGCCAGGCGACGTCGCTGACCACCCTGCCGGGCATCCGGCCCTGTCCGCCGTTTTCGACCTTGAGCGCCCAGACGATCGGGCGGGACCTCGGCAGGCGCAGGCGGACGGGCGACCGCGCCGACACGACCAGCCGCGGCGCGCGCTCCCGGAGCATCTGCGGGCCCGTCGCGAGGCCGATCGTGCGCCCCGGAATCGACGTGACTTCTGGCATACCCGGTGGCGGACGAGCTTCGGACGGCGCGGTGGGCGCGACCATCCGAAAAGCGGGCGGGGGCTTCTCCGGCTCCGGGCGAAGGGGCGCCGTCTCCGCCGTCTTGGACGCCCGTGGTGCTTGCCGGAGCGCCTCCGCCACTGTTTCCGGAGACGGCGTCTCGTCGACGACCGCGCCCGCCAAGAGCTCGCCAAGCCGCTGGGAGGCTTGGTCAACCTCCTCGGTGGCATCGCCCAACTCCGCCCGGCGCGCGTCGTAGAGCGCGCGGCGCTCGGGGTCCCGGAGAATGCGCCACGAGGCGTCGAGCGCGGCCAGCAGGCGGCCAGCCCGGTCGAGGTCCTTCAACGAGCGTGCCCAACGGTACCGGTTGCGATACGCCGTCTCCAGCTCGGCGGGGGTGGCGTCGGGTGAGGCCGCAAGGAGCTCGTAGATGTCGAGGCTACCGACCGTGCCGAGGTCCTCGTCGCCCTGGCGAACGAGGTTGAGCTCCCGGGCAATCGACCCGAGGCGGGCCTCCACCACGCTGTCGTCGAGCTCGAGGCGGCGTCCGTGGGTGCGCATGGCCGCCTCGACGACGGCAGTCCACCCGCCCGTCTCGAGCGTCTTCCGGATCAGCGCGTCCAGCTCCTCCAGCTTGGGATTCCCCGCGCCGAAGTGGCGGTCGTAGAGGTCGCGCTCGTCGATCAGCAGGCGCCGGATGCCTGCGTTGGTCTTGATGAGAAAAAGCGCCTCCGAGCGATACTTCGGGTTGGCCTGTTGCCCCTGCGCCCAGGTTCTCCGCTTCTTGAGCGCCACGTCGATTGCGCCCGGCGTCGCATCCTCCGGCAGTCCGAAATAGGCCAACGGCGTGCGGTGCCCAAGCGAGGCGAAAAATCGTTCGATGTCTTCCAGCTCCCGTCGTTCCATCAGCCCGAAGCCCGCCTGCGCCGCGATCTATCGCGTTCAGGTGATGCTGGCCCGCCGGATGCGCTCGCGAGCCTGCACCTTCTGGGCTTCGTCGATGCTACCGCGCAGGTTGATCCTCGCTCGCCGGGTCTGCCGAGTCTCGACGTCGGTGACGTCGACCTCGAGGATCTGATTGACGGTGTACCGATAGACGACCTCGATGGGCGTTCCCCGCGGCCGCGGCGGCAACTGGTCGAGGATCACGTCCCCAATCACCGTCACCTCATCGCGATTGTCCCCATGGCCTTCCGTCACCTCGACGCGGACCGCCGTCATGTTGTCGTAAGCGTAGGCGAAGCGGCCGCGCTTGTCGCAGGGCAAGGGCGTGAACTCGGGGATCAGGTTGATGATCCGCTCCTTGAGGTTCGCGTCCAGAACGACGATCCCCAGTGGGTGCGTCGCGACATCGGTGATGCGAACCCCCGGAAGACCGACTGGCGTCCTCGAGACCGGCGTCCCGGCCGTCTTCGGTGACATCGGGGTGTTGGACACCGGGTCGAGGAAGCCGCCTTCGGGATGGGCGCCGGTGGTTGACAGCCGGTACGCCTGAAGGGCGGGATGCTCCACGCGATGCCGGAAAACCGCCGCAAGCCCTGCGCCCACCGCCACGCACTCATCGGGATTGACGCCACGCGCCGCTTCCTTCCCCGACAGGCGCTTCAGCATCACGTGCACCATGGGCATGCGCGTGGACCCACCGGCGAGGATGAAATCGTCGATGTCGCTCCACTTCATCCGCGCTTTCTCAAGCACGATGTTGCAGGTGTCCTCGCACTGCTGGAGCAGATCAGCCGAGAGGGCCTCGAACTCCTCGCGCGTGACCGCGACGACGGCGCGGTGGCCGCGGTAGTTCACCGGGATGACGGCCAGGGGCTTGGTGGAGAGCGAGATCTTGGCGTGCAGGCAGCGCTCGTACAGCTCCTGGTAGGGCTGTAGATCGTCCCGCGGATCCAGCCCGAACTGCTGCTGGAATACGTCCGCGACGTGGTTGAGGAGCCGATCGTCCCAGTCCTTGCCGCCGAGCTCCGCGTTCCCATCACTCGCGATGGTGCGCAGCGAGGTCCCCCGGATCTCCATGACGGTGACGTCGAACGTGCCCCCGCCGAGATCGAAGACCAGGATGTTTCGGTCGGTTCCGAGCCGCTCCAGCCCATACGAAATGGCCGCCGCTGTCGGCTCATTGATGATCGACAGGACGTTGAAGCCGGCGAGGGAGCCGGCGTCCGCGGTGGCGGACCGTTGCGCGGCATTGAAGTACGCGGGCACCGTGATGACCGCGTCGTCGATCTTACGACCCATCGCCTCTTCGGCGTCGTCCTTCAGCTTCCGAAGAATGATCGCCGATAGTTCTTGCGGTGTGTAGGACTTTCCGAAAAACTCTAGGGTGAAGTCAGGCTCGCCCATGTAGCGCTTGACGAAGCGGACGACGTTGGTAGCATCGACAACCACCATTTTCACCGCTTCTTCGCCGACGACACACGCCTCCTTGTCGTAGAAGTGGATCACCGACGCGGTGGTCGGGTGGCCTTCTGCGTTGGGGAGAATGTTGCATTTCCCGTGCCGATCGACGAAGGCCATGGCCGAAAATGTCGTGCCAAGATCGATCCCCAGGATGATGCTGTCGTCAGAGCTCATCTCAGTCCTTGCCGGACCCGCTGTCGGCACCGACACGGTACACGGACACCTCTTCGGCGCGGAGGATCCGGTCGTTGCGCTGGAAGCCCCGCTTGAGCACCGCCTCGACCTTCCAGTCATCCGCCGCGTTCGCTGCGGGGGCGACACGAACGGCCTTGTGGAGCCGCCGGTCGAATCGATCGACCGACTCGCACGGGACGACGTCGCGACGGTACAGAAGCTCCAAGAACTCGTCGAGCAGATATTGGAAGCTGTCCGCCACCACGTCAGGGCTCATTTCTCGCCGCTCGAGTGACTCGTGGAACCAGTTGAGCGAATCGTAGAACAGCAGCAGGTCCAGCAAGAAGGGCTTCTCGGCCTGGAACATGAAGTCTTCTTTGTACTGCTTCAGCTCCTCGTACAGCGTGTCGAAGGCCTTCTGTTGGACCTCGTCCTGCTTGGTGCGATCGCGCAGCATGGCGGCGATCTCCTCGACCCGTTTTTCGATGTCTGACATTTAGGCTCCTTACCCAAGTTCGGTGGCGAGGTTGATGAAGGTGCCCTGGAGCTCAACCGACTCGTTGCAGTAGTGGAAGTCTTCCGGGCGCGAGGCCAGGGCGCGCAAAAACTCTGGACGAACCTGCTGTCCCACGCCGATAGTGACCACCCGGCCGCCTTGGGACCGGATGCGATGCGCTTCGTTCTGGGCCGCCTCCGGGTCGTCCGGATGCCCATCGGTGAGGACCACGAAGATACGCTGGACCCCCGCGCGGGACTTCATCAGGTCCCTCGCGGTGATGAGCCCTTCGGCCATCGGGGTTCCGCCTATGGGCGTCAGGCCCGCCACCGCCTCCCGCAGACGGCGCACGTCGGCCGTCAGCGCGCATTGGAGTCCGCCGGGGAACGCCACCAGCCCCACCGTGCGGTTCGGTCCCAGCGTGCGCTCGGCGAACATGACCGCGGCGGCGCGGGCGTCGTCGAGGTTGCGCCCGTACATGGACCCCGAGCAATCCATCAAGAGCACGATCGCCATCGGCGCCCGATCCTTGGCCAGGTCTTCGAGGGTCACCGTGCCCGCGGCGAGGCGATGCGCCAGCGTCTGACCGCTGTCGAGGTCCATCGCCTCCACCTCGACAATGCCGTTGGCGTTGTAGCGGTAGGTGACCGCAAGGCGCGACTTCCCAGCCGCACGACTCGGGATTCCGTAGAACTCGAAGTGCCCGAGGACGTTGCACTCCAACGGATCGTCGTTTTCACCCTGGACCAGCCACAGGTCCATCGTCGTCTGGCCGTCGTGGGTGGTCACGTAGTCGTCGCGGGAGCGATCGCACGGGATACGGCTGTTCCGCTCGATGATCCGCGAGTTGTAGAGTCCGCCCTCCCGGTACACCACCATCCCCAGCGAGTGGCTGGTGACGTCGTGGGTGCGGATGTCGACCGGAGGAGCCTCCCCCGCGATTCGGCTGGCCTCGATCGCCGCCGTCAACGCGGCCCCGAGCGAAACACACTCGTCCGGATTGATGTCGACCGCCGGCTCCTTGTCGAAGCGGCGACGAATCATCTCTCGCACCATCGGCATGCGGGTCGATCCCCCCGCAAGCACGATGGTGTCGATGTCATCGGGGCTGAGCTTGGCGTCGTCGAGCACGTCCCGGGTCAGCGCCTCGCAACGGGCCAGAAGCGGCGCGGTGAGGTCCTCGAAGGTCTCCCGGCTGAGCTCGAGCCGGAGGATCTTGCCCCGGAAGTCGTAGAAGAGCTGCACCTTGGGGCGCTTGCTGAGTGACAGCTTGGCGCTGGTGCACTTGCTGCGCAGGTCGTGGTACGCGGCGAGGTCGTCGAGGGGGTCCATCCCATGACGTTGATTGAACTGGTCGGCCGCGTGGCGGATCAGCGCGTCGTCCCAGTCCTTGCCACCGAGCTGATGGTCGCCCGTGGTGGCCAGAACGGTGATCTCGTGATCCTTGATGTGGACGATGCTGACGTCGAAGGTGCCGCCGCCGAGGTCGAAGACCAGGAGCCGCTTGTCAACGCCAGGGTTGGCGAGGCCGTATGCGTACGCCGCCGAGGTCGGCTCGTTGAGCAACGCGAGCACCTTGAACCCAGCGAGCTCCCCGGCGCGAATGGTCGCGCTGCGTTGCTTGTGGCCGAAGTAGGCCGGGACGGTGATGACGGCCTGGTCGACGCGGTGACCGAGGCGAAGTTCGGCGTCGTGCTTGAGCTTGGCGATGACGAAGCTGGAGAGCTTCTCGGCGCTGTACGCCTCCCCCCGGTATTCGAAGGAGTAGTCGTCGTCACCCATATGGCGCTTGACGAACTCGACCACCTGCTCCGGATAGGCGACGGCCGCCTGCTTGGCGTAGGTGCCGATGATGATGTCGTCGCCTTCGAAAAGCACCACCGATGGCGTGATTCGTTCGCCTTCCGCGTTGTGCAAGATTTCGGGCACGCCGAACTTGTTGACGTATGCAATCGCGGAGAAGGTCGTACCGAGATCGATTCCGACGGCGCGGGTGGTCATGCGGGCGATCCGTGCGAGAGCGGGCGCCTTATATGCCGATCTGCCTCCGGTCGCCATCCCAGCGACCGAAGCGCGTCCAGGACCTGGTACACCGGCAGCCCGACCACGGTGAACCAGTCACCCTCAACCTTCTCGATGAGCCAGGCGCCCGGCCCTTCGGCGCGGTAGCCGCCTGCGCACCCACGCCCATCTTCCGTCGCGACATAGGCCGCAAGCTCGTCGTCGCTGAGGTCCCCGCGGAGCGTCACTCGCGCTTGCACGAAGAAATCCCGGCGCGCCGTGGGTGTCACCACCGACACCCCGTCGGTGAGCACGTGGGTGCGCCCTCGCAGCGACTGCAGTTGGGCAAGGTGCGCGGCGGCGCTGGCGGGCTTGCCAAAAAGCTCGCTGCCAAGATGGATCACCTGGTCGCTGGCGATCACCACGCAGTCCGCCCTGGCGACCGAGTCCGCCTTGGCGCGGGCGCGGGCACAGGCCAGCGCCACCGGGTCGTCGTCGAGGATCGTGGACTCGTCGACCATCGGCGCCACGGCGACCACGTCCAGACCCACCTGGGTGCAGATCGCCAACCGCCACGGCGACGTCGACGCTAGCAGCAGACGGGGCCCAGCGGGTGGGGAGAGCATCGACGGGGCAGGACGATTGGTATACCACAGGGCCGTGTCCGACTTTCGCGATGAGCTGGCTGCGCTGGTGGCGGACACCGCCGCCACGCTGGAGGCGCTGCGCCTGCAGGGCACGATTCTAGTCCCGCTCGGCACGCCGCTGGCGCTCGGGGCGCTGCCGGAGGTCCCGCGCGCAGCGGCCAGGCCAGCACCCGTCGGGAGGGTGCCTTCGGCGCTCCGGCCGACTCCGCTACCGGGAGCGACGGCCCCAACCAGCCCGACGCCGGTCGCCCCGCCGGAGCCGCCGGCAGCGGCGACTCCCATCGCCACGCCTCCGCTGATGCTGGGAGGATGGGCCGCGCTGGCGGAGGGCCCCGCCGAGCGCCTGGCGAGGGTCGTCGCTGGACTGGGCGAGCGCTGCGAGGGCTGCGGGGAGGCACCGCTCCTGGGTGCTGGTGCGCTGCGGAGTGGGCTGGTCCTGGTCTGCGACCCGCTCATCGCCGCCGGCCAGGGCATGCTCACCAACATGCTGGTGAAGGTGGTCACCGTCGAGCCGGCGGACGTGTGGACCGCGAGCCCCCGCCCGTGCGGAGTCTGTGCAAGCGGCCTTGCCCAGCAGGTCCAAGCGATTCGGCCGAACGCAGTGTTGGCGATGGGCGCCGACGCGGCGCAGCTCACGGGGCTCGTCGAGCGCGGCGCGTGGGGCAAGTGGGCGGGTGTCTCCGCCATCGCGACGTGGCACCCCGCTGAGATCGAGGCGGGACCAGCCCAGCGGAAGCGCGCGGCCTTCGACGTGCTGACCGAGATCGCGCGGCGGCGCTAGGCGGCCGGGGAGTCGCGAGGGTGAGTTTTTCGACGCAGCGTTCCATCCGCTCACGGCGGCCGCCGGCTGCTCCCGCAGCCCCAGCGACCGGCGGGCTCAGGCGCCCCCCTCCAGGCGGCGGGGGCGGCGGCGCCGGAGGCGGCGCGGGGGGCGGCGGCGCCGGAGGCGGCGCGGGGGGCGGCGGCGCCGGA
>CANLGL010000006.1 GCA_947490345.1 Deltaproteobacteria bacterium
GGTTTCGAGCGCGCGGCGCGGGGACGAGACCGTGAGCATGCCGTGGAGTCCCCGCACGGCTGAACCCGGTGCATGCCACCCCTCGCCGGACACCAGGCGGTAGAGGTTGGCGTGGGTGGCGGCGAAGGC
Organism: Deltaproteobacteria bacterium; assembly: GCA_947490345.1. Classification (GTDB taxonomy): domain Bacteria; phylum Myxococcota_A; class UBA796; order UBA796; family SXON01; genus SXON01. Next base: position 130 of record CANLGL010000006.1, read on the forward strand.
GACCCAGCGGGCGGCGGCGTGCTGGAGGGCGACCGCTTGTCCGCTTACGACCCGCGCTTCCACCAGGAGCAGTTCGAGCGCGGACTCGGCCACGGCCGCACGCATGCCCGCCACGTTTCCGAACAGGCGAACCAGCGAGGTGGCCGTGACGCCGAGGTCACGCGCGAGGCCGCGGAGGCTGAGCGCGCAAGGCCCGAGGAGGGCGACGATCTGCCGCCCGCGGGCGAGGGCGGAGGGCGCCAGATTCCCGTGGTGGTAGCGGCGCTTGCGGGTCCAACCGTCGGCGACGGTGGGCCGGGGATGGGGGGGGGTGGTGTCCATGAGCTTATGTTAGCATCGCTACTATAGGACCGCAAGGGACCAAGGATGCCTCCGGCCGCCATCCCCGGACGTTGACGAGGCTGGCCAGGTTTTCACTCGCAAAACGTTACCCTCGCCCCCCCGTGCACCCCCTCCTCTGCGCCCTGGCCTTCTCCCACCCGGGCGGGCACGCCCCGACGGCGGGCAATCCCATGGGGGGCATGCCCGGCCAGCGGGTCGAGGTGACGATCGAGCCACAGCGCATCGTTGTGGACTACTACGCCGAGCTGGCGGCCATCCGGGTGCTCAAAGACGCGCGGGCGGCCGGCGTCGAGAGCAGAGCGTGGGCCCCGCAGCAGGCTGAAGCGCTGCGAAGCGGCGTTCGGGTGCGCGCCGGTGAGACAGAGGTGGCGCTGACGGCGATGCCCGTCGAGGCGGCCGCCACGTTGCGCGAGGGCGCCCTGGTCGAGTTCCGGCTGTCCGCCGCGGCCCCCCTGCCCGTGGACCCGGGAGCGCTCACCGTAAGGCTCGACAACTTTCCCGACGAGCCCTGCTACTACGCTGCCAGCGTCGATGTTTCGGGGGAGTTCGTCGTCGTGACGACCAACCTCGCCCGCGTGCACGACGGCGCCCTGCGCGACAACCACCACGGCGCCTGGCGCCGGAACGACGGCGGCCGAAAGGTGGAGTTCACCCTGCGGCCCACGCGCTGGTGGGAGTCACGCGCCGCCGGCCCCTTGCCAGAGCGGCTGGAGGGACTCGTGGGGTGGGACGTGGCGCGGGTCGCGGGAGCCGCCGGGGTGGCGGTGATCCTGAGCGTGGTTGCCGTGGCGGCGGGCTGGCGCGTGCGCCGCCGGCCGGCCCGCTAGTCCTCTTCCGGAATCGGCTGCGGCCCGGCGACCATGCCGGCGAGATCGGGGTCTTCGCCATCCACCAACACCCGCTCGGGTGCGCCGGCCTTACGTTCGGCACGCTTGGCGGTCTTCTCTTTCTGGCGGTCCTGCCGCTGCCGCTCTTTTTCCCGCTTCTGTACGCTCGGGTTGCCCATGGCATCACTCCAGGCCGGGCAGCTATCACGAAACCGAGCCGCCGTCCTCGTAGGACGCGCGCATGGCGAGCTTCACGGTCTTGCGCGACGAGGTCGACAGCGCCATGCCATCCACCTCGCCGAGCGGTACCCACCGCAGCTCCGGATAGTCCTGCGCGACGGGCTCGCCGACCGCGGACACCGAAAAGACGGTGGTCTCGAGATGAAGGTGGGTGAACTGGTGGCTGACCGCACCCAGGGGGTTGGACGCCGCGACCGAAACGCCGAGGCGCCGGCGCAGAACGTCGAGCAGAGAGGGGGTATCCATCACTGCGACGTCGCCACCAGGCAGCTCCCAGAGCCCTGCGAGCAGTCCAGACTCCGGACGGCGCGCGAGCAGGACCGCCCCCCCGCGCAACCACCACGCGGCGACTGCCTTGGCTTTGGGAACCGCCTTCTTTTCCTTCGGCGCCGGGTATCGCTCAGGCGCGTCGCTGCCGGTGCATCCCGCGCGCACCGGGCACAACAGGCATCGCGGCGACCGTGCTGTGCACACCTGCGAGCCAAGCTCCATGAGCGCCTGGTTCCAGGCGCCCGCCTTTCCCACCGGCAAGAGCGCCCCTGCCGTCTGCCACAACCACGCCTTCTGCGGCCGCGCATGCCCGTACCAGCGCGCGAAGACCCGCTCGACGTTGCCGTCGACCACCGGAAGGTCCAGCCCGAAGGCAATCGAGCCGATCGCCCCCGCGGTGTACGGCCCCACCCCCGGCAGCGCACGGAGCCCCTCGCCGGTCCTCGGAAAGCCCCCGCCGGCCACCACCACCTGCGCCGCCTTCTGGAGGTTTCGCGCCCGCGAGTAGTAGCCGAGCCCGCTCCATAGCTCCAGGACCCGCTCGGTCGGCGCCAAAGCCAGTGCTTCAACCGTAGGGAAGGCGTCCACGAAGCGGGCGAAATACGGCAGCACCGTCTCGATGCGCGTCTGCTGACACATCAGCTCGCTCACCAAGGTCCGGTAGGCCGATACCTCAGTCCGCCAGGGTAGCGGCCGCTGATTGGCGAGGTACCACGCGAGGAGCGCCTGTGCGTCCACGCGCGCCTACTCCCAGGAGACGTCGGCCTTGCCGCCGTCGACGTGGATGCGGGCCACTTCGTCGGCGTTTTCCAGAGGAAGGAGCGTCATCTCCTTGCGGTCGAGGTCGTCCCAGCCGCCGCCCGTCGGACCGGAGAGGAACTGGAAGCCGAGTGGACGGGCCGGGGCCTCCCAGTACACTTCGAGCCCCGGGGTCAGCGCGCCGTCCTCGTTCCGGTCGGTGTAGGACCAGCCGAGAACCCCACGATCGACGATGAAGGAGAAGTTGTCGCCATCGGTGGCGGGCGGGGTTCCCGAGACCAACAAGAAGCTGATGGCGCCGGTGTCAGAGAGATATCGTTGGTCCTCGTGCGCGCGTGCGGTCTGGGGCCCAGAGATCGTGCCCTCCACCACCCAGGAGACGGTGGGCGAGTCGTATGTCACCGTCCACAACTCGGTGGGCGCGAGTCCGGGACAGTCCGACATCGCGATCTGTTCGCCGGTGGCCTCATCGTAGGCGAGGATGACATCGCTGTCGGGGCCGACGTCGTTGAGCAGGGCGTACTGGAAGCTTTCGCTGGAGTCGAGGATTTCGTTGGGGCCGTGGGGCCCGCGGAAGGTCGAGACCGCGCAGCCAGTGGTCGCGTCGAGGACGAAGACAAAACCGTCCTGGGTGCTCACCGTGAGCGCCGGGACCTCGGCATAGGCGCCCCAGCTGGTCGGCTGCTGCAGCCGCACCACGTCAACGCTCGCGGCCAGCCCCGAGATCGGCGAGCTGATCCGGATCCCGGCGACCTCAGCGTCCAGGGGATTGGGATCGAACCAGGTGCCGTTGAGCGCGTCGTAGACGTCCACACGCTGAAGGCCCACGGGGGCGACGAATACGCGCTCAAACAGAGTGCCGTCGGTAAGCGTACCTGTTTGCCAGGCGGCGTCCAAGAGCGGGGCCGCAGTGGGGATGGTCGCGACGCTTGCCGTGGTGGCATCCGCCGGCGTCGTGAAGGTGATCCGGTAGAGGGCCGGGCTGCGCGCGTCAGTGACGAATATCTCGCCCGAGGCGCTCAGCGTCATGCGCCAGGGAGACGCGTCGGCCGGCAACGCGACGCTGCCGAGCCACGCGCCGGTCCACGGGTCGATGATGCCCACCAGCGGGTCGGCGCTGTCCACCGCCACGAAGAGGTGGCTGCCATCGTCCGCCAGCGCGGTTGGCCGCCCGGCGAGGGTCCACTCCGCGACTTGGGTGTCGGTGTGAATCTCGAAGCGATCGCCGACGGTGGCGTCCCCCTCGAGCACGAAGCCGAGCTCGCCGAGGTCGGAGGTGTAGGTCTCCCCAGAGACCGGGTGGCCAACCTGCTGACCGGACAGGCTACCCTTGGCCCACCAGCGGGTACCGTCGTACTCGATCGACCAATCTTCGGTGGTTGTGAAGCCGGCGCGCACGGCGACGTCGGTGATCGTCGGCGCGTCGCCACTCCCGTCGGCATCGACGAAAAGGGGCTCGCTGGCCGTGGGCTCGACCTCCTCGGGCACGTTGTCCTCGCCCACTGCGACGATGTACGGCGCCTGGACCAATACCGCACCGGTGACGTCCACCGCCCAGAGCATCACCTGCCCGGCCGAGGCGAAGGCGGCAATGTCCCGAAGCTGCCGATCGTTTCCGGTCGCGATCGAAGATGCACGGAGAAAGGAAGCCGAGGCGTCATCCGTGAGCAGACGCCCCTCGACAAGGTCCAGCGGGACGATCTTGCCGCTGCGGCTGTTGCTGACAAAACCCACCGCGCGCTCGAAGGGGAGGTCGGCGCTCTCGGGGAGCCACGCGGCGCCAGCGGGACCATCGAAGTGCAGCGGAATCGCCAGGTCGTCGACGCAGGCGAGCGCCAAGAGCGCGATCATCGGTTCACCACCCAACCGAGCGCACCGAGGAAGCCCGCGCTGGACGGATCGGCGTCGAGCACCACCAACGTGGAGGAAACGTACCCATCGACCTCGCCGAGGTAGTTGCCGACCACCAGCCGCGTTCCGTCGGGAGTCAACATCATCGCGTAAGGGTTCTCGCCCAGGTCATCCGTCTCGGCCACCAGCGTGCCCAGCGGGCCGAGTGACAGGTCGTAGACGCTGACGCTGTTGTTGTTGAAGTTGGTCACGAAGAGATGGATTCCGTCGGGATGCAGTACCATTTGGGCGGGACCGACTGCGCTCTGGGTCTCGACGCCGTGGTCGCGTTCAAAGGAGCGTGGCAGCGGGAGAAGGCCCAAAACCCGCTCGCGCAGGTCGTCGGTGCCCTGGTCGTCGACGATGTCGTCGGCCTTGATGACCACGATGGCCTCCGGCTCGTCCACCAGGCCGTACAGCGTGCCCGTGTTCGGGTCGATCATCAAGTCGCGGACGCCGCTGGACGAGGAGAGCGCCAACGTGAGGATGGCCTCGACGCCGAGGTAGTTCAGGTCGGCCCAGGTCTCGCTGCTGTCGTCGCGGACGTCGAGGACGTAGACGTACGGCACCAGCTTGCAGCCGACGTAGAGCATGCCGGCGGCTTCGTCCAAGGCCATCGTCATGCAACCGCGCGCGAGCTCGGGGTTGAGGCCAGTGTCCAGGCTGATCGCGACCGCATCGTTTGCCGGCACGACCGTGAAACCCCAGGTGTCCGCGACCGTCGGCAGCGCGAGGTCGCGGTGCCAGCGATCGGCTTCTTGCCCGACCGCACGTCCTACGCGAGACTCATCGGCGTCAACCGCGCCGTACAGGAGCTCAAACCCGGTCGCGGTGGCGCGAACCACCGGCCGCGAGATGCCCTCCGAGCCGAGGGCGCCCGCCAGCACCGGGAACGCCGCGCGGGCGGTTCCCTCCGCGTCTTCGGAGACGGTCCAATCCACCTCACCGACGACCCGCTCGGCGTACCCGATCTGCCGCCCCTCGCCGTCGTCTCCGGTGAACCACATTCGATCGACGTCGCCGTCGCGGATGACGTACGGGTCGGAGACCGCCGAGTCGTACCAGGTGCCCGGCGCACCGGTGTCGAAGGTCCATGGGTACACGTCGCCCACGACGGCACTGAAGGTCACGCCTCCGTCCACGCTGTCCAAGGTGCCGATCTCGCCGAATTCGCCGGCGTACCAGAGCCGGAGTGTGCCGTCCTCGAACACCTGAGCCGAGCCCGGGACGACCGCGGCACCCTCCCACTCAAGGTCGGGGGCGTGCACCGGATCGGCGCTGCGCGTCCAGGTCAGACCGTCGGTGCTGGTGGCGCGACCGATGCTGGTGATCTGTGCGGCGTCGCCTGCATAGAAGGCGATCCACACGCCGTCCAGCTCGACCACCACTGCGTCGTGAACACCATCCGCGTCGAACCCGTCAGCGGCCCCGACGTCGAGGGCGATCGCGCTGTCCACCGTGAGCAGCCCGCCGACGTACGCGCCGTGGCCGATGCGGGTCACGCCGTCGTCACCGACCACGTCCGCCCACACGTCATCACCGACCCACGAGGACACTTCCACCCCGCCGGCGCCGTCGTCACCGAGGTCCTCCGGACCAAGCAGCTGGCCCGTCGCGACCTCGAAGAACCAGTGCTGTGCGGACTGGCTGTAGATGGTGCCCGGCGCGATCGCGTATTGGTACCCCGCGCCTTCGGCGTTCTGCATGCCAAAGGAGCCTTCGTCGGCCACCTGCAACGCCACACCGTCGAGCAGATGCGCATCGGCCCCGCCCGTGAGCGTCACGCCCTGGTCCGTCCAGGTGTACCCGTCCACCGAAGTGGCCTCTATGATCGCGCTGCCATCAGCCTGGGAGTGGTACAGGTGGAAGCGCCCCGACCACCAGCTGACCGTCGGTGCGTAGGCCACAAGACCCGTCGAATCCTCGACCGTCCAGGCGCGGAGATCGTCGCTGTACGCGCTGTGCAAGACGGGCTCGCCGCCGTCCGTCACCGCGTACCACGCCCGCCACCGCCCGATCTGCTCGTCCCAGAGGACGCTGACGTCGGACACGCTGCCCGTTTCATGGGTGAGCACGGCGCCGGCGGTGCGGTATTTGCCGCCGTCTTGCGTCGCGAGCCCGACCCACGTCTGGCCCTCGCCGGCGGTGTAGTAGAGGTAGGACACCCCCCCTTCAAGCACCACGAAGGGGTCGGCCAGCGCCACCTCGTCCTCGTCCGGGTCCAGGGCGAGCGCGCCGGCGCTCCACTCGCCGCCGCCATATTCATCCTCGTAGGCGTAGAAGAGGCTACCCGCGTCGGCGTAGTAGAGCTCGGCGGTGACCGCGCCATCGTAGGAGAGCCGGAACGCGGCGTCACGCGTGGTGAGCCCCTCGGCCACCGGCACGTCGTAGGCGACCCCGCTTCCGACCCAGGTACCTTCGCCGTTCCCGGTCTGGCGGACCAGGCCGCCGTCCGTCGCGATCCACGCGCGCACCGTGGCGGCGTTCCAGGAGAGATCCCAGTGATCGGGCTCGATTTCGGTGGGTTCGTCGCCCAGGGTGAGCCGGGCGAAAGCGGCGCGGGAGCCGGACCCGTCCGCGTCGACGAACTCGTCGGCGACGAGCCTGCCGTCGCCACCTGGAGGCACGACCCGCGCCGGTCGCGACGCAAGATCAATGGTGCTGACACTGTGGTCGGTCCGGTTGACGGTCCACGCCCGATCCGTTCCGGCGTCGTACACGATGTCGACGGGGTCCCAACCGACGCTGAGCGCGCTGCCGCCCGCCGCCGAGCCCACCTCGTTTGCCAGGGCCGGGGCGTCGACGTTCGACAGATCTACGAACAGCACGGCGTCTGCCTGCTCACGGGTACGAGCATCCTCGCTTAGACGACTCGTCACCAGGAGAAGATCGTAGGGCGCCGCGTAGACCGCGCTCCCGATGAACTGCGGGAGCGCCAGCGCGTGGGGATCCAACTCGCTGACCAGCACCCTGCCCGCCGTATCGTCGAACAGGTCGAGGTCCAGGGTGAGGAGGCTACCGCCGGTGAAGTCGAGGAAGGGGTTAGCGTTGGTGACGGCGAGGGTGTGACCGTCGCCAAGCATGGTGAGCGAGCTCGGACCGGCCAGGCAGGTGCCGATGCCCAACTGCCCGTACTCGTAGGACCCCTCCGGATAGACGGCGCACGCCCCCACGTCCGGTAGCGGATCCGATTTGACGCAGGCCAGCGCGAGGAGAAGGCTCAAACGATGCCCAACGCGGCGTGAGCGGCAGCGAGCCGCGCGACCGGCACGCGGAACGGTGAGCAGGAGACGTAGTCGAGCCCGATGGCGTGGAAGAAAGCAACCCCGGTGGGGTCACCGCCGTGTTCACCGCACACACCAAGCTTGATCCTTGGCTTTGCGGCGCGGCCTCGCGTGGCCGCCATCTTCACCAGCTCGCCCACGCCGCTGACGTCGAACACCGAGAGCGGCGAGTTGACCAACAGGCCCTTCACCACGTAGTCCGTGAAGAACTTGCCCATGTCATCGCGAGAGAACCCGTAGGTCATCTGGGTGAGATCGTTGGTGCCGAAGGAGAAGAAGTCGGCGTGGGCCGCGACCTCACCCGCCAGAACGCACGCGCGCGGCAGCTCGATCATCGTGCCCACGGTGTAGTTGATGCGAACCTTGCTTTCGGCCAGGACCTCTTCCGCCGTCTCCTCGACCTGCTCGCGACAGCGTTGAAGTTCGCTCGGCATCGAGACCAGGGGGATCATCACCTCGGGAATGACGACGATGCCTTCCTTGGCGGCGAGCACGGCCGCCTCGAAGATCGCGCGCACCTGGGTGTTGTAGACCTCTGGCGTGGTGACCCCGATGCGGCAGCCGCGGTGGCCCATCATCGGGTTGGACTCGTGGAGTTGCTTCAGGCGCTCCTTCAACGTCTCCACCCGGGCGCCCAGATCCTTGGCCACGAGCGAGATTTCTTCGTCGCGACTGGGAAGGAACTCGTGCAGCGGGGGATCGAGCAGCCGGATGGTGACCGGAAGCCCGTCCATCGCCCGGAAGATCTCGAGGAAGTCCTGCCGCTGGATCGGCAGCACTTGCGCGAGCGCGCGCTGGCGGCTGCGTTCGTCTTCCGCGAGGATCATCTGGCGCATGGCGCGTAGTGCGGTGGGCTCGAAGAACATGTGCTCGGTGCGACAGAGGCCGATGCCGACCGCGCCGAGGCGCCGGGCGTTGGCCGCATCGGGACCGGTGTCGGCGTTCGCCCGCACCTTGAGGCGTGCGCGTTTGTCCGCCCAGCCCAGGAGCTTGCCCATGGCGCCGGAGTCGGTAGGCGGCGCCAGCGTCGGGATCTCGCCCTCGAAGACCTCGCCCGTGCCGCCGTCGATGGTGATCCAGTCGCCGCGCTTGATGACGGTGTCGCCTGCGTAGAAGAGCTGCCGGCCGTAATCGACCACGATGTCGGTGCAGCCAACCACACAGGGCTTGCCCATGCCGCGAGCAACGACCGCCGCATGCGACGTCTGCCCGCCGCGCGCGGTGAGAATTCCGCGGGACAGGGTCATGCCCTGGATGTCCTCGGGGCTGGTCTCCAAGCGCACCAAAACGCACGGCTCGCCCTTTTCAGCCATCTCCTGCGCTTCTTCGCTGTGGAACACGACGTGACCGCTGGCCGCGCCGGGCGAGGCGTCGAGCCCCTTGGCGATGCGCTTGCGCTTGGCGTCGGGGTCGAGCACCGGACGCAGCACCAGCTCCAAGTCGGTGGCCTTGAGCCGGCCGAGGGCTTCTTCTTCGCTGATGAGCCCCTCGTCGACCATGTCGACGACGATCTGCACGCCGGCGGCGGGAGTGCGCTTGCCGTTGCGCGTCTGCAACATGAAGAGGCGGCCCTCTTCGATGGTGAACTCGATGTCCTGCATGTCGCGGTAGTGCAGTTCGAGCTTCTTCTGTGCCGCGAACAGCTCGGCGTAGGCTTCCGGCAAGAACTCGTCGAGCGTTTGACCGGTCGCGACACCCGCGTCACGATTGATCGGATTCGGGTTGTGGGTGCCCGCGACGACGTCCTCGCCCTGGGCGTTGGGCAGCCACTCGCCAAAGAACACCTTCGCGCCGCTCTTCGGGTTGCGGGTAAAACAGACGCCGGTGGCCGAACGCTGTCCCATGTTCCCAAAAACCATCGCCTGCACGTTGACCGCGGTGCCGACGTCGTCCCCGATGCCGTGGGTCTTGCGGTAGTACCGCGCCCGCTGGCTGTTGAAGCTCTTGAACACCGCCTCGATCGACAGCTTGAGCTGCTCACGCGGGTCGACCGGGAAGGCGCCGGCCTGGTCGGCGACCACGTCCTTGAGCTTGACGACGAGCGCCTGGAGCTCGGGAATGCTCATGTCGCGCGGCTCACGGCCATGCGCGTGCTCTTCTACGACCTGGTGAAAGCGGGTGTAGTGGATGCCGAGGACCACGTCGCCGAACATCGTGATGAAGCGACGGTAGCTGTCCCACGCGAAGGTAGGGTTGACCGAACGCGCGGCGAGCCCGTGCACCGTCTCGTCGTTGAGGCCAAGGTTGAGCACCGTGTCCATCATGCCCGGCATCGATGCCGGTGCGCCCGACCGGACCGAGAACAAAAGCGGGTTCTCCGCGTCGCCGAAACGACGACCCATGCGCTCTTCGACCACTGCGAGCGCAGCGTTCGCCTGGTCCCACATCGTGTCCGGGTACGCCTCGGCGTTCTTGAACCAGTGGTTGCAGGCGTCGGTCACGATGGTGAACCCCGGGGGTACCGGAAGCCCGATCCGCGTCATCTCGGCGAGGCCAGCGCCCTTTCCGCCGAGGGTGCGCTTCATCGATCCGTCACCGTCCGCGACGCCGTTGCCGAAGGAGTACACCCATTGCATCGAACCAGACCTCAGGTTGTCGGGCGCCGGTGACTAATCCGCCCCGCCGTGGTGTGCTTGTCGCAAAGGGTCGGGATCTCGTGAGAGCAGGTGTTGCAGGCAGTCGCGGAGCGACTCAGCTTCCTCCTCCGAAAGTATGTCGTCAAAGAGCACGTCGCGATCGCCGCTCCGGCTCACGACGTACACCGTCCAGATCACGCGGACGCCGCTGAAGAAACCACGAAACGGTCGGCGGCGGAGCTCGCCAAGCGTCTGCGGCATGGTCCCGCCACCGTCGCTGTTGTTCCGGACGAGCTCGTAGCCGTAGGTGAAAAGCGACACTTCCGAAAGCGGCATGCGCCCGCTGCCCGGCCACGGGAAGGGACCGTGCCAGGCGCCAAGGTGGGCGTCGGTGAACTCCACCGTCCGGGCGTTGAACGCCAACGCTGCGAGCAGGTAGCCGGCGAGGGTGCAGGCGAGCAGCCCACCCACCAGCGGCGCTTCCATCGGGGCCGTCGCGAGGTACGGACCGGCATATCGCACCAGGAGCCCGAGCCCTGCAAGCGCAAACAGGGAGCGCAACCCCCGACGGACCGACGTGCGACGCTCGCTTACCCGGACGAAGTCACGCCCAATCACCAGCCGGTAGGTGTCAGGCAGCGCCAGGTGCACAACGCCCGGGTAACCGGATTAGCCCCGCGCCATGAACCTGGTGCTCTTCGAGCCCGGCGAGCTCGACGCGCCGTTGCCTCGCGGCGACGTCCGCGCCAGGCACATCGTCGAGGTCCTCCGCTTGGGCGTGGGCGCCACGATCGAGGCCGGCGTGATCGATGGCGTGGTTGGTGTCGCGACGTTGACCGAGGTTGGCGCCGCCGCGCTGCGATTGTCGTTTGAGCCAGGTGCCGAGCCCCCTCCCCTCCCCGACATCACCCTGGTTGTCGGCCTTCCGCGGCCACCGTCGGCTCGCGACGTTCTGCGCGATGCGACGACGCTCGGCGTGCGGGCGATCCACTTCGTCACCCCTCAGCTCGGCGACCCCAACTACGCGACCAGCAGCCTCTGGAAGACGGGCGAGTGGCGCCGCCAGCTGATCCAGGGCGCAGGCCAGGCCCGCTGCACCCGGCTGCCCGCGGTGACGTGGGGGCGCCGGCTGGCGACGGTGCTCGCGGAGTCGCCGGCGACCGAGCGCCTCGCCCTGCACAACGACGAGGCAGCGGCGCCGCTGTCGCGATGGCGGCGGGCCGACGGAGGCAGCGGGGTGCTGGTCGCAATCGGGCCCGAGCGTGGGTGGGGACCGCGGGACCTGGTCGCGTTGAGTGAGGGGGGATGCAGCCTCTGGCACTTGGGGCGGCGGGTCTTGCGCGTCGAGCTGGCGGTGGCGGCGGCGTTGACGTTGGTGGGGGCCGCGCGGGGGTAGGAGCCCGCCGGCTGGTTGTGCCCGAGCCGCCTCATCCGCGCTGTACGCGAAGCGCGCGGGCGAGGGCCCTTTCCGTATCGGCGCCGGTACCCGGACGTTGATGAGGCCGGCCAGAATCCGAGCCCCTCAGCCCGTCGACAACCTCGAGAAGTCAGCCAGCGTCGAGAACCGCGCCACGATCCCCCGCAAGAGCCCCAGCCGCGCCGCGCGCAGCGTCGGCTCCTCGGCCATGACCATGACCCCGTCGAAGTAGGCGTCCACCAGCGGGCGCAAGCCCACCAGCGAAGCGAGCCGCTCGTCGACACGCCCCGACGCCGGGATCGCAACGACCGCATCACGAAGCGCACGACCGACCGCTTCCAACGCGGCAGCATCGAGCTCCTGGAGAGGCCCGCCCTCCCCAGGGTTCTGCTTGACCAGCCCCGCCACCCGGCGGAAGGTGACCCGAATCGCGGCCATCTGTCCCCCCTCGGCAAGCTGGCCGAAGGCGCGCGCGCGCGCCGCGATGTCGCCGATACCGGTGCTGCCGGTGGCGGCGACCGCCTCTACGACATCGGTGGGAACGCCTTCTCCGCCGAGCAGCGCCTTCAGACGCGCCAGCACGAATTCGGTCAACTCCTCGCTCCCGGCGACCCCTGCCGCCGAAAACAGCTCCGGCACCGAGGCCGAGGACAAGGTCCCCATCCCGCCAAGCACCACTGCCACCACCCCGCCCGCTGCCCGCCGAAGCGCCAGCGCGTCCCCGCCCCCCTTGGGCGCATGCCCCGCGGCAAACGCCGCGTCCAACAGGGTCAGACGCTCAGCCAGCGACAGTGCCGAGCCCTCAGCAGAGGTCGGGATGCTGTCGCCCGCGAACCGGGGATGGTAATGCTCTTCGACCGCGAGCGCGACGCGAGCGTTGATATGCTCGACATCCTCCAGGAGCTTGCGGCCGACGTGGCCCTGGAGCTCGGGGAACTCGCCGACCATCAGCGTGGGGAGGTCGGATTTGCAGAGGAGGCCCGCTTGACGCGTGCGGTCAGCGTCCGCGCCGCAAAGCCCGGCCAGCCCGACGCCGGCTTCGGCCACGATGGCCTGCCGCTGGAGCATGGTCAGCGCGCGGCCGTCGGCCCCCTTGACCTCACGGAGCCACAACATGCCGGACAGGCGCTTTCCGTGCTCCACGAGCGGCTTCTTTGCGTCCTCGCCGAAGAAGAACTTCGCGTCGTGAAAGCGCGCGGCAAGCACCCGCGCATTGCCGCGGGCGATGAGCGCCGCGTCGCCATGCGGGTTGTTCGTCGCCACCAGGAACTGGTTGGTCAGCGCGCCATCGCGGTAGAGCGGGAAATAACGTTGGTTCACCTTCATGCTTTCGACGAGCAGTCGCGGCGGGAGCGACAAGAGCGCCGCGTCGAACTCGCCGACGATCACCGTCGGCTTCTCCACGAGGTTGGTGACCTCGTCCACAAGGGCCTCGTCCAGGTTGAGCTCGGCGCCCAGATCGGCCGAGCGCTCGCCAAGCAGACGCACCAGCCGGGCACGTCGGGTCGCGACATCGGCGACGACGTCGCGTTCGAGGAGGGTCTGCTCCCATTGGGCAGCGCTCACGACGGCGAAGGGCTCAGGAAACCACAACCAATGGCCGACGCTCGAGGCCACCGTCGGCTGACCGCAGACGCTCGCCGGAACGAGGGCCCCGTCCAACACCGCGCAGACATACTGGATCGGCCGTGGGAATTGCTCACGCCGCTTTCCCCAGCGCATCGTCTTGCGAAACGGAATGCCGAGGATGGCTGCTTCCAGGCCGGCCGCAACGAGATCGACCAGGCGCTCGCCGCCTTCCATCCGGAGGGCGGCAACCACCTCCCCCTTGGGACCGGCCACGCGCTGGAGCGCGTCGACGCTGACGCCCATCTTCGCCGCGAACGCCAACGCCGCCGGACCGGGAACCCCGTCCTCGAACGCCGCTGCCACGGGGGGTCCGGTCACCAACTTCTCGACACGGGGCGTCTCGGCCTGGACGTCGCCAAATGCTACCGCGATACGACGGGGAGTGGCCCAGGCGCGAGGCGCGGTCGTTGTCAAAGGGCCGAGCAGCTTCGTCATCGACGCCGCGAAACCCTCCATGGTGGAGACGACGAAACGGGCGGGAAGCTCTTCACAGCCGATCTCGATGAAGAGCTCGCTCATGGTGCCCTCCCAAGCTCAGCGCGCCGTTTGGCGAGCTCCATCCGCGACGTTTCCCGGTACAGCGCCGCACAGGCACAAGCGAGGTCGCGGACACGACGGATGTACCCCGCCCGCTCCGCAACGCTGATGGCGCCGCGCGCCTGGAGCATGTTGAAGGTGTGGGACGCGCTCATCACGCAGTCGTACGCGGCCAGCGGTAGACGCGCCCCGACGAGACGTTTCGCCTCCTTCTCCCACATCAAAAAACCCTGGAAGAGCGCCTCGGAGCCACCCTCGACCCCGGCCAGCACCGTGTCGAAGTTGTCCGTCGCCTGTTCAAGCTCGTTGGCCTGGAAAATATGCCCGTAGGAGATGGCGCCCGGCTCGCCGCGGCGCCCCACCCACGTCAGGTCATAGACGTCCTCGACGTCCTGCAGGTACATCGCCAGCCGCTCCAGCCCGTAGGTGAGCTCGGCGGGGATGTCGTCCAGCTCGATGCCGCCGACCTGCTGGAAGTAGGTGTACTGGGTGACCTCCATGCCATCGAGCCAGACCTCCCAGCCCAGGCCCCAGGCGCCGAGCGTCGGCGACTCCCAGTCGTCTTCCACGAAGCGGAGATCGTGCTTGCGGAGGTCCAGACCCAGCGCCTGCAGGCTGCCCCGGTAGAGCGCCTGGATGTCGGGCGGGTTCGGCTTGATGAGCACCTGGAACTGGTGGTGGATGTTGAGCCGATTGGGGTTTTCGCCATAGCGGCCGTCCGCCGGGCGTCGTGAGGGCTGCACGTAGGCGCAGCGCCAGTCGCCCGGATCGAGGCTCCGCAAGAACGTGGCCGGATGGAAGGTACCCGCCCCGACCGGCGCGTCATACCCCTGCAGGATCGCGCAGCCGCGAGCCGCCCAGTAGGTCTGGAGGCGGAAGATGATGTCCTGGAACGAGAGTCGTTCGACCATGCAGCGCTCGAAGTCGCGCGAGCTAACCGCCCAACCTACCCCGCGCGAAAACCGCGGCCGCCTTCTCGTCGGACAGGCGGTACAACGCCCAGCCCGCCACGGGGAGTCCGACCAGACAGCACGCGCCACTACAAGGCACGGCCGCGAGGCCGAGGAGCACGCGGACCAGCATCAGGTTTCGGAGCGCGCGCATCCGCAAGCCCGCCAGGATCAGGCAGATCGCGAAGACCATCGCGGTGAGGAAGAAGAGGAGCGGCCACGCGTTGGCGGTGAGCAGGTCCTGGTAGCCGGAGATGCCCCGAGCCAGAATGATGTCGGCGCGGTGTTTGAAGACGTTGAAGCCCGCGTAGGTCAGCGCCAAGCCAGCGCCAAGCATCGAGACCGACGCTGTCACCAGCATCACCGTGCCCAAGGTCCGGATCGAGGCTGCATATTCCCGATACTCGGGGCGATCATGAAGCGGCGTCTCGCCCTTGAGGCGGTAGGTGGGGTCGTAGCCCAGGCCGGCGGAGATGCCCTGGCCCAGCGCCCGCGGCGTCGAGGCCTGCACCCACCAGCCCTGCGAGGGCCCCTCCGCGAGGCCCTGACCCGCATGGTAGCGGCGCTCGAGGAACCGAACCAGCGCCTGGGAAGCCGGGGTGCCGCGCACCTGCGGTATGGCGCGCATCTCCGCGACGGAGGGGTTGCCACCCTGCCCGCGCCACGCCAGGAACGCCTCGTTGTGCGCGCGCGCATCGGCGAGTACCCGGCCACCAAGCGCGGCCGGCGACAGGCCGGCGTACGCGTGCGTGAAGAGCGTGTCCGGGCAGGCGACGTGCACGGAAACGCCGGCCACGACGCACCGGTACACCCACTCCTCCCCGGGGTCGTAGCCCGGGAAACAGAGGTGGACCCCGTCGACCCCGCCGCCCTCGTAGACACTGCGGGCGTTGAAGGCGCCCGCTTCGGGCACCTCCCCACCAGCGGTGACATCCGGCAGCCCCGCCTCGACAAAACCGCGCAACAACCATGCATGCAGGTCGTCGGCGGCGCCGATCGCGGGGGGGATCACCACGCCGGGCGAATCAGTCCTTGAAGATCATGTTGAGGAACTCGAGACCGTTCTCGTTCTCCCCAATGCTTTGCCCGCTCTGCAGCTTCTGGCCCAGGAGGTAGGCGTCGTACGCCATGACCAGGTACAGGAGGAAGCCGACCCCGCAGCACGGGGTGAAGATGATGCAGAGGACGACCCCGATCATGGCCTTCTTCTTCTGGCCCATCAGGAAGTAGCCAATCCACCCTAGGATACCAACCAGGATCGGGTTGGTGTCAGGCTTGTTGAGCATCTCGCCCATGGGGAACTCCAGTATCGAAAGGGTGCCAGAAGCGGCGGCGCAACGGCCGGCCAGGGGTGGCTGCCGCATGCTGGCGCCGCATAGTCCGCCCCAGAAGCCGGGGCAACCCGCGGCGGCTCAGATCGCCAGTCCGGCGGGCAGAATTGGCACGAGTCCCCCCTCAGGGGCGATGTACTCGTACACGTCAGTGCCGGCCTCGCCGTTGCCGCGCACCGCGGTGAAGGTCACGTTGATGGCGCCTTCCGGAACACCGAAGACCGCAAACACGCCCGTTTCGCCAGTGGAGCTGAGGCCAGCCGTCGAAACCCCGGCATCGTCGAGGTAACAACCGGACCAGGTGGTCCCGTCGCCCGCGATGACGCCGACCTCGACGCCGGGAAACTTCGGCCACTGGTTGGGGTCGGTCGAGAGCCCGGCATCGGCCCGGGCCTCGCCGAAGATGACGGCACCGACATCACCGCGCGTCTCGCACTCCGTGAATGGAGCGGTGACCTCCGCCAACCATTCGGTCGTCGCGACCCACGGGAGTCCTGGCTCGGACTCGAAATCTTCGAGCCCGGCTACCCCCGAAAACGCCGTGGGGACGTATCCATCGGCGGCCACGCCCAGGAAGAAGCTGGCGCCCGCGCCCACCTCCACGTCAAAGGCGCCGGCGCTGTCGGTGGTGGCGGTTCCCACCACGTCGCCGTCGCGATTCTGGGTGGAGAGTGTCGCTCCGGACACCGGGGACCCATCCTCGGACGGGTCGTCGAGCACCACGCCCGAAAAGAGCACTGTCGTCGCCTCCACGTCGCAGCCCAGGAAGAACAATAGGCCGCTCACGACGCACCTGCCAGGTACCAGGCCATGATCACATCGCCGGCGTCGGCCTGGTACACCTCGCTGCCATCGAGCCAGCTGACGACCACTTCCCCGGTGTCGGCGGACGAGGCGAACCAGCTGATCGGACCGAAGGTCACCACCGAGGCGGCGCCAGTCTCGTCCTCCAACCAGCAACCCGGCTGGTGCTCGACGCCCCCGGCGGTGACCGTGAGGTGCTGGCACTCCACCGAATCGTTCAGTGGCCGCCCGATGACCAGGACGTCGCCACGCTCCGCCACGTCTACCCAAAGGTCGCCGTCGCCCGACAGCGGGTCGAAGGTGGCCTCGATCCACACGTCCGTCACGCCGAACAGCGCTCCGGAAAGCCAGTTGCCATCGACTTCGGGCGCGTCACCCGCCCACACCGTCGGCCGCGTCAGGTCCGAGGTGATCCGGACCATGGCCGACGCCGCTGGCGCGACCCGGACCTCCCAGTAGCCAACGTAGTCCTCGTAGGGCTGCGCCGCGGGGAGCTGGCCGTCCGCGGCGAACGGACTCGGCCAGAAGGTGACGCTCCCCTCCCCCAGGCGCTCTTCGCCGGGGGCATCCACGTCCATGTAGACGTAGCCGGCCCAACTGACCAGACCGTCGTCTTCCTCCGGCACCTCCTCGCATCCAAAAAAAAGCGCCGCCAGCACCATGGGGGTCAACATAGCCCGACCAACAACTGCCGCGACGCCAGCTCGTGGCCCAGCTGCGCCCGCACCAGGTCCGAAGCCACCCCGACAGCGACAGGATCCACCTCAACGTCGACCAGCTCGCGCAGGGGGGTCCGGCGCAATCGCTCAAGCTCGGCCAACACCTGGGCCGAAACGACGAGGCCACCGCCGCAGCGGGGGTGCACAGCGCCGCCACCGGCAGGCTCCAGGTGCATGGTTTGTTCGATCGCGCCACCGCAAGCTCCGCAGCGATCGAGCGCGGGTGCCACCCCGGCGAAGGTCAGCGCCTTGAGCTCGAGCGCCGCCGCCAACGAAACGTCCGGGTCGCCCCGCAGGGCGTCCAGGAGCACCAACCAGGTGTCGAGCAGCCCGAACTGCTTGGGCTCAGCGTGGGCCTCCCTGGCCAACGCGCCGATCAGCTCGCAGCCGAACTGGGCCAGGGCGAGCCGGCCGTAGCCGGAGCGCAGGTGGATGCGGGGGTCCTCCACCGTCGCATCGACCAGGGTGTTGAGTCCACCTTCGCGTCCGTGACGCAGGCGCAGGCGCGCTCGGACGCCGATATCGAGCCCAGCCGGCTTACGACGCCCCAGCCGCTGAAAGGCGCCCACCTTTCCCTCGGTGGGGCTCAGTACCTTCAGGATCCGATCATCGTCGGCATAGGCGGACACCGAAAGGACGATGGCGACGACCTCCCGACCGGGATCACGCACCGGTCGACTTCAAGAGCAGCGCCGCAGTGCCCAGGTAGATCGTCAAGCCGAGGGCGTCCATCGCGGTGGTCACGAAGGGTCCGGTCGCGATGGCCGGATCGACGCCCACACGCCTCAAGGTCAACGGCACCGCGGTGCCAACGAACGAGGCGCTGGTCATCCCGGCGAAGAACGCGACCGCAAGGCTGACCGCCACTTCGGGCGCGCCGTAGCGCAGCCAGCAATACCCCGCGATCACCAGGGCGAAGACCACGCCCAGCGCCGCGCCGTTGAACACCTCCGCTCCCACCGACTTGGCCAACGCCGTGTCGATACGCCCAGTCGCGATGCCGCGCACCGTCACCGTCGCCGCCTGGATGCCGACGTTTCCCTCCATGCCCATGACCACCGGGATGAACAGGCTGAGCACCGGATCACCCCCGGTCAACGGGGCGAACTGGTGAAGGATCTCGGAGCTGCCGAGGCCGCCGAGCAGGGTCACGAACAGCCACGGGAGGCGTTTGGCCGGCGCCCAGAGCGGGTTCCCAGTGTGCTCTTCGTCGTGTTGGCGCACGCCGGCCATGAGCAGCATGTCCTCCGCCGCCTCTTCCTTGATGACGTCGATGACGTCGTCCACGGTGACGATGCCCACAAGGTGGCCCGCGTCGTCCACGACCGGCACCGCGAGCAGATCGTAGCGTCCCGCGATGCGCGCCACCTCCTCCTGATCGGTCTCGGTGCGCACCAGGATCACGTCGCGAGACATGATGTCGACCAGGCGCGTGGACGGTGGGTGGGTGAGCAGGTTGCGGAGCGAAGTGACGCCTACGAGGAGGCCCGCCTCGTTCTCGACATAGGCGTAGTAGATGAGCTCCTGGTCGCTGGCTTCCTGTACAGCAGCGATCGCGTCGCGACAGTTACTGTCATCGCGCAGCGTGAACGCGGTCGGGGACATGATCCCGCCCGCGGTGTCGGGCGCATACCCAAGCAGCTCTTCGACCTCGGCGCGCTCGTCGCCCTTCATCCGGGCCATCACCGCCTCGCGCACCGCCTCCGGGAGCCGTTCGAGGATGTCGGTCTGGTCATCGCCGGGAAGGTGGGTCAAAAGCGCGGCCACCCGCTCGGGGGGTACGTCGGTGACGAGGTGGAAGAAGTCGTCGCCGTGCACCCGCGACAGCACGTCGGCGGCGACCGAGTCCTGCTTGATCTGCGCGAAGACCAGCCGCTGCTCCTGAGCAGCGAGGTGCCCGATTACGGCAGCGACGTCCTCGGCGCGTGCTTTGGCGACCACCTTGGCGAGCGGCGCCGGGTGCCCACGACGGGCCAGGCGGCGGATCGCATCGACCCGTTGCCCAAGGAGGGTATCGCCCATTGTCTACCCTCCATGGTCATCGATGAAGACCAGCCGCCGGGCGCGCGACTGGGCGCCGAGCGGCTTGAGGGTCCGGCCGTTGTACACCAGGGACACGCCTTCGATGGCATCCAACTCGATCGTGAGCCGATCGTGGGCGGCGAAGCGAACCTGACGCCCCGTCGGCAAGGCGTCACCGAAGACCTCCCGCCCATCGGCAACCACTCGCGCCCGGACCCCGCTGTCCGAGGTGACCAGAAGGACCTGATCGGGGAGGATGTCCACCCCTTCCACTTGGACCGGGAGCTCGCGACTGGCAAACCACAGGCCAGCCACGAGGAGCGTTGCCGCCGCAGCCCCGAAAAGGCCCATCCTGCCTACCCGACGGAGCCGCGCCACCGGACTGGTGAGCGTGATGGTGTGCTCGTCGGCGCGGCGCACGTCCTGGACCGGGTCGGGCTCGGGTTCTGAGCCAGTGACCGGGCGGTTCGTGCGAGGGAGCGGCGCCATGACCACGGGCGCGGGGCGAGCCGTGGCCGCGCCGACCACCGCCTCGGGCAGGGCCAAGAAGGACCGATACTGCTTGGTATACCCGGCGAGGAAGGGTCCGGGCGGGAACGCCGCAGTGTCGCCGCGTTCAAGCGCATCCAGCCACTTCATCGGGATGCGCGTGCGCTCCTGAACCTCTACAAGGGACAGGCCAGCGCGCTCGCGGGCAGCGCGGAGCTCCGACACGCTAGCCCCCCGAACGGGCGATGCAACTGCGGGCTTCTTCGAGCATTGGCCCGTCCAACGCCGCGTCGGTGACGTGGCGCAACGACGCCGCCGCGCCATCGAAGTCGCCCATGCCCGCCAGGATGCAGCCCGTACGCAGGTAGCCGCCGATGGCCTCCTGCGGGCAGTCGTCGGTGAGGGTGGCGTAGTCGCGCAGCGCCTGATCCATCTTCCCCTGTTGCTCGTGCGCGAGGCCGAGGTGGAAGCGGGCGGGGCACATCTTCGGCGACCGACGCAGCGCGTCCTCCGCGCGTGCGATCGCCTTGTCCACGTTGCCGGCATCCAGGTGGGCGCGCGACAGGTTGGAGAGGATCATTGCCGGGTTTCGATACTCCAGGTCGGCGAGCCCGTGCTCAAGCACCGTGATCGCCTCGGTGGGACGGCCCACGGTCACCAGGAACGCGCCGTAGTTCACCAGGATTTCGCCCTCGTCCTTGTTGACGCGCAGCGCGTCCTTGAACGAGCCCTCGGCGAGGGCGGCTTCCCCCTTGGCGGCGTAGGCCATCGCGAGCGCATTGTGCGCGTGCCAGTTGCGCGGGTCGAGCTTGACGGCATCGCGGAGGGTGGCGACGGCGCCCTCCGGATTGCGCTCGTTCAGGTAGGCGACGCCCAGCTGAGTCTTGGCACTGGCGCGTGACGCCCGTTTCTCCGAGATGCAGCCGCCGACGAGGAGGACGAGGGCGATGGCGATGGCGAGGGAGGTGCGCATGGCGTGATCCTAACCTAAACTGGCAGGTACTTGCCGAGGATCGGAGCCAGACGGCGCCGTGCCGACTCCGGTACGCACCCCGCCTGAGTCAACACCGCGTTGGCCAACGCGTTGCTCATCGGCGCCGGACCGCCGTGCGCGAGGATGCGGGGGACCGCGGCCGCCACGACTTCCCGAGCCAACGAGGCGTTTTTCATCAACACCGCGACCACCTGATCGACGGTGACGTGGTCGTGGTCGGGGTGCCAACAGTCGTAATCGGTTGCCATCGCGAGGGTGGCGTAGGAAATCTCCGCCTCGCGCGCCAACTTGGCTTCGGGCATGTTGGTCATGCCGATGACGCTGGCGCCCCAGCTGCGATGCAGGTTCGACTCGGCCTTGCTGGAGAAGGCGGGGCCCTCCATGCACACGTAGGTTCCGCCGTCGTGGGTGGTGGCGCCCGCTTCGCGGCAGGCCGCGAGCAGGTAGCCGCGCAGCGTCGGGCACACCGGGTCGCCGAAGGCAACGTGGGCCACGACCCCGTCTTCGAAGAAGGTGCTCTTACGATGCACGGTCTTGTCGATGAACTGGTCGATGACCACGATGTGACCCGGCACGATCTCCGCCTTGAGCGAGCCCACCGCGCTCACGGAGATGATCCACTCCACGCCCAGAGTCTTGAGCGCAAAGATGTTGGCGCGGTAATTGACCTCGCTCGGGTTCCTCTTGTGACCGCGGCCGTGGCGGGGAAGAAAAGCCAGCTCTGCCTCGCCGAGCCGACCGAGGATGATCGCGTCGGAGGGGTCGCCGAAGGGCGTGGAAACCTGCTCTTCACGGACGTCCTGAAGGCCATCCATCGCGTACACACCGCTGCCACCAATCACACCAATGCGCATGAGTCAGTGTAACCGCACGCCTACCACCAGGCCGGCTTGGCCACCCAGGTCGGCTCTCCCCACGCGAAGATCGGGTCGCCCGACAGCGCTGCGAGCACGTCGGCGACGCTCTGATCGTCGGTCCAGGACAGGTAGCGGAAGCTAGCGTCGGCGGTGTCGGCAGCGACCGTGGCGCCGAGGCCGGTCGCCAGCGCCTCGATGTCGGATTCGACCGTGCCCTCGACAAACTGCGCGTGCACCTGGCCGCCCAGATGGTCCACGGCCTGGGTCATGGCTTCAAAACCGGCATCCACCCCATCGTAGTGGAGCACGAAGAGCGCGCCGTCCACCCCGGAGAAGGTGCTGGACGGGAAGCTGCCGGTGCCATCCGGAGTGTTCTCGCAGTCGTCCCAAGTCAGGGTCGCCTTGAGCTGGACACCGTCGGGAAGCGCCACGCCCGCCCAGCGCCCACCATCGGCCGGAGACAGCGGTACCGTCGCTATCGCAGCGCCATCGGCCGCATCGGTCAGCTCAGCCGACATGGTGCAGGTTGACTTGAACGCCCCGCTGTTGGTGCTGCCAGCGAGCGCCAACCACGGCGCCGCCAACGGTGCGACGAAGGGCTCCGCGGTCTCCGCCGGCTTCTCCTCAACCTCACACGCAAAGAACGCCAGACCGAACCAGCTCAACCGGTGCACTTCGGCCACCACGACGGCTTTTTGATCCACACCGGCTCGCCCGCGACGTAGTCCTTGCCGGCCGCCGCAGTGAAGTCACTCAGCACTTCGCCCACGTTGAGCTCGGACTCCCAGGTCAGATGGTAGGTGTTGCCGTCGTCACTGGTCGTCGTCAGCTCGGCAGCGAGCCCGAGGTCGGACGCGAGCGCTTGAACGTTCGATTCGGGGTAGCTGTTGGCCACGGTGACATTGGCCTCCCCGCCGAGGAAGTCGCCGTCTTCGACGCCCTGCTTCAGCGCCGAGTACCCGATGTTGACCCCGGTGTACCAGAGCGCAAAGATGTACCCCTCTTCGCCGGAAAAGGCGCTGGACTCGTAGGTCTTGTCGTCCGCAGCGTTGCAGCCGGTGGCCGTGAACGACCCCTTGTACTGGGTGTTCCCGGACAGGCGAGCGCCCGCCCAGTCGCACCCCTTCGCCGCCAACTCGATCGTCGCCACCGTGGAGCCGTCGCTGTTGTTCTTCAGGGTGAGGTCGAGCTCGCAGGTGCTGTCGACCGTGCGCGTGGCGGCGACCATGACCGCGTAGGGATCGCCGTACACGATGTCGGGCGGCTTGACCGCAGTGTCGGTGTCGGCGGTGTCGGTCGAGGTGTCGACGTCGAGGTCGCCCCCCTTGGAGTCATCGCCAGCACAGGCGGGGAGGAGCGCGAGGAGCAGGAGGTGCTTCATGGGGCGGGAGTGTAGTCGCCCATGGCGCTGGGCGCGCCCCACGGCGGTTGAATCTCACAGGCGGCATGGGGGACGGCGGTGAGGGGGAGAGCGCCACGTCCCAGCGCGTTATCAACGCGCTGGGCGCCGCAGGCCGGAAACCGAAGGTTGGAGGCCGGAGGGCATGGCGCGGTAGGGGGAGAGGGCGGCGCCCTCTCCCCCCAAGCCTCGCGATAGCCTGGGGGCTACACGATGTCGTCGAACACAAACCGGCTGGTGTCGAGACCCTCGCCCTCCCGCCGGATGCGGATCGCCGCGATCTTGTCGCCGTCGACGCGAGACTTGCTTTCGTCGGCCTTGCCGAGCTGGCCGCACGCCGCCGATATGTCGCGACCGCGCGTCACTCGTACGCTGGCCTGGATGCCGTGGGTGACGAGGTGGTGCTGGAACTGGCGCACCAGCGCGTCGGTGGGCCGCCGGATGTCCCGATCGGGGTTCTCGTTGTAGGGGATGAGGTTGACCTTGGCCTTCTGGCCGCGCATCAGCTTCACCAACCGCTGGGCGTCGGCCATGGAGTCGTTGACGCCGGCCATCATCACGTACTCGAAGGTGATGCGCTTGGTGGCCTTGAGCGGGAGGGTGCGACACGCCTCCATCAGCTCTTCCAAGGAGTATTTCCGGGTGATCGGCATCACCGACCGGCGCTGCTCGTCGGTGGTGGCGTTGAGCGATACGGCAATGTTCACCGGCAACGCCTCCGCGAGGCGCTGCAACTGCGGCACCAGGCCCACAGTAGAGACGGTGAGCTTTCGGTGCCCGAAGTTGAGGGCCTGCTCATCCAGGTAGATTTCCAGGGCCGGAATCAGGTTGTCGATGTTGTGGAGCGGCTCGCCCATGCCCATCATCACCACGTTGGTGATGCGGTACTGTTCGTCGAGGCGCTGGCGTACCTGCAAGGGCTGGTTGCAGATCTCGCTGGGACGCAGGTGGCGCCGCAGTCCCAGGTCCCCGGTCAGGCAGAAGGTGCAGGCCATGGCGCAGCCGACCTGCGAGCTGACGCAGAGCGTGTTGCGGCCATCGTCAGGGATGAGCACCGACTCAATTCGCTGGCCATCCTCGGTCTGCCAGACGAACTTGTGGGTGCCGTCGACCGACTTCTGGACCGCGATCACGTCGAGGAACGAGATGTAGTAGCGCTCGGCCAGCAGCGCGCGAACCGACTTGGCCACGTTGGTCATCTCGTCGAAGCTGGCGACGCCGCGCTGCCACAACCACTTGTAGACCTGCAAGGCGCGGAACCGCTCGCTCCCGAGGCCGGTCAGCCCCGCCTCGATCTCGGGCAGGCTGAGGCTCTTCAGATCGATGAGGCCATCGGCGCGGGTGAAGACAGGCATGGGTAGTGGGCGAGCTAACCCCCGCCCCGGGATAGGCCAGCGGCATGGACCCAGCCGCATTGCTCGCTACCGTTCCCTTCGCCCATCGCGCCGATCTGGACATCGTGCACACCGAGCCCGGCCACGTGGTGGTGCGGATCCCGAACGATCCGAAGAATCAGAACCACGTCGGCACCGTCCATGCGGCCGCGCTGGTGCTCGTGGGCGAGACGGCGGGCGGCCTCGCGATCCTGCAAGAGCCGCGCTTGCGGGGCTACCTGCTCCTGGCCAAGGGGCTCGCGATTCGCTACCGCAAGCCGGGCACCGGGGCGTGCAGCGCCTCGGCCCGGATCACCGAAGAGCAGGTCCTGGCCGCGATCGCCGGGGCAGAGGCCGTCGGCAAGGTGGACGTTCCCCTCGCGGTAGAGATCCGCGGCGACTCGGGCGAGGTCGTGGCCGAAATGACGGTGGATTACCACTTGCGCAAGCGGGCCTGACCGGTCACGGTCCTCAGGCCGATGAACTGTGGTAGGCTCACCACGTGTTCGGCGTTATTCTTCCCTATCTTGGCTTTGCCTGCGCGATCCTGACGGACGCGGACCTCGCGGCGCGTCTGGACCTGGATGGGGACGGCGTGCCGCGCCCGCAGGATTGTGACGACGCCGATTCCACGATCGGACCGGAGTACCTGGACGGCGACGGCGACGGGTACGCGGGTGCAGAGCAGGCGGCGCGGTGCGAGGTCGCGGATGGAGTGCTCGCAGCCGAGGATTGCGATGATACAAATCCAGATATCTCGCCTGCCGCCTCGGAGAGGTGCGACAAGGAGAGAAGCCCCCGATGACGCCCGGAGGGGAGACCCGTGGCCCGGAGATCAAGACCGACCGGGACACGCTCACCGAGGTCGCCGACGCCCCGGTGGTGGATTGGATCGAGGAGCAGATCGGCGAGCTTCCCAAGATGTCCGGAGAGGTGGCGGCGCTCACGACGCACGCGCTCTCCGAAGTGGCGGCGGCGAAGTTCGGCAAAGAGCACGAACAGGTCTACAACTGGATGGTGCTCAAGGCGCTCGGGGAACGCTCGGGGGTGGAGAAGGTGCTGAACACCTACGTACCCGTCCTCTACTCCGGTACCCAGCTTCCGATCCACCCGTCGTACAACGAACTCGTCGCGACTGGACGAAGCTCGTCCTACGAGCCAAACCTCCAGAACCCCCCTACGAAGGGCGGTGTTCGGGAGTGTTTCATCCCGCGAGAGGGCTACTACTTCGCGTTCTGCGACTACAGCTTCATCGAGCTTTGCACCCTCGCGCAGATTTGCTTGTGGATGTTCGGGCGCTCGGATTTGGCGAACGCCATCAACAACGGGCTCGACCCTCACCTCGCTATGGCGGCGGACGACCTCGGTATCTCCTACGCCGAAGCGAAGGCACGGCTCGCGCTCGGCGACCCGGAGATCATCGACAAGCGGCAACGGGCCAAGGCGAGAAACTTCGGTTTTCCGGGAGGTCTCGGCCCGGACACCTACGTGGACTACGCCCGGGGCTACGGGGTTCATCTCACCCGGCACGAAGCGAAGCAGGAGAAGGAGAAGTGGTATCGGAAGTGGCCGGAGATGCGGGACTACCACCAGTATTTCGCCGACCGCACGCTCGGCGGGCAGACCTTCACGCTCATCCAACAAGGCTCCGGGCGGGTTCGCGGAGGCGTTTCGTTCACGGCGGCGGCGAACTCGGGCTTCCAAGGGCTCGCCGCCGATGGCATCAAACGCGCCGGCTGGAACGTCACCAAGGAGTGTTACCTCCGTGACCCTTACCGGGACGGCAAGCCACCCACGGCGCTTTACGGCAGCTTCCCCGAGCTTTTCCTTCACGATGAACTCATCCTCGAAGTGCCCAAGGCGACAGTACACGAGGCGACGCACCGCCTCTCCGACGTGATGATCGCCGGGATGCGTGAGGTCGTCCCCGATGTGAAGGTCGGCACCGAGTTCGCCATCGCTTCGCGGTGGTACAAAGGCGCGAAGCCGGTGTTCGTGGACGGGCGCCTCGTGCCGTGGGAACCGAAGAAAAAGTAGCCATGTCATATGTCACAAGATAGAGCCCTCCATGCCCCGAACCCGGCGAGCCCCTCCGGCTCCCAAGCACCGAACCCGGCGAGCCTCTCCGGCTCCTTACCCTCCGAACTCTCTTGTTCGACGCCTGCTCGATGGGGGATGGAACCCGGCGGCTCTCGCGGAGCGGCTCGGGGTGAGCCTCCGTACCGTACTGCGCTGGGCCGTCGGAGACAGCCGCCCGCTCCCCGCTTTCGAGCGGGAGATGACCTCCCTCTCCCCTCCCCAAGGCAAGAAGTAGTCCATGAGCCGCGCCCGAGCCGTTCGCATACAGGCAGACGCCTACTACACGGAGGCGTGCGGCGAGGCCTGTCACCCGACTGGCATCTACTCATTCACGATAGAGCCTGCGTCGGGTTGGTTCCGATCGTCAGAGCCCACGTGCGTCTGCAACCCACCTTTCCCGGACGTCCCATGATTCTCCTCTTCTCCCTCGCGCTCGCTGGCAAACTCGAAGATGGCTGGCGCGGGATTCCCTACGGGCCCGCCTCGGTGCTGGACACGGCGCCAACTTCATCCTGCACCAGAACCGATGAGCCCGGCGTTCTTTGGGCGTGTCAGGAGGACATCGCCAGTGTGCCCGTGAACGTCTTCTACATGGCCTCCGATGGCTGGTACCACGGGGTCAGCATCAATGCGGTCGGTTTCGCCGCGTGTTCGACGGTGTTCGCCACGCTGAAAGCGGCGTGGGACGCGCCCTGGGGCCCGAAGGAATACGCCTCCGGGAGCTTGCCTGACGGGTTCTGGAACTTGATGGTCTACCAGAAGACAACGTCGGCAGCCTGGACCTACAATCCCTATTCGCACGCCTGCAGTGCGTTCACAATGAACGCCGGCATCTCCGCGAAGATCGACGCGATAAAAAAAGCGCGCGCCGCCCTGGCGGCCGAGGCGCTGTGATGTCCGAGCATGCTGACAGCAAAAAACCGTTCACCCTGGTGCAGTGCGAGCCGACCAAGGGTGCGCTGGGGCTCCCGGCGTGGCTGGCGCATCTCACCCCCTGGATGGACGATGAGGGAACGGCCGCGGCGTGGCCGGAAATGATCCGCCGGTACGCCTCGCTCGCCCGTAGGTGGTCCGTTCTGGATGCGGTCGCGTGGCGACGGCTCGACTTCACGGCGCGAAAGATCGGCGTGCTGGAAGCGCGCACGCACGTCCCGGCGGGGAACGGAGCGCTCCCGAGCATCGACGCGGTACTGGCGCTGCTCGATCGAGAGATCGCGGGGGATACCCCGTCGGAGGGGGAATGGGCAGCGGCGGAGGCGGCGGCGGCGGCGGCGGGGTGGGCGGCGGGGTGGGCGGTGGACCAAGCCCTTCGCTTCGCGGAGAATGTCGCTTTCCTGCTTCGACTTGCTGCGATGGAGACGGCCGCACGGGCGCCGATGTGGAAGCGGTGGCCGCTGCGAAGGGTGACGGTGCTGGCCGAGCGCCCGTCGTTCACCGGGGGACGCACCGACAACGCCGCCTACGGGTTTTTTCACTGGCAACGTAGCCACATCGGGCCGGCGGAGATCGTGCCCGGCTGGAGTTGGAGATGAGTGTTCCCGAAAGCACCCTCGCATGATCGTACCGGCGAGCAAGCGTGTAGCAGAGCGCCTCCGCCGTCGTCATGTCCAGGCCCTCGTGTTTGCCGTAGGTCAGCTCACTCCCCTGACCGGTCTCAAAGTAGCAGAATTGCGGAAAGCAGCCGGAGCCGCCCCGGTCGCGCATGACCTCATGGGCGTGGTCCAGCAGCGCGACGTCGATGTCGAACTCCTCCCGATTGGTCCGCTCGGTGCCGGCGAGGCTCTGGAACAGGATCTCAACGGGGGCACCGACCTCCAGACAGGCAAGCTGGGTCCGGACATGCCCGAGCACACAGATCTGGGTGGGCGCGCCCGTCTCGCGGCGCAGTTGATCCAGCTGGCGAAGCAGTGTGCCAATGCTCTCCACAGTGTCGACAGCGGGATTCAGGCCGATCATCGCATCGCCAGTGCCCATCGAGAGCCCGCTGTACACCAGGAGCGCGATGCCCCGCGGATCGTCGGTAGGGTGGTTCGGTTGGAGCCGGGAGGAAAGCGTGCCCGGCAGGCCGAGCGTGGTACGCGCTCGCGTCGGCCGGGAAATCCCCCTGGCGATCGCGATGAGCTCGTGCGTATCGCAGATCTTCGCGAGCGCCGCTGCCATGACGGCGGTGAGCGCCAGGCCGATGTCTGCCGCCTCCGCCGGGTTGGTGAGCAGGTGGTCCTTCAGCTGCCCCACCGACCACCCCGCGATCCTCGAAAAGCGCGCCTGGACGATGTCGTAGCTGACTCGCATCACCTCGTCGATTCGGCCGTCCAGCGTGGTGAGCGGGTGATCGTAGAGGTGCTGCAGGGTCAGCTCGGACAGCAAGTGGCGCGCGACTTCGCGCTCGACTTCGTCCCGAGCGGCGAGTCCGGCGTGACGATCCCCGGCCTTGCTGTGGTCAGCCGCACCGAGGAGGGCCTTGAGGCCGGCGAACGCAAAAGACTCACCAAGGAAGTCGCTTTGGTAGGTCAGCGCTGGACGAGGGGCCGGCACCGGGATGTTGGCGAGGGGCGTGAGCGCGAGGTCGGCGCCGTCCTTGGCTGCGGTGCTGAACTGGCGAGGAGGCATGGGGGAATGTAGCTCACGGCGCCCACGTCAGCTCGAGGATGGCGCCCGGGAAGTCGCGCGTCGGGACCCGACTTATAGCCCACCGGTGGAAAACGTAGCACACGCGCTGATGGGCTGGCGCATCGGTCAACTTGACGCCTTTCGCGGTGTTGGTCCTCGGGCTTCGCTCGTCGCCCTCATCGCCGCGAACCTCCCGGATCTCGACATCGTGCTCTACGCGCTCGGCCGCGATGTGGGTACGTGGGAGCACCGGGGCTTCACCCACAGCCTGCTGGGGTGGCCGATGCTCGCGCTGGCGGGCGCGGGCGCGTCGTTTCGTTGGCTGCGCACGGGCCGCCTTGGTGATCACGTCAAGCTGTGGGCCGTCGCCGTGGCCTCCCACGCGCTGATGGACGTGCCAACCACCTGGGGTACCCAGCTTTTATGGCCGAACGATCACCGTTTTGGGCTGGAGCTGATCTTCATCGTCGATCCGATGTTCTGGGTGGTTTTGGGGGTGCTACCGTGGCTCATGCGACGGTCCGGCACGACAGCGAATCGGGCGGCGACTACGGGGATCTTGCTGCTGGGGTCGTGGTTCGGCGTCGCGGTCGTGGGCAAAGCGCTCGCGCTGGCTCAGGCCCCAGAGCCCGTGGTGGCGGTCGCGGGCCCCCTTGCGCCGCTGCACTGGACCGCGTTTACCGTGCCAGCAGCGGGAGATTCGGAGGTGCGTCGTTACTTCCTGACGCCGTGGTCCTGCGAGCCCGCAGGAACGTTCGGCGCGCCGGGCGGTCCCGCCTGGGACGCGGTCATGGCCACGCACACCGGCGAGCGCGACACCTGGATGAGCATGGCGCCGGCGGTGCTGAGCGAGGAGATCGCCGCTCGACCGGACGACCCGGCGGTGACCCGTCTCGCGATCGTCGACCTTGCGTACACCAGTTGGCTCGATCCCGATACCTTTCGTTTCGGTCATACCTATTCGGTGGCAGCAGATGGGACGGTCACGCGGAGAGGGGAAACGCACCGGCGAGCCGAATGAACGGGGCGATGCGGTAGGCCCGGTCCCTCCGGGCGAGGCCCGGGTTGACGAGCACAGCCCCGCATCGCAGTTGCCCGCAGCTGTTGCTCGTTCCGCGCATTTGCAGTAGCATCCACGGGTTCCCGGATCGAACATGCGCGCCTACGCGGCCCTTGTCCTTCTCCTCGCCGGCTGCAGCGACTCCGGCCTGAAGGTCTACAACAGCGCGCCGGAGGTCACCTTCACCTGGCCGTCGCCCGGGGCGGTCCTGCACGAGGGAGAGGCCGCGAGTCTCACCGCGCTGGTGGACGACGCCCAGAACGCGAACGAGGACCTCACGTACACGTGGACCTCCACGCTTCAGGGGAGCCTCACCGGCACGGCCACGATCACGGAAGCCGGGATCGTGCTCATCGCCGACGCGCTGATCGCGGGAGAGCACACGGTGCTCCTCCAGGTGACCGACGAGCGCGGGGAGACGGGGTCTGCCAACACCACGTTCAGCGTGGTCGCGAACGAAGCGCCGGTCGTCAGCTTCGTGTCGCCGGCTTCGGGCGCACGCTACGCCGCAGGTGCCCAGCTCCACGTCGCCATCGAGGTCACCGACGACCGCGAGGCCGATCTCTCGACGATCGCGTTGGGTTGGGAGGGCCTGCCGGACACGACCTTGTTCCCGGCTGCGCCCTCCGCCGACGGCACCATCGACCTCTACACCTCCCTCGCCGACCTCGGGACCTACACGCTCACCGTCACCGCGACCGATCCGTTGGGTGACGCCTCCGAGGACGTGGTCTCCTTCGAGATCAGCGAGCCCGACATCGACGGCGATGGCTACATGGATGCCGAGCTGGGCGGCGACGACTGCAACGATGGGGACGCCGCCATCCACCCCGCGGCCACCGAGCGCTGCGACGGCGTCGACAACGACTGCGACGGGACGATCGACAATTCCGACGCGGTGGGCGCCACCATCTGGTATCCGGACACCGATGCGGACGGCTACGGCGACGCTGCGAGCCCGGAGTCTGCCTGCGATCAGCCGCTCGGCTCCCTCTCCGACGGCACGGATTGCGATGATCGCAACGCGACCATTCGTCCCGGCGCCACGGAGATGTGCGACGGTGTCGACAATGACTGTGACGGCACTGCCGACGAGAACGACGCGGCCGACGTGGTCACCTGGTACTCGGATGCGGACGGCGACGGGTGGGGCGATGACGACGTCACCTACGTGTCGTGCGATGTGCCGGTCGGTTTCGTCGCGGGTGGAAACGACTGCGACGACGGCAACGCCTCGGTAAGCCCCGGCGCGACCGAATATTGCAATGGTCGCGACGACAACTGCGACGGCACCACCGACGAAGACACCGCCGCCGACGCCACCACCTGGTACCAGGATGCGGACTCCGACAACTACGGCGACGCCGCGACCACGGACGTCGAATGCAGTCGCCCCAGCGGATATGTGGCGGACAACACCGACTGCGACGACACGACGTCGAGCATCAGCCCCAGCGCCAGCGAATATTGCGACAGCGAGGACGACGATTGCAACGGCACCGTGGACGACAACCCGGTGGATGCGCCAACTTATTACGCAGACACCGACGGCGACGGCCTCGGCGATGCCTCCTCGTCCATGCGCGCGTGCACCGATCCCGCCGGCTACGTGTCCAACACAAGCGACTGCGACGACACCGATGCCGCCATCCTCGGCGCGTCGAGTTTCACCTGGTACCGCGACTACGATGTCGACACCTACGGCTCCGCGTCTTCCACCACCACCGGGTGTACTGTGCCCGCCGGCTACGTCGCCAACGACGACGACTGCGACGACTACAGCGCGACGGCGTACCCCGGCGCGGCAGACACTTGGTACGACGGCGTGGACTCCGACTGCGCGGGCGACAGCGACTACGACGCGGACCTCGACGGCTTCGCGTCGGATGCCTACGGGGGTACGGATTGCGACGATACGGACGCGGCCCGCTACCCGGGTTCGATGACGTGGACCGTGCCTGGGGATGCGACGACGATCCAGGGTGCGATCGATCTCGCGTGCACGCTCGACCGCATCGAAGTGAGCGCCGGCGACTACGTAGAGAACGTCAACTTCGACGGGAAGGATGTCGACCTCGTGGCGGTGGACGGCGCGGATCTCACCACCATTGACGGGGACTTCAACGGGGACCCGGCGGTCACCATGAACGGCGGTCGGTTGGAAGCGTTCACGGTGACGGGAGCGCTCTCGCCCAACGGCGGCGGAGTCTACGTGTACAACGCGGACAGCGTCGAGTTGATCGACCTTGTGGTGGAGGGCAATCTCGCGACGACCCATGGGGGTGGTATCTACCTGTCCAATGTCAGCAACGCCGAGGTGACGGGGTGCCTCATCGAGGGGAATACTGCCGGCGTTTATGGCGGTGGTTTGTCCCACTCGGGGAGCTATTCGGGGTCCACGGGGCTGATCATGTCGGACACGGAGATCATTGGAAACAGCACGTCCAGCGGCGGGTACGGGGGTGGCCTGTTTGTGAGCGTCTCCTACCCTTCCTCGTTCACTGACGTGACGGTGTACGGGAACACCAGCACCGGTTCCTACGGCGGCGGCGCGTTCATCAGTGCGGGCACGTGGAGCTGGACGGGCGGGAGCATCGAGGCCAATGCGGGCGGCGGATTGTACGCAACCGGGGCGATGACGATTTCCGACACCAGCATCTCCAACAACTCCAATTACTACTCGATCTACCTGTCGGGATCGGGCACGATTTCAGACGTCGATATTCTGGACAACTATGGGTACACGCCTATCTACGCGTACGGCTACGGGCTTACCATCAGCGACGTACTCATCGACGGGAACTACGGCGACTCGTACCCCGGGGGATTCTTCTACGGCGGCAGCACCACGGGATTGGCGATGCAGAACATCGTCATCACCGACAACCAGGGCAGCAGCAGCGGCTCCACCGCGGTCTACATGTACGGTGAAACTGCGGATTGGAAGAACATCGTCATTGCAGGAAACACCGGTACGGGGCTGAACATCTACCCCTCCTCGACGAGCGCCAAGCTCTACCTCACCAATGCGAGCATCGTCGGGAATTCCGGATCCGGCATCTACGTCACACCCTCGTGGGTGAGGCAGGTCTACTTGACGAACGTGATTTCAGCCTACAATGGTAGCTACGGCGTGTACGACAGCTCGAGCACGTTTGACGTGGAGCTTGAATATGGCGATGTGTACGACAACGGTGCCACCGCCTACACAGGAATGAGCGACCCCACCGGGAGCGACGGCAATCTCGCGGTGGACCCGGAATTCGTCGCGTACGCGGCCGATGTCCGCGTCTCCTCCTGGGATCTCCACCTCGCGACGTCTTCGCCGCTGGTCGATGCCGGGGATCCGACCCTCGCGGACGCGGACGGCACCACCTCCGACATGGGCGCGTACGGCGGCAGCGGGGGCGACGCGACGTATACCGACGATCTTGACGGCGACGGCATGTACGACGGCTGGGAGGATGCGCACGGGCTGGATTCCAGCCTCGACGATTCAGCGGCTGACGCCGATGGGGACGGGCTCACCAACCTGGAGGAATTCGACGCCGGGACCGACCCGGAGGATGCCGACACGGACCGCGACACGGTGGAGGATGGCGACGAGGTCGCGGCCGGAACCGACCCGCTCTCGACCGACGACGCCTGGGATTTCTCGCTCACCGGATCGAGTTCGTCCTATATGTACTACGCGGGATATTCCATGTCTGCCGGCGCGGATTTCAACAACGACGGGAGGGACGATTTGGTGGTGAGCACCGGGTCCGCGTACGCCGTGGTGGTGTACGGCCCGGTCTCGACGACGACAGCGTTGTCGAGCGCCTACGACGCGGCGATCTACAACTACACGGGCTCGGAGCGGGCGCCGGCTCCGGGGGACTACAATGGCGACGGCTACGACGACCTCGCCGTCGGCTACTACTCCGACTCGACCGCGGCGAGCAGCGCGGGTTCAGCGATGATCTTCGACGGTCCTTTCGCTTCCTATGAGTACACGCCTGACGCCAAGCGGACCGGTGAGAACGCCTCCGACTACGCTGGCTACAGCGTGGGCAACGCGGGCGACGTGAATGCCGACGGCAACGACGATCTGCTCGTCGGCGCAATCTACGAAGACAGCGGTGGCACCGAGGCTGGCGCAGTGTACCTCGTCCACGGACCGATTTCGGGCACCTCCAGCCTGTCCGGCTCCGCGGCGATGATCTACGGCGAGTCGACCTCCGACTATCTGGGGCAGAGCGTCAGCGGCGCAGGCGACGTGGACGGCGACGGCTACGACGACATGCTGATGGGCTCCTACTATGCGGGGTCTTCCAGTCAGGGCGCGGCGTACCTGTTCAACGGGCCAATCTCGGGCTCGTTGAGCGCGGGGTCCGCTGACTCGGTGATGAGTGGACCGTCCGGCACGTACTACTCGGGATGGCTGGTCGGCGCCCACGGCGACAACGACGGCGACGGCTACAACGACGTCTTCGTCACCGGCTACTACGAACGCAATTACGCGGGCGCCGTCTACATCGTGAATGGTCCGGTCACTGGCGACCTCGTTCTCAGCGCAGCCGACGGCAAGATCGCCGGGCACACGCCCTACACCTACATGGGGCGAGCCGTCCAGAGCGCGGGGGATCTCAACAGCGATGGATGCTCCGACATGGTGATGGGCGGCTACGGCGACGCCACCAACGGCTCCTACAGTGGCGCCGCCTGGATCGTGTTGGGTCCGGTAGCGGGCACCGTGTCCACCAACAACGCCGACGTGGTCATGTACGGGTCCAGCTCGAGCCAGTACCTCGGCTACAGCGTTGCGGGCGGTGGCGACATCGACGACGATGGCTATGACGATGCCTTCGTCGCGGCGCCCTATGCGGGGAGCTACGGAGCGGTCCGGGTGATCCTCGGCGGTTGGTAGATCTCGGCTCGCCATGCGGCAGGGATAGAGCGAAGGGCTCCGCCCGCAGCGAAAGCCCGCGGCCGCCCCCCCTTCACTCCCCCCACGCCCCAAGAGCACGTCCATCGCTGGGCAAACATGATCCTGTTTCCCATCCGTGCTATAGCTTCAGGCGCCATGTACCTGCCCCGCACGATCGACGCCGAGCTCGCCACCTGGGCCGGCAGCTCCCCCCGTAAACCGCTGGTGCTCAGGGGCGCACGTCAGACGGGGAAGACGGCCGCCATCCGGCAGCTCGGCCGGCGCTTCGAACTTTTTATCGAGTTGAACCTTGAACGTTTCGAGGACCGCCGCCTGGTAGACGGCTGCCGGTCGGCGGCGGAGTTGCTCGCGGCGCTCAGGGCTCGCGCGAATCTCACCTCGTTCGCCTCGAACACCCTGGTGTTCATCGACGAGATTCAGGAGAGCCCGGCGGCCATCACCTGGCTCCGCTTCCTCCAAGAGGACCACCCGGAGATCGCCGTCGTGGCCGCCGGATCGCTCCTTGAAGTACGGCTTCAGGAAGGCGGGTTCTCGTTCCCCGTGGGTCGGGTAACTTTTCGATATCTACGTCCCTTTTCGTTCTTCGAGTTTCTGGATGCGCAGGGTCGGGATGTGCTCGGCGTGCACGTGCGCGAGTCGGTCGCGACGCTCACTCCCCTTTCGCGGGCGGAGCACGAGCAGGCGCTGGACCTGCTTCGCGACTACCTCGTCGTCGGCGGGATGCCTGAGGCCGTCGCCCGCTGGGCTGACCGTCATTCGCCGGTGGCCGTGAGACAGATTCACGGCGACCTCGTGCAGGCCTTCGCAGAGGACATCGTGAAATACCAAGGTGCGGGTGATCGCGGACATCTGGAAGCCGCGTTCGACCACCTGCGCCATCATTATGGACTGCGATTCAAACAGGAGAACTTCGCTCCCGGCTACCGATCGGAGTTGATGAAAACCGCGCTCGCCCGACTAGAAGGTGCGATGGTGATTCGTCGGGTCTGGCCGACCAGCTCCGAGCAGCTCCCCCTTCAAACCCGGGCTCGCGCGGCCCCCAAGTTGTTGCCGCTTGACGTTGGCCTCGCACTCGCCACCATGGGGGCCCCGCTGACCGACCTCCGGGACCGGCCTCTCGACGATCTGCTCGACGGGCGGGTGGCGGAAATGTTTGTGGGCCAACAGCTCCTCGCGACCCAAATTCGCGCCGACGAGGCCCTGCATTTTTGGATGACCGAATCGGCGTCGGCGAACGCAGAGATCGACTACTTGATGGCGGGGCCGGCCGGTCTACGGCCGATCGAAGTGAAGGCCGGTGCCTCCGGCACGCTGAAATCGCTGCACCAGTTCCTCCACCGCTCCCAAACGACCACGGGGTATCGGCTCTATTCGGGGCCGCTCAGCGACCAGACGCACCGTGTCAAGATGGGCGAGAGCGTGTTGGAAATGCGCCTGATTTCGCTTCCCCTCTATGCGGCGGGCTTGGTGGCAGAAGCGCCCCCGAACGCGATGGCGTCGTAGCCAGCGCCTTCACTCCCCCCCACGCCCCAAAAGCACGCGCGCGCGATCGATTGCCCGCGCCGTGCTGGTCTGTCTGACCGCCTCCTCCCGGAAGACGTGCGCGGCGCCAATCGAATGCACCAGCCCGGTAACGGAGAACACCCGGAAGAGGTCATCGCGAACGCCACAGATCAACACCTCGACCCCCCTGCCCTGCACCCGCCTCACGAAGGCATCGAGCATGTGGGTGCCGACCGCGTCGGGGCTACGCGCACGCTTGACGCGAAGGATCAGGACCCGGGTGTGGGCGTCGAGCCGATCCTCGATCTCGTCGAGGTGGGCCTCCAACTTCGGCCCGGCGCCGAAGAACATCTCCCCTTCGAGTCCGTAGATGAGCAGCTCCGGATCAGGAGTGTCACCGGGCAGCCGCTCGCGCACCCAGCCCGACTCGCCGACGACGAACTCCGACAACAGCATCCGACCCGCCCGGGGCACCGCGAGGAGGAAGCTGAGCAGGACGCCGATGAGGATGCAGAACTCGATCGAGACGAAGACCGCCGACAGCGCGGTCACCCCGATGATGGCGGCGTCGAAGCGGGTGGCGCGGATGCTGTAGAGCAGGGCGCCCTTGTCCACCATCCGCCACGCCGTGACCATCAGGATCCCCGCGAGCGCCGCCCGTGGGATGAACCGCGCGTAGGGCGCGAAAAGGACCATGATCAGCGCCACCGCCGCTGCCGACCACACCCCCGACCACTGCGTGCGCGCGCCCGCTTGCTGGTTGATCGCCGATCGCGTCAACGAGCCGCTGCCCGGAATCGCTCGGAAAAAACTCCCGGCCAGGTTGGCGAGCGCCTCAGACAAACACTGCTGATTCAGGTCCAGCCGCTGTCCGGTATGCGCGGCGATCCCTTTGGCCATCGCCAGCGCTTCGAGGAGCCCGAGGATCGCGATGGCAACGGCGCTGGTAGAGAGCGCACGGGCCCGTTCGAGGTCCCACTCGGGAAGGGCGAAGCTCGGTAGAGCCGCCGGCACCGCGCCGATCACGCGCACGCCGGCCGCTTCGAGGTCGAGCGCCGCCGTCAGCGAGGCCATCACCACCACCGCCACCAAAAACTCTGGAAACAACGGCAAGTTCAGCTTGGACTTGACCCACCGAAGCGCGACCACCAATCCGATCGAGCCAAGGCCGACCGCGAGCGTGGCGCCGTGGAGCGCTCCGCCCGTCGTGAGCGTCAACCACCACCGCACCAGGAAGTGGTCGCCTCCGCCGCCCATCGCCGAGAGGCCAAGAAGGTTCTTCATCTGGTCGAGCACCAGGAGGGTGCCCGCGCCGGCGGTGAAACCCAGCACCACCGAATGGCTGATGTAGCGGGTCAGATCACCGAGCCGCAAGAGCGTGATGCCAAGCTGAACCAAGCCGATGAGGAAGCCGAGGAGGATGACCGCGGCGAGCTTGTCCTCGGCCGCGACCATCGCGGTCGCGCTGAGCACCGCGATGCTCGTCGCGTTGGTCGGACCGTTGATGAGCTGCCGGCTGGAGTCGAAGATCGCCCCCACGGCGGTGATGACGATGGCCGCGTAGAGCCCGTGCACCGGGTCCACGCCGGCCGCCAGCCCGTAGGCCATGGCCTGGGGCACCGCCACCGCCGCGACGGTGAGCCCCGCCACGAAGTCGTAGCGGAGGTCCGCGGCCGAGTAACGTCGCAACGCGTCGAAGGCGGGAACGAAGCGCCACAGGCCAGTCGGCACCGGGATCGGGACGGCGGCAGCATGGGGCATGGCGCGCTGTTAACCGCGCCGCACCATGCGCAGAATCGAAGACGTCGCCGATGCGATCGGCCTTCCCGCCCAAGCGGTCCTCCCCTGGGGCCCCCACCGCGCCAAGATCCGGTTGGATGCCGCGCGGGCGCCCACGGGCCGCCTGATCCTGGTCAGCGCCATGAACCCGACCCCCGGCGGTGAGGGCAAGACGACGATGTCGATCTCGCTGGCGATGGGGCTCTGCAAGCGAGGCCGAAACGCCATCGTAGCGCTGCGCGAGCCCTCACTGGGGCCGATCTTCGGGATGAAGGGCGGGGGTACCGGCGGCGGCCTGGCCACGGTCGAGCCTGCGGACGACATCAACCTCCATTTTACCGGCGACATCCACGCCATCACCGCCGCCCACAACCTGCTCGCCGCGATGGTCGACAACGCGCTGTACTTCCGTGAGGGTCCCGACCCGCGCAAGGTGCGCTGGCGCCGGGCAATGGACATGAACGATCGGTCGCTCCGGCGAGCGATCGTCGGCCTGGACGGCCCGATGCGGGAGACGGGCTTCGACATCACGGCGGCCAGCGAAGTCATGGCCATTCACGGGCTCTTCTCCGATGCGGCCGACCTTGAGGCGCGCCTGGGCCGCATCATCGTCGGCGAAAAACGCGACGGCACGCCGGTACGCGCGGCAGACCTCAGCGCCGCCGGCGCGATGACCGCCCTCTTACGTGACGCGATGATGCCCAACCTCGTGCAGACCGCCGAGGGCACGCCGGCGCTGGTGCACGGAGGCCCGTTCGCGAACATCGCGCATGGCTGCAGCAGCATCGTTCAGACCCGGCTCGCGCTCGGCTATGGACAGGATGTCGTGACCGAGGCCGGCTTCGGCTTCGACCTCGGGGGTGAGAAGTTCTTCGACATCAAGTGCCGCACTGCCGGTGTCTGGCCCAGCTTCGTCGTTCTCGTCGCAACCGTACGCGCGCTGAAGTTCCACGGCGGCGGCGATGCGAAGGCCCTCTCAGCGCCGGACGACGAGGCCCTGGACCGCGGCTTCGGGAACCTGGACCGCCACCTGGACAGCATCGCGTCGTTCGGCGTGCCCGGGGTCGTCGTGGTCAACCGCTTCCCCGACGACCGGGACCACGAGCTGGCCCGCATTCGCCAACACTGCGCCAAGCGCGGCGTCGGCGTGGCCGTGTGCGACGCCTTCGCGCGGGGCAGTGAGGGTGCCTTGGAGCTGGCCGACGTGCTCCTCGCCACGCCGCCGAGCACCACCCTGGCGAACTACACCTACCCGTTGGACGCGAGTTACCATGACAAGCTCACTTCGATCGCGACACGATTCTACGGGGCGCGCGAGGTGATCCTGGCTCCTGACGCCAAGGTACAGCTGGAAAGCATCGAGAAGATCGGGGGCACCGCGCTGCCGGTGTGCGTGGCCAAGACGCCGCTGTCGCTGACCGACGACTCCGCGGTGCACGGAAGCCCACGTGACTTCCCGATCACCGTGCGCGAGGTGCGCTTGTCGGCCGGCGCCGGCTTCGTCGTGGCCCTGACCGGGGAGATCGTGACCATGCCCGGCCTGCCACGCGTCCCGAGCGCGGCGCGGGTGCGCCTCGAGCCGGATGGAAAGATCCGCGGGTTGATGCAGGGGGACTGAAGAGCCCCGTGGACCTCAAGCGCTACTTGCAGACCGAGGCCGCCCGTCTCGGTTTCCTCAGCGCCCGCGTGGCCGCGACGGCCCCGGCGCTGCCGATGGGCCACTACGACAACTTCCTTGCCGCAGGGTGGGCGGGCGAAATGGACTGGCTCACCACGGGTCGCGACGCCCGCGCCGAGATCGACACGCTGCTTCCGGGAGCGCGCTCGGTGCTGGTCCTCGCGTTCGACTACACCCGGGCGTTGCCGCCGGACCCGGGAGGGCTCACCGGTCGGGTCGCCAGCTACGCCTGGGGTCGCGACTACCACAACTACGTGCTCCGCCGCGTGCGGAAGCTACAGGCCGCGTTGCGGCTACACGCGCCGGCGGTGGGCTCCTATTCGTCGGTCGACAGCCGGCCGGTGTTCGAGCGCGCCTGGGCGGCCCGCGCCGGCGTGGGTTTTGTCGGGCGCAACGCGTGCCAGATCCTCCCCGGCGAATCGAGCCGCTTCTTTCTCGCGACGCTCTCGCTCACCGCCGAGCTGGAGCCCGACGCCCCCCTCGACGACCACTGCGGCCGCTGCCGACGGTGCGTGGACGCCTGCCCCACCGGTGCGATCCTCCCGAATGGTGGGCTCGTCGCGACCCGTTGCATCTCCTACCTCACCATCGAGGCCGACGCGCCCTGTCCGGAAGCGCTGCGCCCGCTCTTGGGGCGGTGGGTGTTTGGCTGCGACGACTGCCAGGACGTCTGCCCCCACCAGCGCGAGCGTGACGACGACGGCGAGCTTCCGAGCAACGTCTGGCTCGACCTCCCGCAGCTCCTCTCGCAGTCCGACGAGGCCCAGATGGCGCGATTTCTGGGCTCGCCCCTGCGCAGGGCGGCCGGCCAGCGTCTGCGACGCAACGCCGCCTATGTGCTCGGCAACCTCGGGGACCGCGCCGCGATCCCCGCCCTGGAGGCCGCGTCGCGCGAAGTGGGCGTGGTCGGCGACGCCGCAGAGTGGGCGCTGTCCCGCATCCGTGAGCCGTGACGCTACGCCTCTGCCGCTCGCGAGGCGCCCGCCTCTGCGAGCGCGGTGAGCAGGGCCTCCTCGACGAGCTGGGCACGGCGATAGGGATCGTCGACAGCGAGATACGCCTGTCGCGACAGTGATCCGCGCACGAGCATCGGCGCCAGCGCCGCGGGGACCGCTGACGACTGCAGCGACGCCAGGCCGCGGGCGACCTGCCCTCCGCGCGGGCCCAGGCGCCCCAACATCGGCTCGACGATGGCGAAAAGACGCCTTCCAAGCTGTGTAAGCACCGCGGGCGCGACGCCCTCGGGAAGCAGCGTGGCGGAGAATACCCGGTACGGTGTGGGGGAGTCGAGCTCGGCGAGCAGCCGCACCCGGCCGAGCGGCTCCACCACGATGTCGTACCGGCCGTCCGGGAACAGCTGGGGCGACACGATGCGGCCGACCGTGGCGTAGGGGTA
Source organism: Deltaproteobacteria bacterium (assembly GCA_947490345.1). GTDB lineage: Bacteria > Myxococcota_A > UBA796 > UBA796 > SXON01 > SXON01. The sequence continues at coordinate 41,874 of CANLGL010000006.1, forward strand.
CAGCACCGGGGCGGCGAGGTGGTCCCCTTCGTGGCCCTCGACAATCTGCGGCACACACAGGAGCCCGTCGCCCGCGAGGGCGTCGGCCACCAGGGTGCGGTAGCGAGGCTCGAAGACGTGAAGCGGCAGGTTGGCGCCCGGCAACATCACGGTTCCCTGAAGCGGGAAAACCCGCAGCGCCCCGACCGCCAGCTGCAGTGTTTCGCGATCCATACGGCTGAGCTAAGCACGCGCGGGGCTCCCGGCCCACCGGTTACGCTGCGGCGTGCTCCTGCGGGTCCAGCGTGCCGATGGTGAGCGGCGCATCACCGTCGACGAACTGGAGGAGGGCATCGTCACGGGTGACGTGCTCGCCGAGATGCCGCTGCAGGTGGAGGGTCGGTGGCGGCGGGCGTCGGAGTGGCCGGCGTGGGGAGCGCTGGTCGCCTCGCCGCGGGCAGGCCTCTTCCGCATCTGGCGCCGCACCCAGGTGCCATGGGTGACGGCGTGCACCCTTGGCCTCCTCCTCCAGATGCATCTGGCGAGCCTGGTCCTCCAGGTGCGCGGCACCTTGTGGCCCCTGGAGGCCCTGACGCGCGAGACGAGCGGGCTCTTGGAGCGCGGCGAATGGTGGCGACTGGTCAGCTACGGCCTGCTCCACGGCGACTTCGGCCACCTGCTGAGCAACGGCTCAGGGCTCCTCGTCGCCGGCCTGGGGCTGGAGCGCCTCGTCGGTCCCCGCGCCACCCTGCTCATCGTCCTCTGCTCGACCGTGGTGGGGGGCGCCGCCAGCGGGATCATGCTCGCCGACGTCCCCAGCGTCGGGATATCCGGCGGGGTGTTCGGGATGCTCGGCGCCAGCGCGGTCCTCGGCGTCCGATACCGGGACTCGATCCCGCCCGGCTCCCGCGCGGTTTTCGGAGCGACGACGCTACCCGTGGTCGTGTATCTCCTCTACTCGGGGACCCAATCCCAAGGCGTGGACAACTGGTGCCACCTGGGCGGCTTCGTCAGCGGCGCCGCCGTGGGTGCCGTCCTCCGTGCGGACGTGCCAGCGTGGCGCGACTGGAATCTCGGCGCGACGTGGGCGCTCAGCGTTTTGATGGCTGTACTCCTATCTTTTCCCGTCGTCATCGGACCGACGCTCCTGCCGTGGACATCCTGGGAGGCCGACGGCGCGACGGCGCTGCGCCCGTCGTGGTGGAGTGTTCGTGTCGGACGCAGCGGCCTGTCCGGCTACGGCAACCCCGACCGATCGACCACGGTAGCCCTCGACACCGAGCGCCGCGCGTCACCGACGCCGCCGGCCGTGGTCTTTGAGGAAGAGCTCATCGACCTGCTGCGGGTCGACCCCGCGGCAACGTTCACCGCGGCGGGCACCGACGAGGCCGTGTTCCACTACACCGTCGATGGCACCGAGCGGGAGCTGGTGCTGCGCGTCGTCGGGCGCGGCCTTTACGTCACCTCCGCGGGCGTCGACATGGCGGTGGGCGCACCGCTCGGTCCTCTGTTGCGGAAACGGGTCGTCGACGAACTGGTCCTCACCGTACCGACCGACCTCAAGGACGACCTGGCTGGCGAGGGTTCCCGGTGGTGGAAGTCGCGACTTCAAGCGGCCGTGGCCCGCGCCGCGCTTGGCCAGGTGGAGGAGTCGCGACCGGGGTTCGCCGAGGCCCGAGCCTCCGGAAATGCCCGCGAGGTCGCGATCGCAGAGCTGCGCGTGCTCGCCTCGCTTCGCCATCCCGATGCCGAGCCGGCGATGGCCCGCGCCCTGACGGAGTGGCCCGTGGACCCAAGCGTGGCGCGAGCCGTTGCCCAAGCGCGCAGCGAGCTCGGGCTGCCTACGCCTTTGCCGCCGGAGCCGCCAGCGCGTTGAGTCGGTAGCCCACTCCGCGGACCGTCTCGAGGCGGTCACCCGCGGCGCCGAGCTTCTCGCGAAGGCGCTTCATGTGGGTGTCGACCGTGCGGGTGCTCAGGTCGGGCGGCATGTCCCAGACCTCCTGGAGGAGCTGGCCACGGGTCTGAACCCGACCGCTCCGGCGCGCCAGCATCGTGAGCAGACGGAACTCGGTCGCGGTCAGCTGGATCTCCTCCTCGTCCACCCAGATGCGATAGGCGGCCGCATCGATGCGCAGCGCGCCGACACGCAGCGTGCCGTCACCCTCCAGGCCGGGGTCACCAGTGCCACGACGGAGAACCGCGCGAATCCGCAGAACCAGCTCTCGTGTCGAGAATGGCTTGGTGACATAGTCGTCGGCGCCGAGCTCGAAACCCACAACCCGATCGAGCTCTTCGCCACGAGCGGTGAGCATGATGATGGGCGTCCCCGCGAGCGAGGCGTCACCCCGCAGGCGTCGGCACACTTCGGTTCCCTGCATCCCCGGCAACATGAGGTCGAGCAGGATCAGCGAGGGCCGCATGATCGGGGCGAGGGCGAGCGCCTCGGGGCCACTGGCGACGGTCCGGACCGTGAACCCCTCCTTGCCGAGCGAGTGCTTCAGCAGGTTGCGGAGGTCCTCTTCGTCATCCACGACCAGGATCGAGCCAGGAGTTTGCACCCGCCACTTGTAATCACTGTTCGGTGACGGAACGGCAAACCCTGAGCAACAGACCGATCAGGGGTCGCACGCCGTGGCTTCCGCGACGACCGCGTCATGTCGAGCGTCCAGCACCGACGAGACCGCGCCAACCCCTCCGGACCAACTCGTGCCCGTCTCGGCGTACCAAGGATCCCGCGACACCGGCTCGGTCAGGTAGCCCTGCACCCTCGCCAGCTCCTCCCGCACGGCCGACGGTGAGGCGATCTCCGCGACCCGGAGCACCTCAGCACAGTAGTCGTCCTTCCAGAGTACGCGCACCCGCTGCGTCAACTCCGGCGAGGACGCCCAGGCCGGGTGCAGGTCCCAGATGCTCTCCGACTCGGCCGCGGTGGTCGAGAAGGCCTGGTCCTTGTCCCAGGGAATCGCCACGAAGGTCCCGGTGGCCGGATCGTCGTACAGCAAGAAGTTCTGGCCGGCCCCGGCAAATCCATCGACGTCGGGCAGCACCATGTCCACCGCCATCTCGGTCAGCCACTCCTCGACGTTGGCGTGGGCGGGCAGGCAATCCACGAGCCCCGCATCGTCCTCGTTCGCACATTTCACCAGCGGGATGATGTCGGCGGCCAGCTGCTCGAGGGTGGTATCTGCCTTCGGCGCGTACTTGGCGTCGTACCGGTCGGGGTCGTCCCCTTCGTCCTCGAAGTCCGCCGTGCCCCCGCAATACCCCTCGATCTTGTAGAAGCCGCCACTGTCATCGGCGAAGTGGGCGTCCAGGAATGGATCGTCGTCGGCTTCCTCGGGGAAGGGAAACACGCCCTGGTATTCGTCGTTGATGTACAGCTGGACGTGTCCGACCCGAGGCGCCGGGACGCCGGCTCCGCGCATGACCCACTGCGCGAGGCGTTCCCGTAAAAGTGAGTAATCTCCCTCAGTTCCCATCAGGTTGATGTTGTGGAGTTCATGAAAGTTCTGAGCGGTGTCGAACTCGTTGAACGACACCTTGAAGCCCCACCGTTGCCCTTCGGAGAGGGCCGAGTGGCCCCGATAGCGGAGGCCGACGTTCGCGTAGTCCTCTGACTCGCCGGTGCGCGGGTTCTCGTAGGTGAGCGCCGCCGCCAGGTAGGCGCGATCCTCGCACTCCTCGGCGGGGATGAGCGCCTTGAGCTGGGCGGCCCAGTCAGCGCCGTCGACGGTCAGCCTCACGACGGGAACGTACCGGTCGTCCCAGACGTCGTCGTCGGCCGGACCCGTCGGGGAGCCGGCGCCGGGCAAGGTGTCGCAACCCCAGGCGGCAAGCAAAACGCTCGCCCACAGCGGCGCCAAACCAATCCGCATCACTCCGCGCGACACAGCTCACCCGTCGAGGGAAGCACCGCCCCCGCCGAAGCGAGCGTGGTCAAGGACGGCGCGGACGGGCCTTGGGGAACGAGGCCCCAGGTGACGTGAGCGAGCCCGGCCTCCTGGTGCCAGAGTTTGGGTTGCCCGTGGGCCTCGGACAGGGAGGCTTGCACTCGACCGTCTATCCCCAGCGCCCAGGTCGGACCAAGCCGCCAGCTCACCCCGGCCGACGCCCGAGCGGTTCCGGAGACCCCCTCGCCAAACCAGGGGGTCGGCTCGCCGTCCATGTACTGCGGACCGGCGGCCACCGATGCGCAGAGGCGCCCGCGCCTGCCGACAAGGTCCGCGCGGCCGCGCACCTCGGCCACCGCAGCGACGAACACCGGCGGACTGAAATAGCCCCCTTCCCCGATGGAGAACCCGTCCTCCTGCCGCTCGTGATGCATCGCGACGAGCTGGCCGCCGACCCTTAGCGAGGCTCGTTCTGAGCCCAGTCCGAAACTGCCCCACGCCACGCCCTCGACCAGCGGATTCGGCTCGATGCCCCAGCCCTCGGTGTAGCCGCCCTTGACGAAGAGGCCGAGGTCGAGGTTGCGCGGCGTCCAGCTTGCGTACGCACCCGCCCAAAGTTGACTGACGAAACCGAAGAACTGCGTTCCGGCTCCCAAGGTCTCGGTCTTGCCCGCCCAGGACAAGAGCGAGTCCGACACTGGCGTCCGCGCGGTCTGGATGCCGACGGCCACCGCCGGGAGCACCCCGAAACGCGCGTGCCCGTGCCAGAGCAGATTCATCTTCTCGAAGCCGAGCGGACTGGTGCCCACCCGCGCCGTCGCGAAGAAACGCCGGAACGGGGGCGTCGCGATCCCGAGTGACGGGGCGACGCCCAACGCTTCGTCGACCCCGTCGTCCAGATGCAAAACCACGGCGTCCATGCTGAGGCGCAAGAGGCCCACCGGCGGGAAGATCACCTCCACCGGAACGTACCATCCGTCCAGCGCCTGCTCTCCCGGGTCACCGGGTTTCTGGAAGACCCCGCCGCCGGCGACGACGTGCAGCCCGCGCTCCCGTGCCAGTTCGATATCGACCGCGTCGACCGCCTCCGCCAGCCAGCGCGGCTGCACGTCGCGCGGGGGGGTCGGCGGCCACGTGCGCGGACCTGGGACCCGACCCGATGGAAGCGCCAACGTTGGCAGCGGGTCGGGCCGAATCGGCTCAAGGGGGGGCGGCCCGGCCGGAAGGGTCGATCCGCGGACCTGCGCCAAGGTCTCAGCGGCGCGCTCGTAGCGCCCTCGCAGCAGCATGGTCTGGACCAGTTGGAGACCGACCCGAGGGTCCCGGGTGCGCTCCCAGGCCGACTGGAGATGGGTCTCGGCAGCGGGGAGGCGTACCTGGGCACGGAGGGCACCCGCCATCCCAATGATCGCGGGTACGTGCACGGGGTCGACGGCAAGCGTCCGCTCGAAGGCCCCCATCGCCTTGGCCGGCGCGTCGAGGGAGAGCCAGGCGCCACCGAGCCGGGCCCACTCATCGGCCGTGAGCTTGGGAAGGTCTTCGGCGAAGCGCATGGGTACCAGCGCCTCCTCAAGCTCCCCAACCGCGTCCAGCGCCTCCGCGCGCTGGACCAGCATCTCGAATTCCGAAGCGCGGAGCTCCTCCGCCGCAAAACCCCCGCCGGCGCGACGGTCGGCATCCTGTAGAGCGGGATGAATGGCCGCCGCGGCCTTGCATACCGAGGCCGCGCGCACCGCGGTGCCGAGCGCCCAACGGCTCTTGGGGTTGGCGGCCAATGCACGGGAAACCGCGTCGAGGGCGGAAGCGCAGTCGCGGCCGTCCAAGGACGCGGACGCAAGCGCAGTCCACAGGTCAGCGGTTTCGCCTTCGTTCGCAATCGTCTCGCGCAGGCGCACGATCGCGCCTGCGGTATCTCCAATACGTCGTTGGTACTCTGACTGCTGCACCGCGATCCGCTGCACGATCTCTCGGCGTGTCGCCAGCGTTTCGGCGGATGCCGCCGCGGTTTGGAGCACGTTGGCGGCCGCGCGTGCTTCCTCCCAGCGACCCATCACCTCCAGCGCGCGCACCCGCGTGATGAACGGCTCGACCAAGGACGGATCGAGTGCGATCGCCTCTTCCGCGAAGGCCAGCGCCACTTCCGGCTGGTCGTGATCCAGGTAAAGCGCCGCGAGGCCAGAGATGGCGAACACCTCAGCGTCGAGTTCGAGCGCTTCTCGCCAGGCGGCAAACGCCTCCAGAGACGCGCCCGCGCCTTGCTCGCGGAGCGCCGTCACGCGCCACGCACGCGCCAGCACCTTGGGCATCTCGCGGTCGGCGACGGCGTCCACGCCCTCGGGGTAAAGCTGGCCGACCAGCGCCCGGGCGTCCTCCGGCTTCTCAAGCGCGACCATACAGTTGGCCGCGCCAAGCACCGCCCAAGCATCTTTGGGGTCACCGTCAACCGCTGCCTGATAGTGGACGATCGCTTCGGCATATTCCTCCAGGCCGGCCAGCGCGTCGCCGAGGCCGTGCCGGAAGTAGGGCTCGTCCGGCACTTCACGCGCGAGCTGGCGCCACAGGATCACCGCAGTCTCGAGATCCCCGGCGTTGTGCGCGGCACGCGCATCGCGCGCCCGAATGCCATTCTCGACGAACCGGCGAAGCAGCGTGACCTGCGGATCCCGAGACTTCGACGCCGTCAGCACGGCGAGGGCTTCGTCGTCACGCCCCAACTGGGTCAGGAGCCGCACCCGGCCGAGAAGCGCCCCGACGTCCCTCGGGCGCTGACGCTGCCCTTCGGTGAAGAGCGCCAGCGCGCCATCAAGGTACTGGGCCTGCCAGAGCAGTCCGCCCGCCCCCAAAATCTCGTATGGAGCGGGATCGTCCATGAGCAACGCCACAAAGTACGGGTCCAACGCCCCCTCTGCGTCACCGCGCTCCTTTCGTGCCTCCGCGTCCATGACCAGCAGGTCCGCGGCGGCGGCGAGGCGCGACCGGCGGCGCGCGGGGCTGGTCTCCAGGGTGGCGGCCGCCAGTTGCCGCCCGGCGGCGCGCGAGGCCGTCCTGGTCCGGCCGCCGAGGATGTTCGAGAGCCCCAGCGCATCCTCGTCCAGCGGGTCAAGGTCCAGGGTCCGTTCGATGTGCGCCACGGCTGCCGCATCGTCCTCGGGCTTCTCGGCCCGGATCAGCTCCTTGCCCCACTCCCGAAGGATGTAGGGGTCATCGGACGCCACCCGGCCGGCCTCCTCGATCAGGTGCAATCGCTCGGTCCGATCGCCCCGACGCCAGCGCTCCACCGCCACGCGGGGGTCCAGCGCCGCAGCCCACTGGGCGTCGGCCTCGGTGCACAGCTTGCGAGCGTCGACGTAGCGGTGACGCTGCACGTACACCGCGATGAGCTCGCGGCGAGCGGCGTCGTCGGTGGGATTGGCGCGGCGAAGCTGAAGCAAGGTGGCCGTGGCGGCCGCCAGCTGGCCCTGATGGCGTTGGAGTTGTGCGAGTTGAAAACCGACTTCGCCGGCATTTCCGCCTTCGAGGATGACCCGCGCCATGGTCACGTACCCGGCCGCAGAGAGCGCCTCCGCCCGGCGACCCCGGGTCGGCTCCGTGATCGCCGCCTCGGCGCCAGGACTGCGCACGCCAAGCCTGGCAAGCTCGCCCGCGCGCGCCATGTCCCCGGCGGCAATTGCGGACAAAAGCTCGAGCTCCCGCGCTGACGGATCCGCGACGACTCGCTCAAACGCGGCCTGGGCACGGCGGGCCTCACCGGCACGAAGCAGGGCGCGACCGATGGCCCTGGCCCCGGACGCGTCCGCGCTCAAAAGGAGGCGATCCAGCTCTGCGACCGCCGTCCGACCAGTCCTCGGGTCACCCAGGCGTGCCTCGGCGTGTCGGAGCGAGATGAGGTCGCGACCCGGAAAGTCGGGAGACTCGAGAAGTCGAGAGTAGACCCCCGCCCACCCGGGCCGCCCATCCGTCTTGCCGATCAAATCGACGAGGATGGCCCGCGCCTTCCCCGACACCTCCGCGTCATCGAGCAGCCGGACAAGAGCTTCGATGCCCACTTCTTCCCAACCGGGCCGGCCCAGGAGACTACGCGCCAGGTCCACCCGCGCGGACGCCGACAACGGGGCGCGCGCCAACGCCTCGATCTCTGGCTGGGGGGCCGCGAGAGCGCCAGCACCGAACCACAAGGAGGCAAGCAGCACGATCATACGGGCCTCTCCTTACTCTGCCAGAGGGCGAGCCCGAACCAGATCCAATTCTGACCATAGTAGTCGTCAGGGTCGCCCCAGCCGTGGCTGGCGCGAAGGGGCTCAAACTTTTCGGCCCAGATTCGACGCACCAGCGCCGGATGCCGAAGCGACCAGCCGGGCAGCAGCGCACCCCACATCCCGGGGTACTCCCAATCGACTGCCGCCAGACCGTCCGGATGAATGATTCCCGGGATCTTCACCGGCGCGTCGGGGCGGGCCAGGAGCGCGTCGTAGGGCGCGAGCAGCCGTCGGGCACGCCGCTCGCGATGCCACTTCACCTCGGCCGCCAGCGTCCACGCCACCCGGAACGCTTCGAAGCCGAACACGCTGTCTTTGGCATCGGTCGAGGGAAGGACCGCGCCGGTCACCGGATCGAGCGAACACCAATCGAAATGGAGGCCACCGGGGCTACGGCAAGCGGCAAGGAGCTCGTATCCATCATCCAAAAGCCGGATCCACGGGCGAGTCGGGTCGCGACGCGCAAATTCCCGCCAGGCGAAAGGGAGGAAGTAGGACGGGTTCAGGCGCACCGGGACCCCGCCACGAGCCCACGGCCCAGGCAAAAGGACCAACTTCCCCGCCACCTCGGTGACCTCCGCTTCCCAGAGCCGGTCGAGCAGCGCGTGGGCCACCGAGCCGTAGCGCGGCGTCTTCCACCGCGTCGAGGCGCCAAAAAGCGCCCAAATCATGAATTGATCGGCGTCTGAGGCCGGCTGACCGTCGAGGACGCCATACGTTCCGTCGTCGCGATGCCCCCAACGCCACGCCGCCAAGCGGCCGCCATCGCCGCCCTGGAGGTTGTCGATCGTCCAACGATGCACGCGGTCGAAGGTGGCGCGATCACCCATCCAGAGGGCGCGGACCATGGCGTAGGCCTGCCCCTCCGAGGTGGTGATTCCGCCCTCGCGGAAGTCCATCACCCGTCCGTCAGCGCTGATGTACACCGTCTGGTACGACCCCCAGGCGTCGCGCAGGTCGGCCCCATCGCCTCCGTGCGCGTGTACGGAGAACCAGAGGAGCGCGGATGCGGCGACGGCGGCGGACACCGGCGGCTAGTCGCGGTTGCTGCGGGCCTGTGCAAAGACCCGGACGAACGCGGTGAGCAAGAAGACGCCGCCGATGACCACGGCCGCGAGCACCCACCAGTTGTCCTTGATCTCTCGTGTGGCCGCCGTGGCAACGGTGAGCGAACCCCACTGCACCTTCGACGCCACATCGAGTACCCGGTACTCCCCATCCGCCGACACGATCACCACGTTGCCGTCGAGCGTCTTGACCTTGCCAAGGTCGGTCACCGCCTCGACCAGCGGGGCAAGCCCGTCCTCACGAAGCGCGCGCAAGACCAGCACCGCGCGCTGCGCGTTGGCGGGTGAGAAGGTCTCCTCGATCGTGCCGTACGGTGAGCCGACCGTCGCGTTGAGGAGCAAGTCCTTTCCGTTGGCGAGCAGGCGCTCCGGCCCACCCGTCAGCGACAGCCCACCCGCGCCGGCCAGGCTGTCGTACACGGCGTTGGTGGTCGCGTCGACGAGGAGGATGAAGTGTTTGTCCTGACGGTCAGCGAAGGTCACGTCCACCGCCCGCAAAAGCTCGAAGTCCGGGGCCGGAGCGTGGGTCAGTCGGCCCAGTCGCGCCGCCAAGACCAAACCCGCCGAAGCCGCCCGGCCGTCGGGCGAGTCGGGGAGCACGGCCACCGTACCGCCAGTGCCTGGCAGCGCGGTCAAGGGCCACATCCCGTGGCGCAGCAGGCCGAGGTCGGGCATCTCCGCAACGTGGTCGCGGGCGAGGTCGATCGTGGTGGTCGAGTAGATCGTGCCCCAGAGTTGTTTGTCGGAGACCCGCTCGCACTCGTCGAACTCGCGCGGGAAGAGGTGGAAGACGATGTCGATGTTGGAGGCGGGCTCGACCAGGTCCTGGGGGAGCGGGACCGAAACCGAGGCGGTGGCCTCACCCGAGACCTTGTCCAGCGGGACGCTCCGAAGGGTGAGGCCGCCGAGGCGCACCTCCATCGTGGACAGGCGACTGTCCAACTGGGCCGAGTAGGCGTAGTCCACGCGGATCGTGCCACCGCCAGGCTGGGCGAGCGCATCGCCCTCCAGGCGCACCGGCACCCGGATGCTCGCCGGGTAGTAGCCCCGGACGGTTTGTGCGGCGATGCCCAGGTCAGCCAAGGTGAACCTGGCCGCCGGCGGTGCGGCGAGCGGGCTCTGGCGGGTCGGCGGCGGGTTGGCCGGTGTCAGCGCGTTGACGAAGGAGACCGAGCCCGACAGCACCTGGTATCGATCCTGTCCGGCGAGGGCCTGCGCCGCTCGCTGCAGGCCCACCGAACCGCCGCCGGTGACGACGATGATCGGGAGCGTCGGGTCGGACGGGTTGGGAATCATCGCGACCAGCCCCTGGTCGTCGGCAAGCTCGGAGACCCCGGTCAGGGCCAACGCTTCGGGCACCTCGGCCGCCGTCCCGATGATCAGCGCCGGCGTGAGCGCGAGCGCCGCGCTTGCCACGGGATCCGCGGCCTCCACCTCGCGGTAGTCGGCGAGCCGGCCGAGGGCGAAGCCGACAACGCCCAGCGCCTCCACGGTGTCGCGGGAGGGGCCGCCCGGCGTGACGAGCGTCACCGTGGTGGGGCCGTACCCAAGCTTGTCCACCAGCGGGTAGGGCCATTGCAGCAGCTCCGCCTCGATCGGCTTGCGCACGTAGGCCAGCTCGACCCAGGTGCTGGTCTTGATCCGCGTCCACAGCGCGGCGTCGAAGGGGTCCTCGCAGTCGTTGGTGTAGTGCTGGACCACATCGAACTGAAGCTTGTTGTAGTCCTCCAACATCCCCCGCGGAACCCGGATGTCCGCCAGCCCGGAGAGGACATTGTCCGCGGTGAGCGTGACCGTGCCGATCGGGTGGTCGTTGACCGAGACCGTCAGGTGGGATCGGTCGGGGATGAGCGCCGCAGAGTGTTCGAACTCGACGTGGACCACCGGATCGGCGATGAGGGTCCAGCCTTTGGGCCGGGTGAAGGTGATGCTGCGCGTGGCATGCACCCCGTCCAGACGAAGGTCGTCACCGAGGAAGAACTCATCGGCCAATGACGCCTGGTACACACCGGAGGCAGCCGGGAACTCACTCGGAGCGGCGCTGGCCGGGGACACGAGCCCCAGAAGCAGGACAAGGCAGAAGGGAAGATTACGCATTGTTGAGCTCCTCGCCGGCCTGTGAGAGGACGGCGTAAACGGATTCCAGTCGTTGAGAAAGCTCGCTCGGGCTGACGCCAGAGCTGAGCTGAAAACGAATCGAGGCGAGTTCGAGGACGGCCGAGTGAAGCTTCACCTCGACCCCGGCCAGGTGGGGGGCTCGGTCCTGCTCCCCGTAGATCTGCCAATGCTGGCGGCAAGCCGACAAACGGTCGTTCCAATCGGGCGTCAACGCGCCCCCTTCCCCCAGCGTTCCCCGCATCTCGTCTGCGAGTCCGACCAGGTCGTTGCGGGCGCGACGCAGCTCGTCGGAGCGCTCCACGTGGACCGACGTCGTCCACCCGCTGTGCTGCGAAGGGACCGAAAAGGGCCTCGTGACGGGCTCCCACCAGAAGAAGAGCACCAGCGCCAGGGCGACCAGCGCCATCGGCGCGGGCAGGGACTCGAGGAAGCTCGGCCGATCATCCACCTCGTCAAGTCGATCCTCGCCGCGAGCCCGGATGCCCGGCCAGGCGCAGCGGCACACCCGACAGATGGGCGCGGGAACGAGGTTGGTCGTCCGGCAGAGGGGGCACTCCCACTCGGTATTCATGCGTCGGCCTGCCGCTCGTCGTCGCGAAGGCTCAACACCAATGCGCGCCACGGAGCATAGACCACCGTCAAAAGCGATTGGAGCGGGTGCTGACTGAGCGGGCGGTGCGTCCACGAGTCGGGCTCGGAGAACATCAACTCCACCAGCTTTGCCTCCTCGTCGCGCGGGAGGTCTTGGAACTCGACCCGCAAGTCGGCCTCCCCTTCGGAGCGGAAGCGCCTGACGACCACCCCGACCGCACCGCGAATAGCGGAGAAGCCGCCCTCCACATCGACCACGACGTCGTGGACGTCCACCGGAAAGCTCGGCAAGCGCAGCCGTACGCCGCCCTCGCTGATGTCGACCGTCTCGCCGACCATGACTCCGAGTTCCGGCCGCTCGGGTACGTGCACGCGAACCAGGTGCTCACGCCGCACGCGCCAGGTCTTCCGACGTTGGGGTCGTTCGAGCGCCACCATGACTGCTGCGGAGAGGATCGCTACGTTGTAGAGGTTCCACAACGCGGTAACCAGCAGCGTCCCACGCTCGTCAGGGTACATTTCCCAACGAGCCGGGGTGACGATGAGTCCGGCGATGCACAGCAGGAGCAGCAAGAGGTTTGGCGCCGCATGGCGCAGGTCGTATGCGGCGCGATCGAGCTGGCTGCCCTTGACGGTCACGTTGAACGAACCACTCCGCGGAGCGATGAACGCCATCGTCGTGACCACGGCCGTATACGGGGCGAGAGAGGTCTCGTACACCTCGGCCCAAAAGGCGTGACGAACCGAGCGGGCCACCGCGAGGCCGCCGATCAGGCTCAGGAAGATGTGCGGCATGCCGTACGCGATGACTTCCCACGGGTTCGCCCGGAGGGGGTGAATGCCGAAAAGCAGGAACACCGTCGGCGCGGTCAGGTAGACCATTCGCGGAATACCAAACTGGAAATGTTGGATCGCGTTGAGGTAGTTGAGCCGCTGCGCCCAGGTGAGCCCCCGCTTGAAAAGCGGATTGTCGAGCCGGAGGATTTGGGTCATCCCCCTGGCCCAGCGCATTCGTTGGGCCACGTGGAAGGCGTAGCGCTCAGTGGCGAGGCCGGCGGCTTGGGGAATGTCCAGATACGCGGAGCGCCAGCCCTCCGCGTGAAGCCGGAGCGCGGTGTGGGCGTCCTCCGTGACGGTCTCCACCGCGATCCCGCCCACGCTCTCAATCGCCGTCCGGCGCAGGACCGCGCAGCTCCCACAGAAGAATGCCGAATTCCAGAAGTCGTTCCCGATCTGGACGGCGTGGTAGAACATCTCCTGTTCAGGCGGGACGATGTCCTCGAGCCACAGGTTTCGCTCGAAGGGATCGGGGTTGTAGAAGTGGTGGGGAGTCTGGACCAGGCCGCAGCGCGGGTCACGAATCAAGAAACCCATCGTCAGCCGCAAAAAGCTGCGTACCGGCACGTGATCGCAATCGAAGATGGCGATGTACTCGCCCGTGGTGACCTTCAGCGCCGCGTTGATGTTCCCGGCCTTGGCATGGCGGTTGTCGCCGCGGGTCAGGTACTCGACACCCAGTTCGGCGGCCAGCGCCTTCATTTCTGGGCGACGGCCGTCATCCAAGACGTAGACCACCTTTCGGGGCCAATCGATGGCGCGGGCGCCGATGATCGTGCGCCTTACGATCTCCACCCCTTCGTTGAAGGTGGGAATGTAGACATCGACCGAGGGCAGCGCCTCGTCGGCGGGTAGGGCCAACGGGACCCGCGGCTGCATGATCGAGGTCTGGAAATAGCCCAGGATCAGGACGCCGACGCCGTAGATCTCCGCCCCGTACAACAGAATGCTGAGCACCGCGTCGGCGGGATTGTCGAGGGCAAGCGTCGCGAGCCCACGCCACACGACGTAGCGCACCGACATGCAAACGCTCAACAGCGCGACCGCCAGCCGCCAGTTCGGCAGCCGGCGCAGCGTCCACACCGAAACCGCCATCACCACCGCAGAGATGATGGCGTGAGACCGGAGAGGCAGCTCTGCGAAGGCGAAGATGCATGCCGGTAGCAGCGAGAAGACCACGCAGGTAGCGAGCAAAACAGGCGACGCCACCGCCTCCCGCATGAGGCGATCAATCGTGGCCGTGAACGGCGACGAAACGGGGGAGTCCGGCTTGATTACGTCCAACGATGGTCGCTTTTCGCGCCATCATACTGATGACGCACAGGTGCGTAAAGTGCGGCAGCCTGACGCGCCGCTTTCGAGCCTGACCACTATCGTGATACCGTGCGCATTATCGTGCGCTCACTGCGAGTTCGAAATTCCCGACCTGGCGCGGCCCGGCTCGCCACGGCCCTGCGGCGCCTATGACCCAGGATCCTGCCGCCCAGCCCGATCGTGACCCGCTGATCGGGCGCACCGTCGACGGGCGCTATCGGGTGATTTCGGCGCTCGCGCGCGGCGGCATGAGCCGGGTGTACCGGGCCGAACAGCATCCGTTGGGACGAACAGTCGCGCTCAAGGTGCTGGCGGTGTCCGGTGATGACGAGCAGGAGGCTGAGTTCCGGCGCCGCTTTCAGCTTGAGGCCTCGGTCAGCGCGCGGCTGACCCATCCCAACACCGTGCGCGTCTTCGATCACGGCGCGGTCGGCGACGAGCTGCTCTATATCGTCATGGAGTACCTGGACGGGCGCACCCTGCACCAGGTCATCAAGGCCGAAGCCCCGTTGTCCGCCGCCAGGGTGGTCAACCTCGCTCGGCAGATGTGCGGCTCGTTGCGCGAGGCGCACTCGCTCAGCCTCATCCACCGCGATCTCAAGCCAGCCAACGTGGTGCTGATGCGTCACGGTGACGACGAAGACTTCGTCAAGGTGCTTGATTTCGGCCTGGTCAAGCAACTTCGCACTGACGATGAACTCACCGGCGTGGACGCGGTCGTCGGTTCACCCTCGTTCATGTCGCCCGAGCAGATCCGGGCTGAGCGGCTCGACGCCCGGACCGACATCTACTCTCTCGGCGTGATCCTGTACGCGTGCGTGGCGGGGAAGCCCCCGTTTGTGGCGGATACCTCGGTCGGCGTGCTGCTTGCTCACCTCAATCACGAACCTCCGGCGCTCAATCCGAACACTCCCGCGCTCGTGGAGAGCCCGAGTCTGCAGTGGGTGATCCTCACCTGCCTCGCGAAGCGCGCCGATGACCGCTTCGCCGACATCGACGAGGTCATTCGCGCGCTGCGGATCTGCGAGGCTGAGCTTCGAGGGGAAGCGTCGGGCCCTTCCAAGCTCTCGGCCGGTCGAATCGTCCGGGAGGAGGGGCGGGGGTCCCGCCCCGTGCGCGGCGCGGCGCCGAACGAGCCGAGCGGGTCGACGCTCATCTCCGCCATCCGCAGCCGGCGAGGCCCACTCTTGGCGGCTACCGGCGCCTTCGCCGGGCTGGCGATGGTCGGGGCCCTCGTCCTGACCCTGGCCGTTGGACTGTGGTGGCGGAAACATCGCACGGTCGAGCCAACGGGGGTGGTCGCGACGTCCGAGGTGGCGGTCCCCCTGGCCCCGGTCGGTCCCGTGCGCGTTTCAACCCTCCCCGACGGCGCACGCCTGAGTCGCAGCGGCGTGGCACTGGGCCTGGCCCCGCTGGACGTGGCCATCCCCCAGGGTGAGGTCTGGGAGATCAGCGCGGAGGCGGAGGGCTACGCGACCAGCACCGTGAGGGTGCCGTGGGATGCCCAGCGCCAGCAGATGGTGCTTCGCGCCGACGCCGAACCCACGCGAGCCCGAACGACGACCGCCCGGGGCGACGCGCCCGATGAGGCCGAGGAGGAGCAGGAGGATCTCGTCGAAGCACCCGCCGCACCCACCCCAACCAAGTCCCCCAGCTCCGGGGACTTGAAGGACCCGTGGTCACCGTGACCCTGCTCCTCATCGCGCTATGGTGCGCCGCCCAAGCTGGGGAAGGCGATGATGCGCGCGCGCGGGAGCTGTACGAAAACGGCGCCATCCTCTACGAGGAGGGGCGCTACGAGGACGCCGTGATCGCGTTCGAAGAGGCCTACCGCCTCAGCGGCCGCCCGGCGCTGTTGTTCAACATCGCCAACGCCCTGGAGCGCACCGGGCGTTGGGACGAGGCCCTCGACGTGCTGTCTCGCTACCGCGCGTACGCCCCGGCTGACGAGCGGGAGACCCTCGACCGGCGCATCACCAACCTCGAGCGCCGGGTCGCCGCCAACAGACAGGGGCGGCCGCCGCAGGAGGCACCGCCTGACGTGGTTGGCACCGCTGCGCCGCTGCCCCCGCGCACCACAACCTCGCCCTTCGTCCAGCCGGTGCCGCTGGCGCTGACCGGCGTCGGAGTGCTGTCGCTCGGGACCGGCGCCCTCCTCGGCGGCCTGTCGGTGGGTGCGCACGCGGACGCAGCGTCCGGATGCGCCAGCGACGCCGGGGGCGCCCTCCGCTGCACGGAGACGGCATCGACCGCGCTGGCGGACGAGGCGGGGCTCGCGCTGGCGGCCGACGTGCTCTTCGGGGTGGGCGTGGTTGGGCTCGGGGCCGGGCTGGGATTGGCGCTGTTCGGCGAGGGCGGCGTCATCTCGGTCGGGCCGGGCTACCTCCTGGTGGCGGGAGAATTCTGATGCTCATCCTCGCCCTTGGCGCCTGCAGCCTCGGTGTGACCGAATGGACGGCATGTGACGCGCCCGCGCAATGCCGCGAGGCCTTCGGCTTCGGACACACCTGTGGCGACGCCGGGTTCTGCGTGGCCACCGGCCACGAACCCCGATGCGACGCGACGTGGCCCGAGGACCTGCTGCTGCGGCCCGAGGAGTACACCGACGTCCTGGTGGTCGGGAGCCTCTTCGACCATACGACGGACCTCCCCGAGCTGTTGTCGACGCGCCTGGCCGTGAAGCAAGCCGATGAAAGCGATGGCGTCGATGGCCGCACCGTGGGACTGGTGCAGTGCAGTTACGCCGAGGACGCCCAGTTGGACGGGCTCACGGCCGACGAAGCAGCGGTAGCGATGGCCGACCACCTCGTTTCACTCGGCGCCTACGCGATCGTGGGGCCGGCCACCTCTGGCGTCACCGAAGCCGTCTACAATCGCGTCGCGACCCGTCCATTGTTCATTTCGCCCTCGGCCACGAGCCCGGCGCTTACCTACCTCGACGCGCCCGACCGGCCCGAGGGCGGGGCGGGGTTGTTGTGGCGCACCGCGCCGCCGGACTCCCTGCAAGGGAAGGTGCTCGCCGACCTCGTGGCCGATGCCCTGGGCAACGGGGGCCAGCACGTCGCGTTGGTGTACCAACTGGGGCCCTACGGCGAAGGCCTCGCCGAGGTTTTCGTGGAGAATTGGGCCAGCGACACCCACCTGGCCGACCGGCTGTCCTACGAGAGCGACACGGAGCGCGCCAGCGCGGCGAGTGCGGCCGCGGACGCCACCTACGACGCCATCGTCTTCATCTCCAGCGATCTTCCCGACGTCAGCTCCTTCCTCGCTAGCCTCGCCGCGGACGGCGACGTGCCCCAGACGCCGATCTTCCTGGCTGACGCTGCCCGCGACGCCGAGCTCCTCGCCGACACCATCGACACGGACGCCGAAGCGCTGTGGCCCAACATCAGCGGCACCTCCCCGGCCGTGCCGTCCGGCGACCAGTATGATGCCTTTGCCGCTGCGTATTCCGGAGAGTTCGACGGGAAGTCGGCCAGCGACTCCTCTTACGCGGCGTACGCGTACGACGCCGCGTGGCTGACGCTGTACGGCGCGTCGTGGGCGCTGAGCGCAGACGGCGCGGTGACCCCCGCCGCCGCCGCGGCAGGATTGCGAAACCTCAGTGACAAGGCAGCCGACCGCGTCGAGCTCGGCCCCGTTGACTGGAACCGTGCCCAGGCCGCCCTCGCGGAGTTCGGCGCCATCGACGCTGTGGGCGCCTCGGGCGAGCTCGATTTCGACCCGGAAACCGAGGAGACCGCCGGACCGATCGAGGTCTGGGGGATCCGGGGCGGCGACGACCCCGAGTTCTACGTCAAGGCGCTCGTGGCGCCGTGAACGGTGGGTGGGCGCTGTACGTTGCACTCGGCTGCGGCGTCGACTCGGCGACGGCGCTCCAAGCGGGCCTGCGTGACCGCGATTGCTCGGCGATCGCGGATGAGCGCGTGCGGGACCAATGCCTCGTCGAGCTCCTCCAGTGCGACGGCATCGCCGGCGAGCGCGCGCGCGCAGAATGCGCGTTCCGAGACGCCGAGGCCACCGGCAGTGCGGCCCGCTGTGCCGACGCCGGCGATTGGGTCGACGACTGTCGGATGCACTTGTGGACCGCCTCCTTCGCGACCTGGGCGCCGAAGGCTGCCGCGCCCGGTCACGCCGATGAGCTGGCCGCGCGCGAGCTGGCTCGGTTTGGATTCTCGCCAGACGATCCTCGCCCCTGGTCGGCGTGGTACCGCTGGCTCCTGGGCCGCTCGCGCCCCCTGGACCGCGCCGCCTGCCGTACCATTTCCGACCCCCAACGAGCGGAAGCGTGTCTGAAGACAGGCCTCGCCTACTACGACGATCTCTTGAACATGGCGCGCGACCGAAAGCTCTATCCGTGCGATGGCAGCCCGCTCCCAGCGGTGCTGCAGTACACGCCCGATCCTGAACTCGACGCCCTGCGCGCGCGCCGGAGCGACCTGTGCCCTTGATGCTCGCCCTGTGGATCGGCTGTCAGGTCTCCGAAGCCGACGCGTGGCAGCGCGCGACCCAGGGGGGCCTGCCCTTGGCGGCGGCGCTTGAGGCCTGCGACGCGACGGGCGCGCGCGCGGAGGCGTGTGCTGCCGAGGTCTTGCGAGGACAGCGTGGGGCGACCACGGCCGACTGTGCCGGAATCAAGAGTGCGACGTGGCGCGCCGAGTGTTCGTTCGCAGTCGCAGAGCGGCACGCCCGTGCCCACCGGCGGGCCGAGGCGTTGGCGGCGTGCGGTCAGGCTGGCCGTTACTACCACGAGTGTGTCTACCACGCGTGGACCTACGATATCCAAGGATCAATCAAGGGCGGCGGCCGCGCCGCGGCCGAGATCGAGACCGGCCGAGCGCTGGTTGCGTACTGGGGCCAGCTCCAGACCGTAGGCGGCGACGCCACCCGGCAGATCTGGCTCGATTGGTGGTTCTTTGCGCTGAATCGGAACCAGCCAGCCGACCTCGCCGACTGCGACGGCCTCGCCGAGGCGGACCAGGCGCTGTGTCGCGACGGCACCTTGGCGTTTGCCGAACGGGCAGTCGCGACCGCGCTCGGCGAGGCTGGACTCACCGCGCGGCGGAAGAGCCGCGTATGTCGAGGCGCCATCGAGGATGTGGAAGCCCAGTTCCCGAACCTGTATCGAGCCGAAGACGCGATGCGCGAACGCGCGCTCGCCGGACGCATCCGTGGCTGCACTCCTAGCGCCGGGCCCACCTCCGGTCGCCCGTGGAACCCCATCTTCTTGGAGCACCGCCGATGGCTCGCTGGGTAGCCGGATGGCTGCTCCTCGCCGCATGCGGCCTGGTCGGAGCGCGATGGATCCTCCGGCCAGCTCAGGACACCTGGTCTGTGGTGGCGGCGGGCCGCGGGGGCGCCATGCTTTTCGCCCAGTACACAGTCGCCAACACCGGCGTGTTCGCCGACCAGCTCACCACCCGTGTCGTCTACCTCCGTCCCGACGGCGCGCCGCTCGCCCATCGCGCGATCAGCGGGCCAGCCACAGTCGACGCGGCCGGGGTGCACGCTCCCGCTGATCGCCTGGAGCTTGGACCGGAAGGCTGGGACGCGCGCGTCGAGGGCGGCGCGCTGCGGCTGCGCGGCCGAGTGACAGCCGCCGACGGTCCCTGCCCAGCGAGCGTGGGAAAACTCTCCGGCGTCCTTGAGTTCCCCGATGCCAGCGCGAGCAGCGAGGGAGCCCGTCTGGAGGGACCGGCGCTGGTGGTGCGCACCCACTTCGAGGGGGGGGCAGTCGCGAGCGGCGCGCTGTACGCGATCGACGACTCGGGCGCGATCATCCTCGATACCCTGTCGCGTTGCCCCGGCACCCTGCTGCTCGATGGACGCGCGGTCGACGTCACCGTTCCCTGGATCAACCCGACGCCGGAAGCCACCTTCACGCTGACGCTGCGGGGACATCAGGTTGTGGTCGAGCTGCAGGAGCGCTTTCGGGACGAGCCCGCGTTCGACGGAGCGCTGCGCGCCGAGGCCTGGCTGGCCCTCGCGGTGGGCTACCGGGAGCCCCACGTTCGCACGCAGCGCGTCCGCGTACGGGTAGACGATCGCCCCGCCTGGCACGGCGTCCTGGTGCTTCGAGACAACTCTGGATCGGTTAGCTCCGAGCCATGACCGCCATCGTCGCCCTCCTCCTCGCCGCTTCAGCCGCCGAAGCCGGCGACCACCGCGGACGCTTCGGCTTCGGCTTCCACGCCGGTCTGGGCGACGTCACCGCGCTGTCCGCGCGCTATACACTCCCGACGGCTACGCCCAAGGTAAACGTGCAATTGGAGATCAACGGCGGGGTGGCGCTCTCCAGCGAGGCGCCGCTGGGCCTGCTCCTTGGCGGGCGACTGCTGTACGGCGTGGTCGCGGAGGACAACCTGACGCTGTACGCCGCGGCCGGTGCGGCCTACGCCCAGGAAGAGTCGTGGACCGGCATTCGGCTGCTACCGGCGATGGGCGCCGAGTTCTTCTTCTTCGGGCTGGAGAACCTTGGCTTCGGCGTCGAGTGGGGCTTGCAGATCGACGTCGGCGGCGAGTTTGCGCTGCGCACGGTGTCGGGCGCGCCAGCGGTGACGGTGCATTATTGGTTCTAGGCCCGGCTACTCCCGCCGCCGTTGCACCACGAACAACGCGCCGAGCAGGAACACGACCGAGAACAACGTCAACCGGCCGAGGAGCGCGACGAGCGGCAACCCCATGTCGGCGGCCGCGTCGCCCTTGAAGCCGAGGTTGTAGAGGGTGCCGGACAGCTGCATGGCCTCCCAGTCGAGGCCACGGGAGCGGGGCGCGCCAAGTTTTTCGCCGGTCTTGACCAGGGCATCGAACGCGAACCGTGCCGGGTTCCACCAGGTCAACTCCCTGGCGATCCACGGCATGCGGCTGAGGCTGAGGAGCACCCCGGAAAACGCGATCTGGGGAATCAGCAGCAGCGGCAGGCTGCCGACTGCGCCCTCCGAACTGGCGTTGATCGCCGAAACCAAGAGGCCGAGCGCCATCCCGACGATCCCGGTGAACGCGGCCACCGCGACAAAGCCGAAAATCGAGAAGCCGTACTCGGTGACGAAAATCGGGTGCATCGCCAGGTTCAAGAACGCGAATACCGCACACTGAGCGGCCACCAACGCCCCGAGCACGCCCACCTTGCTGCCGACGTAGGGCCCGGCCTTGATGCCGATGCGCCGCTCCCGCAGCCAGATGACGCGATCTGAGATGAGCTCGCGCACCGCAGCGCTCATGCCGAACCACATGCACGACAGCGACAGCATGAACATCATCTCGCGCGTGGGCTGCGGAAAGACAATCTTCATCACCACGGCCAGCACCGGTGCCTGTGCCAAGAGCACCGCGAGGCCGCCAAGATCGCGACCCTTCACCTGTGCGTAGCGAGCGCCGAGCGTTCGGAGCTGAGCGAGGCCACCCGGGCGCCGGGCCGGCGTTGGCAGCGGATCGGCCTTGTCATTCTGCTGCGAACGCAGTCCCAGCAGCTCTTCGCGCATCGCGACAAAGCTGCGCGCATCGTCACTGGCGCGAAACGCGGCGCCCCACTCGGCTGGCTGCTTGTCAGCGAAGCGGTTGAAGATGGCGTCGGGTGTCGCGACCCCGAAATACGTGCAGGCGCGGTCCGGCGGCCCGAAGAAAGCGAGACGCCCGCCCGGCGCCAGCACCAACAGGTGATCGACCTGGGAGACGATCTGCGGCGTCAGGTCGTGCGTCACCACGAAGACCATGCGACCGCGGTCAGCAAGCTGGCGAACCAGGCGAACGATGTCTTGCGATGCCCTTGGGTCCAGGCCGCTGGTCGGCTCGTCGAGGAAGAGCACGCGCATCGTTCGGGCCAGGAGCTCCTGTCCCAGGTTCACCCGCTTGCGCTGCCCCCCGGAGATGCCGCGCCGAAGCGCATCCCCGATGCGGGAACCGCGAATGTGCTCGATGCCGAGCTCGCCGAGCACCCGCTGCACCTCGACGCCGACCTCCGCGGCCGAAGACCCCGCCGGAAGTCGCAAGCGCGCGCCGTAGGTGAGGCTCTCCTCCACGGTGAGCTCGGGGTGGACGATGTCGTCCTGGGGGACGATGCCGACGCTCTCGCGCTCCGCTCGCACCTCGGCGTGGAAGTCGCGGCCGTCGAGCGTGACCTGGCCCACGTCCGCCGGGGTGACCCCCGCGATGGCGTTGAGCAGAGTGGTCTTCCCGCACCCCGACGGGCCGATCATCGCGACGACCTCGCCCGAAAAGACGGTGAAGCTGACGTCGTCGAGCAAGGAGACCTGGCCGATCTGCCGGGTGAGCCGCTTCATCGACAACGCCGCCACCGTCCGCTCACCGATGACCTCGACACTCTCGCCGTTCGCCGCGAGGCTGATGGCGAAGGGGCCGATGCGCAGCTCGTCGCCGGGTCCGAAGGGCGCCGCGTTGACTGGGCGGCTGTTGAGCACCGTGGGTCGACCCGACTCCCCGTCGATCACCCGCCAGCCGGTCCCGGTGCGGCGAAGCTCCGCGTGGCGCGGCGCCACTTGGGGATCGCCGAGCAGCACCTCACACGCCGTCGACCGCCCGAGGCGCACAACGTCCCCGACCAACGGAACCGTCCACCGCCCGCTGGCCAGCGCGGCGTCGTGCCGCCGGTAGAGCGTCGCGAACACGACCGGATCGATGCCGAGCCCATCCGCAGCGGCGCCCAGGCGGAGCAGGTCGTCGCGCACGACCGCCCCGTCTGCGCAATGAACCGCGAACAGGCTGTCCAACAGGAGCAGCGCGTGCTGGCCGCCGTACCGGCGCGCGAACCCGTCCAGGTCGAGGTCGTCCTGGTCTTCAGCGACCAGCACCCGGCCCGCGGCCTCCCCGAAATGTGCGACGAAGGCGTCGACCTCGGCTTCACTGGCGCGCCCCCGAAACTCCGGGCGTTCGGCCAGGGCGAGCAGCGCGTCTACCGCCGCAGCGTCGAGCGTCGAGCGCCGCGCGAGCGCCGCGCGCAGGGCCGGCCGGCGAGCTTCGAGGACATCGGCGGCCGGAACCGCGACCGACAGCAGCAACAAGGCGAAATCCACCGCATACACGACGGCTTCGTCATTCGGCAGGGCTACGCCGGCGCCTCGGAGCCCCGCGAGGACTCGGGCGCTGCGGGAGTTGTCGGCGCTCGGAGCGGCCACGCTACTTGCCAGCCCTGCTTGCCAAGGCCTACTTGTACGTCACCGCGGTCGCGAGGCCCGCCTTGGCCGTCCCGTCCTTGGTCTGCGTGGCATGGACCGCAATGTAGAAGGTGTCAGTGGCGCCAGACTTGTAGAGCAAAACCGGCTCGCGGTCCTTGGTGCTGTCGCGACCTACTTCGTTGCCGAGGGAGTCGTACAGCACGATGTCGGCGTTGACAGCAGTGTCATCACCGCACACCATGATCTTGTACTCGGTGCCGGCGTACAACGTCACCAGGTAGATGCGGTGTTCGCCCTGACCAAGGGTCGCGTTGGTGGCGGTACGGACGGCCCAACCGGAGTTGTAGCCCTCCCAGATCTTGGTCTTGAGACAGGTCTCGGCCGAGGCTTCGTCGGCCTGGGCGGGAGCAACGAGCGCGAATGCGGCGAAAAGCAGGGATGCGATCATCATGGCTCCTACAACAGCGCCAGAACGGCGTCGGTCTGGGACTTGATTTCTTTGACGTCGTCCAGGGTCAGGGTCGGCTTGCTGCTGATCTCCTTGAGCCGGGTCAATGTCGTCTGGAGCTGGGCGAGGACCGCATCCGGCGCCTTGCCGGCGCCTTCGACCGCGACGTACTTGAGGAAGTAGTCGGCCACCTGGGGCTGGCGAAGCAGCTCGGTGCCGGCCGTCTCGTTGTTGGCGGCGACGATCGCGCCGGAGACGAGGTTGCTGCCTTCGAGCCAGCTACCCGCCTGGATGAGCGGCACCGCACGTTCGCCCGCTTCGAACTTGATCTCGGGGATGATCGCGCCGTGGATCTCGTCGAGCTCCTTGACCAGGTCTTCCCGGGAGACGGAGTTGTTGGTGATCCGCGCATTGATGTCGTCGATCGTGGCGCCGATATCGGCCCCGCCGCCGAGCGCGGTCATGCCGGTCTTGACCAGGGTGAGCCGCGCTGTGAGCTTGTCCGGAGGCGCATCCTTGACGGTAAGCAGCGCATCGGCCATCGCGACACCAGTACGCACGGCGATGACGTCTTTGTTCTCGATGTCCATCTTCAGCGGACGGTCGGCAACCAAGCCGCTGAGGCCGGTCGCGATGCCGGCGCGTTCGAGCGCCTTCTGCATCTCGGCCGGAGAGGGCACGAGCGCGATGTTTTCCGCCGCGGCAGCGAGCGCGGCCACGTCGAGCTTCGGGGGGCCGGCCGGCTCGACCGGCTTGGGCGGCGGCGGGGGCGGAGCTTCGGTACAAGCCGAGAGGTTGCTCAGGGCGACGAAAAGAAGGGACGACAGCATTACGAGACCTCCAGCTTTGGGCACGGCAGGCTACGCCGCCCTCGGAGGCGACGCAAGGCGATGGGCCGTGCTTTCGCGAATCCTAGGCGAACAGGATGAGCGACGACCCCACCCTCAGGCCCTGCCGCCCCGCTACCTCAAGTAGAAATCGTCAAACACCGCCATGTACCCGAACCCGGAGCCGAGCCCGACGTCGAGCTGCCACACGGTCTGGCCATCGGGGCTCACCTCCTCGACGCGGCCCGCGGTGCTCCAGTCGATCAAGGTGTTGGCGTTGGGCAGCCGGAGCACGTCCCCGAGCGCGTAGACGTACAACGCCGGATCCGGCGTGTAGCTCCACACGGTCTCGGCGAGCGCGGCCTCGCGGTCCAGGCTCAACTCCACCACGCGGGACGCGGCCGTGTGGTCACTGCCGTTGTCGAACACGAGGACGTTTTCGGTGGCGAGGAGCTCGAACTGGTGCTGCCACACGAAGGCGTCAGCAGGGTCGGCGAACCCGATGGTGCCGTAGTCGCCGACCGACCAGACCTCGCTGCCGGTGTGCCGATCGATGGTGACGATGGTCGCGAGGTTCCGGAGTCCGATCGTGTAGCGCTGTCGGGCTTCGTCCCAGTCCAGCGCGTTGGCATGGGTCCACCCCTCGGCGTAGCTGTCACAGGGTGCGGTCCGCCCCGCGAAGCTGTCCCACGCATCCCACACGAGGTCGACAGTGCCGTCGAAATCGAATTCGGTCACGCCCTCGGAGAGGCATTCGTTCCCGGACTCGTCGACGTGGCTGACGTAGGTCAGCGCCGCCAGGCCACCGTCTGCCCGCTCGACGAAGTCGTGGCTGAACTCCGCGACCTGCACGCTCCGCTGGGTGCCGGCGGACCAGTCCGTCAGGACAATGGTCGCCGACTCGCCCGCTTGGGTCCCCCCGAAGCTCGCCAGGATCCCGGTGCGGTCCGCGCTCGGGAACGCATGAATCACCTGCGCTTCAGCGGACGTATCGGTCGCCCACCAGACCGGACGCCCTTGGGTGTCGATGATCATCAGGTCCGCCATCGCGCCTGCCACGCCCAGCACCATGAACCCGTCCCAGGAGGGCTCGCCCGTCGTGGTGAACGAGGCCCAGTCATTCGGTACCGTTCCCGTCGTGATCCGATGGGCCTCCCCCACGGCTCCCGCCTCGTCGAACACGGTGAATTCCACCTCGCTGTCGATCGGCAAGCCCAAAAGCAGCCGGGAGTGCACGTCGGTCGCTTCGGACTCCGGCGGCGTTGCACGGGTGGGCTCACCGACCACGTTGAATTCGACGAAACCGCGTGAGCGCTCGGCGGTCTCCCAGCGGACCTCCACGACCGTGGGGACGAATGCGGCGAGGGTGGCGGTCGGGAGGCCGGCGGTGCCCGAACCGCCGGCGGCGCACCCGGCGAGCAAAAGCAGCATCCTCGAACCGCTAGGCATTCCGCCCGGCCGACGCCACCAGACCGGCGCTGCCGGCCTCATAGGTCGAAACCTCGCCCAGGCCGCCGGCCCGCAGCACGTCGCGAAGCGTTGGCACCGTGCGGCGGATCATCGGCCAGGCCAGGAGGTGGCGGAAGATCAGGTCGTCCGGAGCCGCGGCCATGGCGGTCAGCACCACGCGCCCCGCCGGCGCCAATTGCCCGGCGAGGTCTTGCAACAACGCGACGACGACCCGTTCGGGGAGGTATTCGATCAACCCGTCAACGACGATGACGTCCTGCGGCGGAAGACCGAGGTGCCCCAGGCGACCGCGCCCGGTGGCCAAAAGCGCCATGTCGGACAACATCAGCCGCAGGCGGATGCTCCGGGGGCGGTCCTTCAGCGCCGCATCGACCGCCTCCAGCGCTTCGCGCGAGCCGTCGACGCAGACGATCTCCCCCCCGACGCGGCCCAGCCGGTCGAGCTCGGCCGCCAGCAGGCAACCACTGTTCGCGCCGACAGCGAGGACGCGCGCCGGACGGACCTCGGGCAGAGCCTCGGCCATCAACTGCGCAGCCAGGGCACGCCGCTCCCGCAGCGCGCGCGCGGTAGGAAGGTCCAAGAGCCAGCCGTCGATCATCTCACCGAGCGGACCATCCCCCTGGGGGTGGTGACCGGCGATGTGCGAGATGGTTTCGTGGTGACCGACGCGGCGGTCGCCGGTGTCGTTGGCGAACTCGCCAAGGTGGGAGCGCATGACGTAGGCGTGCAGCTCGCGTGCCAGCTCCGCGCCGGCAGCGAGCTGGTCCCCGCGGCCCAAGGGCGTCAGCGCCGAGTCCACCGCGGCCTGAAAGCCGTGCAGCCCGGTCAGCACCCGCTGTTGAGCGGCCGCGCGATCGCGCCGGATCAGCGGCTCCGCCTCGGCAAACATCTGTTTGACGCGACCCGCAAGCACGCGCGCCTGTTGGGCCGCCGACTCGCTGCCGCCGCTGCGCCCGCCAGCCAGCGCCCCCATCATCGCCGTGGTGGTGATTGTTCGGCTACGGTCGACCGCGAGCCCGGCCAGCGCGCGGTAGAACGACGCTGCGAAGGGCGAATCCGCTTCCAGAACCCGGAGCAGCGCGGGACGGTCCCAGCGCTGGCACACCGAAGTTTCCCCCGCGCGAACATCGGCGGTGCGCGCCTGTTCGTTGAGGAAGCCCATCTCGCCAACCATCTGGCCGCGCGCGATGACGTCGAGCACCACCGCCGGCTGTTGGCGGCTGTCGATCACCTCGAGCTCACCCTCGACCAAACGGTAGAAGTCCCCCCCGCGCTCGCCGCGGCGGATGAGGTATTCGCCCCGGGCCAGGCGCACGGTCGAGGCCACGGCCAGCAGCCGCTCGCGGTCACGGTCACCGAGCCGGTCGAGAAAGTCCACGGGGGGTCCTAACCGAAGTCGAGGTGACGCCGAGGATCGTTGCGCCTGCCGACGATCCAGGGGGCTGAGCGCTCGCTGGCGCCCACCTGCCTGCCCGCGCCCATGATACGCGGCCCCCATCGAGGCACAGATGGACCTGGTTGCGGAGGCAGTGGCGCGGATTCGGAGCGGGAACGACGCCGTGCGTGAGGTCGTGCGCGCCGAGCTCATCGCGGCAATCAACGCCCCGGGTGGCAAGGCCGTGCGGGAGTCCCTCGACAGCGCACGCCGGGGCGAGCTGCTCGAAGTGCAGTGGGAGATCGAGGAGGTCCTGGAGGCGACGGCGCCGCCCAAGGCCGACACTCCGACACCGCCCCCCCCTCCCCCGCCAGAGCCGGAGGATCCGAACCGTCCGCTCACGTCCAAAGACCTCGTGGTGGTGTACGACGACCCCCGCGGCCTGCTATTACACAAGTCGAAGCTGGGTGAACGGTGGTTCGCCACCCAGGCCGACCCCCAGACCGGCCAGCCTCAAACCTTCGAGTTGCACCCCCAGCAGGTGGGCCAACTCAAGACGCAGCTCGCCGGCAGCCCCTATTGGGTGCTCGGCGCCGGTGGGGTTGCCGCGCCCGCCGCGCCCGCCGCCAAGCCCCCCGGTCCGGCGGTGCGTTGACGCGCGAAGCGTACGTCGAAGCGGCCCGCGCGCGGGCGCACACGCTGTACCTTGGCGAGACTGTCGCCCATCGAAGCTGCGGAATCGCCCTGGCGGAGACCTTTGGCCTTCCCAGCCGTAGTTACCAGTCCTTGCGGAAGGGCGGCCTCACCGGGCTCGGGACCTGCGGCGCACTCCAGGCGGGGGCGCTGGTGCTTGGAGAGATTCTGGGCGACCCGGACCCCTGTGGAGCCCCTACCGCCCAGCTGAAAGAGGGTATCGAACGGTATCGCCTTGCGCTGACGGCCGTGGTTCCCGGCTCGCCTGATGCCTCGTGCAACGAGCGTACCGTCCCGTTTGCGGACTTCGGCTCGCGGGCGCGGCTGTTGTCGTGCACCAACCTCGCGGCTCAGGCGGCAGCCGCGGTGGCTGGGGTGCTCCATGACCTGGGGCGCAGCGTGGTGATCACGGGGTAGCGAGACTCGACCCGCCAGCCGCGCGGTAGGGGGAGGACGCAGCGAGCCGGCGAGCGTCTTCCCCCGTTTCTTGTTGGTTCCCCATGCCGCCCTTCGGGACGCGCCGGCGCTACGAGCCATGAAACCCTTGCGGCCGGGTGACGCCCGGGCGTAGCCGTCTCGAAAAGCACGCCGGCGACGCGTAGCCGGCTTCAAAAGCAGATTCGGCCGCCTGTCCGCGTTCGGACGACGAACCAACGCCGACAATTCGCTCTCGTCACGGCGCGCTCAGCCGCAAAACTGCTTTTCGAGCTGGCTACGCCTTGGAAAACTGCTTTTCGAGGCGACTACGCCGCCTCCGCGGCGAGCCCGCCACCGCGGCAGCGGCGCCCTCCGCGGCGGCGGCCTCCGCGGCGGCGGCGCCCTTCTTCCCCCGTTTCTGGTTACCATTCGCAACCCCGGAGCCCGCATGTCCTTCGTCTTCGCCCTCATCCTCGCCTGCGTCTCTCAGGAAGAATTCCAGACCCTGCAGGAGGAGAACGCCCGCCTCGTCGCCCGCGTCACCCGGCTGGACGCCATCGTCGACAAAGAACGCGCGACGGTTCGTGAACTCAAGGAGGACCTCAAGCCCCTGGTCGACAAGGGGCTCTTGACCGTAGAGGTCGAGAACGGCCGCGTGACCCTGGGACTCAAGAGCGACGTGCTCTTCCAGAAAGGCAGCGCCGAGCTCTCCGCGGACGGGAAGGACGCGCTGCAACAGCTGGCCCGCGCCCTGTCGCGCCGTTCACCCGACCGGGACTTCCAGGTCGAGGGGCACACCGACAACGACCCCATCAACACCCCCCAGTTTCCCAACAACTGGTACCTCGGCGCCGCCCGCGGCATCGTCGTGACCGAGGCGATGATCGCCGCCGGGTTCCCGCGCACCAAACTCTCGGCGGCCAGCTTCGGCGACACCCACCCCAAGGCGGACAACAACTCGGCCGGCGGCCAGGCGCAGAACCGCCGGATCGAGGTCGTGCTGGTGCCGGACGTGTCCGACATCTACAAGCGCCTCGAAAAGGGCGACGGGCCGGGAAAGAAGGGCGGCGGGAAGAAGAAAGGGAAGAAGAAGCAGGAGTAGCGGTTACCGAAACCCCAGCCAGATCCCGCCCGTGTAGACCACAAGGCTGGCCACCCAGGCCAGCACGGTCATGTACGTGAAAAGGAACGCGGCCCATGCCCAAGAACGTGATTCACGGCGGACGACCGCGATAGTGCTGAGGCACTGCGCCGAGAGCGCGAAGAAGACCATCAGCGACACCCCAGTCAGCGGCGTCCACAGCGGCGTGCCGTCCGCGCGCGTCTCCCCCTTCATGCGATCCTTCAGCGATGTCGATGTTTCATCGGCTTCGCCGCCGATTCCGTACATGACTCCCATGGTGGAGACGAAGACCTCACGCGCGGCGAACGAACCGACAAGGCCAACGCCGATCTTCCAGTCGAAGCCGAGCGGGCGGATCACTGGCTCGATGAGCTGCCCCAGCCGACCGCCGTAGCTGTGCTCGAGCTGCGCGGACGCCGCGACCTCCGCAGCCACCGGGACATCCACGATCTCCGCTTCGTGGCGGGGGAAGTATAAAAGTCCCCACAGGATCACCGTAGCCACCAGGATGGTCGTGCCCGCCTCGGTCAGAAACGCTCGGGCCCGGAGCCACATCTGGCGAAGCACCGTCGGCAGGCGCGGCATCCGGTACGGCGGCAGCTCCAAAAGCAAGGGGATCTGCGGGCCGCGGAGCAGCGTGCGCCCGAGCACTCCCGCCGCGACCAGCGCCATGCCGGTCGAAAACAGGTACATGCCGACCATGCTCACCGCGCGGGTCGAGAGCCCGAGAACGCGGGAGTCATCTGCGAACACGGTGGCGACGACGAGTGTGTACACCGGGAGGCGCGCGGAGCACGACATCAGCGGCACGACCATCATCGTGAGCAGACGGTCGCGACGGCGCTCCAACGTGCGGGTGGCCATGATCGCCGGGACCGCACAGGCGTATCCGGAGAGCATCGGGACGAACGCGCGCCCATGCAGGCCCACGCTCTTCATCATCCGATCGACCAGGAAGGCGACCCGCGCCATGTAGCCGCAGTCTTCCAGAAAGCCGATGAAGCAGAAAAGGAGCAGGATCTGGGGGAGGAAGACGACGACGCTGCCCACCCCGGCGACCACGCCGTCGACCACCAGATCGGTGAAGACCCCCGCCGGCAACACCGCGACCAGTCCCGCACCCACCGCCGAAAACGCACTCTCCACCAAGGCCACAGCCGGCGCGCTCCAGGCGAAGAGCGCCTGGAACATCAGCGTCATCACGACGAGGAAAAGCGCCGCGCCGCTGAGCGGATGTAAGACCACCCCGTCCACGCGCTCACTGAAGCTGATCCCCGCTTGGGGTGCGGCGGCACCGAAGTCCTGGGCCTCGAGATAACGATAGCGGGTACCGACGATCTCCAGGTCCGGGTCCCGGCCCGCAGCCGCGGCCCGGGCACGGATGGCCCCGACGACCGTGCGCACCGCGACCGGCACCCCGAGCAGCTCGTCACCCTCCTCCACCGACAGGATCGACCACAACGAAAGGGCCCGTGCTTCGCCCGGCCTGGCCGCCTCGGCGTACGGGATCAAGCCCCCGAGGTCCGCCTCCAGGGCGGCGGGGTAGGCCAGGGTCACCCGTGGCTTCGGCGGATTTTCGAGCGCCTCCACCACCGCCGCGCCCAGCGCCGCGATCCCCTCCCCCGTCTGCGCGCTCACCAGCACGACCGGGACACCAAACGCCGCTGAGACCCTGCTGGCATCGGGCTGGACGCCGGCCTTTCGCGCCACATCGGCAAGGTTCAGCGCGATGACGAAGGGCAGCTCGGCCTCGGCCAGCTGCAAAGCCAGGTACAGGTTGCGCACGAGCTGGGTGCTGTCGACCACCAGCACCACCAGCTGCGGCCGCGGCGATCCGTCCAGCCCGAAGATCGCCCGCACCGCGACCTGCTCCTCCCCCGAGCGGGCCGCCAACGAGTAGGTTCCTGGAATGTCGACCAGCTCGACGTCGACGCCGGGGAGGCGCCAGGTGGCCTCCTCGCGCTCCACGGTGACGCCGGCGTAGTTTCCCACTCGGGCGTTGGCGCCCGTCAATCGGTTGAAGAGGCTGGTCTTGCCGGTGTTGGGGTTGCCCGCGATGGCGACCCGCGCCCGGGCGACCCGCGCTTGCTGCCGTGAAGCCACGCTCAAGAACCTGGGGGAGAAGTGGCGCCGCCGGGGAGGAGGGAAAAGTTGGCCGCAGCGGCGACCGCCCCGGTCTGGACCACCACCAGTTCCGCTTCGGCGCGCCGCACGGAGAACCGACAGCCGCGCACCTCCACGTCCAGCGGATCCCCCATCGGGGCCGCCCCGATCAGGCGAACGGAGGTGCCAGGCAGGAAGCCGAGCTCCAACAGGCGGCGGCGAAATCCGCGCTCACCAGCCAGCGTCTCGATGGTGCCCACCGACCCGTTCGACATCGACGCCAGCGTATTCGTCATGACCGGACCCTACCCATATTGAGAACGAACGTCAATATCAGTTTTGCGCGAGCGCGCGCGCTACGTTCGGCCCATGGCACACAAGCGCACGATGCGACCTCCCGTGGAGGTCGAGATCGACGGACTCGACGAGGACGGCATCGGCACCGGGTTGGACGACAAGCAACGACGGTGGACGATTCGTGGCGCCCTTCCCGGAGGGCGCGTCCTGGCTGGCGGGCGCCCCAACGGCGGCGCGCTCCTCGGTGAGCTTCGCCCCCCCGTGGACGCCATCGGCGCACAGTGCCCGCAGTTCGGAATCTGCGGGGGCTGCCTCTACCAGCCGCTGCCGCCGGCCTCACAGCGGCAGGCGCGCATGGATGCGCTCACGACGCTCCTGGCCCCGCTCGGCGTGGGCGACCCGACGATGCGCGCGACGCCGGGCAACGGCTATGGCTACCGCAACCGCCTGGAGCTGAGCTTCGGCGTCGAGCGCTACCTCAGTCGCGATGAGCAGGCCGCGGAGAAGGCGGCGAGGGCAGCGCGGAAGGAAGAGCTGGCGGCCGCGCTCGTGCCTGGAGCGGACGCGGCGCCCGACGGCGACCCCGCACGCCCGGCGAGCGCGACGGCAGCACCGGTCCCCTCCCCCCGCTTCCTCGGCTTCCACGGCCCCGGACGCTTCGATCGCATCGTCGACGTGGCGCACTGCGCGATCGCCGCACCGGAGCTCAACGTCGTCCTGGAGCGGGTGCGCGCCGACGTGCTCGGCTCTCCCTTCGCCGCCTGGAATCCCCGCGCCCAGACCGGGTTCTGGCGGCATCTCGGGCTCCGTGGCGGGGCCAGCGGCGTGCTGATCCTGCTCTACACCGCCGTGGCCAACCCCGAAACCGAGGCCTGGCTCCGCGAACACGCGCCACACTGGGGTGCCCGCGGCGTACTCTGGTACACGACCAACCGCGTGAGCGACGCGGCCACCGGCGACCTGAAAGAGGTCCTCTCCGGTGAAGCGACCCTCGATGTCTCCCTCGGCGGTGTCCCGATGACGCTGTCCCCGCTGGCCTTCTTCCAGGTCAACCCGACCGGCGCCGAGGTGCTGCTGGACGTGATCGCCGAGGCCCTCGGGAAGGGCGGGCTCCTGCTCGACCTGTACTGCGGGGTCGGTGCGCTGGGGCTTGCTCTGCACAGGAACTTCGAGACCATCGCTGGCGTGGACCTCGTCGCCGAGGGCATCGCCGAGGCTCGGCGTAACGCAGAGACGCTTGGCGTGCGCGCCGACTATCGCGCCGGTCGCGCTGAGCTGGTGTTGCCCGAGCTGCTCCGGGACTACGGCGCCGCCGCCACCACGGAGCGGCGCCTCGCGGTGCTGGTGGACCCCCCACGCGCGGGACTGCATCCCGACGCCCTCTCCCTCTTGTGCACCGTCCCTGCCCACGTCCTGGTGTATGTCGCCTGCCGTCCGACCAGCCTGCTCCGCGACGGGCTGGCGCTCGTCGCCGCGGGGTGGCGCTGCACGTCCTGGTCCGCGGTCGACCTCTTCCCGCACACCTCGCACGTCGAGGTCGTCGCGCGTTTTGTGCGTCCGCCGGCTACCTTGGCGGCGGAGACAGCCTGATGAAGTCGATCGTGGTCCTCGCCCTGTTCCTGGCCGCCTGCGAAACCAGCACCACCGACAAGGTTGGCGGGGTCGACACCAGCGAGGTGTCGTGCGACCGCATCCACGGCGCGCGCGGGATTTTGATGATTGACGGCGACCTCACCCACTTTCCGACCGAGCAGCCCGACCCGATGGTGGCCACCACCAGCGTGGCCGGCCCGCTCGCTGACGGCACCTTCGTCGCGATCGCTGGCGGCGAGCTCTTGACCAGCGCCGACAGTGGCTGCAACTGGGAGGAGCCGGGCAGCCGGTTGCCCGGCGCTGGAGCGTGGGACCTCGTGGCCGCCGGCGACCTGGTCTACGCCTTCGATCGCGCCAGCAGCAGCACCGCGACCAGCACCGACGGCGCGCTGTCCTGGTCCGCGACCGAAAGCGGGGAGCCGTTCTTGGGTGAGGTGACATTCGACGCTGCCGTGGCCGGCACCCTCCGCGGCGTGCAACCGCGCGGCGTCGTCACCTCCACCGACTTCGGCGCCACCTGGACGCCCAACGCCACCCCGCCCCCGTTCCCGCTCACCGCGGGCGCGGTCTACGGCGGGGACCTCGCCGTGGTGGTCGCGACTCATTCTGGCGGGGTGCTGCTCAGCAACACCGGTGGTACCGCGTGGGAGGAGATTGGCATCCAGCTCTTCGCCGACGGCTTCGTCGGCCACCGCGTCATCTTCTCGACCGACTCGGCCACCACCATCTGGGTGGCGGGCCTCGAAGACGGCGACACGACCGCCATCTACCGCACCATCGACGGCGGCGGGCGCTGGGACGAGGTGATGACCAGCAAGGGCTACGATCTCGACGAGGACGCGCCGATCTGGGCGGTGCCCGACCAGGCCAACGGGGCGATCAGCGCCTGGGGGTCAACCCAGGACAACTACGGCATCAACGTGTACGAGATCACGGCCGGAGAGAACGTCCACACCACGCACACCTCGGCCTACTACAACGTCCACGACGTGGTCGTACGCGACGATGGAAGCTTGCTCGTGGCGGTGGATGGGTTGAAGTAGGGACGCTACCCCGCCGCCGGCCCGCCCAGGTCCAGCCGCACGGACTCCCCCTCTGCCACCTCGACGGAGCGGCTCTCCACACCGCCGCCGATGCGTACCTCCACATCGTGATCGCCGGTGGGGAGAGTGAACAGCCCGGAGCCTTGCACGAAGCCCCGGGGCCCGCCATCAATCCACACGTCGGCGTCGTGCTCAACCACGAGCTCAAGCACCCCGAAGCCGGGCGCGACCGCGACCATTTCCCCGGCCTCGGTCCCGACTTCCTGAAGCTCGACGGCGTCCGGCGACCCAAGCAGGTAGTCCTCGAACAACCCGGTGAGCCCAGCGAGAAGACCAGATGCCGAGGCGACGGGTCGGTTCTCGCGATTCGCGGCGCCGGTGGAGGGCCTCGAACTCACGCCCGGACCGGCAGCGATCACGTCGCGCAGCAGGATGCCGCCGCCCAACGCCGCCGTCAGCACGCCGGTCAGCCCCAGCGCCAAGGGCACCTGCCCGGCCAGGCGCGGCCGACGCCTCGGGGCTGGCGCCGCGACGATCGCCCCCGCCATCGGCATGACCCGCCGCGGCATGGGGAGGGTGCGGACGATCCCCATCCGTGCCCCGGGGTCTGCCGCCGGCTCGGCGCCTTCATCAGGAGCTTCGAGCGCTGGCATGTCGGCCAAGGCCTCTGCGACCGGGCCATCCACGACATCAAAAAAATCCAGTCGGGGATCGTCGGGCTCAAAGTAGGACACGACGTCGCGAAGGCCCGGACCTTTCGCCGGTACATTCAACAACCCATCGCTGGACCGCGGGCGACTCGCGTCAAGAAACGCGGCAATGGCCTCTGGCACGAGGCCAGAGGCCACCGGCGCGTCCAACGGCACGAGCCACTGCCGCGCCGGCGCCCCCACGAGCCCACGGCTTTGCCTCCCGAGCGGGCTCGGAGTGCGCGGCAACGTGAGCTCGTGGTGCCCCACCGCTTAGAAGACCGGCGTGCCGGCGTCCACCGGCACGTACTGCACGGCGTCGCCGCTGTTGAAGCTCTCCAGAAGCTCCTGCATCGCCACCACCTCGGCGTCCGAGCCCGTGTTCCAGGTGTCGATTGCTTCGCCGATCAGGTCGCCGGCGACGGCGATGCTCCCGTCCGGCATCACGATGCCGGCATCATCGCCACCGACGCGGTGCTGCACGTTGAAGATGAACGCCAGGAGCTGCTGCGCGAGCTGCTCCTCGTGGGTGCCTTGGCCATTGTTTTCCGTGAGGAACTCGGAGACTTCAGCCTGGAACGTGCCACAGTCGGCACCGGTATTTTCGGTGCAGATGGCGGTCCCGTTGGCGAAGAACCCGTCGAACGGGGTGTCGGTTTGGTCCGCGTAGTAGGCGTCGGTGGAGTAGGGGTCCAGCGCGTTCACGATGTCGATGTTGGCCTGGGTGAGCTCCGCCAGCCCGTTGACGTTGTGCCAGTAGCCCTTGGTGCCGAAGTCCGCGAGGGCAAAGCGGATGTTGGTGTAGTCGGCGGCGAGCGACGACCCGGTCATCGTCGCGCCGGAGAGCGTGGAAACGATGGTGTCGGAAACGCTCGACGCCCCGGTGGCGGTCCACTCGCCGGACAGCTCCACGCCTTCGGTCACGGTGTAGCTGCCAGGGAGCAGGTCGTCCCAGGAGGTGCAGCCCGTCGCGTCGGTGTACTGGGTGCTGTCTACCGTGCCGCCGAGCACATCCGTGCCGGTGAGGATGAACTGCCAGCCTTCAACGAGCGACTCCCCGATATCTTCCACGCCATTCCCGTTGCGATCGAACACCTTGCAGGCGTCGAAGCTGCCGAGGCCGACGTTGCCGTACACCACGCTGTGGGTCTCTCCAGAGGTGCCCGCCACGGTCACGTTCACGGTCGCCGACGCGTTGGGGTAGCTGCTGCTCACCGCGCCGTCCAGGTAGGCGACGGTCTGGTCGGTGCCGCTCGGGGTGGCCTCGACGAAGCTGTAGACCCCCGCCGCGTACGCCGTGAGCGTGGCCGCGGTGTACAAGGTGTTGGTGACGCCGAGGGTGTCGGTCGCGTCAACCGACCAGCCGGTCACGCTCCCTTCAGAGATGTCCTGCGCGCCATTCATGTTGGCGTCGTGGAACTTGGCGACCGAGATCAAGGGCGCGGTGAAGGTCTTGCCCTTGTATTTGACCTTGTAGTTGTCCGTCTTGGATTGGGAGTTCACGAAGCCGTGGTAGTTGCCGGCGGTGTAGGCCTCCCCATTGACGTTGCAGGTTCCGCTCGACGGGCAAGCTGCCGTGCTGCCGGTGTAGCTGCTGGTAGGGGTCATCCACACCTTGTAAACGCCACCCAGGTTCGGCGTGTCGTCGTAGGGGAAGAGCTGCACGGTCTTCGCGCCCTCCTCCGCATGATCGACGTCAGTGCCCGAGCTGTGCAAGCAGGCGGTGCCCACCCAGACACCCCGCGATTTGACGTAGTTGGTACCAGCATAAACGGTGTCGATCACTCCGGCCGCGTTCACGTGCACCTTGCGGCACCTGATGTTGTCGGAGGAGAGCAGGTCCTTCCCGCTCGGGTCCGTCACCTGGTAGTAGTAGTCGCCCTCCGGGAGGCCGGCAGCGCTGACCGGCGCGTTGGGACCAGGACCGCCGTCGAGGTACACGTCGGTCTTGTTCTCGTAGTGCACGTTCTCGTTCACCACCGAGCCGTCCACGGTCGTCGTGAAGATCGCACCGGAGAGGTTTGCCGCGAAAGCTGCGAGCGGCAGCCCTAGGGCGGCCACGGTGACAAGACCAGGAACCAGGAACCGACGGGTGACGATAGCCATGATGGACTCCAAGAGAGGGGGGGAGGAGTGAACCCGCTGCCGGTTGGCACCAAGTCGGTATCGGTACGGAGCGCTCCGACCGGTGGTCACCAGGATCAGGCAAATCGCCGCACATGACGTGCGGCAAAACGTCGCAAATCAGACTTGTTTTCGTTTTTTTGAGTAAATGCCCCCATCGGCGATTAGCGACCATGGAAGGGCAGAACTTGACGCGTCAATAGAGGGCCGGGACGACCTGGGACCCTACTCCCCCGGCGCTCCCGTCCGCCTGGGCCAGCGCCATGTCGGCGATCGCTCTGGCCATCCGGCCGTTGCCATCCTCGAAGGGGTGGATGGTCAGAAACCAGAAGTGGGCGACGCCCGCCCGGAGCAACGGGTCGATCGCGACCGGTTCGTTGAACCAACCCACCAGCGCATCCATCGATTCACCGCAACCCCGCCACCACCTGATCCCCCAACATCGCCCCGAACACGACGAACAAGTAGGTGATCGACACCCGGAAAACCTGGTAGTCGACATCGGGTTTATTCGCGTAGATCGAGCGTAAGACCCACACCGCGAACCACGCGCCGGCCACGAGGGCAGCCGCGCCGTAGTACCAGCTCGCCAACCCCAGCACCGACGGCAAAACCGAAAACGCCGCGAGGATCACCGCGTACACCAGCGACTGCCGCCGCGTGCTGGCGTCGCCGACGACGTTGGGCATCATCGGAAAACCAGCGTTGGCGTAGTCTTCTTTGCGGAAGATCGCGATGGCCCAGAAGTGGGGTGGCGTCCACAAGAAGATGATGCCGAAGAGGATCCAGCTGGCCCAGGTCAGCTGACCAGTCAAGGCGGCTTCCGCGATGAGCGGCGCCGTCGCGCCCGCGGCACCGCCGATGACGATGTTCTGCGGTGTTCGTGGCTTGAGCCACGCGGTGTAGACGACGACGTAGAAGACAATCGTCCCGAGCCCGACCATCGCCGCGAAGAAGCTGCCGACCCACCAAAGAAACGCCGTCGAGACAACGGTCAGCACCAAGCCGAGGATCAGCGCGTGCTGCGGCTGGACCGAGGCCGCCGGCAACGGGCGACTCCGGGTACGCGCCATCTGCGCGTCGGTGTCCCGTTCGTACCAGGCGTTGAGCGTCGAGGACGCCGCGCCGGCGAGCGCGGTCCCGAACAGGACCAGGGCCGCCTTGGTGACCGTGGTGCCGCCGACCCACCCGAAAATGGGGAGCCCAGTGAACAACACCAGGAGCAGCACCTTCGGCCGCGTCATCTCCCACCACATGCGCAGCTGCTGGATCATCGAGCGTGCATCCACGACAGGGTCGCGACGAGCGCGTGCGCTGTGGCCGCGTGAGCAATCCGGACCGCGACCGGCATGTCGACAAGTACGGTCGCGACGCCGAGGGCCACCTGGACGAGCACCAAGCCCAGCACCACCATGGCTGCCTTGGATCGCCCCCCCAGCCACACCCACCCCACCGCCGCCGCGAGGACCGTGTACGCCCCCAAGCGATGGAGCAAGTGGAGGCCCACGACGCCATCGAGGCGCGGGAACCAGACCCCGTCGTAGCAGGCGGGCCACTCCGTGCAGGCCAGGCGCGCCTCGTTGCTGGAGACCAGCCCTCCCAAGGCCATCTGCACCACCACCGCCGCCGCCACTGCGGTGGCCGCGCCGCGCGCCGCGCCCAAGTCCACGCGTGGCGAGCCCCGCAGGCGCACCGCCAGGACGATCAACAGCGCCATGAATGCGTTGCCGAACAACAGGTGCAGGGTCACGCTCCAAAACGCAAGACCCAACAGCACGGTCAGCCCACCGAGCACGATCTGCGCGGCCAGCACCCCCGCCGCGACGAGCACGATGGCGCCGTGCTTGCGGCGACGCCCCGGCTCGGCGAGCACGGCGACACCGAGCCCCAGGAACCCCAAGGAAATCGTCCCGGCGAGCACCCGATGCCCCCACTCCAAGAAAACCTGGAAGTTGAACACCGGAACCAGCTCCCCAAAACACAGTGGCCAGTCCGGACACGACAGCCCCGCCTCGTGCACCCGGACCGTGCTACCGAACACCAGGAGCGCCCACGTCACGACCGCCATCGCGGCAAAACCTGCTCCGAGGCGCTTTTGGACGAGGTCGGAGGCGGGCACACCGGTTCCCAAAGGGCCGGCGCCGTATGCCTCCGGGGGCCCGCGGGCAAGCTTGGCGCGATAATCCCCGCAGCCGCACCGGACGCCCATGCTGACGACCCTGATTGCCCTGTACTCCGCAGTCTTTGCCGAGGAGCCCGCCACGCCCGAATGGGACATCGCGGCTGCGCATGGCCCAGGGAAGGACGTGAATTTCTCGACAAGGGAGGGCACGTGGATGGGCGTCGACGTCTCCCCCGACGGCGGATTCGTCCTGTTCGACCTGCTGGGGGACATCTACGAGGTGCCGCTCATCGGCGGCGTGGCCAGGCGCATCACGTCGGGGAACGCCTGGGACACCGACGCGCACTACGCGCGCGACAGCCACCGGATCGCGTTCACCTCGGACCGCGGCGGCAACGAGAACCTGTGGACGATGAAGCTCGACGGCACCGACGCCAGGGCCTTGACCGAGGACAAGGTAGACCGGTGGACCGACCCGGTGTGGGCCCCCGAGGCCGGGTGGCTGCTCGGCCGAAAGCGCATGGTCGACACCCGCAGCATCGGCATCCAGGAGCTCTGGCTCATCCACGAAGAGGGCGGCACCGGCACGCAGATCACCTCCCTCGACGTCGATCCGCACGCGGGTGAGGCCGCGTTTTCCCCCGACGGTCGCTACCTGTGGTTCAGCACCCGCTCGGGCCGCTTCGAGTACGACCAGAACGTGCACCACGGGCTGTGGCAGCTCGTCCGCTACGATCGCGAGCTGGGCGAACGCACGGTGATGACCTCGCTCAGCGAAGGGGCCACCCGACCCACGCCCTCCCCCGACGGTCGTTCGCTGGCGTTTCTGACCCGCGACCGCGCCAACACGGTGCTGATGGTCATGGATGTCGCGACCGGACGCATGCGGCGCATCGCCGACGGCCTCGACAAAGACGCGATGGAGGCCTTCGAGCTGCGGGGCACCTATCCGCGCATGGACTGGACCCCCGACAGCCGACAGATCGTCTACTGGGCGGGCGGAACCCTCTGGCGCGTCGATGCCTCCAGCCTCGCGCGGGCGCAGATCCCCTTTCAGGCCACGGTAGAGCTGCGGGTGGCCGACTCGGTGCATCCGGCGCGCCGGGTGGAAGATGGGAACGTCCATGCCAAGGTCATCCGCTGGCCGGCCGAAGCTCCCGACGGCACCGTCTACGCAGCGGCGCTGGGCCGCATCTGGGCCATCGGCCGCGACGGCAAGAGTCGCGGGCTGACGGCGGAGGCCGAGACGGCCTACTTCCCTTCGTTGAGCGCCGACGGACGGACGCTCTCGTACGTGACGTGGAGCGACATCGCCGGCGGGCAGGTGTGGAGCGGCCCGGTGGGACGGGCCAGCCAGATCACCCGCACCCGTGGCGACTACCAGTCGCCGGCGCTCAGTCGTGATGGAACAACGTTGGTGTTCCTCCGCGGCACCGGTGCCACCGTGGTCGGCAACGATCTCGGGGCCGAGGCCGCGTATGACCTGATGCTGGCTCCGGCGTCGGGCGGCGACGGGGTCCGGCTGCGCAGCATCCCCTTCCGCGGCAGCAACAGCCGCGCGCCCCGCCTCCAATGGAGCGCCGACGGGGCGCGCATCTACTGGATCGAGGACGAGTCCCCCGAGCCCAGGAAGCACGAAAAGACGGTGCTCAAGTCCTGCGATCGGCTCGGTCACGACGTGCGCATCCACCTTCGGGTCGATGGCGCCCAGGAGATCCGCGTCTCGCCCGACGGCCGCTGGGTGGCCTACAAGCACCAGCACCAGGCCTGGCTGGCGCCGATGCCCGCTCTGGGTTCCGTCACGATCGACGCCGCTTCCCTCCCCGCGCGCAAGCTCACCGGCGTCGCCGGGGACTGGCTCGACTTCGCCGGCAGCAAGGTCACCTGGTCCCACGCGGACCGCTTCTACTCGCTCGATACCGCCGGCGTGCTCAAGAAAGACGCCAAGGAGCTCCCCAAGCCGGAGGAGCGGGCGCTCGACGTCACGGCGCCTCGCCTTGTCGGGCAGGGCACCATCGCCTTCACCAACGCGCACATCCTCACGATGGACGACGCCGGGGAGATCGACCGCGGGACGGTCGTAGTGCGCGATCGCCGCATCGTCGCGGTGGGGGCCGACGTGCTTCCGCCGGATGGCGCACAGATCATCGATGTGCACGGCGCCACCTTGCTTCCGGGGCTCATCGACGTGCACGCCCACCTGCACTACGCCTCGGGCGACGTCTTCCCCGAGCAGGAGTGGCGGCACCTGGTCAACCTCGCCTACGGGGTCACCACGGTTTTCGACCCGAGCGCCGCCACTGACCTCGTCTTCGGCCAGGCCGAGCTGGTCGAGAGCGGGAGGATGGCCGGGCCGCGCACCCTGTCCACGGGGTTCATCCTCTACGGTGCCGACGATACCCAGGGCGCCAAGATCGAGACCTACGAGGACGCCGAAGCCCACGTGCGCCGGCTCATGCGCTACGGCGCCTGGGGCGTGAAGTCGTACCAGCAGCCGTGGCGTCGTCAGCGCCAGTGGATCGTCGAGGCCTGCCGCAAGCTCGGTATCCTCGATGTTCCAGAGGGAGGCGGCGACCTGTTCATGAACATGACGATGGTCCTGGATGGCCACTCGTCCATCGAACACGCGCTGCCGGTGGCGCCGGTCTACGCCGACGTCAAGAGCCTCTGGGCCAGCTCGGGCACCACCTACGTGCCGACGCTCCTGGTGGCCTACGGCGGGGTCACCGGGGAGGTCTCGTGGTTCCAGCGCGAGCGCATCTGGGAGGACGCCCGCCTGGCGCGCCTGACGCCGCCGGACGTGCTGATGAGCCGCGGCTACCGGCTCGGCATCAACATCCGGGACGACCAGGAGTTCCACCATCGCACCGTCGCCGCCGACGCCGCGGCGCTCCAGCGCCTGGGCGTGAACGTGGCGCTCGGCGCGCACGGGCAGCTCCAGGGGCTCGGCCCGCACTGGGAGTTGGAAGACCTCGGCGGGCGCGGCGCCATGACCGCTGGGCAGGCGTTGATGGCCGCCACGATGGGCGGCGCGCGGCACCTGGGCCTCGACCAGGACATCGGCTCCATCCGCGAAGGCAAGGTCGCCGACCTGTTCATCGTGCAAGGCGACCCGCTCACCAACCTCGCCGCCGCCCGCGAGGTGCAGTGGGTCATGAAGGATGGCGTGCTCTACGACGCCGCCACGATGGACCGGCTGAGCCCACGCCCGCAGGCACGCAATGCGCTCATCTGGGAGGTGGCGCGCAAGGCGATGGACACCGCGACGCCGGTGCAGCGGCCGTAGGCGCGGACGGGCGGGGGTCGGTTACGCTGCCGCATGCGGATCACTTCCGTCGAGATCGAGAACTTTCGGAGCATCGGCAAGCTGACGATGCGAGACCTGGGCCCTTTCGTTGTGCTCTACGGGCCCAACGGGGGCGGGAAGTCCAACATACTGAGGGCGATCGACTGTGGGATGGAGGCGTTCGCCGCCGTGATCGGCGCGCCAGGGATCCGCGCGATTCAGCCTACGCTTGACGACCTACGCCTGGGAGCGGAGACGATCAAGGTGACGCTCGAGATCGAGGTGGAGCCGGTGACTGCGACGTCAGGCCAGCGCGTCGTTGGCTTGGCGACGACGACCAGCTGGCCGCGATCCGATGGGCCCATGGCACCCAAAACCACGGTCCGAATCATCGACGAAACCGTGCGAGGACCCGACCCAACCTTTGGAGGCGCACCCGCCAAGGCTTCGAACCGGAACTCGCGAGGGCGTTCCTGACGGCCGCGGGAAATTTCTCCCGCCTCGACGACGTCCGCTCTTTCGTCCACCGCCGCACCAACGCCGACGGAAACGCCGCGTTCTCTCTGGATGTACTCCAACTGCTGGCCGCCGGCCGGGTAGAGGAGGCCGTCGCTCGGGCCGGGACCAGCGGCGATGACCGGCTGCAGGAGGCGTTCGAGCGCCTGCGCACCTTGCTCTCGCAGCCGCCGCTGAACCTACCCCGCATCGAAGCGGTCGTGCCCAACAACGAGTACCGGCTTCGCCTGCGAGTCGACGACGGTGACAAGCGGAGAACCATCCCCGCCTCGCTGGCGAGCTTGGGCGAGCAGCAGGTGATCAGCCTCCTTGGCGCCGTTCTGTTCAGCGGAAGGCGCTGTGTTGCGCTGGAAGAACCCGAGGCGCATCTGCACGCACCGACGAC
Organism: Deltaproteobacteria bacterium; assembly: GCA_947490345.1. GTDB lineage: Bacteria > Myxococcota_A > UBA796 > UBA796 > SXON01 > SXON01. Next base: position 85,568 of record CANLGL010000006.1, read on the forward strand.
GGGTCGCGCGCTCCGTGAGGTGCTGCGGAACCTCGTCCGGGACGTCGATCTCGATCAACTCTTCGTCGCGACCCACAGCAATCTGTTCGACCTCGACAACACCGGCTTCTGGTCCGTGTTCCGCGATGCAACTGGCACCGTCGCCATCCGCGAGAACGAGCTCGGAAAGATCGACGCCGACCACCTCTTCGAGCCTGGGCCGGCCAAGCGGGTGCTGCAGGACATTCTGAGACTGGGCGACCCCGAACAGGTCGTCGCGAGTGGCGCGGATGGAGCGCCGATCACAGCGCGGGAGATGCTCACCCACCTGCAAGAGGACACGGCGCTGGGCGTCAAGTACGCCTCCGAGCTGAGCCGCGCCGCAGCGCGGATGTTCGTGCGCGAAAAGCCGAAGCTCGGCGAGGGCTGACTTGGAGGCTCGTGTCGCCGCCGGAGCTGCCGCTGAGTGACGACGTCCCAACCGATCAGAATCCCTCCGACCAGGTACTAGAACGGCCCCTGGACACACTCGGGCATGATCTGAAGCGAGGTGCGCGCGGCTTCGTCGATGGGCGTCGCCTCAGCGTCGAGCAGGATGGCGCTCCACCCTACAGTCCCACTCGCGAAAAGCATCGAGGTCGCCTGCGCAAGTTCGGTGGGCGCGGGCCGCCACAACATCGCGACCGGGGTGGTGCCTGAGCAGGCGGCGTTCTGGCGTGTGTCGTATGGGTCCCAAGCGCCGTCGCCGTTTTCGTCGAGGTAGGTGTGGGGCACCTCGATCGCGGCGACCGCGCCGATGATCGCGGGCTCCCAGATGCGATCAGGGGCGGGCTCGCCGCTCTGGGTGAGGCTCCAGGTCGCTTCCAGCGGCTGGTCCAGCAGCATGGCTGGGAGGCCGGTGCCATCGAAGAGTTGGCCCGAGGCGAGCAGCAGGAACATGCCCTCGGTGTCACCCGCATAGGTGCCGCTGAGCGTGACCTCGTTGATCGGGGCCAGGCTGGCGGGCAGGGGGATGGCGGCGATGGCGCCCAGGGCAATGCTGCCGTCGGCGCCGAAGGCCATGGTGTTCCAGCCTTCCACCAGCCCGATGGAGGCCGCGGCCGCGGAGATGTCCCCGGTCAGAAAGACCGGCCACTCCAGCCCGACGCCTAGGTAAGGATCGTCGCCGTCATGCGCGCCGTCGCCCCCGACGTCCCGATACAGGGACGGGACGAAGATCGCGAGGAACATGCCGGGGGAATCGACGGGATCGATCTCGAAGAGCAGCGACGCATCCGGCGTCGGCCCGGTGACATCCACGTGTTGAGTGGGCGCGGCCGCGTCGAGGAAGGCGTCGCCGAAGACCAGCGGATCCAGCCCGATCGAGACCGGATCGAGCCAACGGAGCTCGATCCGACTGCCGGCGTAGTCGCCATGGAGGTCGAAGCCCAGCGTGGTGGTCGGCGTGCCCGTGTCGGCGGTGTCGCCCGTGTCTGCGGTGTCGCCGGTGTCGGTGTCGCCGGTGTCCGCGGCGGTGTCGCCGGAGTCGGTGCTGCCGCCGGAGTCGGTCCCGGTGCCGGTGTCGCAAGCGGCCAGCGCGAGGGCGCCGAGAATGGAAAGTCGCATGTTCACTCCAGGAGGGTGATGGTGTGCCGCAGCCTATCCTGGTCGATCACGCCGGCGCCGCCGCGCTGACGACGCGCATCGCCGGCTCCAGGAACCACCGTCGCGACCGCCAACGCCACAGCAGCACCACCAGCAACAACACGAGCTCGCCCGTCAAGCCCAACCAGGCGCCCACCGCGCCCAAGTGGGCGTACCGTGCCAGCAGCACGCCGACAGGCAGCTTCACGAACCAGGACAGCGTGAGGCTGGCCACGAGGGTGAAGCGGGTGTCGCCGGCGCCGTCGAGCGAGAAGTAGGTCACGGTCGCGACCGCATCCACGAGCTGGAACGCCGCGGCGATCCAGAGCAAGTTGCGGGCGATCGGCACCACTTCAGGGGCCGCGCCGAACGCGGAGATCAGCAGGTGAGGCGCCAGCACGAAGCCGAGCCCACCCAACGCCATCACGACGATGGCGGTGACCGACCCGGCCCGCCAAGCGGCGTGCGCGTCGTCGGCGTTCTTGGCCCCGACGGCTTGTCCTACCAGCACCGCGGTCGCTTCTGCGATCGCCAGCCCCGGCAAGAAGCTGAGCATCAACACCCGGATCGCGATCACATGCGCGGCCAGCTCCACGTCGCTTATCGACGCGAGCACGCCCGTGAGCAGGGTCCACGCGAAGATGTCCAGCAAGCGCTGCACCCCGATGGGGAGGCCCAGACGGAAGCTCTCGGCCAATAGCGCCCGATGGGGACGCCATCGCACCCGGCGCAGTGTGGGCCACGCCGCCCGGAACAGCCAGAGGGCGGAAACGGAGAGCGAGATCACCCCGGCCCATGCCGCGCCCCGGATGCCCAGGGCGGGGATGGGGCCCGCGCCGCTCACCAGCACCGCGTCGAGGGCGACACAGAGCAGGTTGGCGGTGACGTTTGCGGCCATGGGGGTGCGGGTGTCCCCGCGCCCCTCGAACCAGGCGGTGAAGGCCATGACCAATAGCGCGATGGGGGCGGCGTAGACGCGGACCGTGAAGTACGCGAGCGCCTCTTCCCGAACAGCCGAGGTTGCCCCGAGCAGGTGGAACATCGGCGATCCAAGTGGCGAGGCGATCACCACCGCAAGCCCTGTGCCCAGTGCGAGCCACACGGCCTGCCAGCCGAGCACCTCCACGGTGGACGATCGCTCGGCACCCGTGGCTTGTGCTGTCGCGACCCGGAGACCGCGCACGAGCCCCATGGGCAGCCCGATGAACAAGAACGTGCCGGTTACGGCGAGGCCGATGGCGGCGAGGGGAATGGTGCCGAGGCGACCGACGAAGATCGCGTCGGCGGCGGACATGAGCGAGTAGCTCATCATCGAGATCATGACGGGCCATGCGAGGCGCAGGATGCGCAGGGGCCCAGAGAAAAAAGACATGACGACCTCGCGCGCGGCGAGAGAGGGGCCCGGGATGCGGGCGGAGCGTGCACACGGGCACGCCGGGAGAACGCCCGGTCAGGGGCGGAGTTCCACCGTTAGCGGCAGAACGTCAAACGCGCGGATTCGTGCCCTTTGGGGGACACCCGGTGCCGACTACGACACCCACCGCGGCGCTTCGCTGGCAGGGGATGGTGTCGTACATCGGAGCTCCGGGACGGGGGGGTGCGCTGCGTTTGTAGTCACGGCGCCCCGGCACCGTCAACAGCTTTGTCACGGGATGTCGCGGCGCACCCGAACCCGACGCACGCCACCGCGGTTACGCTCGGGGTCGAGGACGCCCCATGGCCCGACTCAGCCGCTACTTCGAGACCTTCCGCGACCCCGACGGCGAGTACAAGATGCGGGTCTTCACCGACGGCCACGCGGTCCTGCGGCTGGCGGCGACCAACAAGGGATTGGCATTTTCAGAGGAAGAACGGATCGAGTTCAAGCTCGACGGGCTGTTGCCACCCCAGGTCGCGACCCTGGAGCAGCAGCTGGCGCGAACCCGCGCCGCGTATCTTTGCGAGCCGACGCCGATCGCCCGGTATCAGTACCTGCGCGGTCTGCAGGAGCGCAACGAGCTGTTGTTCTACGCCCTCTTGCAGGACCACCTCGTCGAGATGTTGCCGATCATCTACACCCCCACCGTCGGCGAGGCGGTCCAGAAGTTCTCGGCGCTTTTCCAGAACTCGCGCGGCCTGTCGCTCTCGCCCGGGAACGTCGATCGTGCCCACGAAGCCGTCGACAACGGCTTCTACGACGACGTGCGAATGATTGTCGCGACCGATTCCAGCGCCATCCTCGGCATCGGGGATCAGGGCTACGGGGGGCTGGCCATCCCGATCGGGAAGCTCTCGTTGTACACCGCCGGCGGTGGCGTCAGCCCCTACCGCACGCTCCCCGTCGCGCTTGACGTCGGCACCGATCGCGCCGATCTACGCGAGGACCCCGACTACGTGGGCGTGCGCCAACCGCGCCTGAAGGGTGAGGCCTACCTCGACTTCATGGACAAGTTCGTGGACGCGATCAAGGCCCGCTACCCCCGGACGATCCTGCAGTGGGAGGACCTGTCCAAGGACACCGCGTTCACCGTGCTCAAGCGCTATCGGCATCGTATTGCGTCCTTCAACGATGACGTCCAGGGCACCGGTGCCGTCGCGCTTGCGGGGGTGATCAACGCGTGCAAGCTCCGCGGCCAACGGCTGTCCGAGCAGCGCATCATCGTCTACGGCGCCGGCGCCGGCGGCGGCGGGGTGGCGATGGCGATGCACGAGGGGCTGATGCGCGACGGGCTCAGCTCTGAGGCCGCTTACGCACGGTTGTTCGTGCTCGACTCCAAGGGGCTCTTGCTCCAGAGCCGCGAGATGGAGGACTACAAGCGCCCCTTCGCCAAGTCGGCAGCCGAGCTTGCCGGGTGGACCCTGGCCAGCGGCACGCCCAACCTCGAGGAGACGATCATCGGCAGCGGCGCGACGATCCTCCTCGGGCTCAGCGGCGTGCCCGGCTCCTTCACCGAGGTGCACGCCCGGGCGATGGCGGCCAACACCGACCGCCCGGTCATCTTCCCGCTGTCCAACCCCACGACTTCGTGCGAGGCGACCCCCGAAGAGCTCCTCCGCTGGACCGATGGCATGGGCATCGTCGCCACCGGGAGCCCGTTCCCTCCGGTGCGCCTCTCCACTGGCGAGGAGGTGCCCGTCGGCCAGGGCAACAACGCCTTCATCTTCCCGGGGCTCGGCTTCGGCGCCATCCTCGCCAACGCCACTCAGGTGACCGACGGCATGGTCATGGCCGCGTCCGTCGCGCTCGCCGAGTACACCGAGCAGCACCACCTCGCCAACGGGCTGGTCTACCCCCCGATCGGCGAGCTGCAGGAGGTGTCGATCATCGTCGCCGCGCGGGTCATCGCGCAGGCCTTCGCCGATGGGGTCGCGACCACGACGAAGCTCACCCCCGAGACCGCCGAGACCTACGTGCGGGAGCACTTCTGGCGGCCGAGGTACCTGCCGTTCGTGCGGGGGACGGGGCGGCGCGCGACGGACGAGTGATTCGGGCTGGTTCCACCTCCCGGTGGCTGGGGGGCGTCGCGAGCCAGGGCCGGCGGCGATTGCGGGCCGGCGCGGCGCCACCCCGGGCTACGCTCCAGCGCTCCACCGCGAGCCGCCCATGCGCATCCTGAACCTGCTCGCCCGCCTGCAACCCGAACACGCCCCACCGCCCCACTTGGCGGCGGTGCTATGATCGGGGCGATGTCCGAAGCCCGTCGAAAGGCGACCTACGCCGACCTCCTCGCGCTCCCCGACCACCTCGTCGGCGAGATTCTCGCGGGAGAGGTGGTCACCAGCCCGCGCCCGGCGACGCCGCACGCCCGCGCGTCAACCATCGCGGGTGGCGAGCTGGCCACTTCCTTCGATCGGAAACCCGGCGGCCCGAGGGGACCCGGCGGCTGGTGGATCCTCGACGAGCCGGAGCTGCACCTCGGCGAGGAGGTGTTGGTGCCCGATCTCGCCGGCTGGCGGCGGGAGCGGGTTCCGGAAGGGTTGGGGGGCGCGGCCCTCACCGTCGTTCCCGATTGGATCTGCGAGGTGCTCTCCCCGGCCACCGGGCGCCACGACCGGCTCCGGAAGATGCCGGTGTACGCGCGGCACCGCGTCGCGCACGCCTGGCTCATCGAGCCGATCCAGCGCACCCTGGAGGTCTACCGCCTTCAGGGCGAACACTGGCTGCTCACCGCGGCGTTCGGCGACGAGGAGTTCGTGCGCGCCGAGCCGTTCGAGGCGATCGAGGTCGAGCTTTCGCGCTGGTGGTTGGAGTGATCGGCATCCCGTCCGTCGCGCTCCCCGTCACGGGCCAGCAGCCGCGTCAACAGCGGCCACGCGGCAGCGAGTGAGCGGAGGGCTCCGCCCGTAGGCTGCGAGCCCCGGCGAGCGCGGCGCCGAAGGCGGCCGCCGAGCTGATCCCGAGCAGGGCGACACCCGCTCACCGAGCGCCGTGGGCGCCACAGCGAGCTGGGCAGGTCGGGCACTGCGAACGCTACGGGAACACGCTCGCCCATCGCCGCCGATGCGGCGCCACCCCGGGCTACGCTCCAGCACTCCACCGCGAGCCGCCCATGCGCATCCTGAACCTGCTGGCCCGCCTGCAACCCGAACACGCCCAGGTCATCGCGCCCCCGCCCGAACCAGCGCGCCCGATCTCGGCGGCCGTCGCCCACAACATCGCCACCCTGCGCGCCCTTCGCCACGCGGCCCTCGCGTCGAGGAGCGCTGAGGCGCGAGCAGCGGACACGATCACCGCGTTTTCGGGGAGCATGCCCTTTCTCTACTTGCACGCCGCATGGTTCGGGGTCTGGATGGTGCTCAACGTCGGCGCGCATCCGCTGGTCGGCTTCGACCCGTACCCCTTCGGGCTGCTTACGATGATCGTCTCCTTGGAGGCGATCTTCCTTGCGACCTTCGTCCTGATCTCCCAGAACAAGCAGGGCATCGCCGCCGACCGTCGTGCCGAGTTGGACCTTCAGATCAACCTGCTTTCCGAGTACGAAATCACGCGCATGCTGCGGTTGGTCGACGCGATGGCGGAGAAGTTGGGGGTGGCGGAGGCCTTCGACCCCGCCTTGGACGACCTGGAAACGGACACCCAGCCCGAGGAGGTGCTGCGGAACCTGCAAGGCGGCGATGGCCCGTAGCGGCGGAGCCGACAGCGCGTAGCCTCACGCCGCCCACGCCCAAAGCCACCGACGCGGGCAAGCACCTGATGGCGGGCCGTCGGGAGCACCCTGCGATCCACGTGGTCGGGGGGGCGGTCGGGGGCACACTCGGGGCCACTGACCGGTCGCGACCGACTCTCGACGGAGTCCCGCTTCGGCCAACCGCGATCAGCTCTCGGGAGCTAAGGTGCACGGTTGCCTGCGAGTGGCCCGGCACCAACGATTGGGGCTTTGCCTCGACGTGCGGGGCTTACCCCGCCGGGAGCCCACTGGAGAAGTCGGCCGTCGGCACCGGGATGTAAGGGCCGTCACCTGCCACGGTGACCCGCGCGCTCGTGCAACTGCCCAGCGGCAGCCTGCCGCAAGGTGTCGGGCTCACATGCGCAAAGTTCAGCGCCGTCTCCCTGCTGGATCACGGCACGCCCTGGTCGGTGCAGGTCACGATTCCGCTCACCCTGTAGTGCCCACCCAAGCCACCGAAAAGGTCCCGCCCCACGTCGTCGCGTAGGTCTTCACCTGCACCGGCCGCCCGCGGAGCGAGGCATCGCCCGCGGGCAGATACCCCGACGGGTACAGCACCCCCGCGCGCGCATCGCCGACCCAGCGGACGCCATCCCCGTACGCCTCCACCATCTGCTCGGCGCCATCGATGTCGAGGAGCAGTTGCCCCCCCTCCCGGCGCAGCCCGCGCAGGGTCCCATTCTGGACGCCGACCAGCGGCGCCTCCACCCGGGGCTCCGTGGAGCGTGCGAAGGCGACGCGCGGTCCCAGATCCACGGCGGGCGCGCCGACCCTGGCGCCGCCTAGCATCGTGACAGCCGGAGTGAAGCTGTACAGCAGGCGGCGCATCACCACGGGACTGGTCGCGACCGGAATCAGCTCCCCGCGCTCGTGCCGAAAGCGGCGGCCGCCCAGGTACCAGCCGACGCTCTCGTCCCGAGGCTCGTCGGCGTCTTCCCACTCGGTCGCGAGTACATCGCAGCGACTTCCCGACTGAAGCAGCGAGCCGACGCCGAAGTTGTCGGCGCGGAACTGGGCGCCCGGCGTGCCGTCGTCATCGACCACCAGCGCGGTGCCGTGCGTCAGGCCGACGTCGCTGGTGTGGGTGCGCCATGACACGACCGTCTCCAGCGCCGGGTCGCCATCGAGTTGAACGCGCACCCCGACCAACGAGCGCGCGCTGCGCGCCGGCTCGATCACCGCGTCGGGAGCGAACCAGAACGGGTCCGTGCCAACGATCGGCAAGCCGACCGCTGCCCTCCCCGGCTGGGTGACGACCAAGGCCATGTCGTCTCCCCCACAGGCGCACACCGCCCCGCCGCGCCCGGTGTCCACGCACGCGGCGTCGTCACACCCGCTCAACGAGGCCGTCCGAACCGGCACCGGGGCCATCGCACAGGCGGCCATCGTCGGCCCTGCGGAGATCCGCGCGACCTCGGGAAGCGTGGTGTCGCGGGTGTCCACGCGCAGCTTGTCGCCGGCGAGGACGTAGTCGGGATTTCGGATTCCGTTGGCCCGCGCCAGCGCAGGGTACCCGCCAGGCACGTCGTAGGCCATCGCCACGCCCCACAGGCTGTCGCCGAAGGCCAGGGTGTAGATTCGCTGGGTTGGGCCCGCGTCGCGGAAGCTGTTGACGGGAACGCAGGACGTGACCAGGAGCAGGAGGGAGAGCATCCCGCCCTCGACCACCGCGGCGCCCTACGGTTCGTCCCGAAGTGTCTCCTGGACGTCCGTCTCGGCTCACAGCGCGAAGAAGGCAGAAAGCGCCCGCAAGAGGTTGGCCTGGGTCTCCCCGTCGAGCTGACCCGCCCTCCTGCTCAGTCGACGCCGGTCGACGCACCGAAGCTGGTCGACCGTGATTGTCGCGTCGCGCCCGTCAAAGTGGGTTGCGACTCTCGATGCGTAGGGGAAATGCCCCGTCGTCATCGGGGCGACGGTGAACCACGACACCCGCTCGTTGAACTCATCGGGCGACACGATGACGGCGGGGCGGGTCTTTGCGATCTCGCTGCCGACGGTGGGATCGAGCGCGCACCACCAAACCTCAAAGCGACGCGGGCTCACCAGCGTTGTTCCTTGTCGAACTCATCGACCATGTCCTCGGGCCACGCCATCGCTGCGTCCCCGTTGGCGACCATCTGGTCGACGGACTCGGCCCAACCGGCGCGCGGATGCGCTGCGGAGGGACGGATCACGATTTCGCCTTCGCGAACCTCAAGGGTAACCTCGTCCAGGATGCCAGCTTGCTCAAGCAGCGGCCTAGGAATGCGTATCCCCCGGCTGTTCCCCCAGTTGACGACGCGGGCTTGAATCATGGCGACCTCGGATACCTATTGTATACACGTCGCCGCGCCCCCGTCGATTACCTCAGCACGTCTCCACTTCCGATTCCTGATGCGTCAGGATGGTGCAGTCGCCCGTCGGCGTCGCGCAACACAAGAGCGTGTACCCATTTTCGACGTCGCCCTCGGAGAGGATGAACTGTTCGTCAAGCTTCACCACGCCCGAGAGCACGCGGCCCGCGCAGGTGCTGCACGCGGCGGAGCGACAGGAGTACGGAAGCGCCAGCCCCCGGGCCTCGGCCGCCTCCAGGATCGGCTGATCGTCCTGGCACGGGATGGTGACGTCGAGCCCGCGGGCGGGATTGTGGAGACGGATCTGGTAGGTCGGCATCGCCGGCGTTGCTATCAGATCGCGGGCGCCACGCCCATCTCCAACAACAGGCCATCCGCCTTCTGGACCGCGTCGAGGTACCAGAGCAGGTAGCGGACATCCACGCTGATGCAGCGGGTCTTGTCGAGTTCGAAGCGCCAATCGCTGGCGATGCCCTCGATGTTGCCGTCAAACGCGAGCCCCACCAGCCGCCCCCGTCCGTCCAGCACCGGCGAGCCGCTGTTGCCTCCGGTGATGTCGAGGTCGCTCAGGAAGTTCACCGGTACCGAACCGAGGGTCGGATCAATCCAGGGGCCCCATTTTTCCGCCGCGATGGCGTCCAGAAGCGGCTTCGGCGCCGCGAAGGGCCAGTCTCCGGCCTTCTCGGCGAGGCCGAGGACCGTCGTCTGACTGCCGTACTTGACCGCGTCGCGGGGGGAGTAGCCCTGCACCGTACCCACGCTCACGCGGAGCGTGCCGTTGGCGTCAGGGTAGGTCCGGGCGGGATCCATCCCCCGCAGTGCTTCGGCGTACAGCGGGCGGGTGCGGAGCTCAGCGCCGCGGCGGGTCTTGTCGCGCTCTTCGCGGGCCGCTTCGTACGGTCGAAGCGCCACCGCCAGCGAGATGAACGGATCCGCCGAGGCGACGAATGCGCCCTCGGGCCGCCCGAACCACGCCTCACGCTGGTCGGCATCCGCCAGCGCCGGAGCGTCATACAATCGCGATGCCGCCCTCGCTGCGAGCCCGACAGCATCGAGCTTGTCGCCGCTCGGTGCTCCCAGCCACGCCATCAGCTCGGCCGGGCGTTCGGCCGCGGGAAGGGACAAGAGCTCGGTCAAAAAACGCTCGAAGATCGCGCGCTCGGACGGCAGGTGCAGCCCGGCCTGGAGCTCGACGACGCGGGCGCGGGCGCGGTCACGATCGCGCTCCTGAAAGCCAAGCTCGCGGCGCGCGTCGGGCTTCTGCCCCTCCAGCGACCAGCGGAACATCGTGCTCGCGGCGTGTAGCAGGTCGCCCCTGGCAATCCAATCCATCAGGCTGTCGCGACGTAAGTGCTCCTCGCCCTCGACGGCGGCCAGGCGCAGGGCGTCGATTGGCGCGCGGTACCGGGCCAGCCGCGCCGGGTCGGCGGCGATCCAGGAGTCCAGCGCCGCGTCCCGGGCGCGCGCCGCTGCCACCATGTTGCCCCGTCGGAACGCCTCCAGCGTGCCCTTGGCGTTGAAGAGCCCGTTGCCGATGGACCCGCGCGACGGACCGACCAGCGCCGAGGCGGCCGGATCGGCCTCGATTGTCGCCGTCAGCAGATCGAAGACGCCCGTCGCGTGCTTGATGGTCTCGGGCAGCTTCAACCGAGCTTCGTGCTCCACCTCGACCGCGGCTCGCCAGCGTTCGGTGTGGCCGGGGTAGCCAGCGACCATCACGAAGCTTCCCGGGGAGATGCCGCGGGTAGCGACAACCAGGCGATGGCGCGGCGCGTAGGGCACGTTGTCGGGCGAGTACGCTGCCGGCTTCCCGTCGGGACCGACGTACGCGCGCAAAAAGAAAAAGTCGCCCGAATGGCGCGGCCAATGCCAGTTGTCGACCTCGTCGCCATAGTTGCCGACCATGTCCGGAGGCGCCATGACCACGCGCAGGTCCCGCAGCTCGATCTGCCGGATGAGGGAGTAGCGCTCGCCCTCGTAGAAGCTGGCCACGCGACAGCGGTACGCGCCCGACTTCTCGCAGGCGGCGACGAGCTTGCGGGTGGCATCGTCGGTGAGGTCCACCCGCTGCCGATCGTCGCGGGCCCTGTCCGCCGCGGTCCTGATCTTGCGCGTGACATCTTCGAACCCGTCGGTGATCCACACCCGTCTCATCGCGCCCGCCGAGCGTTCGTCGGCCCGCGTGGGCGCGTAGAAGCCGCTTTCGAGCAGGCTCTCGCCGTCCTTCTGGGCGCGTTGGAGCATGCCGACGCCGCAGTGGTGGTTGGTCACCAACAAGCCCAGGTCGCTGACGAACGACGCGGTGCATCCGCCAAGGCTGACCACCGCCCCCAGCGGGGCATTGCCGAGGTCGCCGAGCCGCGCCGGATCGTCCAGGTATCCCGCGGCACGAAGGGTTGGGGCGAGGGCGGGGAGCTGTGAGGGCTCCCACATTCCTTCCACGGCGAAAGCGGTGGCGGCGAGGGCGAGCAGATGCATGGCGGCGGCCTACTCCGCGGGGTGGATGGTAGCCATCCGCCGCCCACGGACGGGCTTCTGGGCTCGGTACCGGCTCCCGTGAACGGCCTGAGTTTTGACCGCTTCTTGACCAAACACACTTGCCCCCCCCCCATCGAACTTTGTTACCGTTGCGATACACCAGGGGTTTGGCATGGCTTGTTCAACGATCAACGTGATGATTCCGGCGATGGACGTGTGGACCAAAGGCAGCGATGCCAACCGCGTGCAGTTCCGGATCTCGGGCTTCCAGTCCACCGCCGGCTTCAAGGACGTTCGACCCATACTGGAGTTGCTGTCGCTCAGCGGGGGCCTGGTGATCGAGGTCGGTTACGAAACCGCGAACAACGAGGGCTCGCCGGATGCGATCGCGTGGCTGGCCAACTTCGCCGCCTCCACGGAGGGTGTCACCACCGGCACCTGGACCGACATCGCCAGCGCCCTGGCGGCCAAGGCGAGCGTTCGCTGGTGGCTCGGCGTCAAGAACGCCAACGCGGGCACGCTGCGGGAGCTGGGGCGAATCATGGGCGGCCGAATCGAGCTGCGCTAGGCGCCCGCGATGGCCTGGTCAACGCCTACGTCGGCGGTCACGGTGGTGCTCCCTTATGGTACCGCCAAGGCCCCCGGCTGTTCGCCTTTGTTGTACCTCAGCAATGTGTGCGCGGTGAACATGCCCACCCGCTGGGGCCTCGTCGACCGTGTCCGGCTGTACGGCGTGGACAGCCGCGCGGCGGAAAGCGCCATCAGCTACGACCTGATCGGCCTGAGCGGCTGCACACCGGCGCTCGGGTCGGACTTTCCGCTGCGACCGTTGATGATGCCCGGCTGCACCAGTGGCGCGGTTCAACTTGGCGTGGGCGCCGACTTCACCTTTGCGTACCTCGATGCATCCTCCCAATTTCTGCCCGAATGGCTCATCGACCCTGGGCTGGTCACCTCGGCGGGATCCATTCTTGGCTACACCTGCGTCCCAAAAGCCCGCCTACACAACGACTGGACGACCCTCGAAAAAGACTACGATGCCGGCACCGAGGCGGTCCGAGAGTACAACCAAGCAGGGTCGACCTACGCGCATCCCGACGTCGTCAAGCTGCCTGACGGGCGATGGCTGATGGTCCTACAGCGGACCACGTTGCCCTATCCGTTGGACCTGTCCACGTTTCCGCCCGTTTTCGGCGGGCTGGACCGCGGCCCGTCCGAGGCTGTTGCCGGCAACGCCGGGAGCCCAGAGTGCGCCAACGCCGAGATCGTCGCGTGGTTGGCCGACGACGAAGACTTCACCCAGAACCTCCGCGGCCCCTACTGGATGGTCGATGCCACCGACGCGCTGCCGGTGTCGGAGTGGCCCGCGGCGGCCACCACCTGGCCGATCCGACCCCGCTGGTTCGTCGGAGTGCCCTCTGCCGTGGTGGTGGGGGACAACCTGTACCTGTACTACGCCATCGATCGCAGCATGAACTGGTCGGGGCGGAACGGGCCCAACAAACTGGATGAAGACACCCCGGCGATGTGCGCGGGCTTGGGGGGCGACGTCTACTCGGACCCGAGCGAATACCGGCTTGCCTTCCGGGACTACGAAAACGCCGCCAGCCCCGACGGGGCCGGTCTGGCCCACCAGGTCTTCGAGATCGCGGACCTGTTGCGCTGGATGGACTTCATCGACGGCTGGGGGGTGCAGGAGTCCGACTGGGTGCGCGCGCAGGCCGCCGGCCTCTCGATCGTCGCGCCCGGATCACATGGTGGGCGGGTGCGTATCTGGGTGAAGTGGGGGCCCTTCGCGATCGGTCGCATCGAAACGTGGTCGGGAAACGGGGTGCTTGTCGACCCCGCCGTCGAGTGGTGCGCCAAGGAGGAACGGTTTGCCCTGGTCACCCCGCTCTCCAAGTGCCCAGCGCCGGCTCAGGGGTGCGGCATCTGGCGGGCCAGGGGCATCGCCTCGGGTGAGACATGGGGCTTTTTACCCAGCGCGCAGGTCGGGAAGGACTTCAGGATCGAGTTGTCGACGTCGCCGCTCGTTGCCGACGCCGCCACCAGCGCCGACATGGTCGTGGAGGCGCCGCTCGGCACGGGCGTGGGCGACATCACCCAGTACCTCGACCCGACGCTGACCTACGCCGGTACGGTCGGGGGCACCGCCTACTTCTATGTGATCGCCGGAGAGAACGTCTCGGACGGCGGCGGGCCCAGCCACGCCTTCAACCAGGTGGTCATCCGCGGCGAACGGGACGACGTGTGCTCCTGATCCTCCTGGCCTGCGAACCGCCCTCCAGCGCGGGCGTCGTCCCGGGCGACGAAATGGCTGCCGACAGCGGTGCCGCAGACTCGGTGGAGACCGGCGACACCGCCGACACCGCGCCAGACACCGCCGACACGGGCGACACCGCCGACACGGGCGACCCGCCCCGCACCGATTGCGACAATGTCTGGGACTACTCCAGCGCCCCGACCGGGCCGCCAGTGTTTATCGAGGTGTCCGCCGGCCGGACGACCACCTGCGGGCTCCTGGAGTCGGGCGAGATCTGGTGCTGGGGCGCCACGAAGTATTGGGACCGCCCAGCGCCGCCGCTCGGCCGTTTCCACGCTCTGGTTCAGGCGGGCGGCTCGGCCTGCGCCATCGATGACCAGGACCGCGCCGTGTGTTGGGGCGACTGGGTCGACGAATCCGAGCCTCCCCCGTGCGAGTACTGGCAACAGTACCAGCGCATTACCGGCGGAACCGCGTTTGGCCTTGACGCGACGGGGGCGCTCACGGGAGGCAGCGGTCGCGCTACGGTGGCAGGAGGGCCGTTCGTGCGGATCGAGAGCGGTCTGTACGGTACTTGTGCCAGAGATGCCGACGGATTTTTGACGTGCACGAACATCTATGAGGCTGGCACGGACGACTCTCCGCCCGACGCCCCCGTCACCGACTTCGACTACGACAGTTGGGCCGGGTGCGCGGTGCTCGCCGCGGACGGCACGCTGAGCTGTTGGGGAGGCGAGATCCCGACTTCGAGTGACCGCGATTACAATTGGATGAAGCTCGCCGTCCCGCCCGAAGGCGAGTTCGTCGCCGTCGCCGTCGACATCGACTACGCCTGCGCCGTGGGTGTGGACGGCTCGATACAGTGTTTCAGCGGCTCTTACCGCGAAGACTATGGCTGGCTCTATCCCTGGATGGAGTCGGGGCGGCCCTTCAGCCCCGAGGGGAACGACTGGATCGACGTCGACATCGAGAACGAGAACGCCTGCGGCCTGCACGCCGACGGGCGTATCGAGTGTTGGGGCGACAACACGTACGGACAGATGGACGGGCCCACCTGAGCGCTGGGCCGAGGCGCCCCACTCCGCCCGATCAATACAAGCCAGCCGCCTCCAACTGGGAGATCAGGATCGCGGTTCGGGCGGGAAAGTACTCATCGACGAGGCGGTCGTGCTCAATCTGCCACTCGACGTCGCGGGTGTAGGGGTCGCTGCGGCGGACGTCCCCCCAGCGGGCCGACTCGGCAAGCAAGGCGCCGAAGACCTCGTCGGCGCGGGCCTCGTAGCGACTCGTGGCCGCTTCCGGGGTCAGGGCACCACCGTCGGTCAGGTGCATCAGGGCGCGGTCGGCATAGCGTTGGCGGAAGTCGGTGTTGCTCCGCAACCGAGCGTAGATGTGCGAGGCCGAGCCCGCGACGTCCACCTCCACGTTGGTGGCGTCCGCCTCATCCCACAAGCTGTATTCCATGTCCCAAACGAAGAAGCGGAAGACCTCGCCGTCCAGGCGCCGCCGCACTGCCCGCATGTTGTTGCTCTCGAAACAGCAGGGACCGTCGCGATTGACCGTATACTGGTGAATCAGCATGTAGTCGATGAGATCATCCAGATCCAGCATCTCCTCCACCGCGGCCAGGCCCGCGTCGGTGCTCAGATCGTCGTCAGCCCGCGCCAGCAGCTCCAAGAAGGCGTCGAGGGTGCCGTCGATGGCTTCGTTGGTGGTGGTGCGACGATTGATGGCATCGTACTCCTCATCTTCACCGCCGAAATACGCCGCGCCGAAGTCGGCTTCGGGGCGCTCGACGGCGTTGTAGAGTCCCCAATACAAGCCGTTGAGGTAAAGGTGCACGAAGGCCGCGTGCCCATCGGCCTTCCCCATGTCCCGCGCGGTGTCGCGCGCGAAAGCATCGTGAAGGTACTGGGCCTGGGCCGGGTCGCGGAAATCCAGCCAGGTCTTGCTGCCGCCTGCCCGCAGGACGATGCTGTCGAAGTCGTCGATCGCGGCGTCGGGAAAGAGCGGGTAGTGGAGCTTGCTCGCCCCGTAGATGTCAGAGAACTCCAGCCGGAACGAGTGCTTGGGCGTCGTGGTGTTGTAGCGCCAGCCGTAGCCGTGGATTCGTAGGCCACAATCAACCGCGAAGCCGGTGCTGCCGTCGGGAAGAATCAGCTCGATCGAGGCGGATTTCTCCCACTCGTCGCCACGGCCGGCGCTGTTGGCGTACAGGCCATCGGCCTGGCTCCAGAGGTCGTCGGGCCCGAGCACGATCGACAGCGACGGGAGCTCCCGCAGCCCAGCGAGCAGCGCGTCGGCCACGGTGGGGTCCAGGGCCACGCGAGGATCCATCGCGTAGTCGGCGGCCACCGTCCCCTCGTACTGGCTGACCCAGGTGGTGGGAACCCCCGGGGGGCTCGTGCTCTGGCGCACGACGTCGCCCAGAAAAAGGTAGCTGTGCGTCGCAACCGTGGAGCTGGCCCACGCCTCTCGCAGCGCGATGGCGCGCACCGCCGCAGTGGTCACGACCGACACCTCGGCGGTGGCATAGTCGGCGTCGTCCACCGCCACGACGCGCGTGCCGTTCCCCGCGCTCGGCGTGGAGCCGTCGGTGGTGTAGACGAGGTCCGCGCCGGCCGACGCGCTCGTGAGGCTCAGCGTGAACGAGGCTTCCGCGAAGCCACGCTCCGGCGAGAAGGTTGGCGGGTCCAAGAGTCCCGCGGCGCCGCGGCCGTTGGGTTGGCCAGGCGTGGGCACGGTGAACAATGCGACGTCGCCGCTCTGGATCGTCTGGACCGTCAGCGTGGGTGTCAACAACAGATCGTCGTCCGCGGGCGAGACGTTCTGAACCTCGAAGGCGACGAGGTGGTCGCCCAGGCCGAACGCGGCGGGAGCGAGGGAAAAGCTCTCGCTGGTGGTGCCCTCGTGCGTCGTGAGCGCCGCCGACTCGCCCGCGTTGGCGCTGAGCACCTCCAGCCCGTCTACGAATACGCGCACACCGTCGTCATAGCGAAGGCTGAGCGCGACGCGATCGGGGGCCAACCCCACGGAAATCGGCACGCGTACCCCCAGCGCGGTTGCCTCCCCCATGAGGTCGGCCACGTCTGTCGTGAACGCCCCGGTGTACGGCGAAGCGGCCACACCCCTCACCTCCAGCTCGCCGATCGACAACCACTCGCTGCTGCCCCGCCCGTTCACCGCGGTTTTTGACACCCGCACCGACGCGCCCACCACCGGGCTGTCCGGGGTGACGAGCAACACTCGGCCCGGGTCGGCGGGGGTCCCGCCCTCGCTCACCGGATTCTGCACCTCCGACGCCCACACCAGACCACCGGTGGAATCGAACACTTCCACCACGATGTTGTACAGCCGGCTCGCGCAGCAGTCGACGCGGTTGTACAGCGACACCTCGTCGATCGACCAGCTCCCCTCCAGGTCCACCTCGACCCACGGCGTCAGGTCCCCGTCGCCAGTGTGCGAAAACGTGGACGGCTCGCCATCGACCGCCTGCACGCCGGTGTAGCCGTAGCCATCCGACGACTGTGACGTCGATTTCCCCAACGCAACGTTGGTGGGGTCCCCGCTCGCCACCTCGCCGTCGAACCCGATGCCCAACACCACGCTGGCCCACGCACCGTCGTCGAAATCGGCGTGGGTCCAGCCCTCGATCGGCAGCCCGCCAGTGGCCACCGTCCCCTCCCCTACCAGCGTCGTTTCCTCAACGAGTTGCTCCGGACCCCAGCTCGTGTCCTCTGGCAGGGCGGGTACCACCAGGGTGTCCACCAGGGTGTCATCGGGGTCGCGCAGGCTGATGGTCTCGCCCTGGTCACTCAGCGCAAAGGGAAGATGCAGCTCGGTTTCGGTGCTGTCGTCACCGTCGGCGAACACCACGACGAACCCGCCGGCGCCAAGCGTCCAACTCGGGAGGGTGCCCGAATCGTCCCCGGTAGCCAGAGTCCACCCGTCCAGGTCCACGCTGCCGGGTCCGGGATTGTACAGCTCGATCCAGTCGGGGGCGCTACCCGAGGCGTCCTCGAGGGTGTCCTCGTTGTCGCTCATCACCTCGTTGATCCGGAGCGGCGCGTCGGCGCCGTCAGGAGCGGTGCCCTCGCCGGTGTCCGACGGGGGGCGTACATCGTCACCTGGCGACGGGCAGCCCTGCAAGGCAGCAAACAGCAGGATCATGGAGAGCCGTTAACGCCCGGGATCGTGGGGACGAGGGTGGTTTCACCTCCCGGTGGCTGGGGAGCGCCGCGAGCCAGGGCCGGCGGCGGCGGCTTGCCAGCCTCACGCGAGAGTCCTATCTTCGGTCGATGTTGTGCCCGACGCCGCCGGAGAAGCTGTGCGATGCCCGCGGGCGTCCCTACTTCCTGTGGGACAATGAGCTGACCCTGGCCGAATTCCTGGCGCTGCTGCGGGGCTCGGCGATTCGCGCGCTGTCGCCGGAGTTGGTCGACTTCACCCAGGGGCTCGTGACGCGGCTGCTGCGCGCCTGAGCCGCCGACTCCAACGCCACGCGGAGAGGGGCGCGAGATCCTGCTAGCGTACACTGGCCGCATGGCCCGCCCTCCGCTCACCTCGGGCACCTGGAACGACGAAGCCGGAGACTCCGCCGAGGAGGCCCCCGTGGTCGCCGGTGGCCTCTTGGACCTCGGTCCCCTCGGCGAGGGGGCGACCTCCGAGGTGCGCCGGGCGCGCGACGTGTCTTTGGAGCGCAACGTCGCCGTCAAGGTCCTCCGCTCCGTGCTGTCGGACCGGGCCGAGGCGGTGGCGCGCTTCCTCGGCGAGGCCCGGGTGACCGCGGCGCTGCAGCACCCGGGCGTCGTGCCCGTCTACGCTATGGGTCGCGACTCAGAGGAGCACTGGTTCTTCACGATGAAAGAGGTGTCGGGGGTGACCCTCACCGACGCGATCCGCCGGTTCAGGCTCGGGGAGACCGCGTGGTCGCAGCGTCGCCTGGTGGAGGCAGTGCGCCGCGCCTGAGAAACGGTGGCCTACGCCCACGCCAGCGGCGTCATCCACCGCGACCTCAAGCCGGACAACATCATGCTCGGAGAGTTCGGCGAGGTCTACGTCCTCGACTGGGGTCTTGCCCGCGCCGAGGCCGACGCCACCGCGGCCACGGGCGACGCGAGCCAGACCCAGGCGGGCGCCGTCATGGGCACGCCGGCCTACATGAGCCCTGAGCAGGCTGCGGGCCGGCAGGGCGCGGTCGAGCCTCGGTCCGACGTCTTTGGGCTCGGCGCCGTGCTGTTCGCCGTGCTCTCCGGGCGGCCCCCGCTCTCGGCGCCCTCCATCGAGGCGCTGCTCGCCCGGGCCCGTGAGGGGCAGAGCGACGCCCTCGCTCCCGACGCGCCACCGGAGCTGGCTTCGATCGTCGCCCGGGCGATGCAACCCGCACCGGGCGACCGCTATCCCTCGGCCCTGGCCCTCGGGGACGACCTCGGCGCCTGGTTGGCGGGAGGGGCGGTCTCGTCGCACACCTACGGGTGGTCGGAGCGTGCGTGGCGATGGGCCCACCACAACCGCCGGGCGCTCTCCTTCGGCGGGCTCTCCCTGGCGCTGGTCACGGTGGTGTCGATCGGCGCCTTCGTACGCACCGAATCGGCGCGCCAGACCGCGGTCTTGGCTCGGGAGGACGCGGATCGTAGCGCCTCGGAGGCCCGAGGGTCACTCGCCACCAACTACACCGAGCGCGCCTTCGCCTCGGCGCTGGACGATCTGCACGGCGACGCCGCGATCTTCGCCGTGGCCGCGCTTCAGCTCCAAGAACTTCCCCGCGCCCGGGGGGCGCTCTTGATGGCCGGGATCGGGCAGCTCCCGGTCGTGCTCCGCGAGCACCACACGGGCGGCTGGTGTCGGGGGCTGGTCGTCGACGACGGCGCCGTGGAGTGCACCACCTACGGCGGTGCGCTGCGCCGCTACCCGGTCGATGACGCGCAGCCCGCCGGGGAGTGGGCGACAGGACTCGTCGAGCCGCACACGTTCGCGCGCACCCCCGGGGGCAAGGTGCGCTTGGCCGCATCGAGGCATCCGTCGGAGCCCCGCATCGCGTGGGTGCACGAAGGCCAGGACCCGACGTACACGCACCGCCTCGGCTCGGTGCATGCCCTGGCCTTCGCCGCCGGCCGCTTCTGGTCGCTGGAGGGCGCGGGCGTGGTGCGCGTGTGGGACCCGGCGACCCGGCGCGAGGTCGCGCGTTTCTCCACCGTCGCGGACGCCCGAGTCCTGACCGTGGGCGTGGCCACCGTGATGACCGGTGGGGACGACTCCGGCTTGCGAACCTGGGACCACGCCGGCGCACCGGTTCCGGGGCCCGGTGGGGGCTTCG
Organism: Deltaproteobacteria bacterium; assembly: GCA_947490345.1. GTDB lineage: Bacteria > Myxococcota_A > UBA796 > UBA796 > SXON01 > SXON01. The sequence continues at coordinate 105,707 of CANLGL010000006.1, forward strand.
CCCTCGCCCGGGTGCTGGCCGTCACGGACAACGGGCAACGTGCGGCCGCCGGACATGGCTTCGCCTCGAAGGCGGAGCTGTGGGTCGCGACGTCGAACGGCGAGCGTCGCCTGCCGTGGCCCGCTCCGGTGACCGCACTGGCTTTCCATCCCGATCGACGCCACCTCGCAGTCGGCGACAGCGCCGGTCGTGTCAGCGTCTTCGACACCGACACCGACAGGGTCCTCGCCCGGTTCACGACCCATGCCGACCGGCTGGACCAGCTCGCGTGGTCCGCGGATGGACGCCTGCTCGCCGCGACAGGATTTCAGGCCTCGCTCCGGATCATGGACGTCGCGGCGGCGCTGCGGAGCACGTTGTGGGACGCCCATGCCGGAATGGTCCGTGCCGTCTCCCTCTCGGCCAAAGGCGACGTGCTGGCCAGCCTCGGGGGCGACGGCCTCCTCCGGGCGTGGTCGGTCGCGAACCGCTCCGCCCAGTGGTCCGCGGACGTGGACTCCGGACCTCAGACAGGCTCGACGCGGCGGGGGCTGTGGTGGACGCCCGACGGGAGGGTGCTCGCCACCGAGCACGCGTCCGGGGCGGTGATCCTCGACGGGGAGACCGGCCGCAGCCTCGGGGTTCTCCCCGGCGCCCAGGACCCGGGGCTCGACGTGCTCCTGCTCCCCGACGGCGACACCGTGCTCCAGATCGGCGAAGCGCCGGGGCTGGCGCGCTCGTCTTTGTCGCGACCAGGCGCGCCGGAGTTGCTGGCGGCACCCGGTTGGGCATCGGTGATGACCTCGATGGCCTTGCACCCGGCCGGCGTCGCCGTGACCGGGGACCAACAGGTCGGTCTCTACGACCTCGCGGCCGGCACCTGGCGCATGCGGGGGTTCGCCCCGGACCGCCTGTGGGACCTGTGCGTGCTGGACACGAGGATTGCCGCGGCCGGGCTCGACGGCGTCATCCGCGTCTGGGATCCCGCGGCGGACAGCGTGGCGGAGTGGTCCGGGCACCTCGCGCCCATCGGCGCAATCGCGCGAAGCCCCGACCGCCGGTGGGTCGCCAGCGCCAGCGCCGACCGGATCGTGCAGCTCCGCAACGCCGATCGCGGCTCTGTCCGCGCCGAGTGGGTGGCGCCGGCCGCGGTCAACGAGCTGGTGTTCTCCGCGTCCGCGGGCGAGCTGTACGGCGCGCTCGTCGACGGGAGGATCCAGTCCTGGTCCCTCTCCGGCGTGGAAACGGACGCCGCCGAGCTGGCCGCAACGTTGTCGCTGTCGACGCGCCTCGGGCTGCGCGACGGGCGGATCGCCGTGCAGGGCACCGGGGGTCTGGAGATCGTCCCCGCCCCGGGCGGTTGAGCCTCCCCGCCGAAGTGTGCCTCCCGCGGCCGCGACGGGCGCCGCTTTCGCTGCGGCGGCCGCTTTCGCCGCGGCGGCCGCCACGGCGACGGAGCCGCGTATCTCAAAGAGTGCCCAGCCACCTTTCGAGTTACGCGGCTTCCTTCTGAGCCGGGACGCCGCATCGGGCACGGCCGCGCGCGAAAAGCCGCGTATCTCTGTGAGTGAGGCGGTCACTTCCCGAGTTCCGCGGCAATTCCCTCCGCCCGCGGCCGCCCGCCTCGCGACGGAGCCGCGTATCTCACCAAGTGACCCGCCACTTTTCGAATTACGCGGCTGGCGCTCCACCGAGCGGCACTTCGTCATCGCGCGCTACTCCAACGCAACGCTGAAGTTGACCCCCGCCGAGACCGCCACGCCGCTCCCCGTTGGCGACTCGAACGACCCGAGCCAGTCCAGGGCCACCGCCGGTGCAATCTCCAGGTGCGGCCCGGCGGCCGTGACCCAGCCGGCGCGGAGCCCGGCCTGCACCCGTACATCGACGTCGTCCAGCCGGCCCAACGCCCCCACGTGAGGACCGAACACCACCTGACCGCGCCCGACGTCCCACCCCAGCAACAGCGGCAGGTCCACCTCGAAGATGGGGGTCGACCCGGAGAGCCCCCACCGCACCCGCGGATTCAGCGACTTGTGAAAACGGCCGGCCTCCGGGGCCCCGAGCCGGACCTTGGCGTCGACCATCACGTCCGGCACCGCGAACAGCCCCGTCGCCACGCCCATGCCCACCCCGCCTCCTAGCTCCACCCCCGGGACCACCCCCACATGGGCGCTCGCGGCCACCCGCCCGGCGGGACCCGACACCGTCGAGTCCTCGCTGCTTGGGGCGCCCACACCCAAGGCCACTCCCGCGGCAAACCGGGCCTGTCCCGGCTGCAGCGGCGTGGCGCGCCCCATGTCCAGAACCCCCGCACACCCGAAAAGCGCGAGCATGAGCATCACAGCGCCCCCCGAACCTGGATGGCCGGCACCAGGACCGGGTGCTCGAAAAAGAGCACGAGCGGCACGCTCACCAAGGCGTCGACCGACCAGCGGTCACCGTGCGCCCAGCGGCCTCCGGCCCGAACTGAGAACGGCGTCTCGTCGAAGATCGCCTCCGCTTCGAAGAGCAGCGCCCACGACGGGGACAACGGCAAGAGCTTGGTGGCGGCCACCCCGGTTCCGGCGCCGACGATCACGCCAGGGTTCGGCGCACCGAAGCTCCCCGGCGAATAGCCAACGGTCACCCGAAGCGAAAATGGGGCGTCGCCCGGACCCATCGTCAGGTCCCAGGTCAGGCGAGGGTTGGCAATCACGAAGGCCTCGGCGGCATGCACCACCCAGAAGCTGACCGCGGGACCGGGGAGCGCCGCGCGGTAGTCGACCCCGATCGCCTGACGAAGCCCAGGTCCACCGAAAAACGCGCGCACGCCCACCCGAAGCGTGCCGAGCCCGGCGTCCTCCCAGTTGGTCGTTCCCGTTCCCGCCAGCCCGTTGATCTCGACATCCACCCCGAGATTGCGCCAGTGGGTGCTCATCAAGAGGGTGGCCTGCCCATAGGCGCGGTCTTCGTCGAAGAGCGCCGCGAGCTGGATCGCCGCCGAATGCCCCCGCTCGCCGCCCGGAGTGCTGAACCCACCGACGCTGCCAGCCAGCGCCATACAAACGAGGGCGATCATCGGCCCGCCCCGGTGTCTTCCACGCCGTCCCCGGTGTCGAGATCAAACTGGGTGCACTGCTCGTCATAGAGATCGGTGTTGGCGGTCTCGACGCAAGTATCGACGGCGTTTGGCACCGCCATCACCCCGACAGCAGCGGTGTGAAAGAGCCATCGCCCAGTGCGCAGGGTCGAGAACCGGTCCACCTCCTGTACCAAGGGCTCACTCCCATCGCTGACGGTCCAGGCCAGGTTGGTGTCCACCGGTAGACCGCCGAGGACACACAGCCCCAGGCCCCCGGGAAAGGCGAAGGGAGTGCCCTCGATGGCGGTGCCGTCGGCGTGGGCAAGCGTGATCCGCCTCGCGACATGTTCGTTCAGCTCGATGAGCCCCGACTGGCTCCACCGCACCGCCAGCGGCCGATTGGGGTCCCACGCCGGCGCGTCGGGACAGGGGCTGCGAATGTCGTCCTCGAGTAGGGTCGCACAAGAAAATAGCAGCAGGAACGGAAGCATCAGCCCTCCCGCCGTGACCCGGTCTGATGCTAACCCGTTCGTTCAACGCGGGCGATAGACTGCGGCATGCCGCGGGCGCTGCTCTTCTGCCTCGCTGTCGTGGCCGCGCTCGGAGCCGTGCTCCCGCTCTTCCGCGCGGGCGATGACGCGCTCATCGGCGGGGAGTACGTCGACGCCTACGGGACGCAGTGGTTCTACGGCTACGTCGAGCGGGCGCTGCGCGAGGGTTGGTCGCTTTCAGCCAGTACGCAGCTCTTCCATCCGTGGGGCAAGGACCTGCTCGCTCACGACGGCGCCAACGTACTCGATGCCATCCTCGCGTCCCCTTTGGTCGCCGTACTCGGGCAAGCTCGCGGCTACAACACCTTCGTTTTTCTTGCCTGGGCCGCGGGCGCCTGGGCATGCTTCCGCTTCGTCTTCGACGTCTACGGCGATCGCACGGCCGCCGCCGCGGCCGCCCTCGCCTTCGCCCTGCAACCGTGGCCCCTGCGCGAGCTCGTGGAGGGGCGCCCCACCCAGGCGCTGCTCGGCCTCTTCGTCTTCTTCGTGCACCAACTCTGGCGCACCGGCACGCGTCCGGGCCTCCGCGCGCCGGTCCTCGCGGGGGTGAGCCTGGCGCTCTTGGGCTACCAATACTGGTATTACGCACTTTTCGCGGGCACCGCGGCCGTGGCCTACGGCCTGGTGGCGGCGTGGCGGCCCGGGCCGGCGGCCGGAACCCCAAGATCCATCCTCGGTCGCCTCACCCTCGCCGCTGCGCTCGCTGTGCTGCTGGTGTCGCCCGTGGTTCTCCCCCTCCTCGCCCACGCTGGCGCGGGCGCCGTCCCCGGCCTGCTCGCGGTGCAGTCGTGGAGCGCTGGGCACACCCCAGCCGTGACGGTGGACGGCGCCGCGGTGGCTCTGCAATCCTGGCAACCGCTCATCGGCTTGGTCGGGTACCAGACCGCCGCCAGCGGGAGCGAGCAGTTCGTCCCCGGGGCGCCCGCGTTCACGCTGCCGCTCTTGGGCCTCCTTCTGGCCTGGGCATGGCGCCCCAGCCGCCTGGCGCGGCTGCCGATCGTGGCGATGGTCGCCGTGGCGTGCCTCTACGGCACCGGCGCCATCGTACTCGTAGGGCCATGGACCCTGACCAACCCGGTGTACCTTGCCGCGGTCAAAGCCCTCCCGTTCCTCCAACGCCTGTGGTGGCCGGCGCGGGCGTTCTCCATCGTGGCTGTCCTCGCGCCGCTCTTGCTGGGTGGGATCCTGGCTCGTTTGCAAACCCGCCCCCGCCTTGTTTCGACGGTGATCGGCGGCACGGTGGTCGCGCTGCTCAGCGCGCTGAGCGCCGAAGGGCTATGGCCGCTTCCGGTCTGGGAACCAAGGATCGAGGCTGGTTACCGTTGCCTGGCCCGAGCACCCGAGGGCGCGATCGCCGAGGTGCCCTGGGGTTGGTCGCAGCGGCACCTCGTGGCCCAATCGGTCCACGGGCACCCGATCCTCGGCGGCATGAACGAGCGCGATCCTGCGTTCACGCCCGCGGGACTGCTCTCGCTCCAACGGACCAATGCCCTGGTCCGCGCGCTCACCATCCAGCACGGCTTCGCCCCCGACCAGCTCACCCGCTGGACCGAAGAGGATCACGCCGCGCTCGGCGCGCTCGGCTACCGCTGGATCGTGATTCAGCTTGATGCGGTCGCGACACCTGATGACGCGCCCACCGAGCTCCGCCTCCGACAGACTCGGCTCCGGACCGCGCTGAGCGTGCTCACCAGCCGCTTCGGTCCACCGGTCTACGCCGACGCTCGCATGGAGATCTGGGCGCCGTGGGGGCACGGTTCGCCCTGCGTCGGGCGCGAGCCGGCCAAAGACACCTCCGCCCTCGGCCGGACCGAGCGCGCGCCGCCGATGGACACCGAAAAGGCCCGTCCTATGGGCAGATGACCGAGGTGTCGAGGTGGGTCGCCGCGCCCCACTGCGTGGCCAACTCACGGACCGCCAGCGCACCGCCAAAGGTGCCGACATGGCTGAGCGGCGCCTCGGGGGCCAACACCCACGCATTGAGTCCCGAACCGTAAGCCAGCGTCACCGGACCCACGCCCTCGACCCAGATACGAAGTTGACCCGGCGAGCCCGCGGTGTTGACCGCCGCGCCCCACCCGAGGTTGACCGTCCCGCGCACATACAGATCGAGCCGCTCCCCCTCCGCAATGCTGATGGTGCCGGCCACATCGAGGGTGTCGACCACCACGATGGCGCTGCGCGTCACCGAGAGTGTCGAGCCGCCCGCCACCGAAACATCCTCGTAGCGCGCGTCGGCGTTCCACGTCGACGCCCCCCCCCAGGTCAGCTTCACGTCCCCCTGGTTGTCGCCCACGTCCGGAGTGGCGACCACCGGAAACGTCGCAGGTGTGACCAGCTCGACCACCCCTCCGGACACGGCCGCGCCCCACTCCTCACAGTAGTTGGCCTCGGGATCACCAGTCACGGCGATGGTGCCTTGCACGGTCGAGCCGTTGAGCAGCGCACACGCCTCGTCGCCGTTGAGCGAGATGGTCGCGACCGAGCCGACGTTGGCCCCGCCGTACGCGCCCAGCGTGCTGTCGAACGAGTCGAAGGAACTGCCTGAGGCCAGGTGCGCGGACTGATCGATGACCACGCCATATTCGAGGCAGTCACCGGTCTGCGGCCCGGGGTCGGGGTCGTCAGTGTCATCGCCCGAATCAGCGGTATCGGTGCCGGTGTCGGAGCCGGTGTCGGAGCCGGTGTCGGCCGAGTCGAGGCCGGAGTCGTCAGCGGCAGTGTCGGAGCCGCGGCCCGGCTTGTCGTCCACCACCACGGTGGTGGGACCGCAGCCGGCGAACACGAGGGTGAGGGCGAGTGGGGGCTTCATGTTGGGACGGGGGGTTGCCCCCGTAACGCCTCCTAGTTGCGGAGGGCGCGAGCCAGCGCCACGTTGACCGAGGCGCCAGCGGCGCCATCGATCCGAGCGAGCGCGAGCCCGTGGATCATCGAGGCGAGGTAACAGGCGCGCTCGGGGTCTCCGCGCGGATTCCCGAGACGGCGGGTGCGCACCCGGACCGCGTCCTCCAGGGCACGCCGGGGGGACGCGACGGTGAGCATTCCGTGGAAGCCCCGCACCCCGGTGCCCGGTGCGTGCCAACCCTCGCCGGAGAGCAGGCGGTAGAGGTTGGCGTTTGCGGAGGCGAACGCGACCCAGCGGCCCGCGACCTCCCCCACGGGGACTCGGTGCCCTGGCGCCATCGCCGTCTCGTTCCTGAGTTTTTCGAGCACGGACTCCGCGACCGCGGCGCGCATGCCCGCCACGTTTCCGAACTGTCGGACCAGCGAGGTGGCGCTGACGCCGAGGTCCCGCGCCAGGCCTCGCAGCGTGAGCTCGCACGGTCCGCGAAGCGTGACGATCTGCCGCCCGCGAGCGAGGGCCGAAGCCCGCAGATCGCCGTGGTGGTAACGACGCTTGCGGTACCAACGGTCGGAGGGGGCGAGGGCGGCGAGAGAGGGGGGGGTGGCGTCCATGGTCGTATAGTAGCACCGCTATCATGAGCGCGCAAGCGGCACCGGTGGCGCCCCCCGCGGCCAGTACTACTAGGCCGTACTAAGCCCCCGCGAGGTCGTGCTGACACTTCCAGCACGTCTCAAAACTCGCCGGATTGCGCTCGTGACAAGCCGGACACACCCACTCCAGATGCGCCCGCGCGTCCGCCGCCGCGAGCAGCGCCGTGGCCGCGTCCGCCTGCTCTTCTTTCACGAAGAGCTGAACCTCAGCATCGGGAATAGGGATGCCACCGGCCAGTCCAGGTCGCGACAGTCCACGCATTTCGACCTCGATTCCACCCCGCTCCAGCGCCGACCGGACGAGCGTGGCTTCGGCAAGGCTGCGAGCGTTATGGATCCGAACCACCGCGCGAACTATCGCCCTTTGCTCAGCCGGGCCGTCAGTTGTCGGTCAGGGCCAGAGACAACCCCGCGGCCTCCGGGCTATCCTGGCGCCGTGCTCATCCTCCTCTTGCTCAGTTGCCGCCCGGTCTCCTCCATTGGCCTCAACACCGACGACACCGAAGACACCGGCGATTCCGGCGCTCCGGTCGACGACTCGAGCGAGGAGCTCCCGGGAGACGCGGATACCGACACCGACAGCGATACCGACACCGACACCGCCGCTGATGTCGACAACGCCGCTCTCTACGAAGCTTTCTTCGATCCGGCGGTGATCCAGACCGTCGACCTCACCCTCAGCGACAGGGCTATCAGCTCCCTCAATCGCAACGGAGACGAGTACGTCGAGGGCGACGTCGTGGTCAACGGCACCCAACTCCTTGGGGTCGGCGTCCGACTCAAGGGGTCCAGCACCTACATGGACCTCGACTGCAGCGACGGGTACTGCAAGGCCGCGTTCAAGATCAAGACGGACGAGTTCGACCCCGAGCAGAAGTACGCGACCCTCCAGCGCATCACGCTCAACAACATGGGCACCGACTACATCCAATCGCGAGAGGTCATCGTCTATTCGCTCCTCCACGACCAGTCCCAGTTGGCATCGCGATCAAGTTTTGCGCGGGTGACGCTCAACGGCGAGTCCATGGGACTCTACGCCAATGTCGAAGCGATGGATGACGAGTGGATCGAGAAGCGCTTCGCTGACTCCACCGGAAACCTGTGGGCCACCGCGTCGGGCGGCGCGGAGTTCTCCGAGACCGGAATGTACTTCTGGGAGATCAACAACGGCACCGGGGAAAAGGACCAGCTCCGCGCCGTGATGGCAGTCCTGGACAGTTGGGGCGGCGACTTCTTCGGTGAGCTCGGCGCCGTCATCAACGTCGAGCAGTTCCTGGACTACTGGGCGTGGTGTGCGGCGGTGGGAAACTACGACGGCTACCCCTTCCATAGCAACGATGTCATCCTCTACGAAGACCCCAGCGACGCGCGCCGACTGGTGTTCATGCCGTGGGGCGAGGACGAGACCTTCAACGAGTACGAGAGCACCGGCGAGACCTGGAACACCGCCTACCTGCGCTTGGGCTACAAGTGTCTCGAAGACGCGGCCTGCGTCGCCGAGCTGAAACTGCGCATCGAGATCGCGGTCGACGCCTTCGACGAGGCCGACATGCTCACCCGCGCCCAGGCCGCCTGGGACCTCACCGAGGCGGATGTCCAGACCGATCCCAAGCGCCCGTTCACACCAGACTACGTGTGGTACTACCGTGATTATTACGCGGGCGTGATCGACGGCTACGACGACTACGTGAGGGCGAAGGTCGGCATTTGAGGACCCTCGTTCCGCTTCCGACCGTGGTTTTTGTTCACGGTGCGTGGATGAACGCAAGCTCGTGGCGTCCGTGGGTCGAGCGCTTCGAGTCCCGGGGATACCGAGCGATCGCTCCCTCCTGGCCCCATGACGACCGACCGGTCGCCGAGCTGCGAGCCAGCCCGGACCCCGCCCTCGGGGACATCGGGGTCGAGGAGATCGTCGCCCACTACGAGGCCGTCATCCGCGCGCTGGACGGGCCGGTGGTGCTCGTCGGCCACAGCTTCGGTGGCTTGTTCGTGCAGATGCTTTTGGAGCGTGGGATGGGGACGGCGGGAGTCGCCATCGACCCTGCGCCCCCGCGCGGCGTGCTCCCAAGCTGGAACGCCTTGCGGGCGGGCCTTCCCGTGCTGTTCGGCGGCGGCCCCATCGCCCAGATGAGCTTCGCCCAGTTCCAATGGGGCTGGACGCACACCCAGCCCGAAGCGGAGCAGCGCGCCGCCTACGACAACTTCGTGGTGCCGACGCCCAAGAAGCTCTATCAGCAAGGCGCCAACGCGCCGTTCACCAAGCTCCTGGCCCTCGATCCCACCCGCCGCACCCAGCCGCTGCTGCTCGTCGCCGGCCTCGAGGATCGCACCGTCAGCGCCTCGATGGTGCGCGCCACCCACCGGCTCCAAAAGGGTTCGCCCGCGCCGGTCACGCTCAAAGAGTATCCGGGCCGCACCCACTGGATCGTGCAGCAACCAGGGTGGGAAGAGGTCGCCGACGACACGATCGCGTGGCTCCAGGCGTGATATAGCAGGCGTCCCCTCGCGGTCCTCCCGGCCCGCACCTCGTTGCCCCTCCCTCGCCCTGCTCCACCCGGCGCCGCATGGAACTGCTCACCACCTCCCTCGCCGAGGCCGCGCGCCGACGCTACCTCAGCTACGCGCTCAGCGTCATCAAGGCGCGGGCGCTGCCGGATGTGCGCGACGGCCTCAAGCCAGTGCACCGCCGCATCCTGTACGCGATGTTCCACGACCAGAAGCTCACGCCCGAGGCGCGGTACAAGAAGTGCGCGGCCATCGTCGGTGATGTGCTCGGCAAGTACCACCCCCACGGCGACAGCTCGGTCTACGAGGCGCTGGTGCGGATGGCGCAGCCCTTTTCGCTACGCCATCCTTTGGTGGATGGTCAGGGAAACTTCGGCAGCATCGACGGTGACAATGCCGCGGCCTATCGCTACACCGAAGCCAAGCTGACCGCGATCGCGGTGGAGCTGCTCGCCGAGCTGAAGCAGAACACCGTCGACACCCGGAAGACTTACGACGGACAGAACACCGAACCCGTGGTTCTGCCTGCCCAGTTTCCCAATCTACTGGTGAACGGGAGCGAGGGTATCGCGGTCGGCATGGCGACCAACATCCCACCGCACAACCTGCGGGAAGTCATCGACGCCTGCCTGATGTTGCTCGAAGACCCGGATTCCTCGATCGCGCAGCTGTGCCGCAAGGTCAAAGGGCCCGACCTGCCCACCGGCGGAGAGATCACGACGGGTGCTGACGAGCTCCACCAGATGTATGAGCTGGGCCAGGGCACCGTCAAAGTGCGGGGAACCTGGGATACCGAAACGAAAGGCCGCAAACACTTCGTGATCATCAACTCGGTGCCTTACGGAGTCAACAAGGCAAAGATGGTCGAGGAGATTGGCGATCTCGTCGTCCAGAAGAAACTTCCGCAGATCGTCGATGTGCGTGATGAGAGCACCGACATCGTGCGGGTGGTGCTGGAGCTTCGGCAACAGGGTGACGAAAGCGCGGCGTTGGCCTTCCTCTACAAGCACACCCGCCTCGAAGAGGCCATCCACGTCAACATGACGGCGCTGGTCCCCACCGAAAACCCGGAGTCTGCCGCCCCGGAGCGACTGGACCTCAAGCGCATGCTCCAGCACTGGCTGGACTTCCGCATCGAGACGGTGCGGCGCCGCCTGGAGTACGAGCTGGGACGGCTGCGCGAGCGCATCCACATCCTCGAAGGCTTCGCCAAGATCTTCGACTGCCTCGACGAGGCCATCCGGATCATCCGCGCGTCAGAAGGTCGTCGCGACGCCGCTGAAAAGCTCATGGTCCGCTTCGACCTCGACGACGTACAGGTCGACGCCATCTTGGAGCTGAAGCTCTACCGCCTGGCCAAACTCGAGATCCTGGTCATCCAGGAGGAGCTCGGGGAAAAGCGCGCCGCCGCCGACCGCCTCGCCGCCATCGTCGGCAGCCGCCAGGCCCTCCGCGACGTGGTCAAGGACGAGCTCGGCAACATCCGCACCCAGTACGGCGAGGCCCGACGCACGCGCATCGGGGTCGAGACGGCGGCCGTCGTCTACACCGAGGACGCCTACCTCGTGTCGGAAGATGCGGTGGTCGTCGTGACGCGCGACGGTTGGACCAAGCGCCAGGGCACGATCACGGGGGTGGAGAAGGTGCGCGTTCGCGAGGGCGACAGCATCGGCTGGGCGCTGCGCAGCACCACCCGCCACATGCTGACGCTGTTCACCAGCCACGGCATGGCGTACTCCCTGCGGGTAGACGGGCTGCCCGCCACCACTGGCTACGGCGAGCCCATCCAGAAGTTCTTCGCCTTCGCCGATGGTGAACGCGTGGTTGGTGTGCTCTCCCACGACCCCCGCAACCTCCCGGCGGGTCCCGCCCAGACAACGCTCGCGCTCGGCGATGATCCGCCGCCACCCTACTTCGTCGCGGTGTCGCGCGCCGGCAAGGTCGTGCGCATGCCGGTGGCGATGGTCGCCGAGACCAGCAATCGCAACGGCCGCACGCTGATGCGCTTGGACGGCCCCACCGATCAGGTGCTCGCCGCGTACGTCAGCCACGGCGCGGAGAACGTCTGCCTCGCCAGCACCCAGGGCAACGTGCTCACCTTCCTGGTCAGCGAGATTCCCATCCTCAAAGGCGCCGGAAAGGGCGTGATGGCGCTGAAGCTGCGCGACGAGGACACCGTCTTCGCCTTCGAACTTCATGCAGGTCGCGACACGGGCCCGTCTGTGCTCACCCAGCTCGGCCGCGAAGAGGTGGTCAACGCCCGCAAGTACGGCGGCGCCCGCGCCGCGCGCGGCTCGCAGCTGTTCCGGCGCGGATTCTTCGCCGTGTGGAAGCGCCCGGCCGAGATCGCGCTCGGCAAGCCCACCGTCGACGGCGAGGCCTAGCCCATGGCCGAGTACAGCGGCAGCGACATCCAGATTCTCGAGGGGCTGGACCCGGTCCGCAAGCGCCCGGGCATGTACATCGGCGGCACCGGCGCCGACGGCTTCCACCACCTGCTGTGGGAGATCGTGGACAACTCGGTGGACGAGGCGATGAATGGGCACGCGTCGCTCATCCACGTCACCCTGCACGCCGACGGCCGCACCGCCACGGTCACCGACAACGGCCGCGGCATCCCGGTGGACATCCACCCCAAAGCCAAACGCCCGACCCTCGAAGTGATCCTCTGCACGCTGCACGCGGGTGGCAAATTCGACAACAAGGCCTACTCGGCCTCGGGGGGGCTCCACGGCGTCGGCAGCAGCGTCGTCAACGCGCTCTCCGAAGAGCTGGTCGCCACCGTTCGTCGCGGCGGCGCCGAGCACCGCATGACCTTCCGGCGCGGCAAGGCGCGAACGGGGCTCGACCGGGTGGGCGAGGCGCGCGGCACCGGCACCACCATCAAGTTCCGCCCCGACACCGAGATCTTTGGGGAGAATCTCGGGTTCGAGTCCGACCGGGTGCGCGACCGCCTCGAAGTGATCTCGTACATCCACAAGGGCCTGCGCATCGTCCTCAAAGACGAGATGGCGGGCACCAACGAAGAGTTCAAACACGACGGCGGCATTCGCGACTGGTCGCTTGCATTGGCCAAACGAAACGCGCGGGTGCCCATCCTGCCCGAGCCCTTCTACACCACCAAACAGAACGGCGTGCGCGTTGAGTTGGCGCTTTTGTGGACTGACGGCACCCGCGAGCTCTTCGCCAGCTACGCCAACGGCATCCCTACCGGCAATGGCGGCACCCACGAGCAAGGCGCCCGCGATGCCATCACCCGTGCCGTGCGCACCTACATCGAGACGCACGAGCTCCAGCCGCGCGGCATCGTCCTTCAGGCGGAGGACATCCGCGAGGGTATCGTCTGTGTCACCAGTGTTTTTTTGGCCGAGCCGCAGTTCCAGGGCCAGACCAAAGACAAGCTCAACAACCCCGAGATGCGCGGCATCGTGGAGAGCGCCATCCGCGGCGCCCTCGAACAGTACCTCAACACCAATCGAACGGTGGCCGACCTCGTGGTGAGCCGCGTCATCCAAGCGGCCCGCGCGAGGATGGCCAGCCGCAGCGCCGAGGACAATGTCCGGCGGAAGTCGCCGGTCAACGCCCGCTCGGTGCTCCCCGGCAAGCTCGCCGACTGCTCATCGAGCGACCCCGCCGGCAGCGAGTTGTTCATCGTCGAAGGCGACAGCGCCGGTGGCTCCGCCAAGCAGGGTCGCGACCGTGAAACCCAAGCCATCCTGCCGTTGCGCGGAAAGGTGCTCAACACCGAGCAGGCGGGGCTGAAGAAGCTCCTGGAAAACAAGGAGCTCTCGGATATTGTCAGCGCCTTGGGTTGTGGCATCGGCAAAGACATCAACATGGAGCGCTTGCGTTACCACAAGATTGTCCTACTCATGGATGCCGACGTGGACGGTCACCACATCGCCACGTTGTTGTTGACCTTCTTCTACCGGTACATGCCCGAGCTGCTGGCCGGGGGCTACCTGTACCTGGCCCAGCCGCCGCTGTACCGCATCGACGTTGGCCACACGACCCACTGGGCCATCGACGACCGGGAAAAGGAGCGCGTGCTCAAGAAGCTCCCGCCTCGCGCCCAACCCGAGATCAGCCGGTTCAAGGGCCTCGGCGAGATGCCGCCCAAGGTGTTGTACGAGACGACGCTCGACCCGAAGAAGCGGCGGCTGTTGCGGGTCCAGATCCCCGACGGCGAGGCGGTCTCCACCGATCGCGTCATCTCCGACCTGATGGGGAAGGACGCGGCGCCGCGGTACCACGCGATCATGGAGGCGGGGCCGGAGGTTGACGATTTGGACGTGTAGGGGGGGGGCTACTGGCGGCGGCGATTCCGCTTGTGCTTGCGCTTCGTCTTTCAGCCCTCCGCTTGCGATGCAAACTCGGGCCCAGAGCGAGCGATCGCGCAGCGTGGCCCTCGCCGGCCAAGCCCCCCGATTTGCGACACCGGCCGAGCCATGGGGGGCAATTTGCGACAGTAGCCCCGAGTTCATGCCCTAACGAGAATTCCGCCACGAACCAACGCCGCGAATTTGGCACGAGTCTGCGGCGCGGACACCCTCGGTAGCGCTCCTGTCGCAAATTGGGGGGCATGGCCTGGAGGGGTGTCGCATTTTCGGGGGCATGGCTCTTGTACACCCTCGCGAGCGTTGCCGGTGGCGGAAGCGGCAGGGACAGAGCAGAGGGGCTGCGCCCCGCCGCGATGGCCCGGCGACCGGGCTCGGCCCGGGCGGCCGCCCCCCCCCCCCTACCTGAACAACCTCGAAACCGAGTCGTTGCTGTGGATGCTGCGAATGGCCTCCGCGAGCACGCGCCCGACCGAAACCACCGAGATCTTCGCGCACGCTGCGGCATCGGCCATCAGCGGGATGGTGTCGGTGACGAAGACCTTCTTGAGTACGCTCTCGTTGATGCGCTCGACCGCCGGCCCGCTGAGCACCGCATGGGTCGCGACCGCATAAACGGCAGTCGCGCCATTTTCCTGGACGGCCTGGGCCGCCTTCTGGAGCGTTCCGGCGGTGTCGATCATGTCATCGACGATGATCGCGGTGCGGTCGCGCACCTCACCGATCAGGTGGAGGACTTCGGACTTGTTGGGCCCTGTGCGCCGTTTGTCGATGATCGCGATGGTGGCGCCGATGCGCTTGGCAAAACCTCGCGCCCGCTCGACGCCGCCCGCATCCGGGCTGACCACGACGCACTGCGTGGTGTCCACACTACGGAGGACGTGCTCGGAGAGGGTGGGCCCCCCGTAGAGGTTGTCGACCGGGATGTCGAAGAAGCCCTGGATCTGCCCGGCGTGCAGGTCCATGGTGACGACGCGATTGATGCCAGCGGTCTGGATGAGGTCGGCGACGAGCTTCGCCGTGATCGGCGCCCGCGGGGCCACCTTCCGATCCTGTCGCGAGTAACCGTAGTAGGGAATGACCGCCGTCACCCGCCCAGCGCTGGCGCGCTTGCACGCGTCCGCCATCACCAGCAGCTCCATGATGTGGTCGTTGGCTGGTCGGGAGGTGGGCTGAACGAGGTAGACGTCGCGACCGCGGACGTTCTCGTCGATCTCCACCTGGATTTCCCCGTCCGAGAAGCGGTTGACCCGCACCGCGCCGAGCGGGCAACCCAGGTGCTCGGCGATGGTGCGCGCCTGTGTGGGGTTGGCGTTTCCCGCAAAAAGACGGATCTCCATGGCGCCGTAGCCTCCGCCGCGGGCCTAACCTGATGTGCCCACGGTCGGGGAGGGCGACGTGACCTGTGGCCTTGCCACACGGAGTCCCGTGCCTATCGGTTCGCGATGCCCGACAACGCGCCCCGGCTCGGCGACAAGGCCCGCGCGGTCATGCGTCTCCGCCACCTCAGTCCCCGCACGGAGGAAGCGTACCTGCGTTGGATGGTGCGCTTCTATGACTTCCACGGCCAATGTTCGCCCTCGGGACTCGGCGGCCAGGAGGTCACCGCATTCTTGAGTCACCTTGCCACGGCGGGCCACGTGTCAGCGTCAACACAGAACCAGGCGCTCGCGGCGCTGTTGTTTCTCTACCGTGAGGTGCTCGACATCCGGCTCCCGTGGCTCGACGAGATGGTCCGCGCCCAACGGCCGCTCCGTTTGCCAGTGGTCTTGTCGCGCTCCGAGGTCCGCGGAGTGCTCGCGCAAATGGAGGGCGTGCCCAAGCTCATGGTCAGCCTGCTGTACGGCTCGGGCCTACGCTTGACGGAGGCGTGCCGGCTCCGCGTCAAGGACATCGATTTCGAACGCCGGCAGTTGCTCATTCGCGACGGCAAGGGTGGGAAGGACCGGCAGGCGCTCTTGCCGGTGAGCCTGCGCGATCCGCTCGAAGAGCAGCTCCTCGCCGTTCAGCGCCAACACCAAGCCGACTTGGCTGTGGGAGGAGGGTGGGTGGAGTTGCCCGACGCCCTCGCGCGAAAATACCCGGACGACGCGTGCTCCTGGCCGTGGCAATGGGTGTTTCCCGCCACGAGGACCTACCGCCACACCGAAACCAACCAACGCAGGCGGCACCACCTCCACCAGACGGTACTCCAAGAGGCCGTCGCCACCGCTGTTCGTGGCGCCGGCCTCACCAAGCGAGCGTCTCCCCACACGTTCCGTCACTCGTTCGCCACCCACCTCCTCGAGGACGGCTACGACATCCGCACCCTCCAGGAGCTCCTCGGGCACTCGGACCTGTCGACCACCATGATCTACACCCACGTCCTCGACCGAGGCCCCGCCGGCGTGCTCAGTCCCATGGATCGGCTGTTCGTGAGGGAGCCAGCCGCCCCGAATTACGCAGGTCTGCCTATCGCGTAGGAATGGCGTCCAGGCTCGGTCCCGGCCGCCTTGCCCCGGGCGCACCCCGCCCGGGGGGGGGAGAGAGATGGCTGGTTCAGGGCGGATAGCGCCGGCGGGGGGGAGATCTGCAGGGGTGGGGAATTTGCGTTAGGCCAGGAGGGGGCTGATGAAGAGGTGGCGGCACGACCACCGGTGCCAGATGGTCGGAGCAGAACGCGAGCGCCGTGCGGTTGGGCAACCTCGGGCGAGCAACGCAAGCGCGGAGGTGGCCAGCGCCGGAGAGCCGGGTGTGGGCGTCGCGCAGCGTTCGTGGCGCGCGTTGCGCGACGCACTCCGCGTCGTCTGTCGTCGGCGACCGAGCATCGGGAACGGGATATGCCGCCGCGATGCGGTGGGTAGATTCCGATTTCGCCATCGAGCTGCCGGACGGGTTCGTTGTTCGACGCGAGCGTGACCCATTCTCGGCGTTCTCCGACTCGTGGCAGTGCGAGGTGACCGTCGGCTCGTGGAAGGCAGCTCACGACGCCGATCCCGTATCCGCGGCCAAGAATCTGTGTGACGGGGTTCACCGCGCTGCCCTGGGGGCAATGCCGGCGCACGTGTTCGTGCGCTCCGATGTCGTCCGCGGTTCTGGCCGATTCGTCGCGGGGCTAACGGGCGTCGGCGTCGAGCCGGCGTTCATGGCGTGTCGGGCGATCGTCCGCGACGCACCCCTTGGCGACGCACTCCCAGGCGTCACGGTGAGCTTCTACAAGTACGCTGACGCGGGCGGGCCTGACGATCTCGCGGGGTTTTTGGACTTCTGTGAGCGAGTCGTCGCGTCAGTAGTAGTGGTTCCCGACGCCGCGGCGGTGGAGCGAGCCCTCGGCCAAGGCGGCAAACTCGACCCGTCGCGCTTGTACCCGTTCCTGCTCACCGCGGCGCGGCTGGAAGCCGACTCGGTCGCCGAGCCGGGGGGCCACGGCCTCTTTTTGGGTTTCGCAGAGGATCACGACGGGGCCGCGCGGATTCTCCACGCCGACGCGCCGCTCCTCCGTCGACTGGAGGGGAGCCCGCTGGCGGTCGCAACCCTGAACCTCGCGCGAGCCGTGGCCGATGGCAAGGTGACCATCGGCCTCGGAACAGCGCCGACGGGGCAGCGGTGGATGGTCTTCGGGCCGCAATGGCTCGCGGCCAGCTGCCTGTTCCTGCCCGACCTGCGAAACTTTGCCGCGGCGCACCTGGGAACCAACGACCTCTGCGCCTGCGTGCCCCACCGGGACGTGCTCGTTGTGTTCCCGACGGGCGACGAGTCGACGCGCGCGCAGCTCGCCGAGCACTTCGAGCCGTGGTTGCGTGAGGGGCGAAAGCCGCTATCAACTGGCATATTCCTGTTGTCCGACCACGGATTCGAACCGTTGGGTGAGTCGCTCGGGTAGGCCCGGTCGGGGCGCCCGGCGACACGGCACGCCGGAGGGACCGGTCGAAAGGAAACCTGAACGCGGCTGCTCCGGGCGCCCCGGAGGCCCGTAGCCACCCACGGCTCCGCCACGGGTGCTGGCTCCGAACTCCAACGTTTGCCCAGTCGCTGAGCCCGCCGTTCCGACTCTCGGCGTCGCTCCGCCATCTGTTGCCGCCGCGCGACCCTCATCGCAGAACGCTTCGGCGATCCTCGGTGCCGGTCGCGCCGGGCTCCACCGGCCGCGGCTCCCCCACCGTCGGCCTCCCGGCGCCCGAGTCGCACGTCGAGCGGGTGGTGGTAAGGCCAGCATCGCGGCGAATACGAGGTTGCTTCAGTGCCCGTCGCCACCAGCAGTGAGCCTAACAACGAATTGCTGCCGACCAAGCCGGCGAAGCGCCGTCTTGGCGGCAGAATTCGAGCGTTAGGCGAGGAAGGGGGGCGCGTTGAAGAGGTGGTCGTCGCCAACGTGGGTGACGGGGGGCGATCCCATCGGGTATACTGAGCGAATGAACGCTGACCCCCGTCAACGCATCACCCAAGATCCTGCGATGATGGGCGGTCGACCGTGCATCCGCGGCATGCGGGTGACGGTGGGCACCATCGTGGGCTTGCTCGCCTCGGGGCACTCGCTCGAGCGCGTCCTGGCGCTTTATCCCTACCTCGATCGCGACGATGTTCTAGCGGCCCTGTCCTACGCGGCTTGGAGGGTCGAGGAGGTTGAGGTGCCGCTGAAGGCGTCGTGAAGCTCCTGGTCGATATGAACCTCACGCCCGAGTGGGTCCGTTCCTCCTCGCTGCTGGGGTCGAGGCCGTTCACTGGTCGAGCGTCGGCGATGTCCGGGCGACGGACGAGGAGTTGATGCGGTGGGCAGCAGCGGAAAGCCGCGTCGTTTTCACGAACGACTTAGATTTTGGGGCCCTTCTCGCCATGTCGGGCGTCGCAGGCCCAAGCGTGATCCAGGTACGCGCCCTGGACTTGGTCCCCGAGGCGATCGGTGCGGAGGTGCTGGCCGTGCTGCGGGCACAGGCCGACGCGCTCACCAGCGGCGCCCTTGTCACGCTGGACGAAACCAAACCCGTGTACGCGTGCTCCCGATCCGTCGAGCCTCTCCCCAGCCGGAGTGATCAACCCCGAGTCACCCCACTCTCGTCGTAAGGCTGTCGAGGCGCGGCACGGATGGGCGGCGGGCAATCGAAGGGCTCGCTTCGTTCAGCATTCGGCGGGCGCCGCACCACGTTCATCGCAGAATCGCTCCGGCGATCCATGGTGCCGTTGGCGCCGGGCTCCACCCGCAGTGGCCTCCCGTCGCGCGTTCGGCGCGGA
This sequence comes from Deltaproteobacteria bacterium, assembly GCA_947490345.1. Lineage (GTDB taxonomy): Bacteria > Myxococcota_A > UBA796 > UBA796 > SXON01 > SXON01. The sequence continues at coordinate 124,843 of CANLGL010000006.1, forward strand.
CGGGGTTGTTGAAGAGGTGGCGATGCGAGGCGTGGTTGCCGGTCGTCTTCTTGTACGCAATTCTGTACGCATGTCCATCCCCGCGCTCAACCTCCACGACGACATCCAGCCCGTTTCGGACTTCCGCGCCAACACCGCGGCGACGCTCCGGAGGCTCCGGGAGAGCGGACGCCCGCTGGTGCTCACCCAGAACGGACGCAGCGCCGCGGTGCTGCTCGACGTGGGGACCTACCAGGCGTTGCTGGATGAGAACGATCTCCTGCGCGACCTCCAGGCAGGACTTCTCGATGCTCGCGAGGGCCGCGTCACCACGCACGCCGACGCCCGAGCCGAGTTGCTGGGCCGCTATCGCGCATGAGCGTCGAGTTGGGGTAGTCGGAGCGCGCGATGCTCCGGATGACGGAGATCGGTGACTTCATCGCGGACCGCAGCCCGGCCGCCGCCGCGCGCGTCATCGCCTCCCTGTTCGACCGTGTCGCGGTTCTCGCCGATCACCCGCAGCTGGGCATCGTGTTTCTACCTACACGACGAGGCGGCGGCCCGCGTCGTGATTCTGACAGTCCGCCACGCACCCCAGGCGCCGCTGTCGTTGGAGCAAGTGTTCGATGAGGAGGAACCCTGACTCCGCGGGCGGGCCGTGCGGCGCGGTCCGTGGTTGCCGACAATGTCGCCGGTGGAGAACTCGACGAAGAGGAGCTGGTGGCGCTCTCCGTCGCACTTGTGCGTCAGACCCGACGGGAACGCTCCGGCCGTTGAACGTCATCCTCGACACGAACCCACGCGCCTCCTGCTGGGCGCGGACCGGGAAGGCACATCGCCGTCCTCTCTCCGGCGCTTGAAGCGGCCGCAGGTCATCCGCTGGCACGGCCTCCAGACGCCGCTTCCCGACCGCCTCGCAACCGAGATGTTGAGGTTCGTCCTGGCCATCGATCCGCCCGCCGCCGCAGAGCGCTGCCCCGCCGCCACCCCATCGCTCCCTTTCCGTCGCACACTTTTTCCTGACGGCGGCCGAGCAGTGGGGTAGACCGAGTCCATGCTGCTCCTCGCGCTCGCCGGCTGCCAAGAGGCCACCTTGAAATCGGCGAACGACGCGCCGAGCGTCACGATCGTCCATCCGGCGGACGGCAGCGCTTTCGATCCGGCCTCGGCCCTGCTCCTCTGCACCCAGGTCGACGACGAGACTCAGCCGGCGCAGCTCGGCTACCGGGTAGAGTCCGACATCGACGGCGTTCTCAGAACCGAAGTCGGCACGGCCTGTGAGGGCGGCAACGTCGGGTGGACGCTCACGCTCAGCAATAACCAACATATTGTCTCCGTCTTCGCTACCGACGACGCCGGCCAGATCGGCGAGGACACCGTCACCCTCGTCCCCGCAATCAACAGCGCGCCCACCTGTGAGTTCGCCAGCCCGCTGACGGGCGCCGCCATCCGCAAGGGCGATCGCATCGACGTCACCGTGGGTGCGACCGACGACAACACCGATCCGGCGCTGCTCGTGGGGCATCTCGACAGCGATCTCGACGGGGAGCTGTGGGCCGGCAGCCCCGCCAGCACGGGAGTGATCTCGTTTGCGTGGACGCCGGAAACCGGCGGAGACCACGCCCTGACGCTCTCGCTCACCGACCCGGTGGGCCTGGTGGGCGATTGCCGCACCGATCTGTACGTCGAGGCCTGCCTGGATGAGGATGGGGACGACGTCCTCGATTGCGACGGCGATTGCGATGATCTCGACGCCACCGTCTACCCCGAGGCGCCCGAGCTCGCCGATGCCAAGGACAACGACTGCGACGGCGAGACCGACGAGGGCACCGCCTACCGCGATGATGACGGCGACGGCTATGCCGAGGTGGATGGCGACTGCGACGACGCCGACGCCGCCCGCGCCCCGGGCCTCGCCGACGCCTGGTACGACGGCGTCGACAGCGACTGCGGCGGCAACGACGACTACGACCAGGACGGCGACGGTTCCCAAGTGTTGGGCACCGGCGACGACTGCGACGACCTCGACGCCAGCATCCTGCCCGGCGCGCGAGACCCCTGGTACGACGGCGTCGACAGCGACTGCGGCGGCGAAAACGACTACGACCAGGACGGCGACGGCGCCCTGGCCGAAATCGGAGGCGGCGACGACTGCCTGGACACCGACCCGGCGATGTACCCGGGGGCAACCGACGCCTGGTACGACGGTGTCGACAGCGACTGCGCCGACAACGACGACTACGACCAGGACGGCGACGGCGCCCGCGACCCCTCGGGCGGCGGTTCAGACTGCGACGACACCGATGCCAGCTCGCTTCCCGGCATGCCCGAGGTCTGGTACGACGGCACCGACCAGGACTGCTCCGGTGGCAGCGATTACGACCAGGATGGCGACGGCCAGGACAGCGACCTCTACGGCGGCCTCGACTGCGACGATACCGTCGCCACCACCTGGTTCGGCGCGACCGAGGCCTGGTACGACGGCGTCGACGGCGCTTGCGACGGCGGCAACGACTACGACCAAGACGCGGATGGCTACGACGCGCTGGCCTGGGGCGGCGGCGACTGCGACGACACCGACCCCGCGGTGAGCCCTGGCGCCACCGACGTCCCCTACGATGGTGTGGACAGCGACTGCTCTGACACCAGCGACTACGACATCGATGGCGACGGCTACCAGTCCACGGTGGTGGGCGGCGCTGACTGCGACGACGACGACGCGACCATCAACCCCGGCGCGACCGAGACCTGGTACGACGGCATCGACCAGGACTGCGACGGCGCCAACGACAACGATCAGGACGGCGACGGCGGCGAGGACCTGAGCGTCGGCGGCGACGATTGCAACGACCTCGACGACACCGTCTACGCGGGCGCAGTCGACGGCTGGTACGACGGCACCGACTCCGACTGCGACGGCGCCGATGACTACGATCAGGACGCCGACGGCTACCTCTCCAGCAGCTACGGCGGTGATGACTGTCGCGACACTGATGCGACGACCAACCCCGGCGCCACCGACATCCCCTACGACGGCATCGACCAGGACTGCTCATCAACCAGCGACTTCGATCTCGACGGCGACGGCTACGTCGGCGAGGGCGGCGGCGGGGCCGATTGTGACGACGGCGACGCGGCCATCAGCCCCGCGGCCACCGAGATCTGGTACGACGGGATCGACCAGGACTGCGACGACGCCGACGACTACGATCAGGACGCCGACGGGTTCACGGCGACCGGCTCCACGAGCGGCTCGGCCGACGACTGCGACGATGTCGACGACACCATCAACCCCGGCGAGGCCGAGGCCTGGTACGACGGCGTCGACAGCGACTGCGACGGCGCCGACGACTACGACCAGGACGCCGACGGGTACACCGACATCGGCTCCCCCACCGGCAGCGCCGATGACTGTGACGACGAGGACGCGGTAGTCAACCCCGGCGCCACCGAGGCCTGGTACGACGGCGACGACCGCGATTGTTCGGGCGGCAGCGACTACGATCAGGACGGCGACGGCTACCTGGCCGAAGCCTACGGCGGGACGGACTGCGACGACACCTCCGGGACCATCAACCCCGGCGCGTACGACATCTGGTACGACGGGACCGACAGCGATTGCGACGGTGCCAACGACTTCGATCGCGACGGGGACGGCCACGGCTACTACCTCTTCTCGGGCGGGGACGACTGCGTCGACACCGACGACACCATCTCGCCGAGCGCGACAGAAACCTGGTACGACGGCGTCGACCAAGACTGCTCTGGCGGCAGCGACTACGACCAGGACGAAGACGGCGACGACTCCGACGCATGGTCGGGCAGCGACTGCGACGACGAGGACGACGCGATTTCGGGTATCGCGACCGAAACACGCGACGGCCTCGACAACGATTGCGACGACGATTGCGACGAAGGCCTCATCCTCGCCGGCGACCTGCTGGTGACGGAGGTGATGCCGAATCCGGCGGCGGTGACCGACCCGGCCGGAGAGTGGGTCGAGGTCTACAACAACACCGCCATCGACATCAAGATGTGCGGATGGACCATCGGTGACAACGCCGCCACCCACTCGATCACCGCGGATGTGTCGGTGCCGGCGGGCGAGCACGTCGTCTTCGGCTACTCGCTCAGCAGCACGGTGATGGGCGGCGGGGTCACCGTCGACTACGCGTACGGCACGTCCCTGGCGCTGTCGAACACCTCGGATCGCGCGGTGCTCACCGACTCCACCGGCCTCGAGATCGATCGGGTCACGTGGACCACGAGCTTCCCCTATGCGGCGGGCTACTCGATGGAGTTGGACGTAGACTTCTTCGATGTGACCGACAACGACGCCTCGACGTCGTGGTGCCGGTCGGTTGATCTGTTCAACACGGTTGATCACGGCACGCCGGGAGCGGCCAACACCGGGTGCTGAGGCGCCTGCCGCTTAGGGCCGGAGCGCCCGCGCGAGCGCCACCTCGACCGAAGCGCCCCCGACCCCATCGATGCGGGCGAGCGCGAGGCCGTGAATCACGGACGCCAGGTAGCAGGCCTGATCGCGGTTTCCGCGCGGGTTGAGAGGTGTGCCTGTGCGCACGCGGATCGCGTCCTCCAGTGAGCGGCGCGGGGAAGCCACGGCAAGCACGCTGTGAAAGCCGCGGCGACCGTGGCCCGGAAGATGCCAGCCTTCGCCCGACAATAGACGGTAGAGATTGGGATGCGCGGCGGCGAACGCCACCCATCGCCCGGCTACGTCATTTACGGTGATGGGACGGCGAGGCACCACCCCTGCCTCCGCCCTCAGCTTTTCGAGGACCGAGTCGGCGACCGCGGCGCGCATGCCGGCGAGGTTTCCGAACAGTCGGACCAGCGAGGTGGCGGTAACGCCGAGGTCCCGCGCCAGGCCCCGGAGGGTGAGAGCGGCCGGCCCGTGGACGCTGACGATCTGCCGCCCCCGCGCGAGCGCCGAGCACCCCAAATTGCCGTGGTGGTAGCGACGCTTGCGGTACCAGAGGTCGTCGCGAGCGGCGAGGGCGGTGGGGAGTGGGGCGTGGTCCATAAACAGAATCGTAGCACTGCTAACACACAACCTTTTTCTTCAACAAGCCCTGGCGGATCTGGACCTCGTCCACGAGGCGGCTCACGACGATGATGCTGCCGCGCATGATGACCATGGCGACCATGACCGAGATCGGCAACGAGTAGATCACCGTCGTCGTCGGGATCACGATCGCCGTGCAGATCCCCGACGGTACGATGGGGAGCGCGAGGCGCCAACTACCCTCGAAGCGGTGCCACCCCCGCGCGAAGACAACGACCAGGCACAGCAGGCAGCCGCCGGTGGTGCTGTACACGAGGAAGGCGGTGTCGGAAACGCCAGGAAATCCCTGGGCAGCGGAGCCCTGGAAGTACTTCAGCGATACACCGGTCACGACGTAACAGACGAAGTAGGCGGAGCAGAGTTGGAGCAGTCGCCCCGTACTGCCGTCTTCGCCGCGAAGCCAGGGTGTCCTCATCGGGACACTCTACTCGATATAGCCAAGCTGCCGGAGCTGCTCCAACATCGCCTCGTCCGAGGTCTTGTCCTCAGTGGGCTTTCCTTCGGTCATCGTGCCGTAGGAGGGAATCTTTTTGAGCGGATGGGCAGCGCGAAAACTCTGCGTGTACAGCGCTTCGATGGCCTTCCCGTCGAAATCGTCGGCCCCGGGGAGGCCCATGCCGTAGAGCACCGTTGGCGTAATGTCGTGGATGCGAATGCCGTCGAGCTTCGCCTTGGGATCGATGTCGGGGCCCGCGGCGCAAAAGACGCCCGGCGGCTCCCAGCCGTGGCCGCCGGAGTGTTCGACGACCTGCCCGACGACGTCGCCGTAGGTCTTGCCCTCGTAGGTGACCGCCTCACTCACCCCGGCGCTGAGGATGTCGACCATGAAGTCGGCGCCCTTTTTCACCTCGTAGGGCTTGGCGTCACGCACAGCAAACACGGCGGCGCCGCCCTCGTACTTGAACTTCGCCAGTTTCGCGGTGAGGTCCGCACGTACAGCGGCTTCGTCGGCCGGCGAGACCACGCCGCCCTTTTCGCGGCCTGCGCGCGCGAACCGGACCATCTTCGCCATCTGGAAGTCGGCGGTCTGGTAGTTGAACACCTTGGTGGCCGCCATGTTCACGGTGCGCCCGTTGCGCGTGAGGAGGCCTACATGCTCCAGGGCCATGTCCAACTCGACGGAGACCTTCACGAACTCTTCTGGCAACTTGCCGAAACCGTGGTCGGAGAGGATGACGAAGTTGGTGTTCTTCGGCGCAGCAGCCACGACCTTTCCGAGGACGGCGTCGAACGCTCGATACTTCTCCGGGATCTTATCTTCGTATAACGCCTTCTTTTTCGGGTCTACGTTGGCGAAGCCGTCGGGCCGATAATATTTCCAGTACTTGTGGCTGACGAGGTCCGTGCCGTGGAGGTAGGCCCAGGTAAGCGCGTACCCGGCATTCGCGTTCTTCTCCAGGTACCACGCCATGATCCGGTCCTCGCCGCCGGAGTCTTCGTCGCGAGGGTAGATGCCACGATCGGCGCGGATGGCCTTGAGTTCGGTCGAAAAGTTTGCCTCGAACGACGCCGGTGAGGTCCGATTCTCGACCGGACGGTTGGCGCGGTCCGAGACGATCATGCCGTTGACGGACTCGGCGGGCCACGAACCCCACCACCCCAACATCATCACCTTACGACTGAATTCTTTCCGCGACACCATGTTCCAGATCGCGGGGACCTTCCGCATGGTGGACGACACGGGGGCGCTCCCAGAGTCGGTGGCGACGTCGAAGTTGACGATGCCGTGATCTTCTTTGTCGCGACCGGTTGCGACCGTGGTCCAGACGATCGGGGAGTTGGCGCCGTAGGCGGTGGCGAGCCTGGCGCTGGCGCCGCGGTCGCGGAGCGCCTTGAAGTGGGGGAGCTGGCCCTTGGCTTGGAGCTCGTCCACGACCGACCACTCCATCCCGTCAACGCCGATGACCACGAACGGATTCGGCGGCGCGGCGGCGCGGCTGGGTCCAACGGTCACGGCGAGGGCAAACCCGACGACAAGCAAGGGGGCGGGGCGAAGGCGCATGGGGGGCACGTATCAGAGCGCGGCGCGATCAGCGCTCTCCGTCGCTCGGCGCGCCGGAGTCGGCGTCGATTTCCGCCCACAGCTTTTCGACCAAGGCGCGAGGCGGCGGCGGCGGCGACTGCCCGTTGATGCTGATGCTGAAGTAATCGAAGGAGACGGAGACCCGCTCGATCTCGCCGGTGTGTTGTTCAACCATGCCATGCATCGCATAGCCCGGAAACAACAATAGCAGGCCCTCTTTGGCCGGGTAGTCCACGTGCCCCACGCTGTAGGGGCTCGGCGTGCTCAGGCAGTGCGGCTCACGACGGATCGGCTGCTTGGGGTCCAGAAAGCGGAGCGCGCCGGGCTCGGGGACCTGAAGGTAAAAGACGCCCGAGAAGGCCGACGCCACGTGATTGTGGGACTCGACCTTGCCGCCGTTGGCCAGGATGTTGACCCAGCTCCGCCCCATGTAGAGGTGTTCGCGGGTCAGATCGATGCCGAGTTCTCGGGCGAAGATGTTTGCCCGGACGTTGATCATCTCGTAGAGCGGGCGCAGCTCAGGGAACTTGAACAGATACTGCGCGCGGTCGGGCGCATTGCTTCCACTATACGACGGTCCGGTCACGAGTGGCTGGTGTTTTTTTCGTCCGCGGCTGATGCGGAACAGGTGGGGGAGAACCTCCGCGCAGAGCGGCTCGTGGTCGGGGATCGCCTCGTAGAAGATCGGGAGCGGAAACCAGGACTCGATGGGCACATTGCCTATTAGCCCAGAGCATCAATCGTGCTACGGTTGACCCCCTCCCATGGCAGGACCCATGAACCGCACTGTACTCGGATTGTCCTTCCTCCTCGGCGTTGCATGCGCGGGCGACACCGACGACAGCAAGGTCGAAGACGACACGTCCGGCGGCAACAACATCGACGACAGCGGCAATATCGACATCGATGGTGATGGTTACCTCGGCACCGAAGGCGACTGCGACGACAACGACGCCACCATCAACCCCCTCGGCGTCGAGGTCTGCGACGGCAAGGACAACAACTGCGACGGGACGGTCGATGAGGGCGTGTCCACCGTGTACTTCGTCGATGGCGACCTCGACGGCTTCGGCGACGACGCCTCGGCGCTGTCCTACTGCGAGCCGCCCAGCGCCGATCATGTGCTGGTCGGCGGGGACTGCAAAGACGCCGACGCCGCCTACCACCCGGGCGCGGAC
>CANLGL010000007.1 GCA_947490345.1 Deltaproteobacteria bacterium
CGTCCGGACTCCACAGGTGCCATCCGTCGCCCTGAGGGCGCGGTTGGGTGAGCGCCGACCACAGATCCTTGCAGAGCGGAGCGAGTTCGCCCTCGGAGGTATTCACCAGCTTTCCAACCCACTCCTCGATGAACCGGAGGGGGTGTGCCACGCCGACATCACGCGCCAGGACCACCAGCAGCGCGTCCAACGGGTCCGGCGTCGTTTCGAGTGTAGTGACGGCGCGGAACGAGTCGAGGCCTGTCGATGGTTGTGCCGGGGTCCAAGCATTCAGGACAGTCGAAGCGTCCGCAAGTTCCCATCGGGCACATCGCACTCGGAACCGAAGTTGGCGTAGGAGGTCCGGCGTATGGCGTGCCGCCAGCTCATGGATCGACCAGAGTTCCTCGAGCGCCTCGCGAAGACGAGAGCTGGTTCCCGTGCGCTTGACTTGAGTGATGACGATCTCACCGTAGCGAATACCCACGATGTCCGAGAGCTTCTCGACGAAGAAGTTCGGGATCTCGCGTGGCGTCTCCACCCACGCACAGACGGCATCGCGCAGGGCGCAGAGCAATTGGAATCTGAAGCCCCGCAAAGCGTAGATGCCGCCACTGGCGTGCCTCGGAAACTCGCGCTTCCACGCGACGACAAGGGCATCCAGATCGCTCATGCGAGATCCCCTATCCCCGACTCGCGGGCCACCCGAGCTACGCCGCCCACCCCTCGCCTCCTACCCCCGCCTCACGACGGTCTCCACCCCCACCCTCGCCTCCGCCGGCGCCATCTCCAGCCCGTCGCCGCGCTCCAGCTCACCAAAGGCGGCGTTCGCCGCGCTGGCGTGCTTCTCCAGCCGGTCCACCCAGCGCAGGGTGCTCCCATCGGGGAACGCCCCGCACAATTGCCGCTCCTTCCGACCGCGCGAGTCACGCAGCGGCGCGACCACACGGAAGCTCGGCGTTGGCTCTGCCTGCCGCGTCAGGATCAGCCGTGCGAAGGTGAGCCCCTGCCAACGAAGTCCGGCCGCGCGTGCCAGCGGCTGCACCCAGACCGGCAGATCGATGGGGAGATCGTCGTGGCACCAGTCCTTCTTCACGTCGAGCATCGCGCAGCGACCCACGTGGGTGCAGGGCGCCAACACCGGCACTCCTCCCGCGAGCAGGCGATCACGCACCCGCATCAGGCGCCGCGTGGGGTCACGCAGCGCCGGCTCCACGACCACCACGCGCCCGCCTGGCGAGAGCCGCCCCACGGCGTCTTGCAAGCGGCCTACGCAGCGCCCGTCGCCAGCCTCCTCCGTCACGCCCGCCGCCACTTCGAGCAACACCGCTGCGAACACGATGAGATCGGCCTCGTCGGGCAGGGCCGTCACCACCTCGACGCGCACACCGTCGCATCGGGCAAGCACATCCTTGGCCACCGACAGCGCGACCGCATCGGAGTCGAGGAGCGACACCGACAAGGCCCGGGTCACCCCCTTCGCCCGGAGCGCGCGCACCGCGCCGAGCGCGCTGGCCCCGATGCCGGCGCCGACGTCCACGATGACCAGCGCCCGCCCTTCGCCCAGCCACAGGGGCGGAACCGCGACATCGCGGAGCGCCGCGACCACCTTGGCCTGGTCGCGGGGCAGGAAGAAGTGCAGCCGCGCGGCAAGGCGCTCCGGCGTCCACGGCAGCGAGAAGTTGCCGCTGTTGTAGGCTTCAGAGACCTCGCGTAGCGGCAGCGCCAGCTTCACCACGTGTCCGCTCGACAAGAGGCGCCGCGACGACGCCAGCTCGTCGAGGTGGGCCCGCCATGCCAGCGGTAGGGTAGCGATACTCAATACATCTCCCGCATCCACGGCGTCGGCGTCGCGAAGAGCGTGTCGGCCAGGGAAAGCGTGCTGGCGGGACCCGAAGCCAGCCCGGCCGCCACCAAGGCGGTGGCGCTCAGGTAGCCGCTATACAGCGGACCGAGCGAGCGCGCGCTGAGCTTGAGCTCGCCGCGCCCCCCCGGACGCACCACCGCATTGCCGTCCGACACGCTGATCACCCAAGTGCCAGCGTGCTCGGGGACGAGCGCGTCCTCGACGTCGACGTGCAGCTCACCCGCCGCGCCGAGCGGCCATCCCCGGCCCACGAGCGCGGCGGGAAAGTCAACGAGGCGCAGCATCCACCGCTGGTGCTGCGCCACCGTGACTTGCGGCTCGGGCAAGAGCGTGACCAGCGCATCGGCCGGACTGCCGAACCACCGCACCTTGTCGGAGAGCGACCGATGTCCGGAAAGCAGCGACAGGATCGTGCGTCCCGCGGTCGCCGTGGGAGCGTGGAGATCGAACACCTCGATGTCCCAATGCGGGGCATCGGCGGGCGCGTGCCCGAGGATCACGTAGGCGTCATCGCCGACGAGCCACGCGTACCGTGACCCCACGTGGGGCTTGCCGAGGCGCTCCCAGATGGCCGGGCTCCGGTCGAGGTTCCCGTGAGCGGGCCGATACCGGGACGACAACGCCGCGGTTGCCTCCGGGCTGGCGGGATCGACTTGTACGACGGGGAGCTCGGCACGGAACCCAGCCAAGGCGGGGAGTGGCAGCTCCCACTGCACGCGCTCACCGGCAAGCTCGTACCCGGCGGCCCGGTACACCTGCCACGAGGCGGGGTACAGCCCCGCGATCGGAGTGCCTGACGCACGGAGCTCCCGCAAGACCGATGTCATCATCGTCCTGGCGACGCCCTTCCCTCGCATGTCCGGTGCAACGCCCACCCCGGCGAGACCCGCCAGCGGGACCGATCGGCCCATCCAGACCTGTCCCATCCGGTAGATGCCGCAGCCGCCGACGATGCGCGCGCCGTCGCACGCCACCCGAAAGTTCTCGTCCCCGAGGCGGGCGCGGAAGCTGTCCCAGCCGGGGGCCGGAAAGTTGAAGGACTGAGCGAGGATCTCGACGAGCGCCGGCCACTCGTCGTTGGCCATCGGGCGTATGGTCACCATCAGTGTTTGTCCGCGAACGCCAACCAGTAGCCGCGCACTTCGCCACCTTCATCCGGCGTGACCGCAAGTCGCCGCCGAATCTCGCGTGCCGCCCGCCTTTCGACTTCGGCCAGGTCCACGGCACGCTGGGCGACCTGGCGGTAGCCCGCGACGAAGGCGTCCCGCGCCCGCGGATTCATGATGAAGACGCTCACCTGCATCTCGACAAAGTCCGCCTCTGGGGGTCCCCAGCGGGCGCACGTCCAGTCGACGACCCCCGTCACCTCCCAGCCCACGCCGAGCTTGGGGCGCCCCAGCACGTTGCCAAGGTGGTAATCGAGATGAAGAAGGCGGCCGTTTCCGGAGGCGTCCACCTCGAGCTCCGGGAGGAGCCCACCATCGCCCGTCCGCCTGACGCTGTGCAGATTGGCGAGCATGCGGCCCATCTGCACGCACACCCGCAGGAGCTGGTCCACGTCGAGCTGGCCGCGCTCGAGCGCCTGTTCGGCGGTTGAGCCCGGCAAGAAGTCCATCGTCGCACAAGGCGGCCGCGTCGTGTGGCACTGGTAATTGCCGGGCACGGGCACCTCGCGCGCGAGTCCGATGGCGACACCCTCACCGAGGAGGCGCTCGCTGCTGGTCCGGGTAGGATCGAAGGGGTCGGGTAGGCCGTCAACCCGCGGGACCTTGAGCACACGCTCCCCGCCCGCGAGCTGCACGCGGAACAGATGGTGCTCACGACCGTCGCGTAGGTGAACACACCGGGCGCCCGGCTCACCAAGCTGCTCGAGCAGTAGGCGCGCCTGCGCATCCCGGTCCATGCGCCGCCAGTGTAGCCCGCTGCTTCGGGCGGGCGCAGGTTAGCCCGTGCCCGAATGTCCTTGTCGCTCGCTGTCGCGCGTCTGCTCACCGCCGGGGCCCTCCCGGCCGAGGAGCGCGAACGTCTCAAAGGCCTGCGATTTGCGGACGCAGGGCACGGGTTCGACGCGTTCGGAATGCACCCGGACATCGTCGCCCTGGGCGAAGTCCTGCTGGCGCCGCTGTACGACCGCTATTTCCGGGTGTCCTCCTACGGCGCAGAAGCCGCCATCCCCACCGACGGGCCGGCCGTCATCGCGGCGAACCACTCGGGCGCGTTGCCGGTGGACGGCGCGATGCTGTGGCTCGACATCCTGCGCCACACCAGCCCGCCGCGCGTGGCACGCACCGTCGCCGACCACTTCGTGCCGATGTTGCCGGTTATCGGAACCCTGTTCGCGCGGGGCGGCATGGTGGGAGGGAGCCGGGGAAACGCGCGGGTGCTCCTGGAGGCCGGCGAGCTCCTGCTCATCTTCCCCGAGGGGGTGCCGGGCATCGCCAAACACTTTCGCGACCGGTACAAGCTGCAGGATTGGCGGGTGGGACACGTCGAGTTGGCCATCCGCCACGGCGCGCCCGTCGTTCCCGTCGGCGTCGTCGGCGGCGAGGAGCAGATGCCCCAGATCGGCCGCATCCCGATTCAGTTCGCCGGCGCCCCGTTCATCCCGGTGACCCTGACCCCCCTGCCGATGCCCGTTCACTACCACCTCCACTACGGCGACCCGATCCGCACCGACCTCGACTACCGACCCGAGCACGCCGATGATCCGGCAGCGGTGCGAGAGGCGGCGGCGCGCGTCAAGTCCGCCGTCCAGGCCCTCGTCGACAAGGGCCTCGCCGAGCGTCCGGGGATCTTCGCATGAGCCGCGGCGTCCTCGTGACCGGAGCCGACGCGCCGATCGGGGAGCGCCTGGTCCGGACGCTGCTCGACGACGACAACGTGGGCCACGTCCTGGCGGTCGGGACTCGCCCGATGGAAGAGGCGCTCCCCTTCGCCAACGCCCGCCGACTGACCTACCTGCCGGTGAACCTCACCCGCGAACGGCGCGTCCGCGAGCTGCTTTTCGGGCCCGCCCGCGACCTGGGCATCGACGTCATCGTGCACACGGCGATGGGCCGCGGTGCGGGCGAAGAGGGGAAGGCCGTTCACGAAGCCAACGTCAACGCCACCCGCGATTTACTCGCGCTCTGCGAGCGCCACCCCACCATCCGCACCTTCGTCCTGCGCAGCTACGCCGAGGTCTACCAGGTGCAGGCCGATCTCCCGGTGCTCATCGGCGAAGACCATCCGATCAACCTGTCACCCAACGCCCCCCAATACGTGCGCGACCGCGTCGAAGCCGACTTGCACACCTGCGTCCACATGGGGCTGTCGCCGTTGCGCATCCTGGTGCTTCGTTGTGCGGAAGTGCTCGCGCCGGGCACGGGCTCGCAGCTCTTCGACTACCTGAGCTCGCCCGTGTGTCTCCGTCCCATGGGCTACGACCCCATGCTGAACCTGATGAGCGTGCGGGACGCGGTCGAGGCCCTCCAAAAGGCCGTGCACGCCACCGAGCATGGCATCTTCAACATCCCCGGAAACGACACGCTCCCGCTGTCGTTGTGCATCCGGAAGTGGGGACGCCTGGCCATCCCGGTGCCGGGCGCCTGGATGACCCCGCTGTACCGGTGGCGCCGCCAACTTCGCGGCCATGATTTCAGCTACGGCATGAACCGGCGCCGCTTCCACTACAGCGGCGTGCTCGACGGCCGGCGTGCCAAGGACATCCTCGGCTACCAGCCGAGCCACGGCATCGACTGGCCGGTGTCCGGATGAGCGAGCCGGGCGAGCATCCCCCCACCGGAGGCGTCACCCCGTTTGCGAGCCCGCGGGCGTGGAGCTTGCTCGTGCCCATCGTCTTCGCGGGCATGATGCTGGTCGGCGGCGTCGGCTGGGTGGCGACGGTGTTTTCCACGTCCGGGACCGCCACCGGACCCGTGGTGGAGGTGCGGTTCGACCGGGCGTGCGCCGCAGAAACCATCTCAGCTCGGCTTGCCGACTACGGCCTCCCCGGCCAGTGGACCGGGACGACGCTCCGCCTGACGCTGGCAGGCGTGCCCGGTGATGACGCCGTTCCCGCCGCGCTCGCAGCGACGGGCAAGCTCGTCATGACTGCCGACGGGAAGATCCTTGAGCGCGTCCTCACCAACGCCGGCGTGCAGATCAGCGTGCAGGGTGTCTCGGTGTCGCCCTTCACCTTCGACGCGGCGCTGCCGGAAGACGACCTCGCCGTGACCCTCGACGGCGTCGGCATGGAGATCGAGAGCGTCAACGGCCACGAGCTGATGCTCGCCTCACGCGCAGCGCACTCTACCGAGGCCCTGCGTGTCGCGACCGATCGAGTCGTCCAGGTGCGGCACCCCCTTCCTTGCGAGGTGCGCGTGGAGTCGGTGACGCCGGTCGGCGGTTAGTTCGCCATGGCGCGGCGCGCCGTCAGGCTCAGGAGCCGGTGAGCTTGGCCAAGGTCTCTTCATCCAGCCGACCCGGGTGGCCGCGCCAGATCACCTTGCCATCTTTGACCAGGGCCGCGGCCGGAATGCCGGAGACGTTGAACGCCTTGGACATGCTGCCGTCCTTTTCCTTGGCCATCGGGTACTTGATCTTGTGTTCCTTGATGAACTCGGCGACCTTCTCGTCGGTTGCAGACTTGGTGACCTTGGTGAAGCCCACGATCTGAATGCCTTTCTTCTTGAGTTCGGCTTCCCGCTCGGCCAACTCCGGCATCTCCTTCTTGCAGTGGGGACACCAGATTTCCCAGAAGACCATGAGCGTGACCGGGGCGGCGCTGTAATCGCCCTTGCCCTGGTACCAGCTTGCCGCCTCGATCGCGGCGGCGGGGGTGCCGATCAGGCCGACTTCCTTGTACTGGCGATCGGCGGCCTTGCCGGCCTTGGTATCGCCGTAGTCCTTGATCAGCTGCTCGAGCTTGGGCTTGGCGGCGGCGTAGTCGTTGACCTTGAGGAGCTCGGAGGCCTCCTTCATGAGCACCCCCGCGGCTTCTTCCTTGACGGGGTCGGCGGCGACCTGGCCCGCGGGGCCAGCGGGACGCTTTTCAAGGGTGACGACCTTTTCTTCGAGGGCGACGACGCGAGCGGTGAGCGCGTCCACATCGGTCTTCTGGGCACAACCGAGCAGGGCGAGAGTGAGAGCGAGCATTGGGTTCTCCGGATTTGAGGGCGCGGTCCTAACCGGTTGCGGTCAGGCCGGAAGGGTCGCGGCGGGATAGCCGCGCCGGACCATGGCCCACCAGTACATTTATGTCATGAAGCAGCTTCGCAAAGCCTTCCCCGGAGGGCGCGAAGTGCTGAAGGGAATCTGGCTTTCGTTCTATCCGGGCGCGAAGATCGGCGTCCTCGGCAACAACGGCGCCGGAAAGTCAACGTTGCTCCGGGTGATGGCGGGGGTGGACACCGATTTCACCGGCGAGGCCTGGGCCGCCGCGGGCACCCGCATCGGCTACCTGCCCCAAGAGCCCAAGCTCGACGAAACGGGGACCGTACGCGACGAAATCGAGTCGGCTGTAAAGGATGTCCGCGGCCTGCTGTTGCGCTTTGAAGAGGTCTCCAACGCCATGGGCGACGAGGACGCCGACTTCGACGCGCTGATGGAGGAGCAAGCCCTACTCCAAGACAAGATCGATGCCTGCAACGCCTGGGAGCTTGACCGGCGACTCGAAATCGCGATGGACGCCTTGCGGGTGCCGCCTGCCGACCAGAAGATCGCGACGCTGTCGGGCGGAGAGCGACGCCGCGTCGCCTTGTGCAAGTTGCTCCTGCAACCCACGGACATGCTCCTCCTGGACGAGCCCACCAACCACCTCGACGCCGAAAGCGTCGCGTGGCTGGAGCGTACGCTACACGAATACAAGGGCACCGTCGTGGCGATCACTCACGATCGCTATTTCCTCGACAACGTGGCCGGCTGGATCCTTGAGCTCGATCAAGGCCACGGCATCCCATGGGAAGGCAACTACTCCTCGTGGCTGGAGCAGAAGGCCAAGCGCCTGGAGCAGGAGGAGAAGTCCGCCGGAGCCC
This sequence comes from Deltaproteobacteria bacterium, assembly GCA_947490345.1. GTDB lineage: Bacteria > Myxococcota_A > UBA796 > UBA796 > SXON01 > SXON01. Next base: position 7,861 of record CANLGL010000007.1, read on the forward strand.
GCCAGAAAACGCTGGAGCGCGAGTTGGAGTGGGTCCGGATGTCGCCGCGCGCTCGCCAGGCGAAGTCAAAGGCGCGCATCGCCGCCTACGAAAGCCTGCTCGACGCGGAGCCCGAGGAGCGGCGCGGGAAAGCCGACATCGTGATCCCCGCCGGCCCTCGCCTCGGCAATGTCGTTTTGCGTGCGAAGGGATTGACCAAGGGCTTTGGTGACCGGCTCCTGTTCGAAGGTGTCGACTTCGACCTGCCGCCCGGCGGCATCGTCGGCGTGATCGGCCCCAACGGCGCCGGGAAGTCCACGCTCTTCAAGCTCATCACGGGTCATGAAAAGCCCGACGGCGGCGAGCTGATCGTGGGCGACACCGTAAAGCTCTCGTCGGTGGAGCAGACCCGCAACTTCGATCCCAACAAGAGCGTTTTCGAGACCATCGGCGGCGGTCGCGACGTCATCAAGGTGGGCAACCGGGAGATCAACACTCGCGCGTACTGCGGTGCCTTCAATTTCAAAGGCACCGACCAGCAACAGAAGGTCGGAACCCTGTCCGGTGGTGAGCGCAATCGTCTGCAGCTCGCGACGATGTTGCAGACCGGCGGCAACGTGGTGCTCCTCGACGAGCCGACCAACGATCTGGACGTCGATACCCTTCGCGCCCTCGAGGACGCGCTGCTGGGCTTCGGCGGATGCGCGCTGGTGACGAGTCACGACCGCTGGTTCCTCGACCGGATCGCCACCCACATCCTCGCGTTCGAGGGTGACAGCCGGGTCGTCTGGTTCGAAGGAAACTACGACGACTACGAGCGCGACCGAAAGAAGCGCCTCGGCGCCGAAGCGGACCAGCCCCACCGCATCAAGTACAAGCCCATCGCGCGCTGACCATGCGCCGCGTCAGGCCCTGGCTCCGCATTCTCCTCGTGCCCGCCCTCGCGTTGTTCGGGTCCCTCCTTGGATGGCTGGCGGACGGGAGCCTCGTCGCGAGCCTTGTCCTGCTCGTGGAGCCGGTACTGTGGGTTGGGGCCTGTTGGCTGGCCTACGCGGCACTTCTGCGCCGCGACACCGCCTTGGCGCTGCGAATCCTCTTCGGGGCCGTCGCCGCCGCGGCCAGCGCGCGGATTCCAAGGCCGCCTGCGGAACCCGCCGGGGTTGATGCCGCGCCCTTTGCCGAGCGGACGCGGGCGTGTGCCCGAGGGCTGCCGCTGCCCACACGCACGGTGCGCGTGCTGCAGTGGACGCTGTCTGCTGACCACGAAGGCGTCGTCGCCGCGGTGACGGAGGCCGCGCCCGACCTTGCGGTGGTGCGGGGGGCGCTCAGTGGTGGAGAAGTCGAGGCGCTCGCCGCCGCCGTCGGCGGCGAGGTCCTGAGCCTGGCGCAGGAGCCCCCAATTCACGTCTTTTCGCGCGGGAGCTTCGATCTCTGCGGCGAGGCCGATTCCTGGAACGATGCCCCAGCACCGGGGACCGCGCTCGGACTGGCATTCGTGGCAGTCCCGGGCGCCACCCTGCCGCTGGTCACCGCCAGTCTCCCCGAGCTGGGCGCGGTGCGGAATTGGGAGGCGTCGCTGCGAACCGCGCGGGCCGCACTCCGCAGCACGGTGGACAGCCTGGGCTCGTCGCTGCTCTTGGTCTCGATCGACGCGCCACTGCCGCTGGCCGGCCCGCGGCTGGCGTCGACGCTGCGTTCGGTGCAGCTGCTGCCCGCCTCGCGCGCGCCGAACTGGCCCGCCTGGCCTCTGCCGCTGCACACGTGGGATCAACTCTGGGTCGCCGAAGCGTGGCGCGGGGCGCCGATGAAGGCGGTCAGAGCGCGCGGTCCCACCCGAGCGGGCATGCTCGTCGAGTTCGCGCCGCGGTGGCCGGTGGTGCTACCAACGCCCGGAGACGACGACCCCGTTCGGTAGAATCATCACCGGGGCGTCGATGACCTGCAGCACCACGCCGGCACCGAGGAGCGCCACACCGCCGCCCACCATCGCCATGGTGCTGTAACGACCGATGTCGAAGCGGCCTTCCCATGCGGTCGCGGAGTCGCGCGACATGGACCCAGGCGAAGCGTTGGCCTCGCTGATCGCGGCGTAGGCCGGCTCGACCACGGTGAAGTTCATCGCGGCGCCGCCGAGCAGCAGGCCACCCCCGGCGGACATCAGGATGATGGCAGGGAGGTCAGGACCCGACGGACGCGTCACCTTGGCCGTGCTCGCCGCCAACGCCTTGTCAGCGGCGGCCTTGTCAGCCGCGGCCTTGTCGGCGGCGGCCTTGTCCGTTGACTTTGCGGCCAGGGCCTTGTCGGCAGCAGCCTTGTCGGCAGCAGCCTTGTCGGCAGCAGCCTTGTCGGCCGTAGCCTTGTCCGCCGCGGCCTTGTCCGTTGCCGCCTTGTCCGTCGACTTTGCGGCCAGGGCCTTGTCGGCGGTGGCCTTGTCGGCGGTGGCCTTGTCGGCGGCGGCCTTGTCGGCGGCGGCCTTGTCGGCGGTGGCCTTGTCGGCGGCGGCCTTGTCGGCGGCGGCCTTGTCCGTCGACTTTGCGGCCAGGGCCTGGTCGGCGAGCGCCTTCTTTTCTGCGTCCGCCTTGGCCTTTTCCGCGACCTTGGCGTCGGCGAGCGCCTTCTTTTCTGCGTCCGCCTTGGCCTTTTCGGCGACCTTGGCGTCGGCGAGCGTCTTTCGCTTTTCAGCCTCTATCCTAGCCTTCTCGGCCTTGGGGTCGGGCTTTCCGCCGAGTTGACCGCCGGAGCACAACACGAGGTAATCAACCGGCGGCGCGCCGTAGTCGTACCAAGAGCCGGCAAACTCACCGCCTTCGCATCGGATCTGGACCAGGTGCCGTCCTTTGATCAGCATGTCCTCGGCGGCCATCCGCTTGCCGTCGATGAAGATCAGCGCGTCACCCGAGTCCTCCGGAAGCCCCGTAGGAAACTGGTCGTAGTTGCGCACCTCGCCCCGGAGGGCGTACATGACGTCTTGCGCATCGACCTCCGGCAAGAGTGCGGGATCGGGCTCGAACTGCGGGGAGATTATGAGAACGCGCCGCCAGTGATCGAGCGCGGCCTTGTCCTTGTCGCCGCTGCGCCACTCCACCAGCCCACGGAAGAAGTGCAGCTTGGCCAGGTCCGCCTCGGCCAAGGGTGAGCTCGAGGTGGGCGCCGCCGCCTCCGCCGCCGTGAGCAGCGTCTTCGCCGTCTTGTAGTCCTTGGCGAGAAGCGCCTCACGGGCCTGCTGGACGATGGCCACGTAGCCGAAATCCTGCGCCCAGCCGCCAGCAACGAGAAGCAGGATCAGCGACATTCGCCACGCTCCCAAGCACCGCTGCGCCAAGTCAGCAGGCACGTCTGATCGGCTGCGACCGGGAAGTCCGTGAGCTTTGTGCCCGAGCTGAGCTTGAGCTTTGCCCGGGCGCTACCCGGTTCGAGGTCCTTGAGTCGGAGGTTCATCGAGCCGTCCCACTCCTGACGGAAGCCGCTGCTCGTGGTGATCACGACCTCGCTGGCCCCATCGGGAACACGGAGTATCGCGCCGCCCTTCCCCTTGGCGTTCGGCGCCCAGTCAACGTCTGATCTGCCTGGAGGCATCTTCGTAGTCGGGGCCCCTGCCACGACGGTCGGGGTGGAGGACGAAGTACCGATGGCGACGAGACCGAGCGCGAGGGCGGCCACCACGCCAAGCACCGCCAGCACGGCCAAAGCCACCCCGTACTTCCAGAACCCGCCCGACGGGGCCGCTTCGCCGGCCGTCCCCGACGAAGTCGATAGCGTCGCGAGTGTGGGCGCGCTGTGGGTCAGCGGCCCTGAGGTGGTCGCAGGCTTGGCCCGAGGACCCGACCGTTGGCCGGTGTCGACGGCGGAGAGCGGCGGCCAGGTTGCGTTGGGGCCTGGGATAGCGCCGGAATCGAGCGCCGGCGCGGGGGCGGCCGGAAGGAAGCTGGCGACGCGAGGGGGGGCGGGCGGGCTGGCGTAGGCGGCGGACGCCCCCGCCGCGGCGGCTGGGCTGCCGCTGGGCAGATCGACCGGCAGGTCCGCCAGCTCGGGCGGAACCTGGAACTCGTCGTCGCCGCGGGGCGCACCCACAGGGTCGGCCGTACGCGCTTCGCTGACGCCGGTGACGTCCTCGAAGATCATCGCGCCGGTGTAGGGATCGTTGGGGTCCTGATCAGGACTCCAGGCATCACACGCCTTCTTAACCAATTCCCGCGAGAACCGCTTCAGGCCGGCGTCACTGGCCAGATCGGCGAGCGCCTCCATCTCGTCGATCACCTGCGCCGCGCTCGGCCGCGCCTCGGGCTCGTAGGAGAGCATCCGCCGCAAGCAGGAAAGCACGCCGTCGCGACCGGCCGGCGACATGTCGGCGAGATCGAGCGCGTCGAGCCGCGCCGAAACCGTCGGCTCGTACCGTTCCTGGCGAAGCGGGATCTTGCCGAAGGTGTCGAGGGTGATGCACTCGTAGAGGGTGATGCCGAGGCTGAAGATGTCGCCCGAAGGGGCGTCAGCCTCGCCCAACATGCGCTCTGGAGCCATGTAGGCCTGGCTGCCGAAAGCGAGGACCTGCGTCTTCGCTTCGCGCTCTTCGAAGGTGGCCCGGGCGGTGCCAAAGTCCAGCACCTTGACATCGCCTTCGACGGTGATCATGGCGTTGGACGGCTTGATGTCGCGGTGAATGACCTGCAGCGCTTCCCCGCCCTGGAGGGGCCGGTGGGTGTAGGCCGCATCCAGCGCCGCCGCGATCGCCCCGATGGCCTCGATGGCGGCCTTCCGTGGAAAGGCGCGCTCCTGCTCCTTGAGGGCCACGGTGACGGACTTGAGGTCCATGCCCTGGAGATACTCCATGACAATCGCGCACTGACCGCCGATGGAGGTCAGGTCCTCGACCCGGACGATGTTGCGGTGCCGGAGCCGGCCGAGCAGCCGCGCCTCGTCCCGGGACCGCATGACGATTTCGTCGTTGCTAAGCCACTTCCCGTGGAGCAACTTGATGGCGACCACCGAGGAGAAGTTTTCCCCGGTAATCATTTCCGCCAGATACACCTTCCCGAACCCGCCCTGTGCGAGCTCCTTGAGGAACTTGAATCGTCGGCGGGGTTCCATCCTTCCAGGGCGGCCGACTATAGCGCACTGATCGTCAATCTGTGCGGCATAGACCACCGTCGCCGGTCACATTCTCCAGCGTCAAGTGCAGGAGCGCAGCGTACGCCTGGACTTTTCCGTCCACCCCCCGCCACTTGTCTTTTACCCCGTCCCACGACCAGTTCTTGAATAGGGCCGGGCCCCACGGCCGCTTCCGCTCCAGCACCATCGGCACCTGACGTGCGAACACCGCCCCGAAGCCCATTCGGGTCGCGTCGGCCTCGCGGTTTTCGACCAGCTCGATGGCGGTGATCAGAGCGAATGGACGGTCGCGACTGTACCAATCCTGGACTTCGAAATTCGGCATGCCCGTCAGGTCACGCACGACCAACTCTTCCCCGCTCTCTTCCACGAGTAACTGGAGCGCAGTGTAGCGTGCCGGACTGGCGCGCCCGCACAGTCCGTTTTCCAGGATTGTGGGGTCGTCGGTCTGATCGATCAACGCGCGAATGGTATCGAGCGCCGGCTCCCCGATGTTGAGACGCTTCGTCAGCGTCTCAACTCGGGTGAGGATCTCCGCCACCTCTTTGGCGTCGAAGCCCATCGCGGCGAAGTTCGTCTCGCGCTGGCCGGGCACGAATTTCAGGTCCGCGAGCGGATCACCGATCGCGATGGCCGCGTCGGCCACGTCAGTGCGGGCGGCGATCTTCTCGTCGTACAAGAGCCCGCCGGTCACCGGAACCAGGACCATCAAGGCGACGAGCGCGGCGATGAGGCGACCGTTCACTTCTTGGCGCCCCCTTTCCGTGCCCGGACCGCCTCGGGCGTCGGTACGCCGATCCGTGAGCAATACCCGACCGTGTACTTGGCGTACGGCGCAAATTCTGGCATTTCGCTATAGTTCTGTCCGTAATAACAAACGGCGAGCATGTGCTGGGCGATGACGTACGGCACGTAGGTCTGGGTGACGCTGGGCAGGTACCCGCCGCAGCCTGCATTGAAGTCCTTCAGGTCGAGCTTGCCCCCCTCGGTGGCGCTACGACAGGTGATGTTCCGTCCGATAAAGTCCGGCGCCCGCTTGAGGTTGTTATTTGTCAGATAAGCCGCGTATGCCCTCGCGATATTCGTTCGACTCACCTGCCCGTTCGACCGCCACTTCGCATCATCGTAGCCGGCGTTGTGAGTGGCGATCAGCATCTGGACCATCGCCCCCGAGCTCCGAAACGCCGGGTCATTCCATGGCTCTTCGAAGTTACGAATCGCCGCGTCGGTGGCGCGCTCCGGGTCGTCGCGCTCGTCCTCGTCGCAGGTGCTGATGGTGCACCGTCGGTCCAGCACGTACTCGGCCTTTTCGATGGCGTTGACCGGGAGCGCCTTCTCGGTCGGGGCCCACAAGAGTCCGCCGGTTTTGCTGTTGTGGCAGCCGCTGACCTTGAGCCCGTTCCGGACCGCGATCTCTGGCTGAAACTGCCACATTCCGTACGCGCAAAGCATGTGGTCCTTTGCTGCGGGGTTGTAGCCCGACTCCTGGAAGGGTACGCCGGCCAGCACCTCCGGCATGCGCTTGGCGCGCAGTTTCCGAACGACCATCGCGTACCGATCGACGGCATCGTCGAGCTTCTTCCAAAAGGCCCAGCCCCCGATGTACATCTGCTGTGACTTCGTCACCCACAAGAGCAGATTGGGATCGGCCTTCTCCGGGTCTGTCAACGAATCGTCATTGGCGAGGCCGGCGTTGATCGAGGTGACGAAGTCCTTCATCCCATCCCCGGAGTTGGCGGCGCGTAGGCCTGCGTCCACCTCGGTGATCTCGAAGACGTCCCCGTAGTCATAGTAGTCCTTGCCCTCGCTCTTGGGGCCGAGCGGCTCGACCTCGTTCTGGACGATGACGAGCACCAGAAGCGTGATCACCCCCAGCGTGCCGAAGGCCATCGCCGCGATCCCAGGCAGGAACCACCAGGGAATCCGACGTCGAAGGTCGAGCTGCTTGACCGCGCCAGCGTTGCCCTCGGCCCCCGCCACCTGATCGGTCACCTCAGACTGGATGGCCTGGGCCTGCCAAACGCCGAGGCGGCGACATTCCACGAAGGTGAACGTCGCCCCCCGTCCGGGGGGACCAAGGTGCACGGCGGCGCCATCGGACAGGAATACTGGGCCTCGCAGCGGTTGGATGGTGCCCCAGTCCACGTTTTCGTGCGGCGCCATCCGCACCTGGTTGGGTCCGACCTGCGCAATCTGCACGGTGCCGCCCTGGTAGGCGCTGATGACCGCGTGACGGTCGTCCAGCGCGCGGTAGCCTTCGAGCTTGAGGCCGCCAGGGCCGGGATTGCTTCCGATCCGCACGACCGGCCCGCGAAGCACGAGATCACCCTGGTAGGCCAGGGGCCCGTCCAGAAAACGCAGGACGACGTCCCAACGTTCCTGACTCACCCCGGGACCCCGCGCCGAATGGCGAGCCGACTCGTATCGGTGAGCTCATGGTCGGCCAGGATGTGGAAGTCATCAAGGACCACCCCATCCAGCGAAAGCTGCCAGGGCTCGTCCGCGAGGCCGAACTGCATCGCGAACGCGTCAACCAGCGAGACGATGGGCACTGCCAATCCGAGCATCTGACCCACCGAACGGCCATCGACATCGACCGACATCCACACGGCGTTGTTCTCCACGAAGTGCAAGGAGCAGGTCTCCTCGTCGTCCAGCTCGCCCACGGTCAGGTCGACGGGCAGGGGGCCCAGCTCATTGCCGAGTCGATACCACCCGAGCAGGCGGCCGTCCGGCGAGCACCGCAGCGGAACGAGAACGCCCACAAGTTGGTGAGCCGCCTGGGCGAGCGTGGTGTCGGCTGGGAGCCGCTGCCGGTGCCCGCGAACGCCGGGGGCGCGGGCGAAACGGACGGCGACGGGCTCGCCCCGCGCCGCCTGGCGGACCTGGATGGGCACCCTGCGTGCCCGCGATGGCGAGGGAGTCGGACCCTCGGCCGCGGAATGCGGCGGGGCCAGGGCGGGAGCCGCCGAACGTACCGGCGGCGGCGGGGGTGGAGCGGGAGCCGGCGGTGGCGAAGCACGAGGCGGCGCGGGGGGCGGCGCGGGGGGCGGCGCGGGTGGGGCGGGCGCAGGCGCGGGAGTGGGCGCAGGCGACGGGGCGGGCGCAGGCGACGGGGGGAGCGCAGGCGACGGGGGGGGCGCAGGCGACGGGGGGGGCGATGCAGTCGGCGGTGGCGGCGCTACCGGGCGCGGGCCTGAGGCGCTCGGGCCGGTTGGATGCTCGTCATCGTCGTCGCCTTCCGGCCGGGGGGCCGGCGGCGGGGGCGGGAGCGAGCGCGGAGGGGCGACCACGACGGGGGCCGCCGTTGCCCCGGGGGCGGCCACTTCGACCGGGACGAAGTCACCGAGAGAGGACGCTGCGGCGGCCGGTCCCGGGACTACCACCGGCGGCGGAGGGGTGACTCGCGGGGTCGCGATGGGCCCACTCCCGGAAGCCCGCATCGCACGTTCCACGCGGTCGCGAATCGCTGCGACGCCGCTGCCGCCGCTCTGAGAGAGGATCTCCTCCACCATCGACTTGGGGTCATCCGCCGGGCGGCCGTCTGTGGGCGACGCCTGGGGCGGGCGCCGCCCCGGAGGGAGGCGCGCGGCGCCGAAGGGGCTTGCCGGCCGCGCGGCCGCGGGCGGAGGCGGTGCGAGTTCCGGTGGGGGCAGATCGACCGGCGGCGCAGCGCGGCCGCGGGTCGGGACCGAGGTGATCACCGAGGGTGCCGGCGGCGGCGCGGGCGCTTCCGGCGCCAGGGTCGCAAGGCGTGGCGGCCGTCGACCAGAGGGAAGTCCGCCCCCCCCTGCAGAGCTGACGAGGACGTCCGCCGGTGCCGCAGGAGCGGAAGGCGGCGTCGATCTGGCCAGCGCTGGCGCGACCAGCGCCGCGGGAGCGGCCAGGGCTTCCGGTGAGGGTGAGGGCGCGCGGGCCGGCGGGGAGCGCGACGGAGCAGCAAATTCCTGCCGGCCAGATGGGGCCGACGTGAGTGGACCCTCATCCTCCGCGAGGCGGCGCAACTCCTCCTTCGAGAGCATCGATGTCCGCCCCGGATCGAGCTCCTGCCGCGCGCGCGGCTGGTGCCGTGCCACGCGGGCCATGACCTCCCGTAGCGAGGGGCCGGTGAGGGCTGGGTCACTGATGGCGGCCGAGACCGCGTCGATGAACTGCTGGCCGCTCCCAAATCGATCGCGGAATTCGGGACGCAACGTCGTCGTGAGCACATCGCGCACGGACCCAGGCAGCGTATCCTTGAACTGCTGCAGGCGGCGGCTCGTCTCTCCCCGCGCGGCCTTGGTCCGGATCTCATTGATCAGTCCGTCGTACACGGGACGGCCGGTCATGAGCTCGAAGCAGATCAACCCGAGCCCGAACAGGTCCGAGGTGAAGTTCTCCCGCCGAGCGTCCATGCGTTCGGGGGGGCAGTAGCGGAACGCGTCCTCCCGGGGGATCCGGCCAGGCTCGTCGTGGAAAACAAGTATTTCCACCTGAGGCAGGGCGTATCCGATGAGGTTGACCCGCCCCTCACCATCCAACATCACCCGCCAGGGTGTCAATCCACCGTGGCTGTACACCCCCGCGCCTTCGCCAGTTTCCGCCGCTTCGACGAGAATAGTCCCGGTCTGCAGCAGTAGTTCGAGTCCGGCGCGCGGGCCCCCGCTCTCGCCCAGATCGCTGAGCGTGCGGATGACTTCGGCGACACTCCACACCTGCCCGGTGTTGTACAAAAACGCGGCCTGGTCGCGCTCGTGGCGCACGAGCTCCGCCAGCCCGGGGACCATCGGTGACTCGAGGAACCCATAGACCACGTGCAGGGCGGCATTGATGGCGTTATGACCCCGGTACTCCGGGTGAAAGACCACCGCCGTGAACCGAGCGCCGTCCCCGCCTTGGAGCTCGATGAGATCAGAGCCGGGGCCGAGAAGCTGCCGCCCGGTCCGCGCGTAGCCGCCGATCACTTCCATCTATCGAAGCTATCATGCCGCGCGGGGCGCCAACCAAGGCGCCCCCGCTGCCACTACCAGGGCGACTCGTCGTCCCGACGACCCCGGCCGCCACCGGGACCACCGGCACCGCCACCGCCGCGACCACCACCGCCACCGCCAAAGCCGCCGCCACCGCCGCGACCACCGCCGCCACCGCCGAAGCCACCGCCGCGACCACCACCACCGCCGCCGAAGCCGCCGCCACCACCGCGACCGCCGCCACCACCACCGCCGAAGCCACCACCACCACCGCCACCCTCACGCCGGTCTTCGGCGGGGTTGACACGGAGGGCGCGGCCGTCGAGCTCAGCGCCGTTCCACTGCTGGATCGCGGCTTCTGCCGCCTCGGCGGTCGCCATGTCGACGAAGGCGAAGCCGCGGCTGCGACCCGTTTCGCGGTCGAGCATCAGGCGGACGCCAGTGACTTCGCCATTCTGGGAGAATGCGGCGCGCAGGGAGTCTTCAAGGGTGCGGAAGGAAAGGTTGCCCACAAACAGACGGTTGCTCATCTCACTACTCACTGTCGAATCGTTTCCGCCCACCCCGGGAATCCGGGCAAGGGCCGGCGGGGGCTATATCGGGCGCCAGAAGCCCGCAAGGCGATCGCGCAATTCAGCAGTTTTCGATCCCGCCAACGGTTGGCGCGGTCCGCGGATAGGCGGGCCGGGTGTTGGTTGAAGTCGCCGTCCCGCTCCCCGTACACGGGCATTTTTCGTGGAACGCGCCCCGTCCGCTGGCGCCGGGAACGCCGGTGGTGGTCCCCTACGGTAGGCGTGAGCTCGTGGGCTGGGTCGTGGGCCCGGGCCAGGCGCCTCCCGACGGCGTCGCTGTTCGCGAAATTCGAGATGTTCTGAGCGAAGAGCCCGTGTTTGACGCAGATCAACTCAGCTTCTACCGGTGGATGTCGGACTACTATTTGGCGCCGCTCGGCGAGGTCATCGCCTCGGCCACACCAGCGGACACGGTGGCGACCACCCGGCGCACCTACCAGCCGACCGGCGAGGGAATCGAGCGCCTGGCGCTAGACCCCCCGACGGGAGGGCGCGGGAGCCTCCTTCGCGAGGTGGTTCAGCGGCCGGGGCTGACGCGCGCGGCGTTGGAACGGCGCCTGCATGGCGAGGTGGCGGATGTCGCGGGCGCCCTGGGTGCGCTCCAGGCCGGCAGGCTCGTTCGTGGTGAGGACGTCGTGGTACGCGGCGTGCGCGACGAGGAGGTCTGGGCGGTCGCGACGGGTCAAAATCAGGAACGAGTGCGCTCTGGGCGAGGCGCGGACGTGCTCGCGGCGTTGCCGGCGCGCGCGGCCGACCTGCCGCCCGGGGTCCTGGCCACCTTGGTCAAGCACGGGGCAGCGCGCAAGGAGCGGCGCTCTCGAACGACTCAGAATGTCGCGACTGAACGTCCGAGCCGACCCCCAACGCTCACCGCCGCACAACGCGCCGCCGTGGACGCCGCCGCTGCGCCCGGAGTCCATCTGCTCCACGGCGTGACGGGGTCAGGAAAAACAGAGGTATATCTAGCACTAACTGCGCTCGCCTGCTCCGAGGGCGGCCAAGCCCTGATCCTGGTGCCCGAAATCGCCCTCACTCCCCAACTCTGCTCACGTTTCGAGGCGCGATTCCCCGGGCAGGTTGCAGTGCTCCATAGTGGACTGGCTGCTGGCGAAAAACTCCGGGAGTGGCGTCGGGTACGCGCCGGTGCCGCCTCGGTCGTGGTCGGCGCCCGCAGCGCGGTATTCGCGCCGTTTTCCCGACTGAGGCTGGTGGTCGTCGACGAGGAGCACGACGATTCGTACAAACAAGATGAGGGGGTTCGTTACCACGGGCGGGACCTTGCCGTGGTGCGGGCCACGCGCGCCGGGTGCCCCTGCGTGCTCGGTTCGGCAACCCCCTCCCTGGAGTCGTGGCACAACGCGCATATGGGTCGTTATCGCCTGCTCCAATTGCTAGAGCGGGCAACGCCGAGTCCGGTGCCCGTGGTTGAGTGCGTCGACATGCGCGCCGCGGCGCGTGCCAACGCGGGGAAAGCGCCTCTGCTCGCGCCGGAAGTGCACGGCGCAATCGACGAGGCGTTGCGTACCGGAGGGAAGGCGATTCTGCTGTACAACCGGCGCGGGTACGCGACCTTCGTGGAGTGCCCCGGGTGCGGCGGCAGCTATGACTGCCCAAGCTGCGGGGTGGCGCTCATCTACCATCAGGCCATCAACCGGATGGACTGTCATTACTGCGGCTTTCATCGTGTTTTTCCGGGCGATTGTCCGAAGTGTGCGGTCCCCTTGGAGCTTTTGGGGCGGGGCACTGAACGCATCGAATCGCAGCTTGTCGAGCTTTTTCCGGGGACGCCGGTCGGCCGAATGGACGCCGACACCACGCGCGGAAAGGGTGCACACGCCCGGATCCTGGACGAGTTCCGCGAGGGCCGCACCCGCTTGCTGATCGGGACACAGCTCGTCGCCAAGGGGCATGACTTTCCTGACGTCACGGTGGCGGCGGTGCTCGGCGCTGACCACATCCTGGGCATGCCGGATTTCCGAAGTGCGGAACGCACCTGGGCGCTGGTCACGCAGCTGTGCGGGCGGGCGGGCCGAGGCGCTGCTGCCGGCCGGGTTTTCGTGCAGACCCACCAGGCGGACCACCCCATCTTTTCGTGTGTCGGCGACATGGCCGCCTTCGCCAAAGACGAGCTCTCGCTCCGATCGATGCTCGGATATCCGCCATTTTCCAACCTGGTCATGGTGCGCATCGAAGCGGCGGAGCGCGCGGATGCTCGATCCGCGGCGCTGTCGTTCGTGCAGCAGGTGCGTGACCAGGCGCGGGCGTTCCCTGGGGTGGATGTACTCGGTCCGGCCGCGGCTCCGCTGCCCCGCCTCGTCGGCCGATATCGCTTCCAAGCGGTTCTTCGCGGCCGAGACCGCCGCAGCTTCCGGGCCTTCCTCGCTGCACACCACACCGGCTGGAAGCTTGCGGCAGGGGTGCGGAGGATCATCGACGTCGACCCACGCTCGATGATGTAGCCAGCGGTGCTAAGCTCGCCCCGATGTTCGGACGCCCCCAGCGTTTCCCGGTGATTCCCCCAATCGCGTTTCCCAGCCGCCCGCGGCACGTGGACGCCGCCGTTTTCGCCGGGCTGGCGTGCGTTCTGGCCATTATTGGCTGGGCCGATCCGAGCGGCGCCACGGCGGCCCGATTCCGATTCGTGGGGCGGGCCGGGGTTTGGCCCGACGCCCTCTACGACGTCGGCGCCCCCCCGCTGGATGGCTACCCGCTCGATGCGGTTATGACCCTGCCGGTGTGGTGGTCCGGCGCCACGTGGCCACAGGCCGCCGCGGTTTTCTGGCTTTTCCTGGCCGGGCTGTCGATGGCGTGGTTGTCGCAGCAGTGGTGGGGTTCGCCCTGGTCCGGACTCATCGCCGGCGCGGCGTGGCAGCTCGTCCTTTGGCCAGCCCTGCCCGAGGGCGGGACCGCATCGCTGGCCGCCTTGGCGCTGCTTCCTCTTGCGTGGGGCCTGACCCTGCGTGCGCTCCAGGCTGGCGGGGTGGCACTCGCGGCAGCGGCCGCCCTGTTGGCGGCGATCCATGCGGTGTCTGCTGCCGAATCAAGAGGGCTACTGGTGCTGCTCTGCGGCGCGGCCGGCGTCGCAGCACGACTTGACGACGCCCGGGAGGTGCTGGCGCGTTTGGTGCTGCTGATCGGCGCCGCGCTGGTGGCTTGCAGCCCGATAGTCGCGTTTCGTCTCACGACGAACGCACCGCTTTTGGCCGGCCCGAACCTACTGTCCGGCGCGGCGCTCCTTCTGCCCGTCGCGGTGATTGGTGCATTTGCGCTACGACGACGGCCTCACACCCTGCTGCTGCCGGGACTTGCCCTGCTCGGCGGGATCGGCCCGGACGCGAGCACCGGTTCGGCCGCTTTGGGGGTGGTTCTATTGGCTGGTGCGGCGCCGCTGTTGTTGTCCGCCGGCCCAATCCCGTTCGCTCAACGGGCGGGGTAAACGAACGCTGTCCCCCCTCGTGGGAGCGCTCGGCCCAACTCGTCCAAGGCGGCGGTGCCGCGGGCCCCGGTCCGCCCCATGAGCTCACCCACCACCACGAGCACCAAGGGGGGACCGTTCCCATCGAGGTGCCGGAGCATTGCCACCACCTCATCGATCGAGACGGCGCCGGGGCCCATCGCGAAGACCGTGCCTGCGGGCACCGGCCCCGGATCGGCCCCCCCCACCAGAAGGATGCGGTAGGGACCGGCGAAGGCGCGCACGGCAGGGCGCCAATCGGCGTCGCGGAGGATGACGCCCTTGCCGCCGAGCTCGGGCAGGCGCCCCGGGAGGGGCTCCAGCGCGGCGGCCGTGAAGCGCCGCGCGCCGGCCAGCACCCACCCGGCACCGAGGACAACGGCAAGCCAGGCCGCTGCAAGGCCGACATCGGTGCTCCCAGCGGCCCCGCCGTCCGTTGCGGCTTCCGGGGAGGCCCCGCCGCCCGGATCCCCCGACTTGGCTCCCGGGTCGCCTTGCTCGCCGCCGGGCGCACCCGGAGGAGCCGCCTTTGGCACGCCTTCCTGGGCGCCGGGATCGCCCGGACCGGCATCTCCAGGACCAGGCGCCGATGCCGCAGGATCGCCGGAGAGCGGCGGAGGCGCAGTCGTGGAGGAGGCAGCCGCGACGGCGGCCGCAGTGAACGGCAGCGCGCCGGACGCCAGTTCGACCACCGCACCGCCCTCAGCGAGGGCAAGCTGAATCGAGGCCGGGTCTCCGCTGGCCGCGTAGCTCCCCTTCCACACCCGCTGATCCCCGCCGTCGGTGACCATCAGCGTGTACGGACCCGGGCCGAGCGAGGTCGCCGAGCCGGTCCACGTCTTGTCGCTCGCGACGGCGTCAGGAGCGCCGCCTCCATCCTGCATGTCAACCTGCGCCACGGCGCCCGCGGCATCCGTCACCGTCACCCGCGGTACGGCACCTGAAAACGCCGCGGCGTCCTCTCGCAAGACCACCACCAGAGGCGCCGCGAACGCGGTTGCCAACATCAACAAGCTCACGACGATCCGCCGATTTGGTAGGCGATCACGTGATCACCGGCGTCGGTCGACTCCGCGGGAGCCGCGTCCAGCTCCGAAAGCGCGGCGCCCAGAACTTCGCGAGCCGCCCCGCCGAACAGGTCCGGATGCCAGGCGACCGTGACAAACTGACGATCCACCAGCCGCTGCCGGACGTCCGCGACGCGACCCGCAAACAGCATGTCGGTGACCCATGCGCCCAACACCACCCTGGGGCTCTGCACGCCCGGCGAGAGCAGACAGATGTCGGCGATCGGGCGGCGGTGGGAGGCCTGATAGAAACACCCGGTGTTGGTGATCCGCAAGTCCCACCCAGGCGCCGGGGAGAGGTCTTCGGGCCATAGGTCGAGCACCGCTCCCTCGGCGGCGCTGTAGGCCGCGGGCGCGGAGCCGGGCGTCCTGACCTGCCGGCCGGGGTGTCCCAAGACGACAAAACACTCCAAAACCGCCACGGCGAGCAGCGGGGAGGCCAGCCGCCCGTGGCGTTCCACCAGCTCGGTCAGGGTTCGGGCCGCCACGACGGCGCCCGCAAGTAGCGCCGCCCAGCCCAGACGCTCCGGGAAGCGCCCCAAGGCCGATCGCAGCGTGGCGAGCGCGCCTGAGGGGGCGGCAGGCACGTAGGTGTCCAGCCACGACCAGGGGATCGGTACGACGGCCAGGATCAAGGACATCGCCGCGACCCCGACCAACGCCCGCACTTTCCAGTCCCGGCCAAGGAGCACCGGGGCAACCAGGGCCAACGCCAAGGCGACGGAGGAGAACCACGCAGTCTGACTGCGCGCGTCCACGTCGATCGACAGCCCCGGAGCGCTGTGGAGCAGCACCCGGCTCAGCAGATCGGCCCGCCCACCCACGCCACCCGGCACCGCAACCTCGGTGCTCCCACCAGAACCCACCGCGGCCAGCGCCACGAGCGCAGCCACCCCGAGCAATGCCACCGCCGCAAGCACCGGTCGAGCGCGGACCCGGTGGCCGGAACGGGCCCCCACCAGCACGCCCAAAACCAGGAGTGCCCCCGCCAGACCGTGCCACGCCGACGTCAATACCGTCAGGATCAACGCGCCCGCCGCAAGGAGCCCATCGCGAGGCGAACCGTCGCGATCAACCGCACGAATCCACCACAACCCGCAGAGCGGCAGCCACGGGTCGGCGAGATGGTACGGATACCCTTCGATGAAGGCGGTGCTCCCGAGGCCGGAGAGGGCGTAGCCGATGCCCGCGAGCATCGACCAGGGCGAGCGGGCGCCCACGCTGCGGGCCAGCGCCTCGGCAGCCCAGGCGGAGAAAAAAACGCCGAGCACCGCCACGAGCCCGACGACCCTGGCGGCGGGAAGCCAGCCAGAAACCGCGCCCACGCCGATGAGCGTCCAGCTGTCCGGGCGGAGGTAGTCGGCCCCTTCCGGCCAGCCCGTGAGCGGATCGTGGAGCCCCATCGCGAGTCGACCCGCGGCCGAGACGAACCATCCGGTCCCGAGCGCGTCCGCGCGCCCGCCGAGCAGGTCGGCCGTGACCAAGGCGGGCCAGGTCCACGCAATCGCGACGCCCAACAGACACGCGGGAGTCCACCAGGAGCGCCAGGTCATGGTCGCGCCGGGGTCCGCCCGACCAGCCACGCCACGTAGGCCAGCACCAAACCAGCCCAGCCGACTCCCGCGCTCACGCGAACGAGGTCCGACACCTCCGCAGCGCGGGAGGAGCCCGCCAGCGCGACGCGGCGCGCCGATTGAGGGGTGCCCAGCTCTACCGCGTAGGCAAGGTCGGTCTCGCCGCTGCCGAGGACTTCGTTGTACACGCCGATCGTCGTGAGCGATCCCGTGGAGGAGCGCACGGACAGCCGGACCGGGAGCACGCGCACGGTTGCCCCCGACCAGTGTCCCGAAAACACGCCGTCCCCGACCAGATCACCCGCGACTGAACCGTCGTCAGTCAACACGACGGTACGGTCTTCACCGAGCCAGGTGGTCGACGCCAACAGCTCCGTTCCGGCCGGCGCGCCGCGCACCTGCACCGAAAGCTGCACCGCCTGCTGGTCTTCGGCCCGCGCCAGCGCGGCGATCAGTAGCAGGAGTCCCACGCGCGGATGCTACCACGAGCGCCCCCAACCGCATGCTACCTTCGGCCAATGGCCGCGCCCGCCCGCCGAAGCCGACGTCGCCGTACCCGCGCCCGCAGCCTCCTCTTCGGGCTTGCCGTGGCCGCGATCTTGATCTGGCTGGGCGAGATCGGGCTGCGCCTGGGCGGGGTGCAACCCGCCTACACCGCGGATGCCGTCGGCGGCTGGCGGATGCAACCGAAGGCGGACGCGGAGACAATCAAGACGCGGGAGGGAAACAGCTTCGTGCTGACCACCAATGCCGACGGACTGCGCACCAGCGCGCGGAAGGCCCGCCTCCCGGGGATCCGACGGGTGGTCATCATGGGCGACTCCACGGTTTTTGGGTGGGGGGTCAGCGACGGCGAGACCTTCCCCGACGCCCTCGGGGTGGCGCTGGGACCGGGAGTTGAGGTGATCAACGCCGGGCAACCTGGATACTCCACGACGCAGATGGTGGCGCTCTTCGAACGCAGCATTGCCGCGTTTTCGCCGGACGTGCTCGTGGTTTTTGTACCGATGCACGACGACAATCGGGTGCTGGTGTCCGACCGGGAGCACCTTGACGGCGCGCGCGGCCTCGGTCACGCGCGGGTGCTCCTGGCGAACCATTCTCGGCTGTACCAGTTGCTGCGTAGTCAGATATTTCCGTTCGCAAACGAGGCTTATCTGGTTCCTGGGCGCGATCGCTCCCCGGAGCCACGCGTCCCGCGGGTCTCCGACACCGAGCGCGTGGAGAACTTCGACCGCATCCGAGAACCGCTCCTCGCCGCCGGTGGAAAACTCGCCGTCGGGCACCTCCCTTTTTTGGCCGACCTGCTCGGTGAGATGCGCGATGAGCGCTTTTCAGGGCCTTGGGCGCGCGACTATGAGGCCGCTACCGGCACCCCGATCGTCGATCTTCGGGGATGCTGCGCCGGCCAGGGTGGGGAGGCGTTGGTGCTCCCGACCGATCCGGGTCACCTCAACACGGAAGGAAACCAGCTGGTCGGGCGGGCGGCGGCGCCGGTGATCGCGGCGCTTCTGGCTCACCAGCCGGGACGTCGCGCCGGTCAGTAACAGTAGCCCATCGATCCGCTGCAGGTGAACGTGGCGCCGCTGCCGTAGCCGGCCTCGCTCGCGAAGGCCCAAGCGAGGTACACGTCATCGGCCACATTGTCGTCGGCGCCGCTGCCCCACTCGCAATTGTCAGACGAGACGCCGCCGAAGTAGTTGATGTAGGCGCCGCCGCCGGAGGTCGACGCGGTGTTGCCCCACACTCCGCCCGCGGTAGCGCAGACCACGGCCGTCGTCCCCCAGTAGCCGAAGATGCCACCCCCATACGCCGCGGAGTTGTCGAAGATCTCGGTGTCGAGGATGTAGGAGCTGTTGTAGTTGGTGTACACACCGCCACCGTAGGCCGCCGTGTTGCCGCTGATCGTGGAGCTCTCCACCCGGATAACGGGGTAGTAGGTGTAGATTCCCCCTCCCGACGTCGCGGAGTTGTTGGTAAAGCTGCTCGTCGTGACCGTGAGCCACGGCGAGCTGTCGTAGGCCACGCCGCCGATGGCGATGCCGCCGCCGTTCAGCCCGGCCACGTTCCCATCGAAGCTCGAGCCGGCCACGGTGCCCCACGCCAGCGTGCCGGTGTAGAGGCCCGCGCCGTCGGACGTCGCGGTGTTCGCCGAGAAGGTGGAGTCGGATATGGTGTAGAGGCCGCTCGCGAAGTAGATCGCCGCACCGTAGGCTGCGGTGTTGCCCGACAGGGTTGCCGCGCTCACGTCAAGCCTGCTGTCCACACCCGAGATGGCGAGTGCGCCGCCGTTTGTGCCACTCCCGCCGGTGAGCGTGAGGCCCGTCACGGCCAGCGCGGCATAGTCCAGCGCCGAAGTGAGCACCGCGCCCGAGCCGCCGGCGTCCAGGATCGTCGTCGCGGCTCCGTCCACCGAGTCGACCGTCAGCTCGGCCGCTTCCGAGGTGAGCTGGGTGTACCAGGTGCCGGCGCAGAAGGTGAGCGTACCGTCCTGGGTGAGCGTGTAGGCGACAGGACTGGCGGCGGTGCCCGCCGCGAATGTGGCGCTGAGATCGGTCTTCGCGCCCGCACCGTCGAGGAAGGACACGCCCGTGCTGTCGAGGCCATCGCAATCCTGGTCGATGCCGTCGCAGGGGAGCTCGTCGGCGCCGGGGTAGCGGCTGGCGTCGGTGGGAGCGCAGTCCTCGTCGTCCGCGGTGCCGTCGAGGTCGGTGTCGGCGCTCGTGTCGGCGGTGTCGGCGCTCGTGTCGGCGCTGTCGGCCGCGGTGTCGTCACCGGTGTCGGCACCGGTGTCGGCGCTCGTGTCGGCGCCGGTGCCGGCGCTCGTGTCGGCGCCGGTGTCGGCCGGCGAGTCCACGCGTTTGGCGCTTTCTGGGCAGCCGGCGAGGAGCAGCGCGAGCAGTGGAGACATCGGACTCGTGTAACCCCAGGGCGCGCAGCCGCCTCTCGTCCGCGCTGCACGCGAGGGGCGCGGCAGGCCTCGGGCCGCTACATCGTCGGGGCGGCCTCTACGCTTTCGGGCCGGATCACTCCAAAGTCGCCCTCCAAGCCAGCTCCACCTCATCGAGCGTGAGCCCCAGCTCCTCCTCCACAGCAAGCCCAAAATCCTCCGCCACGTAGAGCGACTTCAGCACCTCCAACCCCCAGGTATCATAGACAAATCGAACAAAGAGGCCCGCTGCCCGATAGTTGACCTCCGGATACGAGTCCCAATCGTCGATCAGTTGGCTCAGCGGCGGGACTACGGCCTCGCCTCCGGCATCTTCAAGCAGTTCGCGTACGTGTTCAGGATGTTCAAAGAACGTCGTCATCACTGCCAAACCCTCGCCCACCACCGCAAAGGATGCAGGGCCGATCTGGTGGTCTGCAAGCACGTGTGTGTCCTCGTGCGGGCCCATCGCGAGGTCCCAGGTGACGTGCACTTCGAAGTTGTCGGGACGTGCATCGCCTGAGTTTTTGCTTCCCATCGCGGAAATCTTGGAGCTCGGATCGTCATATAAATACCATTGAACGGGCCTGTCCAGCGCCGGAATGTCGAGGATCTCCAAGACATCGGCGTACGCGGCTTCCTGGTAGGCCATCAAGGCGTCGATCTGCGCGGCGACCGTACTGCCCGCCTCGAATCGGTACCGGTGGTGGGCCGACGCTGATTCTGCGCTTTTGGCCTCCCAGGCGTCCAACGCCAGCAATGCATCGTCGGCCCAGGGCGGGTAGAACCCCCAGATGTCGGTTCCATCGTGGCAAAGGTGTCCTTCCTGGTGCCGCCCGAAGCTCCCGTCAACGGTCCAGAACTCGGCGTCGTCATCCGCCAAGGCCCAAAACGCCTTCCAAACCGCTATGGCGGAATTACCCGCCGTGACCAACACCTTCCGCTGGGCCGTGAACGGGCTGGGATGGATTAGCGCGATCCCATCGGCGTAGCCGTCGTACACGTGGTCACCGAAGCTGAACGTGTGGTCATCAAACCACACCGGCAGCCCCCCGTTGAGCTCCGCGAGCACCGGATTGCCAGACGGCGTGCCGAGGATCCACAGGTGCTCCCATCGGTCTTCGTCGCTCAGCTCCGACGCGGCGCGCAACTCATACGGGTAGCCGTGATTGGCGTACACTTCGTGCGCCAAAGCCAGGTCATCGGCGGTATCCCCGTAAACGATGAGCACCTTCTTGCCGTCGTTCCAGTCGCTCACGTCGGTGGGCGCGCGCTCCGCGTCACACTGGCGCACAACCCCCCAACCCGGCTCGGTCGGGACTCCCGAAAGTTCGCGCGGACTGGCCAGATCGGCCTCGCACCCAAGGAGCACGAACGCGATCATCGACACCTTGCTTCCAGTGCGCCCCGTTCCATGCCACCAACACTATCTCACTCCGTCGCCCAGCGTACACGACCCAGGCGCGCGGGAGCCGCGCCGCGCCATCGTGAGCCGGACGTAGGGCTGCTTCACCAACTACAAAATCTCTGTCGCGACCCCGATCGGCAGCACGGCCTCGTCCAGGCGTAAGATCCGCAAGCTCACCCTCGTGGACGGGCGTGGCGGTCAGGTCGAGGAACTCTTCCACCTTCTTCCGGACTGCGGCTGGGTAGACGTCCTGGTGGACCACGATCCATCGCATGCCCGCCTCGATGAGCGCGGCGCGACCGAAATGCGTCACCGTCGCGACAAACATGAACTTGTCAAGAAAACGTCAACACGTTGGATAGAGAGAGAGAGGGAGAGTACGCGAACGGTCGAGGGGTACGATGGTTCGTCGAGGCTTTAGTCCCTTTGCATGTGTGTTCACCCGCGCCGACAAGACCGACCAGACGGGTTGGCGATTCTTCCCGCTGACGACGGCCCGAGGCACCGCCGACATCAAGGCGGTGCGCGCGATGATCGAGGTCGTGAACATGACCGCCGACTGTCGCTTTCAGTTCGCCTTCCGCGAGGGCGACGACCCCGACGCCTTCACGGGCGACGGTGTGGTGATCGACAACAGTTTCGCGAAGACGACGGACGGCTTCGACGGCACCACCGGGTACGTGGCGATCACGCTCACTAAGGCCTACGCGCAGTTCGGGATCCGCATCCGGAACGACGCGGCACAGACCCCCAAGATCGAGCTCGCCTGGGTCTCGACGCGCTTCGACACCCGGGCCTGCTGAGCCGCACGTGGCGTTCCCGGTTCCGACCATCGCCCTGCCGACCGACCAGTGGACTGCGGGCGGGTCCGCGGTCAACGTGCGAGACGGCGCCACGCTGTACGGGGGCGTGGTGACCACGTCGAACTCTACCGTCTGTGTACCCGATGTTCCGAACGGGATGATCGCCATCGTCAATCGGCTGTGGATGTATGGCATCGGCGTGGGCAGCCTGGTCATCGACGCCTGGGGCAACAGCGTACCGGTGTTGGCCCAGACCGCCAACGTGGTGTTGTCCTACCTGCCAACCGCCTACGGAACTCAAAACAACATCGCGTATGTCCAGTCGAATTCGGTCGACTTCACTGCCCCGGCCTCCGACTACGTCTTCGATCTGGACCTGGCGAGCGACCCCGAGCCGCTGAAGAGCACCGGCATCCCGCACCAGGTGGAGCGTAGAATGCTGGACGGATACGAATCGATGTCGGTCTACAAGGACCCGCATGTCCTGAAGCTGAAGGATGGGAAGGGTTGGCTGATGCTGTTGGCGCGGTACCATTCGCCCGACGGCCCCGGGGTGGTGTTCGGGCCGGGCCGTGGCGCCGTCGAGCCAACCGAAACCAACAGTGTCGCCGCCATCGTCGGCTACTGGTGTGACGAGCCCACGTTCACGTCGGATGTCAAGGGTCCCTACTTCCTGGTCGGCCGATTCCACACGTTCACGGAGGCCAGGGTTGACTTCACCGCGCCGCTGTGGCTGGGCGTGCCGGCGGCCTGCGAGCTGCAGGTCGACAACGTAGACTGGTTGTACATCTACTACACCGGCCAGAGCACCGACGTCGACCCTGAAGGGTGGGTGGCCTCGACGCTGTCGTCCTTTCGGGCAGGCACGCATGTGACGCGGATCGACACCCGGTTCCTGCCCTGGGGCAATTCTTTCGGGCTCGCCTTCGACAACCGCTTCACCTCGGCGTCGACCGACGAGGAGCGCTGGAACAGCGCCCGCTACGACGAGTTGGTGTGGGGCGAGTACCTTGGCAAGGTCAACATCTGGGTGGGGAATGGGAAACGATGGAAGTCCGGCGGCAACCCGGCGGCTGAAGGCAACGACCTCATCTGGGACGTGTACGACTCCCTGAAGGACGTCGATGCGGTGCCCATGGTCTTCGACGACGGCGTGGCCCTGTACTTCGCGGCCAATGACAACGGCGCCGCGCCTGCGGGCGGGACCCACGCCTGGGGCCTGTGGCGAAGCGTGCTCGGGCCCGCGGTCCGGTCGCGCACCTACGGAATGGACTTCGTGGTGCGCCCGGTCGACGATGCCAACCTCGGCGGCAACGAGGACCTGATCGCCCGCTCAAATCCTGATGACCAATCGGGAGACCGGTACGACGACCGTACCAAAATGCGCCTCGACCCGGACCCGGTGCGCCTGCCCTCCGGGGAGTGGGTGGTGTTCACCGGCGCCAGCGCCGAGGGAGGGAGCCCGCTATTCGCGCACGAACGCTACGAGGCCGACCAGAACACCGCCGAATCGCAGTTCAAGTTTTCCTTTTGACCACGCTCCTGCTCATCCTCGGCTGTGCGACGTCGGCGGCGGACTCGGGTCACACCGGCAGCGAGACCGCTGACACCGGCAGCGCCGAAACCGGTGAGGTGGACACCGCGCCCACCGACAACGACGGTGACGGCTGGATGACCCCGGAGGACTGCGACGATGGCGACGCCGAAGTCTATCCGGGCGCGTTCGACTCCTGGCGGGCCGAAGACGGCGATGCCGACTGCAACGGCGAGGACGGCCCGTTTCAGTTCGATCTCGGCTACGATGGGGAAACGGCGATGGTGGGCTTGGCCTCGGGCGGTGACGTCGATGGCGACGGCCTGCCCGAGCTTGCCACCCACACCTTCAACGCCGTCGTGGAAGTCTACAGCTTCCTTCGCATGAGTACGTCGGTGTCAGCTACCTTCGTGCTGGGCGCCGCCGGCAGCGCCCGGGGGGTCGGCGACCTCGACGGCGACAGTCTGGGCGAGGTGGTCACCTACTGCGAATACGCCAATTTTGACCTGTGTGTCTTCGACGGCGCACGGTTGATGGACGATTTCAACCTCATCGACGGCGGCGATCGACACGTCGTCAGCTCGGAGGCCATCCTCACCTTCCCCCTCTCGGGTACCACCCACCCGATGAACCTGTTGGGTGACGTCGATGGCGACGGCAGCCCAGAACTCCAGGTGGGCGAGTACCTCGTGCCCACCGCGACCCTGCTGGACGCGGCGCTGGTGGTCGCCGACGCCCCCTGGCGTTTTCCCGAGCTGCCCTACGCCCAGTATCCCAACCTCACCGCCGGCCACCTCCGCAGCGGCGACGTCGATGGCGACGGCCTCGCCGACGTGCTTGCCAACGATGTGTTGTTCATCGGGGCCACGCTCGGGGCGGGCGGTACGTTCTCCTGGGCAGACGGCATCGGCGTCTCAGGGCTGCGCGGTTTCGTCGGCGACGTCTCCGGCGATGGTCGCGACGACGTCTGGGCATACCAGCCGGCCGGCGCCGGCGCCGTCCTCCTGGTCAGCGACCCGCTGGAGGATGGCGCCACGCCCGCTCCCTTCGCCACCATCATCGGCTCCGCGACCACGGGGATGCCGGAGGGAGCCGGCGGGCTCGGCGACGCCGATGGCGACGGCTACGCCGACGTGGGCGTGGCAGCGAACCCTCCCGACACCGACGACGACGAAGCACGGCTGTTCCGCGGCTCTCGCGTCGCCGGCACCGTGGACATCGACGACGCCGACCGCCGGGTCGGGTTTCCCGCGCAGTTCTTCGAGCACATCGATCTCGACGGCGACGCCATCGACGAGGTCGTACTCACCCACAACCCCGTCTGGAAGGTCCCATACGGGGGGGTGCTCGGCGGTACGCTGTTTCCCTGAGCCCCCCGGGCGCGCGGGAGCAGCGCCGCGCCATCGTGAGCCGGACGTAGGGCTGCTTCACCAACTACAAATTCTCTGTCGCGACCCCGATCGGCAGCACGGCCTCGTCCAGGCGATAGATCCGCAAGCCCTCCCCCTCGTGGACGGGCGTGGCGGTCAGATCGAGGAACTCTTCCACCTTCTTCCGGACTGCGGCTGGGTAATCGTCCTGGTGGACCACAATCCAGCGCATGCCCGCTTCGATGAGCGCGGCGCGACCAAGCTCGATGTCCAGGTAGGGCCGGGCGTCGGGCAGCACGCTGACGGCGCTGCGCTCCAGCTCGAGCAGGTACCCGGTGTAGTGGTTGCGATACAACAGCGCCGGGGTGGGCTCGTTGAGCCCGAAAGGCACGGGCTGCCCGTGGACGAGCTGCGTCAGCAAGAACCGCGACCGCGCTAGGATCGGCACGCCGACTGGTAGATCGAGCACCGCACCGCCTTCGAGCCGCGCCAGAACCGCGGGCGGAGCGACCAGCGTGGTGACGATCGGAAAGGGCGCCGACGACGCGAGCGTGGTTTCAAGGAGGCGAAAGACGGCCACCGACACCACGAAAACGGGAACGTCCCAGCCGCGTTGACGCGCGACCCTGACGCTCATTGCCACCAGCATCGAAAGCGCCAAGGACAGGCCAATCACAAATCGGTACGCATGGGAGATGCGCGAGAACATCGGGAACCACTTGAACAACGCCAGGAAGGGAAGCGGAACCCAGCCGCCGGCCACCTGCACGTAGTCACCGCCCGCGTACAGGAAGGGACCGAGCGAAAAGAGGAGAAAGACCCCGCTCATCACGACCCAGAAGCGCGCCTGGCCGCGGCTGGCGTACCAGGCACCCATCGCGGCTGGCACCAGTAGCGCGAAGCCCAGGTACACCACGACGATCAGGTCCTCGCCAAAGACCAGCTTCAGGTCCGGGGAGTAGAAGCGTCCGGGGTGGAGGAGCGCCTCAACGTCGGTCATGTTGTGCAGGATCAGCGTCTTCCAGTTGAACGCGGCGTCGCGCGTGACCAGCGCGTCATCGGCCGCCATGGTCGCAGCGAAGACCGAAAACGGAGGAGCGGCCAAAACCAGGGTCAGCACGCTCGCTAACAGCAAGGGTCCCGCCAGCACCCTTACCGAGGGGCCGTGGCCCGACCGCGACCTGGCCAGGAAACGAACGCCGAGTCCGATGCAAAAGATCGCGGCAAACAATCCATAATACCAGTTGGCGACGGCAGTCACCGCCAAGAGCGTGCCCGCAAGCACGGCGCGACGGACACTCGGAGCCTCCAAAAGCGCATCGACCGCCGCGATCGAAAGGGGCAGCCATCCGACCGCCAACGTCTCCGAAATGCCGTTGTAGGCTTGCCCCAAGAGCTGCGGCGTCGCCATGAAACACACCCCGGCGAGCCAACCGCCCAGGCGGGTGCCTGCCACGCGGGTGCCAAGCACACACGCCCCCACCCCCGCCAGCCAAAAATTGAACCAATATCCGGCATTGTAGGCTGCAACTGGCCCCCAAAGCGCGTTGATGGGCAAGGTGACCAGCGCGCCAAAGGTGTCGATGAACCACAACGACCCGCCTTCCGGCCACGACAGGAGCGCGGTGTGGTCAGGCAGCTGGCCGGCCTGAACCTTCGCGGCCACCCACGCGTAGCCCCAGACGTGGTTGCCGACGTCGTTCCCGGCGTGGCCCAACGCCAGGTGCGCGGGGTCGGCAACGACCGGCCACACGAACCACAACGCCAGGAGCGCGTAGCTCAGCCAGGGGAGGAGCAGTGGCCGGATCCACGCGATGGCCGCATGCTACCATGCACGCGTGCGCCTCCTTCCGCTGTTGTCCCTCGTGCTCGGCTGCATGGTCTCGGCCGGGGACCTCTCCGCGGTTCCCACCCTCCCTGCCACCGCGTTCGAGGCACCGCCGCCCAAGGCGGATAGCGCCGAGCAGGAGCGCCTCTTTCAGGTCCTGTACGCGGGTGAGGTCGGCGACCCGAGCTTCGAGGCGGGGCAGCGCGTCCGCGTGCGCGCGTGGCTGGCCTCGATGGGTTTCACCGCGCTCGAGCGGGAATCGCTCACCGTAGCGGCAGCGGCGGTCGCAAAAGAGTTCGAGCTGTCCAACCAGGAAGAACGGGCCTTTGCAGAGGCTGAGTCGGCCGTTCTGGTGCCGATCTACGCCGAGATGGAGACTCGGTACACCAGCGGTCAGCAGGTGACCGAAGACGAGATGGCGACGTGGGCCAAACGGCTGACGGCGGCGCGCGTCACGGCCTACGGCGAAGGCACCCCGGCCTCGGTTCGACAGGCGAGGGTCCGGTCCACGCTGGACGCGGTGGCGCCATTTGTGAGCCAGTTGTCCGAGGATGGGCGATTGCGGATGACCGCGGCGCGCTTCTTCCTCGTGCGGCGGGCCAGCCCCTTCGGTCGGGTGGGCGCGTACCACGCCCTGGTGGGCCTGGACTGGGACGGCGGCGAGTTCCCCCAGCTGGAAGTCGACACCACGAGCCTCGAACAGCCTCACATGGACATCGGCGGCTTGTGGGCGTTGGAGAAGCTGCGCGGTGCGCCGGCCGGCCAGTACCTGACGGGGCGGCAAGTGCAGGCGATCGTGGTGATGGCGTGCCTGGAGCCAGCGCTGATCGAGGCGCTGGGCCCGCTTGCCCCGGTTGCGGAATAGCCCGCGCCGATGTGGACCCTCCTGCTCGGCTGCACCGGAACCACCACCATCATCGGTGGCGACGCGCACGACACCGGCGAGTCCGCGCCCCTCGACACGGCCGACAGCGGCCCCGACAGCGCCGAGGAGCTCCCCTCCCCCGAGACCCTCGGCAAGATCACCTTTGAGCCCGATGGTGGCAGCTTCGTAGAGGTGGTCACGGTGAGCCTGTCGATCGAGGACGGCGGCGGCACGCTCGAGTACTGCCTGTCCGATCCGAGCACGACGCGGTGCACCTGGGAGCCCTACGTGGCGCCCATCCAGGTGACCGTATCGGCGATCGTTCGCGCCCGGGTGACGCTCAACGCACAGTCAGAGATCGAAGGCCGATCGTTCGTGGAGCTCGAGCCCGAGTTGAGCACCTTCGAGAGCCCGATTCCGGTCCTGATTTTCTGGACGGACGACAGCGCGCCGGACTCTACCAGCGACGTTGCGCTGGGGCTCACCGTGTACGAACCGACAGACGGTGTGCCGACTTCGCTCTTGAGCGCCCCCACCGACTCCGGCCGGGCCCGCTTGCACGTCCGCGGCTCCTCCAGCGCCGGCTTCGAAAAGAAGGCGTTTGACATGGAGTTGTGGGAGGCCGACGACGACGCCGACCGCAGGACTCCCCTTTTGGGCCTCCCGGACAACGGCGACTGGGTGCTGTATGCGCCCTACTACTTCGACGAAGCGCTGATTCGCAATCCACTGGCGTTTACCCTAAGCAATGCCATTGGTCGATACGCGCCTCGCACCCGCATGGTCGAGGTCTTCATCGCCGAGCGGGGCCGCGCGGCCAACGAGGACGACTACCTCGGCGTGTACGTGCTGATCGAAGAGATCGAGGTCGATGCCGATCGGGTCGCGATCACGCCGATCCTGGCCACCGACGTCGACGAGCCGGAGCTCACCGGCGGCTACCTCTTCAAGATCGACCGCACCGGCAGCGGCGAGAGCGGGTTCTACGCGGGCAACGCCGGCGGCCGCTTCGACTTCCAGCAGGGCTTTGTCGCGGTCGAACCGGCCGAGAACGAACTGGAGCGCGAGCAACAGGACTACCTCCAAGACCACCTCGACGCGCTCGGTTGGGCCGTGGACGGGCTCGACGGCTACGAGGCCATCCTCGACGTCGACTCGTTCATCGACCACCACATCCTGAACCTGGTCATGAAAAACCCCGACTCGTTCCGGCTGTCCGGGTACATGTTCCAGGATCGTGGTGGACTCTTGCAGGCCGGCCCGGTCTGGGATTTCGATCGTTCGGCCGGCTCGCTGGACTCCCGATCCTTCGACCCGACGTGGTGGGACAATCAGAACGAGACCCCCGACTGCACCCCGGTTTTCACGTTCGGCTGGTACGCCGGTCTCTTCGAAGACCCTACGTTCAGCGCCCGTTACTGGGAGCGCTTCGAGGCGCTGTTGCAGGCCGAGCTGAGCGCGGAGGCGCTCGACGCCGCCATCCTCACCTTGGCGACCGACCTCGACGAACCCGCCGCTCGCGACACCGCGCGGTGGAACCAGGCGGAATTCTCGGGGGAGCTCGCGGAGCTGCGCGCATGGATGGCGGATCGGCACGCGTGGATGAGCGCCTGTATCGCCGTAGAACCCGACCCCCGCACCTGCCGGGGACGCTGAGGCTCCCTACTTCGAGATCCCCAGCTTGCCGGCCGGCGCGTCCTGCAGACCAGCGAAGCGGCGAACAGTGACGGGGTGACGTTTCGGCTCCGCATCCGCGCTGGGGAGCGCGGGCGGGCCGGACAAAGCGCGGCCCCACATGCCTTCGATCACGACCGCGCACCGCAGTCCGGGCGGGCAGTGCTTGCGGAGGTGATCGAGGAGCGCCACGCCCATCTGGCCGTCCTCGAGTTTGAGCAGCACCGCCGCCTCCGGCGCGTTCCCAGCGTGATCACCGAGCCAGGCCTTACCTACACCGAGGCGATGCTCGTCACTGAACTCGACCACGACCGGCAAGCGCAGCATGGCTCGTTGGCTACCCTCCAGCCAAACCAGCGCGCCCGGATCCGACCAGACCGGGCCGTCCGAAAAGGTGAGCGCTGGCGTGGGCGTCATGGGCGTCAGCAAGGCGGGCTCCGAGGCCAAAGAAACTGCGAAGAAGAAGGAGATCACGGCTCGGACTGGTAGTCGTACTCGGTGCTGGCCGTGGGGGCGTGCCGCCAGATCCAAGGATGGGCGCCGTTTTCACGGGACGTCCCCTCCTTGAGCTGCTTCTCGGTGTCCGCCTCGCTCATCTTCTGCTTGATCATCTCCAGCCCCTTGGCGCTGAGCTTCAGCCCCCGGGCGATGACCTCCTTCACATTCTCGCCGCTTGCACGCTCGCTCTGGCGCACGTTGAGCTTGGTCTTGTCCGCCACGAAGGCGAAGTGATCTTCCCAAAGGCAAGCCGTCGCGGCGGTGGGCCACGGGTCACAGACGGCCAGGGAGTTGTCCGCCTCGGTCTTGATGTCACCCATGATCACAAAGGCGTGGTCCAAGCCCTCTTTGTCGCACTGACTCACCGTCTCGCCCGGCATCGTGGCGCAGAGATAGTCGTAGCCGATCTGGGCGTGCTCACCGCAGTTGCCGCCGCCCGCAAGGTCCGCCATGGCCGCAGTCAGCGCGTTGGGGTGTTTGTTCGCGAGCTGGCGAACCGAGGAGTCCAACTCCCAGCACTCCATGTCCCGCATCGCCTGCATGCGGTAGTAGCTGTTGAAATTGGACGCCTTGAGCGCCTCGTACTGATTGCCAGCGCCGAAGCTGATGACCGACTTGGTGTGGGCGATCGCTTCTTTTGCCTTTTCGATTCGCTTCATTGCGCCGGCGTTGACCTTCTTCGCCTGCGGATCATCCCACCGCATCTGGACCAGGTTCCCCGTAGCCTTCTGCTTGATCGGCCCCGGCCTGCCCACCATCTGGTCGAGCACACTCACCGCACTCTTCCCCGAGACGACAAGGTCAGCGACCTGGTCGGCCTGGGCCTCGTGCTGGGCGGTGGCGGTGGTCGCGCCGCTGCGCTGCTGAACCACGTGCGCGGCTTCATGCGCCGCGGTGTGCACGTCGGGCGTGCGCGCAAACACGATGGAATCGCCCGTTGCGTAGGCCGCCGCACCCATTTCGCTGGCCGTGCCGCCCCCGGAACCACCTACCGAAGCCGTGACTCCCGAGATGTCGTGATGGCCGAAGGCCTTCTGGATGCGCTCAAGGTGAGGGAGAGGACCGCCCCCTGCCCCGGCGCCCTTGGCGGCCATCTTTTCGATCATCGCGGCGTTGGACTTGCCCACTCGCTCTTGATCAGGACCTGGGGAGACGGTGGCCGAGGTGTCCGAACCGGCGTGCGGACGTGCCGAATGCTGTTGCACGAGCCCTCCAGAGGCGAATGGAAAGCATACTCCCGGCCGCTGAAAAGCGCCACGACTACGGGCGGATGTCGAGCCGCAGTTCCCCCGAGCTCGGCGTCGCCTCCTCAATCACACGGCCCCCCGCCGCCATGGCCTCCACGCGCACCCGTGCGTGCCCCGCCGGAATCTCAAAGCTGTAGGAGGTCTGCCCCCGAAGGACGACCGCGCCGAGCTTCTCATCGGCGACGCTCCGCACCGTGACCTCGACGGGGCCCGGTGGCGCGTGCGCGGTGCCCGCCAAGATCCAGGCGGCGGTCTCGTCGCGACCCACGGCGGCCTTGGTTCCTTCTGAGAACTCGACGGCGGCGAGCGCGCGGTTGCCGGCGGGAAACAGATTCACCTGCGGCGACATCGACCCCGGCGACGCGCCGCGCCCAGCTTCGGCGCTGTCGGCGATCGCCGCCGCATCGAAGGCGTCAGCACGACCAACCAGCCGCGAGGTCGGCCATCCCGCGGCCACCAAGCCGTCGACCATCGCCCCGGCCAGCACCGCGTTTCCCGCCGCGGAAGGATGCAAGTCGTCCAGGAAGAGCTGATCAGGGCCGAGAAGCGCCGCCGCCGCCGCGAACGCGGGCCCGGTCTCGATCAACGGGACGCCGTGCCAGGCGGCCACCGCGGCCTGGGCGTCGAAATACGGCGCGCGCACGTCCGCGCCCGAGTCGTCCCCTCGCGCCATGTCGCGGTTGGTGGGCCGCAAGAAAACCACGCCGATTCCGCGCGCCGCGGCGTCCCGCGCGATGCGGTCCAGGTTTTCGGCAAAGCGCCGCGCCGAAACCCGGCGCACGCCGGACTCCGGCCAGGTGCTGTGCTGCGTCCAGGTCACCACGTGCGCGCCCTCGCCGCCCCGGAGGGAATCCCCCCACCCCGCTGCGAGGCGAAACAGTGCCGACCGCGCCAGCAGCCCCCGGCCGAAAAGCGCCTGGGTCCGCAACAGGTCCTGATCGCGGAAGTGGTCGAAGTTGTAGTCGCTCCAGACGTTGCACACGACGAGAAGCGTGGGCTCGGTCGCCCACCCGATCTCGTCGAGCAACAACCGCGTCTGCTCTGTGGAGTAGCCAGGGACGGCGCCGTTGACGGTGTCCACGTCGAGACCGTGGCCGCGCAGTGCGGCCCCGACCAGCACCGCCGGCGTCGCGTCGTCCGCTACCCCGTGCCCGAAGAAACTGGAGTCGCCGGTGACCAGCACCCGAGCGCGCGCGACTGGACGGGGCATGCGCGGCATGTCGCCCCGGAGCCCGAGGGCATTGATGGTCGCGATGCTTCCGGCGTTGGAACGCTTCCCCTCGCCCATCCCCCACAGGCGCGTCGGGTGCCCGACCATGATGACGTCACCGGGGTCGCGGGCCTGCCAGGCCGGGGCGACGATGCCCAGTCCGCGTGCGAAACCCTCCCCCACGAAGAGCGCCGCGACGAGGACCAGCCCGGCCGCGGCGGCGCGAAAGAGGAGCGTCTGCCGGCGGCCGCGACGGGTCACTACGATCCAAGGGGGGAAAGGCCGCGACGGCCTCTCCCCCTACCGCGCCATACCCTCCGGCCTCCAACCTGCGGTTTCCGGCCTGCGGCGCCCAACGCGCTGAATAGCGCGCCGTGCGTGTCGCTCTCCCCCTCTCTGCGACTACACCACATCGAGTTGACTAGACCACATCGAGTCCACGAGCCGAAGTGGCGACCGTGATCGTGGTCGCGCCATGCTGCAACGACCACCCCTCGGACACGACGCCGACAACGACCGTGGGCAAGCCCGAATTGACCGCCTTTCCGAGGAGCACCAGCCCCCCGACGTCCTGCGGGAGCAGGTCCCGATAGTCGCGCAGCGCATCTTCGACGGCTTCGTCGAGCACCAAGAGCACGCAGAGAGGCGGCCCTGGCTCACGGCCGAGTGACTCGGCCACGTCCCCGACGAGGCTGGGCCGCACCCCCAAGATGCGGTACACCGGACCACCGGCCACCGGCCGGAGCTCGACGTCGGCCGCCGCCGCGACGAGAACCCGGTGCCGATCGGCGAGGTGGCGCAGCAGCGGCTCAAGAATGCCGCGCGCTTCGCCGGGGGCCACCCACGCGGCGAGACCGTCGGACAAGCTCGGGAAGCTCGGCGCCAACAGGCCCGGCTCAGGCACGACCTGCACCTCGGCCGAGCGCGACGTCGGCGCCGCGCGCCACCGCCGCCACAACCAGCCGGCGCCGAGCAACGCCAACAAACCAACGCCGACACCGATGAACAACAAGCCGTCCCCGGAGTCCCCGGTCGGGAACGTGACCGGCTGCGGCGAGGCCTCGCCGCCGGCGCCGACGAACCCGCCGCCACCGCCCCCCGCGACCGGGGGCCCGCCGGGACTGCCGACGGGCGCCGGCTCGCCCGACCCAGCTGGGGGAGCCGCGCCGCTCGGATCCGGCGGCGCCGACACCGACACGGTCAGCTCACCCGCCGACATCGAGACGTCTACGTCATGGGGCGCGGTCGGGTCCGTGAACTCCACCGGCGCGCTCCCGAGCTCGACACCGCCGGCCGACAAGATCAGGGTGAGCTTGCCGCCGGAGAAGTCCGAGCCACCGGCGAAGCGGCTGTCTTCCTTGGCGAAATCGGGGCGCTCGCCGTCGTCGCGCAGCGCAATCTCGGTACGGGTCTCGCCGACGACGAGGATGGCGAGCAGCGGTTCGGCGGGAGCGGCGCCCGCCGAGTCGAACCGAACCACCAGCGGCGACGCTGCAGCCAAAGGGGAGAACAGGGCGAGCAGGAGTACGATCACCGGGACGACGTATCGCGCGCGACGGCGAGAAGCGTGAACGACACCGTCGGCGTCGCCCAAGCGGCCACCGGCGGGTGTCGCTCGGACAGCCAGGCGTCCAGCGCCACCACCGGGGCAGAGCGGTCGTCGGGATTGCGCTCCACGACGATGTAGGGGGCCGTCCCGCCGCCCGCACATTCGCTGAGCAACGCGTCGACGCAACTCCGGATATCTGCGGCCAGCGCCCTGACCGGACACTGCCGCGACGGACACGCATGGCCGCCGGCGAGCGCGACCAGCTCCGGTGTGCCGCCAGCGATGGCCGGGTCGGGCGGCAGCAAGTCCCGCAGCTCATTTGCCGCCTGCAGAGTGGCAAGGTCGGCGGGGTCGATCGGTCGGGCAACCGTCATCGGCCGCCCAACGCCGAGCGCTGCCGCGAGGGCCAGCGCCCCGCATGCAGCGAAGATGCCGCTCCGCACACGCACACCGCGTGCGCCGAGGAACGCCTCTGCCAGGGCGCCGACGCTCACGGCGCCGCGCCCCACCAGCAGCACGGCGACGGGCAGAAGCGTGTCGGCATACCGTTTTGGTGCCCCGACCAGGAAAAGCGCCGCCACCGGCGCAAGGACCGCCAACAGCGCGAAACCGGCCCCCGAGCCGCGGATGCCCGCGTCGACGGCCACTCGGATCGGCCGGGGCGCCCATCGCGCGAGCCTGGTCAGGTGATCCGATCGAGGGCTGAGTCCCAGGCCCAGAACCCCGAGGCTGCCGAAGGCAATCAGCAGCCAGGGAGAAAACCGCCCCGCGCCGACCCCCTCGACCAGCCAGAGCCGGAACTGCGGCCAGAGGTTTCCCACCTGCGCGGCCATCACCGCGGCCACGCGCGCGGTCTCCGCACCACTGGCCGTGGGCGCGGGCCCACCGGTAGCGACCCCCGCCGAGAGCGTGCCGCCAAGCATCGACAACGGGAGCGGAGGAAACACCTGAAACACCGACCACAGCGTCATTCCGGAGGCAGCGACAAACGCCGCCGACGTCGGGAGTCGACGCCCGGTCGGTGCCGCCAGCAGCAGGAGGGCGGCGGCCGGCAGGAACACCACCACGGTCGTCAGGTGCGTCACCGCCGTAAACGCGGTCAGCACCCCAGCGACGGTCGCCGTTCCCAGGCTACGGGCAAGCAGGGCCGGGGCCGCGATTGCCACCAGCCACGCCAGGGTGACCGTGGTGTCGACGGTGAAGCGCGCCGCGTTGTCGCCGACCGTCGGGAGAGTGACGATGACCGCGGCGATCGCCGCCGCCGCGACGCTGCCGAGGCCCACGCCGCGGCCGGCCAGCATCGCGACCGGGCCGATGAGGAGACGGAGGAGGTGGTTGGTGAGATGGCCGGCCAACGGCACGGACAGGTCGAGGCTTCTGGCCAGGGCAGCGGTGAGGATCGTCCAAGTCGGGAGGCGGTGCGGGTCGAGACGCTCGGGGTGCCCACCGACCAGGGCCAGTGCCTGGCCCGCCCAGCGCCCAGCGTCCGGACCGTCCAAGAGCTGATCTGCCACGCCTGCCCAGGCCGGCAGACCATCGACTGGCGTGGCAGGGGACCCAGGAGCCGGCCAGGTGACGAGCGCGAGGGCGCCCACCGCCACCAGAAGGACAACGTCGAGCGCGAGCTCGCGTCTCGTCATACCAGCACAAGCTCCGGCGCGTCCGTGCCAGCGGGCACCAGCACGAAGAAAGGCACGTCGATCGGGAGATCGTCGGCGAGCGCGGCCCAATCCTGAGCCTCTTCCGGTGCCGGCACGATGACCACCGCGAGATTCTCTCCAGGGCGGGATCGCAGGATCGCGGCGAGGCGGTCAGGGTTCTCCGGGACCAGCCGCACCACCCGCCCGGGCGCACACCCCGGCAGGGAAAGCCGCCCCGCCACAAACACGGTGTAGCCCTCCGCGAGCCGCCCGACCAAGAACGTGGCGGCCTCGGCAGGCTCCGCGACACGCACCATGCCTCGGGCTCGCCCACCC
This sequence comes from Deltaproteobacteria bacterium, assembly GCA_947490345.1. Lineage (GTDB taxonomy): Bacteria > Myxococcota_A > UBA796 > UBA796 > SXON01 > SXON01. The sequence goes on from CANLGL010000007.1 coordinate 43,453, forward strand.
CCCGGGACGAGGTGGGGCGCGGGTACGCGGCGCAGCCCGGCTGAATGCCTTGCGCTCGACCACTCGAAGAGGCCGATGGCGCCAACCAAAGCCGCGAAAGCGGCGAACCACGGGCCCCCCGCCCATCGCGCGGCTGGCGCGGGCTCGTCGCCCGCCGCCCCCGCCGCCAGCGTCGACGCGATCTGCGTGTAGCTGCCCTTGACCACGACGCGCACCCGGCGTGCGCCGGGCTCGGCCCAGGACACCGAGCCACCCCCAAAGGTGCGCCGGCCAGCGCTGAGCGCCAGCCCGGCGCGATCGCCCTGCATCTCGCCGCGCCCCGTCCATGTCCCATCGACGGCGCGCGCGTCGGGCCCGCGGCCGCTGTCGACCGCAGCGATTTCGACAACGCGGCCGTCGTCCTCGGTGAGCGAAACGAGGATCGTCTCGGTGGCGGGAATCCCGGCACCGGAGACCCGCACCTCGACCGGCGTGACGGCAAGTGCGGGAACCAGGAGCAGCGCGGCGAGCACGGCGTCCCCTATACCGGTATCAGCTGGTGAGTTACCCATGCCGCCCGCAGGTCGGCTCCATGAGTCATGAAACGCCACGAGCGGCATGGGTGTCGCGCGAAGCGAGGTGGGGGAGAGTCGCCCGGCGGTCGGGTTATCCAACCCGACCGCCGCCGTAGGCCGGAAAGCCTAGCTTGGAGGCTGGAGGGTAGGCGACGGTAGGGGGAGGACGCGGCGGGCGTCCTCCCCCCCGATTCGGATTCGCCGTCAGCGTTCAGCCGTCAGCCGTCGCTTTCTACCAGTATCCCTCCTTCTTGAGCGCCTCCAACTCCGCCTTCGTCGGCGCGCGCGGCGCGCCGTGGGGAGCTGCAGACCCGATGCGAGCGTCCAGCAGCGCGCCCAGCAGCGCGGCGCGAGGGGCGTCATCGACCTCGACCCCGCCGCGCAGCAGACGGTCACGCCCCGCGGCCCGCAAAAGCCGATCGTCCCCGTCACGGAGCACGCGGTCCACGCGGTTGGGCCCGCCCGCGTCACGGGACTCGGCCTCGGCCACGAGCACCCGCCCCTCGGGCTCCTCTCCCCGCAGTGCGGCGACCAGACTGCGGCCGCCGATGTCGGCCGGCACAACCGCTCCGGCCAACTCGGCGATCGTTGGGAAGAAGTCCAACAGACTCACCGGCGCTTCCAGGACCCGGCCGCCGCCGGTGCCACCAGGGGGGCGCACCACGAACGGGACCCGAAGGACCTCCTCGTCCAAAAAACCCTGATGCCCCACACGTCCGTGCTCGCCGAGCGCCTCACCGTGATCCCCGACCACCACCACCACCGTGCGCTCCAGAAGGCCCCGCGCCCGGGCGCCCGCGAGAATCGTGCCCATGTTCGCGTCGGCCGCGGTGACCGCCGCCGCATACAGCGCGTGAAGTTCAATCGCGACATCGGGATCATCGGCGATTGCTTTCAGCAGCCCGGCGTCGGGGTCAGTGGAGCCGTCGGACGCCATGGCACCCTCGGCCCACGCACGGATCGCCGGCGAGACCGCATCCAAGGAGACGTTGTATGGCCGATGGGCCTCCTTGAGGTGGGCCACCAAAAGCCAGGGCTCCGACGCCTTGTCGATGGGCTCCCATAGGTCGAGCGGCTCGACCCGCCCCGTCGCGCCCTCCTCGAAGTGGTCGAAGCCCTGCTCCAACCCTTCCCCTGCCCGGAAACTCGCCCGACTGGCGACGGGCGCGTAGGCGAAGGTGGAGTAGCCGTACAATTTCAGCAGCTCCGGCAGCGTGGTGTATTCGCCAGCCAACGTGTCGCGAGGGGTGACGACCCCTACGGTCGAAGCGAGGCGCCCGGTAAGCAACGCCACATGGCTGGGCAGGGTGTAGGTCGCAGTGGTCCAGGCCTCGGCAAAGCGGACCCCGTCCGCCGCGAGCGCGTCCAGAACTGGCGTGGAGGCACCCTGACCCCCGTAGGCACCGATGGCGTCAGCCCGAACCGAGCACAAGGTCACGACGAGGATGTTGGGGCGCTTGTCGTCGCCGTCGCGCTCACGGACAAGCGATACGGGTGTCGCCGACACCACCGCCGATGCCTGCCAGGCGCCGACGCCCGCAAGCGTCACACCCGCGACGAACATCAAGCCCAGACCGGCGAAGGCGAACGTGCCGAGCGCGGGCGCGCCCGGGCTGCTGGCGCTCGGTTGCCGGACCCTGATCTCGACGCGCCGTGAGGACATCCCGCTCTGTATGCTTCCCCGGAGGGCAGGCCGATCCCTTCCCGAGCGCCCTTTCACAAGCGATTTACTGAACGGAGAAGAACACCGTGGCCGTCGTCTGAGCTGCCTCGGACCGCGCCGAAATCTGGTATGTGTCCTCGTCGAGAATGCCCCAATCCGCCAAAACAGAGGTGCCCTCTCCAACTTCTAGCGTCCACACCGTTTCGCCAGCGACACAATTACCCGAAAAGCTGGTGTCGTCGCCGGAGCCGGCGGCAAGCGTCCAGGCGTCGATGAGGCAGGAAGTAGGGGTACTAAAGCGCAGGGTTCCGCTGCAAGGATTGACGAACAGCGCCCTCGCGGTGATCTCCGCCGGCCACGAAAAGGCGGTGGCCTGCTCGCCGGCGGCGTCCTCGACCACCAACTCAAAGTCGAGGTCAAGCGCACCGCAGACGGCCTCGTCGGTGTCGCCAGCGGTGTCCGCCTCCCCGGTGTCGCCGAGGTCCGTGTCGTCTGCCCCGCTGCCGGCCCCACCGACCGGGTCGCCCCGTTCTCCCCCGCCGGCAAAGTCCGGCTCGCTCAGATTCCCACACGCAGCCATGAGTAAAAGGAGCATCAGAGCACGGTGAAGGCGAGGCTGGCGCTGCCGCCTGGCACATCGGCCTGTACCGTCAGCACGTAGCTGTCGACGCTCAGGGAACCCCAGGACTGGGCCTCTTCTGTCGAGGCCCCCGCAGCCAACGTCCACGAGGTGATGACCGAGGCGCAGGCCACCGCCACCCCCATGCCCATGCCGCTGCTGCTGCTGGTCTCCCAGCCGGTGAACAGGCAGCTGGTGGCGGTCTCGAAGGTGACGTCAGCGGCGCACGGGTTGGTGAGGATGGCAACCATCTCCAAGCTGTCGCGCGGGCCGAAGCTCGTGGCGGAGACACCGCCGGTGCGGGCCTCGGCGGTCAGCACCAGATCGGCGTCCGTGCAGGCTTCGGAACCGGTGTCCGCAGTGTCCTCGGTGCCGGTGTCGGCGGTGTCCTCCGTCCCGGTGTCGGCGGTGTCCTCGCCACCCGTGTCGGCGGTGTCTTCGGTCCCGGTGTCCGCGGTGTCCTCCGTCCCGGTGTCGGCAGTGTCCTCGCCACCCGTGTCGGCGGTGTCTTCGGTCCCGGTGTCCGCGGTGTCCTCGCCACCGGTGTCGGTGTCGGTGTCGGTGTCCCCGCCGGTGTCGACCGGGTCACCACTGTCCTTGCCGGCGATCGGGCAGGCGAACAGAAGCAGGAGCGGAAGGCTGTACAGGCGCATGGAGTCCTCGATCTCGGACTCAACATAGGCCCAGCCGCATGGACTTACAACAACCAAACGCGGCGACGTGACCTTCGTGGCGACTGGGCCGTCCTGATAGATACCCATGCCGCGGCGACGCGCCGGCTCACCGAGCCATGAAACTGCTGCGGCATGGTTGACGCCCAGGTGGGGGAGAGTCGCCCGGCGGTCGGGTTATCCAACCCGACCGCCGCCGCAGGCCGGAAAGCGTAGCTTGGAGGCCGGAGCGGAGGCGACGGTAGGGGGAGGACGCGCCGGGAAAAGTCCGGGGCGCGACCGTCTTCCCCCGTTGCATGAGTTCAGCTACTCGCACGAGCAGGGTTCGAACGCGGGGCCGCCCATGGGGCTCGCGTCCAGTGCTTTGGACGAGCGCACGGCGTCCATCGCGAAACGGATCCCTGCGCCGCCTACGCTGGCCTGGCCCGGCTGGGCGCTCGATCCGCTGCTCGCGGTGCCCGACGCGCACACTTCGCCGCGGTGCGGTGTCGTGGCGCCGAACTCGATTTTCAGCGGCGCGACGCCCGAAACGTGCTCCCACCTTGACCCGCGGCGTACCCATCCGTCCACGGCTCCGTCGTAAGCCTGGACACTCGCCCATCCCGGGATGTCGAGCGTAGCGCCGTTGTAGGCGGCCAGGGTGTCCACGGTTACGGTGCCCGCGACCTCGGCGCCGCCACCCGGCACTGCCCATTCCCACTTCGCCGAGAAGCTGGCGCCGCCACCGCCATCTACGCCGATGGTGCCGGTGTTCCCGGCCTCGGCGCGGGTGACGGCGTGACCGGTGGCGCTGGCGGCGAGTTGGGTCGGAGCGACTTGTGCGGTGCTGCCGGTGTCGACATAACCGTCCGCCCAGATCGTCGCGACACAGGTTCCCTCGCCCGGGATCGAGTCGACGGCGATCATCTGCGGGGACCACCGACGGGTGGCACCGCCGACCCCGTCCTTGGCATCACACATGTCCTCCTCGCGCCGAGGCTGGAAGCGGCGCACCGTGGAGCTCGTGGCGGAAAAAGTCCCCCGCTTGGCCGAGTCGACACCGTCGGTGTCACGGGCTTCGACGATCGTCCAACCGGCGTTCGCGGAGGACACCGCCTCCGTGGCGGCACAGACGTTCCACGCGCTGGCAGCGGCCAACGAGATGAGAATGAGCATGGGGGACCTCTCCTGATTCACAGAACGGATCGCAGCGCGGGATCTGTGAGCGGTATCAGCGCGTGAATCAGCGCAGGGGTAGGGCCCAGACGCGCTCCCGCCCGCCAATCCACAGCTGATCGGCGGCTGCGCACAGGGCCCAGGGCCGGTCCAAAACAATGGGAATTGCGATGGCCCCCCGCCGCGTCCAGACGTAGAGCTTGCCCTCGGCGAGCATCCACATCCGCCCGCGCCGATCGACCGTGAACGCCGTCGGCTCGGGCTCCGAGCTCGCCCAGCGCGCGCCATCAAACCGGTGGTGCCGCTCGCCCGCGGCCACGTGCAGCTCGCCATCAGCGAAGGCGAGATGGCGAATCGGCCCCCCGCACCGCCGCACCGCCCCACCCCCGAGAATGTGGAGCTCGCCGCCGGCCGTGCCGGCGTACACGACGCCCCCGGGCGCCCCCGCAAGCGCGAAGACCTCGGGAAGTCCCACGCGGTCGGCGCCATCAACGAGGCCGGTTCGGAACCCGCGCAGGAGCCCGGCCGGCGTGGAGAGGAGGCAACGAAGCTCGTCCCAGCCCTCCTCCCGGTCGGCGCCGTGTTTCTTCACCGTGGGCTCGGCGCGGAAGTCCCACCGGACCAGACTCTGTGACGTCGCGACCCATAACGAGCCCTGGTGTACCGCCATCGCCTCGACGCGACGGGCCTCACGGCGGGCTCCCGCCGGCCACGGAAAGGGTCGGAAGCGCTCGCCCTCCCACAGGGTGAGGCCGTAGTCGGAGCCCAGCGCGACGCCCCCGGGGATCTCGACCGCGCACCGTACGGTCGCGATGCCTTCGTCGCCCAGTTCCCGGGTACTCCAACTGCGGATGGCGCCCCATCCCGGCGGCGGCGGAGGCTCGGCGCGCGGGAAGCGGAGGCAGCCGAAGCGCGCGTCGTCGATGGGCACGGCCCGCGCCCGCGGTCCCGGGAGGCGCCCGGCGAAGAGCCCCCACAGCCCGGGGAGCGGAGACTCCGCGCCGACGGCCGCGGCGAATAGCACCCGGTCGGCCTCGTCGGCGTCCAGCGTCGCACCAGCGGCTGGCTCGATCCCGGCCTCGTCACCGAGCGCGATGCGGCCGCCCAGCGCCGCGCGCAAGGCGAAGGGGTCAGGGGCGCCCAGCCGCGCGGCCAACCGGGCACGCGTCAACCCGAGCGCGTTGGCGTCCAGGTGAGCGAGGAGCGCCGACGGGCTGCCGCCTGGGTGCGCGTACCGGGTGGGCGGCAGGGGCACCACGCCCAGCTACTCGGCCGTGTCGCCCGTATCCGCGGTGTCGCCGGTGTCGCCCGTGTCGCCGCCGTCGCCGGTGTCCTCGCCACCGACCTCGGCGGGGCAGGACTCCGTGAAGTCCTTGGAGACCGCGCAGAGGGTGATGTACAGCGTGGGAGTGACCGGGTCGTTGGACTCGATCCGGATCGCACCCTCCACCATTCCGGCCGCCGGGAGCGTTGCGGCAACCTGCCACTCCTGCTTGTCGCCAGTGACGATGTCGGTCTGGGTGCGCGCCTCGAAGGTGAAGACGGCGTCGGGGTTGGCCACGAGCTTCGCATCGTAGATCGTGAGGTTGTCCTCACCCACCGAGTTCACGGTGAACGGTGCGGACTGGGTGTAATCCAGGACGAGCGCGTCAAAGATGATCCGCTCCGTACTGACGGTCAAGGCCCCGTTGGTGAGGTCGGCGATGTCGTTGCCACCATCCGAGAAGCCTGAATCAACGTCACATGCCGCCAGGAAGAGGGGGGCACTCAGGGTGGCACTGAGAGTGGCCAGGCAGCGCATGTGGAGTCTCCGCCGCCATTGTACCCCGGCCCGACCGATTAGGAAGCCCGATGCGGGTGGTCGAGGTGGTCATCGAAGTGCCCAAGGGCAGCTTCGTCAAGCGCGAGCTTGGGCGTGGCGTCGAGTATGTCTCGCCGATCCCGTGCCCGTTCAACTATGGGTGCGTTCCCGCCGAGCTCGCAGAGGACGGCGACCCCGCGGACGCGCTGGTCCTGGGGCCGCGCCTCGCCGCCGGGGCCAGCGTCACGACCACCGCGTGGCTGCGGGTGCGCTTCATCGACGACGGCGCCGTAGATGACAAGCTGGTGTGCGGCGAACGTCCACCCAGCGAGCGGGAGCGCGTTCAGGTCGAGCGTTTTTTCACCGTCTATGCGGTCGCGCGCACCGCGCTGAACCGGCTCCGCGGCCGCGGAGCCGCCCGCTGTCTCGGCATCGCGCCGCTCACGGGCGCCACCATCGGATAAGCGGCCTAGTGCGCCTTCGATACACGGCCGTCCTGCTCGTCATGCTCGTGGCATGGTTGCACTGGCCGCTGGCAGACGGCGGCCTGCTCGGCGCGCCCGGGACCGACGTGTACCGGGCGGTATGGGGCTTCGACCACCAGGCGCGCGGCCTACCGCTCCCGTTCTGGACGGATCGGGTCGGGTTTCCGGCCGGCGAGAAGCTGGTCATCCTCCCCTTCGCCTCCTCCCTCCTCGGCGCCCCGCTGCACGCGCTCTTTGGGGCGTGGGCTGGCTACAACCTGTGGATGATCGCGCTGGTCGCGGCGGGGGGTATCGCCGCCGCTTGGTGGGTTGGCGAGACGAGTCGCAGCCCCGCGGCCGGACTCATGGCCGGCGTCGGCATGGTCACCCAGCCGTCCATCCTCCTCGCGCTCACCGACGGCACCCCTGAGCACGCCGCTTTTTGGGCGCTGCCCGCCACCTTCGCCGCGCTGTGGGCCGCCAGCCGAAGCCCGCTCCGGGTCTGGCCGTTTCTGGCCGGCTGCTTGGCCACCGTGGTCGCCCTGGACAGCCCCTACCACGCGATCTTCGCGGTCCCGATCGTACCTGGGCTCCTGTGGCGATGCTCGCCGCGGGGCCGCTTGCGCTTCATCGGCACCGCCCTCGCCGGAGCCGCGGTGGTGGCGCTCCTGTACTACAAGCTCCCGCTCGCCGGCCCCTTGGACAACCGCTGGGAAAACGCCGTTCGCCTTTCGACCTGGTGGCGATGGGATCTGCGGCGGGTGGCCACCGCGTGGGACCAGACCTACACCCCAGCTTTCATCCCCATCTTCACGATCCTCGCCTCGCTCGGGCTCGCGATTCTACGGCCCGCTCGCACCTGGCCCTGGCTGCTGGCGGCGCTCGTCAGCCTGCTCTCCGCCTTAGGCGCAAACCGCGAAAACGCGGTCGTCCTGGAGGGCTGGCTGCCCTCGATCGGCGGTCGGTTGGCAGGGGGAATCACCTGGTTCAACGAACAACTTGCTCCCGACGCCATCCGCTTCCCCCGCCGATGGCTCGTCCCGGCGGCGCTGTGCCTGTGGACCGCGGCCGGGATCGGTCTGTCGCGACTGCCGGCGGAGTGGATGCGGCTGTTGGTCGCCGTGCCCGTCGCCGCCGGTACCGTCTGGCTCACCCTCGACCGCACCGGCTACCGGGAAAGGTTCCCCGAGCTTCAGGTGCCGACGCCGGCTTTCGCGGCGTTCGTCCACGCCCACCCGACCGCCGGGGCCGCGTTGATCCTGCCCACGATCCGCGGGGCCAACCGCAAACACGAGCGCTTCGAGCTCCCGATCTACGCCAACCTCGACGACGGAATCCGCTCGGCCGACCTGCCCTTCCTCCAGGTCGCCCTCGGCAGGGCTCTCGTCAACGCCCCCGACGGGCTGTTCACCATGATCCCGCGGCAGAAGCAAAGCGCGCGGGTGACGCGGATGGTGCAAGACCTCAACGATCTATGCACGCCGCAAACAACAGGAAACCCGATCGCCCCGTCGGCAACGCAAGAGCCCGCCCAGCGCGCCGACGTCGGCGACTACCTCGTCGAGAAGGGGCTGAGGTTCGTGATCCTCGATGACGAAGCCTACGCGGAGGAGGGGCTGGCGCTCGCGCGGCTGCCCTTCGCGCGACACGTCGCCGAAGAACTTCGTTTTGCCGATGGCACCGGGATCACCGTCTTCGTCCTCAAGCCATGACCTGAGCGGCCGACCCCGTTACCTGCACAGATGCATCGCAAAACCCGCGACAAAGACCTGACCTGTTCCTTCTGCGGCAAGTCCCAACGGGACGTCCGCAAGCTCATCGCCGGACCCAGCGTCTACGTGTGCGACGAGTGTGTCGAGCTGTGCAACGACATCATCACCGAGGAATACGAACGCGAGGACTTCCAAGCCTCGCGGGCGTTGGTTCCACGCCCCATCGAAATCGCGCGTCACCTCGACGATTACGTCGTGGGGCAGACGCGGGCCAAGAAGGTGCTCTCCGTCGCGGTCCACAACCACTACAAGCGCATCGATGCGCGGGCCACTCGCGACGATGTCGAGCTCCAAAAGAGCAACATCCTCCTCATCGGGCCCACCGGCACCGGAAAGACGCTGCTGGCGCAAACGCTGGCTCGCAAGCTCAACGTCCCGTTCACCATCTGTGATGCGACGTCGTTGACCGAGGCTGGCTACGTCGGTGAGGACGTTGAGAACGTGGTCCTCAGCCTGTTCCAGGCCGCGGAGTACAACGTCGAGCGCACGATCAAGGGCATCATCTACATCGACGAGATCGACAAGGTGGCCCGAAAGGGCGAGAACCCGAGCATCACCCGCGATGTCAGTGGCGAGGGCGTGCAACAGGCCCTGCTCAAGATCATCGAAGGCACCGTCGCCAACGTGCCCCCCAAGGGCGGCCGAAAGCATCCGCAGCAGGAATTCCTGCAGATCGACACCACCAACATCCTGTTCATCTGCGGGGGCGCCTTCGTCGGCCTGGACAAGATTGTCGAGCAACGGATCAACAAGTCTGGCATGGGCTTCGGCGGTAACGTCCGCGAACGTGCCAAGCTCAACACCGGCGAGCTCCTGGCGCAGGTCGAGACCGAGGACATCTTGCGTTTCGGCATGATCCCGGAATTCATCGGCCGACTGCCCGTGGTCGCGACGCTCGAAGATCTCGACGAACAAGCGCTCATCGACATCCTCGTCCGTCCAAAGAACGCGCTGGTCAAGCAATACCAGAAGCTCTTCGACATGGAGGGTGTCTCCCTGCGCTTCACCGACAGCGCCCTCAAAGAGATCGCGAAAGAAGCCGTCAAGCGTAAGACTGGCGCCCGCGGCCTGCGGGCCATCGTCGAAGACCTCATGCTCGACGTGATGTACGACCTCCCCGGGAAGACCGGCGTCCGCGAGTGTGTCGTCACCGACGAAGTGGTGTCGCGGAAGAAGGACCCCATCCTGGTGTACGAGAACGAAGCGGTCTAGGAGACTCGATGTTTTTTCGAGAAAAAGGGCAGGCGGGAAGTCGAAGAATTCCACTGCTACCCTTGCGGGAGCTGGTGGTCTTCCCCTATGCGGCAGTCTCGTTCGTGGTGGGTCGCGAACGCTCGATTGCGGCGCTCAACGAGGCGATGCGCGGCGACAAGGAGATTTTCCTGGTCACGCAGCGCGAGGCCACCACCCGCGACCCCACCCCCGAAGAGCTGCACAGCGTCGGCACGATCGCGACCGTTGTCCAAGTCATGCGCCTTCCCGACGCAACCGTAAAAGTGTTGGTCGAGGGACTTCGGCGAGGCCGCGTCGAGCGTTACGTGGGCGACCAGGAACATTTTGTTGTCGAAATCGAGGAGATGCCGGACCCTTCGATCGGGGCGCCCGAGCTGATCCCACTGGTCCGCCAGGTGAAGGAGAGCTTCGACGAGTACGCCAAGCTCAACAAATCGGTCACGCCTGACGCGCTTTCACAGGTACAAGGCCTCGAAGAGCCGGGCCGACTCAGCGACGTTCTGGTCCGGCACCTGGCCCTGCGGACCGACCAACGCCAGGGCCTCCTGGACGCGGTCAGCGCCAAAGAGCGGCTGGAGGCCATGCTCAAGATCATGCTCGGCGAAGTTGATATTCTTCAGGTTGAGAAGAAGATCAAGTCGCGCGTGAAGAAGCAGATGGAGCGTACGCAAAAGGAGTACTACCTCAACGAGCAGATGCAAGCTATCCAGAAGGAGCTGGGCGAAAAAGACGAGTTCCGCTCTGAGGTGCAGGAGCTTGAGGCGCGGGCCGCCGAGCTCGATCTGAGCGCCGAGGCCAAAGACCGAGTTGAACGTGAGCTCCGCAAGCTCAAGATGATGAGCCCAATGAGCGCCGAGGCGGCCGTCGTGCGCAACTACCTCGACGTGCTGCTGGCGATGCCGTGGGGCGTGTTCACCGAGGACCGGCTCGACGTGCCCGCCGCCCGCCAGGTGCTCGACGAAGACCATCACGGGCTGCGCAAGGTGAAGTCTCGGATTCTCGAATACCTCGCGGTGGTCGCGCTTACCGGGAAGCCGGGCGGCCAGATCTTGTGCCTGGTCGGCCCGCCCGGCGTCGGCAAGACCTCGCTGGCCAAGAGCATCGCCCGGGCGACCGACCGCAAGTTCGTCCGCGTCGCCCTGGGCGGCGTCCGCGACGAAGCCGAAATTCGCGGCCACCGTCGCACCTACATCGGCGCCCTCCCCGGCCGCATCCTCCAGGGCATCCGCAAGGCCGGCAGCGCCAACCCCGTCTTCCTCCTCGACGAGATCGACAAGCTCAGCGCCGACTTCCGCGGCGACCCCAGCTCCGCGCTGCTCGAAGTGCTCGATCCCGAACAGAACAGTACCTTCAACGACCACTACCTCGATCTGGACTTCGATCTGAGCAAGGTCATGTTCATCTGCACCGCCAACGACCTCCGCGGCATCCCTGGCCCGCTGCAGGACCGCCTGGAGATCGTGCGGCTCTCCGGCTACACCGAAGAAGAGAAGCTGGCGATCGCGAAACGATATCTGGTCCCCAAGCAGATCGCCCTGCACGGCCTCGACCCCGCCAACATCCGCTTCGAGAAGGAAGCGCTCACCCGCGTTGTCCGGGAGTACACCCGCGAGGCCGGAGTGCGCAACCTGGAGCGGGAGCTGGCTGCGATCTGTCGAAAGGCGGCCGTGCGGGTAGTCAAGCGCGGAAAGGACGTTCGCGTGCGGGTGGACGCCGCCGGCGTGGAGCGAGTCCTCGGCGTGCCCCGCCATCGGCGCGCCCACATCGGCGAGCGCGACGTCATCGGGTTCGTCAATGGTCTGGCTTGGACCGCCGTCGGCGGCGTGATGGTGCCAATCGAGGCAGCCGTCGTTCGCGGGGGCGGCAAGACCACGCTGACCGGGCAGTTGGGCAACGTCTTCCGCGAGAGCGCCCAGGCTGCCGTCACCTACATGCGCATCCGCGGCGCCGAGCTGGGCCTGAAATCAGACTTCTGGTCCACCCTCGACCTGCACGTCCACGTGCCGGAGCTGTGGGGCGTGGACGGCCCGAGCGCGGGAATCACCATCGCAACCGCGGTGGTGTCCGCCGTCTGCGGGATTCCGGTGCGACGCGATGTCGCCATGACCGGCGAGATCACCCTGCGCGGGCAGGTGCGCCCCATCGGCGGGCTCAAGGAAAAGCTCCTGGCTGCCGTGGCCGCCGGCATCACCCGCGTCCTCATCCCGGTTGACAATGTGCCCGACCTCCGCGACGTGCCCCCGGCCATCCGGAACGCCCTCACCATCATCCCCGTAGAGACGATGGACGAGGTGCTGCTACAAGCCCTCGCTGCGGCACCCACCGACATATTCCGGGGCCCGGTCGCCGAGTCCGAGCACCCCGCCGACGGGCCGGCCCCCTCGCGAAACGACGACGACGACGACGACGCTGCCCCCTTGCCGAACGCCTGAGGCGTGTCGAGCTTGACACCTGCAGGGGCCCACACTAAACGTGCGGGGCCGCCGGGGAAGCCGGGCGGATAGCTCAGTCGGAAGAGCAGGAGCCTTACAAGCTCCGGGTCGCAGGTTCGAGCCCTGTTCCGCCCACCCTTCCCCGAAAGCTCACTTGGAGTGGTAGTTAAGTCGGTTATAACGCTAGCCTGTCACGCTAGAGGCCGCGGGTTCGAGTCCCGTCCGCTCCGCCATCTTGAACCCCTCTTCAGAAATGGAGAGGGGTTCTTGGTTTTTGGGTGGCGGGCGCGCCGGTGGGTGTAGGTGACGGAACGGGGCCGCGGGTGAAAGTCGGCATTGTCTACGCCGTCTATGGACAGTTCGAGCGCCGGAAGTCGCGAGGATACCACGGTCAGCCACCCGATTCGCTGGCGCCCGGCAGGTGTCGATACCCGCTGGCCGTCGATCGGCTACGCAGAGACATGTCACCGGTTGGCGCTCCCGCTCCCTCGCTCTCAGCCCGGGCCTTCCTGCTCCGCGCGATGCTCTGGCACACGGTCACCTACCTCGCGGCCGGGCTTGTGGCGTCCCGACTCCTCGACTACGCCTGGGCCTTCGAACAGCCGGTCATCCGCGACTATATGAAAGGCTTCGACGCGTCCGCCGTGGGCCTCGGACCTTGGTTCCAACCCATCCGCGGGCTCATCTTCGGCGTGGTGCTGCTCCCGATTCGCGGCGTGCTCGCGGCGCAGCCGCGCGGCTGGCTATGGCTCTGGGGTCTGCTGGTCGGCATTGGCATCCTCGGCACTCCCGCGGCGGCGCCGGCGTCGATCGAAGGCGTGATCTACTCGCGGCTGCCGCTCTGGTACCACCTGTTCGGCCTCCCCGAAATGGGCGTGCAGACCTTGGCGTTCAGCGTGCTTCTCCACCGCTCGCTGCGCCCGCAGGATGCAGCCACCAAGCCCCGGTGGTTGCAGCGCCTCGTGAGCGCGGGCGTGGGCGCGTCGTTCGCGTTCATCGGCTATGCGGTCGTGTCCATCGCGTTCGCGTTCGCGGTCGGCGAGGGCTTCCGCACTGAGGGCGCCCTGACCCTGCGGACCCAGGGCCTGTTCATCGCGCCGCTGCTCCTCCTGTCGGCCCTGGTCTACCTCGGGAAGGCCGGCACCCGGCCGCTCGACCGTTGGCCCGTGGTGGCCGCCCTCGCGTGGTCGACCAACGTCGTGGCCATCCTCGTCTGGCAGGTGTGGGTCATGGGCGAGCCCGGAGTGGTCTACGCGCTCCTCGCGCCGCTGCTCCCTGCCGCGATCACGGCGTTCCTGGGCCGGCCTGCCGGGTGAAGCTGTTGCGACGGTCCGTCCGGCTCCGGGGGAACCCCTGGTTCACCGGGAGGTCCGCGCCCCGCGCCTTCCGAGGCGACACCGGTGCCTGCGGTCTACCGCCCCCGACCCCGAGCCGTCGCCCATGCGTAGCCTTCGAGATGACGAGCGCCAGCACGCGGAGCGAACGGTCCGTCCGAGCATTCTCCCGGAACCGGTGAAGGATCTCTCCATCGCTGAAGCCTGCCTCTGAGGCCTCCATCGCCCTCTGGAGGCCGGCCAGCACGCGGGGGGTGGCGGGCGCCCGGATCACGATCGTGCGCAGCTCATCGTCCCGGCGTAGAGACAGCGCCATATGCGAGACGATGTGATCGCATCGGCGGCCGTCGCCTGCACCGCTGCGATCAGATCGTCTCGCTTCGCATCCCGCTCTCGAGCCGGGTCGGGCACGCCTCCAGCCTGAACCGGCACCCGCGGTTCCCGGACGAGCCGTTCTCGGGGGCCGTCGCCGCGCGTCGGCCCACTCCGCCCTCGATCGCCACCCCCGACGACCTGAACGCCCGCTGCCCGCGCCACGCTGCGGGCTATGACGAGTCCGTTGCCCCTCTGCCGCCCCGTGGGTTACGGAGACTGCGAACTTCAGAACCCCGGCTTTTCTGCGAGAGCAGCCTTCGAGAAGACGAGCTTGTACTGACTCATTTGAACCCTCACCTCGGGCTCCGGGGTGAGGCAAAAAGTTCTAGCTGTTTCCAGTACACCCCGCCATCTTGAACCCTCCAGTGAAAACACTGGAGGGTTCTCGGTTTTTGGGTTCGAGCGGGGTGGTGGAAGGGCGTCATGGGCTGGGCCCGCGACGCAACATCGACCGGTTGAAAGGTACCTCCGACGAGTTCGAGCCTCGGCTGCACCTTCAGCCATTCGCGTTCACGCCGACGCCTCGGCTTGGGACGCCGCTTCCAGCCTGAAGAGCCAAAGGCCCGCCGCGGCGAACACAGGCGCGCCGAGGACCACAGTCACCGCTTCGGCGGCGAGCCAGACGGGAGCCAGCCCCCAGGCGACGTCCACAGCTTCGCCGCGGTCGCCCAGAGCCGCACTGGCAAGGGCCAGCATCGCGATGGCGGGTACGTAGAGCGCGGCTCCGAAACTGAGCACGGCTACCGCCCGAATCGCGGACTTCGGTGCCGTCTCCGGAACTCCGATCCGGCTCGACCACAACAGTCGGGCGGCGATCCCCGTCACCACCGGGGCGGGCACCCAGGCGTGGAAAAAGGCTGTCCAGGCGCGAGTGATCTCGTAGTGGGCGCCGGAGGGTGCGTCCAGCATCCGGTCGGGGGCAATGTCCATCCCGGCGAAAATTCCGGTGAGATGGCCCCAGAGCGCGGCCGCCGGAAACGCCACGAGCGCAGAGCAGATCGCGAACACCATGATGACCCGACCTCGCCGGGGGGCAGGAACCTGCGGCATCAGGGTCCGATCATCACAGGCGTTGCCGTGTCGCACGCTCTACGGTTCCGCGAACCTATGCAGTCCAAGGAGCGCCCGATCGAAGGTGTAGAGCGCCGATGCGCCCGCCGTCCGCGCCTGATCCGCGATGACGTGGTCGGCGAAGTCGCCCTTGTTCGTCTCGAAAACCGCGATTGCTCGCTGTACGATCTCTCGGTCGCCCACCTCGATCCCCCGCGCGTGCAGGAGGCCGCGGATGGTACGGGCGATCTCGTCGCGGCCGAACCCGCCGGCGCGGCGGAGCACCCAGACCGTCTCCACGAGCGCGACGAGTGGGATCAGTACCGGCTCCCCGCGGGCGATGGCGGCGCCGACGAGGGCGCGCGCCCGGGTCGACTGCGAGGGCTCGTCTGCGCTGTCGACCAGGAAGCGCACCAGCACGTTCGTGTCGAGCCCGATCACTGACCGGTGGCTCCGGCGGCGATGGCCTCCTCCATGTCCTCCAGCGAGATGGACCGCGCCGACTTCAGCGAACCAGCCAAAGACATCGCGTCGACCGTGCGGGCCTCAAGGAGTAGGCCGCGTTGGCCGACGACGCTAAGCTCGATCTGATCTCCCGGTTTCAGGTGGAGCTGCGCCCGCAGCTCTTCGGGAAGGTGAACGTCGCCAGATGCGGTCAGAACGGCTCGTACCATGAGGGCAGTATAGCCACGCTCGGGCGCCGGCGCGCGTCCAGACGACCTGAACACCCGTTGCCCCGGCCACACCTCGCGGGTAAGGTCAAGCCTCGATCGCGGCATCGTGGGCGTCGGGGTCAACTCCGGCCGGCACATCCCCGCCGCCTGCAGTGGAAAGGAACGCCACGTGGCCATCGGCATCGACAGCGAGCCAGTCAAACTCGAGACCACGCAGGTCGTCCACGGTGGTGGCGGGCACGCTACCGGCTTCGCGTCGGCGCCCGTTCGCGCCAGTAGTGCGGCCGTCGCCGACCATGCGCGACAGCGAGAACGAGCAGCTCACCAGCCTCGACGACGTAGAACACGCCGTATGGAAAGCGGCGCACGATCACGCGCCGGACGCCCTCGTGGACTTCCACGTAGGCATCGGGCTGGCGCGCCGCCTTGCCGATCGCCGCCTCGACGCAGGCAGCGAGATCGTCGCCGAGTCCCGGCCGCTGCTCCTCGTACCACGCCCAGGCCTCCACCAACTCCGCCCGCGCTTCCGGGCGGAAGGTGATCGGCAGGCTCACTGCCGGCGCCGCAACTCTGCTTTCACCTGTTCCCAGGGGATCGCGGTGGACGGGTCGGCGCGGTGCGCAGCCAGCCGGCGATCCAGTTCGGCCTTCATCTCGGCCGAGACGGGCACACCCTCCGGGTGCTCGGCGATGTGGTCCCACAGATCCTGGACGTGCTGGATCTGTTCGGAGGGGGTCATCTTCTCGAAGGAGGGGTCCATCTGAGAAGCATAGCCCCGCGGTTCGCGGGCGGCGACGACGGCGCACCTGAACACCCGTTGCCCCGCGCTCGCCGCGCGGGTTACGTCGACCTCGATCCTCAACGACCTGGCGTTTCTGCGAGAGCGGCCTTCGAGATGACGAGCTTGTACTGACTCATCTGAACGCGAACCTCGGGCTCCGGCGCGAGGCAGAAAGTTCTAGCTGTTTCCAGTACACCCCGCCAGTACGCTCCGCCATCTTGAACCCTCCAGTGAAAACACTGGAGGGTTCTTGGCTTTTGGGGTTCGAGCGAATGCGGGGACGGAGCCGTTGGATGGACTCCCCGTGTTAACTCAGAAGGTTGAAGGCTATGCTTCGCGGGTTCGAGCGGGCGCGTCGAGGTTGACCCCCGACATCGAATCGCCTTGACGGATCCGGCCGTCGTTTCTATACTGAAAGTCATGCCTGCGCCGCCGCTTCCCGAACTCCACACCGCCCTCGGCGCCGGACCACCCGCCGGCGCGCTTCAGATCACGGTGTTCATCCCCAGCGTCGACCGACACGGCCAGCCGATCGACCAGATGGGTTGGCGCGAGGAGACGCTTCGGGTGCTCGGCCGCCTCTTTCGAGGAGCAACTGCCTTTCCTCCCGGACGCGGCGTGTGGCGCGACGACAAGACGTCCGGGCTGGTCTTCGACGACACCGTCATGGTCACCTGCTACGTCCCGACGGCCGCGTTCGACCCACAGGCAATGGCGGCCCTTCGCGCGTTCCTTCATCGCCTTGGCCGGGAAGGAAAGCAGGGCGAGGTCGGCGTCGTCGTCGGGAGCGAGTATTTCGGAATCACCGAGTTTGATCAAGAGGAGGTACGGCATGGGGCATCCCGATAGCAAGCCCGCCGGGGCAGACATCGCCGAGGCGCTCGGCGCAAGCCGCCGCGTTCCCGTCAGCACCGACGCGCAGGGACCGCTCGGTCTGGTCCAGCTCCGCTCGGAGTTGGCGCTCCGGCTCCAGTCCGATGGCGGAAGGCCCACCGATCCTGCCTGGACCGTTCGGCGGATCGTACCGTTTCGGCCCGCAGGTTGGGCGGAGCTCCAGGACTTCGCGGCTCGGCTGACGGCCCAGGGCCGGTCGGTGAGTCCCGCGCAACTCGCGGCCCTGTTGATCGAGCGCGGCCTTGCTCAGCTTGAGGAGGGAGTCGCCCGTGAGGGGGACTCGGCGCTGCGTACGGTAGTCGGCTAGTGGCAGCGAGGGTGAGCCAGTGCGGGCTCGGATGATCGAGGATCATTCAGGCGACTCGAGCGGTGTGCTACGCCGGTGGAACGAGAATATCCTCGGCTCTGCGCCTGGCCCAGCGGCTGCATCGACACCGAGACGATGCGGATCCCGGAGGATCCCGAGCCGGTGTGCGGCCACGTTGAGGTCGACTCGGAGGAGGCGATGGGCGCCTCCGCACGCCAGTTCGAGGCGCGAGTCCGCGGACTGCTGGGCCGATGACGTGACCTCAGGCCTGGGATCGTGAGATCAGCTCTTTGTAGGCAACGATCTGAACCCTTCCCGTACAGCCGCGACGGCAGCCCAGGCGGTCAGGTCCCCGGCTCCACCAGCAAATCGAACACTCTCCGCCGCTGCCAGCGATACGTCCGAAAATCCGTGTCGAGGGTCAGGATACGCGGCGTGTCGACGATCTCGGCAAGTCGTACAAGGCAGGCATCGGCAAGGTCCATCGGCACATCGGCGTAGCGCCCCATCAACGTCGCCACGTCACTCGCCTCAGTAGTAAGCTGGAATGGAACCTGAAATATGCCTTTCCCGACGTTGGCGAGCACGGCCGCGGGGGCCCCTGGCACGCCCCGCAGTAGGTAGCAGGCCTCCGCCACCACCGCCTCGCAGGTGATCAATGTCGCGCCGAGCCCCTGGATCGCACGAGCGCAATCCGCGTGGCGCCGCTCGCTGCGGTCGAGCAGCGCGACGATCACGCCCGTGTCGAGAAGGACCGACTGGCTCACCGCCCGAACCCTCGAAGGTGTGCCTTGTTCGACCCCAGGTCGGGCTTTCCCGACTCAAACGCGCCGAGTCCCACGACTTCGGGCGTGCCCGCCGACGGGGTTGCTGCAGCGACGAGACGGAGCCCTTCGCGCACCAGTTCGGAGGGCGAGCGACCGGTCTCCCGGGTCAACCGGTCGAGGATGGCCTCCGATGGGGGGTCAAGGCGAATATGGGCGACGCGCGACATGATGACTCCTATACACCGTATACATTGTATCACAGGCTCGAAGACCGGCCATCGGTCAACGACCTGGACGCCCGTTGCCCCATCCGCCCCCCGCGGGTAATGTCGACCTCGATCCCCAGCGACCTAGCGTTTCTGCGGGAGCGGCCTTCGAGATGACGAGCTTGTACTGACTCATTTGAACGCGAACCTCGGGCTCCGGCGCGAGCCAGAAAGTTCTAGCTGTTTCCAGTACACCCCGCCATCAAGCAAACGCCCACTTTCGACTTGTTCGAGAGTGGGCGTTTCGCGTTTTTGGGCTCGGGATGCGGACTTCGGGAGTTCAAGCGCGGGAGGGCGGATCAGCCGATTCCCATCCCCCGGTCCTCGCCGGGGATCACCCAGCCGTAGCCGCCGCAACCGCAGATTAAGGGCTCCTTGATCCGCCCTGTACCCGAGCACACGTCGCATGTGACGGCCTCGTCCGGGCGCTGGGGCAACGTCGCTTCGAGTTCATCGCAAGCCAAGGAGGCCCTCCTGAGCGCCATCCGGCGCAGGAAGGGCGAGGCCGGCGACCAACCGGTGCTCCACTCGATGTCATACAGCCAGAGTTCGCCGCTCTCGCGGGCGAACACCACCGCGGTCCACCCGAGGTAGAGCGGCACCGCCCGATGTTCGTGCGCAAGGGGGCGGACCCACTCGGCCTCGGTGGCAAGCCAAGGCAGCGGTGAAGTCGGCGACCCGAGCCAAGTCCTCACGAACGCCGCGATCACTTCCTCACCCGGCAACCGTCAGGCCCCGTCGAACTGCGCGAGCACGAAGTCCTCCTCGCCGACGTGCGCCCTCAGTTCGAGGCTGCCGCCGAGGGCTCGGACGTACGCCCGAAGGGTCGAGAGGCCCACGTCGCGGCGCCGCTCTACTTTCGATACGGCGGCCTGGCCCACACCGAGTCGACCCGCTACGACCTCCTGCGAAAGTCCTGCCGCGAGGCGGAGTTCACGCAGCATGACATGACGCGGTGGCAGCGTGATGCCGCCTTCTTGGAGCAGCGCCAGCACCCGGGAAGCCGCCTCCCCCCGGTCGTTCGTGACCTCGTCGGGCCCTTCCCCATAGGCGACCTCGCCGCCGGCGGCGATGCCGAAGCCGACCTGCGGTCGCCACTCGACAAGAACGACGTGGGTCCCCGCCGCCAACCTGGCGAACGTGCTCCCGGCAACGTCGGCAACGGGGGCGTCGACGTCCACCTGGACCGTAGGCAGGCGCTTCTTGATCGCCTTGAGAAACCAGTCGAATTCACTCATCCCACACTCCTCGTCCGGCTGTGCCGGTCTTGGTGAACACGACCTCGCCCGTGGCGCGGTCCTTGATCTCGATGCTCCCGTTCGCGGCCACGAACGTCAGATGACGAACATGGTGAAGGCAGGACACGCCGAGGCGACCCGGTACACTCCGAATTCGGTCCGCCAACGCCGGGTACATTCGACCGTCCGTCTGCCAACTGTCTGGGTTGAAGCTCACTCCGGAGTGCTCGTCCTCCACGGCGTTCAAGGTAGATGCGAGCAGATTCACGGCCTCGTCGAGCCGGAGCAGCCAGCGTCAGCCGCCGAAAGAACTCGGCCAGGCGATTGCTCTTGGTCCATGGCTCCGACACGCAGCATCAGTATTCCGTTGATGGCATAGTGCCCACGGTTTCCACCCACGTCAACCGCGGCCGCCCGGCCACCGAGCGACTGCGCGCGGTCACGCGGCACGCCCCCCTCGCCAACCTGAACAGCCGTTGCCCCCTCCGCGTCCCGCGGGTTATGTCGACCTCGAACTTCAGCGACCTAGCGTTTCTGCGGGAGCGGTCTTCGAGATGACGAGCTTGTACTGACTCATTTGAACGCGGACCTCCGGCTCCGGCGCCAGGCAGAAAGTTCTAGCGGTTTCCAGTACACCCCGCCATCAAGCAAACGCCCACTTTCGACTTGTTCGAGAGTGGGCGTTTCGCGGTTTCCTACTTTCGACCCGCGGATCGGCCCTTCGAGTCCTGTCCGGTGCCGCACTCGGTGGACGGGGCCCGGCGTTCGCCTATGATCACAGCATGTCTGCCGCCGCACGCCGCGTCTACGACCTCCACGTCCGCGCCCTTCCGCGTGGAGTGCAGCTCGAACTGTTGGCCGTCATCGCGAACGAGGCGGCGCAAGCCTCCGAACCTTCTGGTGGCGAGGGGCTTCGTGATCTCGCCGGCCTCGGTCGCGAAGTCTGGGCTGGCGTGGACGCCGACTCGTACGTTCGTGACCTTCGCGACGAGTGGGATCGCCGTCCGTGATCCCTGGCGCCCTGGCCGGGGTGGGCGTGTTGGCCATCGACTCGGCTCCGCTCATCTACTTGGTTGAACGTCACACAACGTTCGGGCCGCCGATGGAGGCGATGGCGGCGCTCGTCGATGCCGGTGAGCTGCAGCTCGTGGCTTCACCCTGACGCTCACCGAGGTGCTGACGCAGCCGCTGCGCGTGGCACGGGGGGACATCGCGGCGGCGTACCAGCGAATCCTCTGCCATCATGCCTCGGTGCGACTCATCCCGTTGGACGCGTCGATCGCGGCTTCTGCCGCGGAGCTGCGGGCTCGCTACAATCTCCGGACCCCCGACGCGATTCAACTCGCCACCGCGGTCGCGTCCGGCGCGGAGGCGTTCCTGACGAACGACTGAGACCTCACGCGAGTCACCGAGATCCGGGTGCTGCAGGTCGCCGCACTCGTCGCCGGGGAGTGACGCGAGCCGGGCGCCCCGGCCGGCGGTGCCGCCCCAGACGACCTGAACGCCCGGCGCTCTGCAGGTCATGGCGGGTGCGATCCTGTCGACCCTCACGCCTTGGCGCCGGTGGCCTTCAAGATGACGAGCTTGTACTGACTCATTTGAGCGCGAACCTCGGGCTCCGGACTTCTGGAGTTCAAGCGTCCCGTCCGCCCGCGACCGTTCGCCGGTGCCTCAGGTTCCGGGCTCCACGAGCAGGTTGAAGATCCGGCGCCGCTGCCAGCGATACGTTCGAAAATCCGCGTCCAGCGTGAGAATTCGGGGCGTGTCGACGAGCTCGGCAAGCCGAACGAGGCAGGCATCCGCGAGGTCCATCGGGACATCGGCGTAGCGCTCCATCAGCGTCGCCACATCACCCGCTTCTGCTGTCAGGTGAAACGGAATCTGAAAGTTGCCTTTCCCGACATTCGCGAGTACGGCCCCCCGGGCACCCGGCAAGCCGCGCAGCAGGTAGCAGGCCTCCGCCACCACCGCCTCGCAGGTGATCAAGGCCGCGCCGAGCCCGTGGATCGCGCGAGCGCAATCCGCGTGTCGCCGCTCGCTGCGGTCGAGTAGCGCGACGATTACGCCCGTGTCGAGGAGCACCGACTGGCTCACTTCCCGAACCCTCGAAGGTGTGCCTTGTTCGACCCCAGGTCGGGCGTTCCCGACTCAAACACGCCGAGTCCCACGACCTCGGGCGTGCCCGGCGACGGCGTCGCCGCGGCGACGAGGCGGAGCCCTTCCCGTACGAGTTCTGAGGGGGAGCGGCCAGTCTCCCTGGTCAGGCGGTCCAGGATGGCTTCGGATGGGGGGTCGAGACGAATGTGAGCGACGCGCGACATGACGTCTCCATATACACCGCGTGCATTGTATCACGCGGGATCGAAGACGGTGTCCGCCCCGGAGTTTGACGACGTACCCTCGAGTTCTCCGGCGTCGCGGATCAGGGATCGACGTAGTCCATTCCCTCCGCAAACACGTCGAGGCCTTCCCAACCGCTCTCGAACCCGCAGTGTCCGCTCCCGTCCACGATCCGGTGGCGAACGGTGCTGAAGCCCAGGTCGGTGTAGTAGGCGGCCGCGGCCTCGGAGTGCTCGAGGAGGAAGTCGTCCGCGATGATCTCGAAGTCGTAACGAACGCGGTCGAGGTCCACCGAGGTGAGCTCGGTTGGGGCGGGCGCGGGGTCGGGGTCCGCCTCCGGTTCGCAGCCACCGCCGTTGAGGCGCGGAATGTCGCCTCCGCAGAGCGCGACCACGCCGCCGCCGTACCGGTAGTCGGTGTGCAGGTGGAAGGCCGCCGCGAAGTCGGAGCCCCCCGAGAGCCCGGTGGTGAAGAGCCGCTCAGTGTCCACGCCGAGGTCGCCGACGAGGCGCTGCTGCACGAACTCATCCACGTAGGTGGCGTTGTCCTCCACCTGTGGTGCCCACCAGCAGCCCGCGTCGCCGGGCGCGTCGGGGCTGGCCATCGAGGCCAGGACCAGGTTGTGCTCACCCGCGACGTCCGCGTGCAGGCTTGCCTGCTTGAGGTAGCCGGCATTGCCGAAGTCCTCAGTGAAGAACAGCAGGACGCCCAGGGGCGGTTGGTCGCTCGCGCCGTCCGGGACGACCAGCGCGACGTTGGCCGTCAGGCCGTTCGTGCTCGTGAAGGTCTCGTCGAGGACCGACGCCGCGTTCGTCGTGCATGCCGCGAGCAGGAGAAGGGTCACCGGGCTCCCGTCCGGAGTCCCTACACCGCCGGCGTGGATGTACGCAACTTAGCCCCCGACGAGCGCTGGCGCGGCAGGTCGCGCCAGCGCTCCTGCGCCGCGGCAACTCGCTGCCGACACCACGCCGGCGAACCCACTGATGACGAGGTTGTACTAACTCATTTGAACGCGAACCTCGGCAGCGCCTACTCGGGATGCACGCGCAGCGAACCCCCGCCCTTCAACCGAACGGCCAGCATGTGGCGGCGGTCGAGGCTCAGCAGGAGGTCGGTGCCCAGCCGCTCGGCTTTTCCCTCCCGCTGCGCCCCAGCGCGGCGAACGGCAGGGCCAGCGGCTGATCCTCCCTTGCGAACGCCAAGACCACAGCGCGACGCACGACCTCCGACACCGAGGTGCCGTCCCGGTCGGCCTGACCGGATGCGACCGCCGCCAGTTCATCGGGAAGGGAAATGGTGATGCGATGCATACTGCATACTTGCGCGCCGTGCGACGCCGCGTCAACTCGGCGCCGAGAGCGCGCCGGTGAATCGGTTGCGGCCGACCCAATACGCGCACGCGGGGTCAGGACAATACTGCCCTTCGTAGTCGACGTTCTCTTCATGCGGACAGCCGAGCAACCGGTCCGACGTCACCACGCGTCGGACGGCATGACGACCCAGCAATTCTACAACTTCGTCAAGGAAATCGGCACGGTGCCTGACTTCGTCCGGGTCGGTCCGCCGGCACAAAATCTCGGCCCCGGCGTCCGCGCCTCGAACAAGCGCAAGCACGAGCTTGGTCGCACGCGTGCGGTCCGACCCGTAGAACGCGAGCGTCGCTACGGGCCATCCGGTGCGGCGGTTCGCTAGCTTCTCGATACCATATTTCGCCTTTTTGAGTCGGTCCATGCTCGCTCAATTATCCTATGGCACCGCCGAACCGAGGGCACGGGTGTCGGTCTCCACGCTCCGCTCAGCAACGCCGCCGAGGCAGGGCGCGCTTCCGCTCCTGAGCCGCGGGAGAGGCGAAGCCCTTCGACGCGGCGTGGGCCCACGCCTTCTCGATGGCGGTCCGGGCGTCAGGCGTCTCACAGGCCGTGTCGCCGTGATCCACATCGACCCTGCCGATCCGATTCGCAGCGGCGAGGGCCGCGGCACGCAGGCCCGGACTCCGGCACCCAATCGTGATCACCACGCGGTTCATCCCCGCGCGAAGGGCGTTGGGCGCCGTGTGGATCGTCCGCGCAACCTCGTCCAGAAGTTCGGCGAAAAAGGTGTCGGGGGTCTGTTCGTCCCGGAACGCCAGCTGGCTGATGAGCGGCCACGCGGCGCGATTCACGTCCGGGTCTGCCGAGGCGAGCCACTGTCGGGCCTTCGTCGGCCCCAACGAGCCCTCGGCCGGAAGCGTAGCGGCGTAGTCCCCGCAGCTCAGCGCAGGCGAACCTTCGCGCGCCCAACGATCGAGGTCATCCGTGCCCATCCGGGCCGAATCCACGATCTTCATCGCAAGGTTGCGGGCGTCGAAGTTGCCGGTCTCCCACAAGGCCAGAGCGAGTTCGTGGTCCACGTCGATCCGCTTCATCAGCACCTTGAGCGTGGCGAAGCTGACACCGAACATCGGCCCGGTAGCGCCGTGGCGCACGTAGGTCTTGCGCGCCTGTGCCGTTCCGGCCGCCTCCAGCACGGTCATCGTCTCGGCAAGCGTCATGCGCGCGGGGGAGCGTTTCACCCATGGGTACTATCGGGCACGAGCCAGCCCGGCTGCCTTGTCGGATCGGCAAGCGTTAGATCGGGGCATGCCGACAACCCCGGAGGTCGACGCCTGGTTGATCGCCCTCGACCATCCGCAGAAGGACGTGATCAGCGCCGTCCGCACCGTAGTGTTGGCTGTCGACCCCCGAATCGCCGAGGGGATCAAGTGGAATGCCTGTAGTTTTCGGACGACGGAGTGGTTCGCCACGTTCAACGTCACCGGACCGAAGGGGCCGAAGGGGGTGACGCTCGTGTTGCACCTCGGCGCCAAACCCCGGGCGGAGGGGGGCAGCGTAGCGGACCCCGCGCGGCTACTCGCCGTGCTGGGCAAGGACCGCGCCGCGGTATCTTTCACCGACTTGGCGGACGTCGCGCAGAAGGGCCCGGCCCTCGACGCGCTCGTCCGCGCGTGGATCGCTGCGGCTCCAGAAGTGTTATAGCCGGGCATGCTCCGGCCCTTCCTCGTGCGCGGAGCGTTGGCCGCCGCGCTCACCCTCGGCCTCGCCGCCCCAATCATCGGCAGCGCTCGTGCCGCGCCCGCGTCGTCCAGCGTACCCAGCAAGCGCCCACCCGACCGCGAACGCGGTCGCGAGCTCTACCTGCTGAGTTGCTGGCAGTGCCATGGCCCCGAAGGGAAAGGCGACGGTCCCGCAGCGGCGGCGCTCGTGGGTGGGGTGCCATCGCTCGTCGGCGCGGTGAAGAAGGACAAATTCGACGCGCTGATCAAGGTGATCGAGGACGGCAAAGGCTCCATGCCCGCGTACAACGAGGACATCGACAAACACGATGCCCGGCGCATCCTCTTGTACGTCGAGGACGCCCTCCAAGGTCGAACCGAGCCACGCGGCGAGAAGGGCGAAAGGGACAAAGAAAAGACTGAGGAAAGGACCGAGGAACCCGGCCCGCAGAACTGACGTACGCAGCTACGGCAACGCGCAGATCGACGGGTGCTCCTCGGTACATGCAGCAGAACCGGTACTGAAGCTTCCCTCGTCCCAGGTCTGACAGGTGCCGCCCGATTGGCCCTCGATCCACCAACCCTGGGTGTCGGGCCAGGTCCAGAAGAAGCTCATGTACCAATCTTCGGTGTCAGCGAGCTCGGCGAGCGTACCGCCGTGCGCCATGCAGTTGAGCTGGGCCTTGGCCGCGGTGCGGGGCCATGAACAATACAGCCGATGATGCTCGTCGAGGTCATGCCGGATGCAGTCCTCGCAGCCCTCTGCATCGTCCACGAGGCCGTTCCCATCGTCGTCGCGGAGGTTGCAGGTCTCCGACGACACCAGCACGCCGTCGTCATTGTCGCGACATACATCCAATCCGTCGCCATCCGTATCGGCAATGCTTCCGCGTTCGCACGCGACCCATGACTCCAGGAAGGCGCTGCGTGCGGGAAGCCACTGGGCCAGGCGCTCCAGCGTCTGCGACTGCTCTTCATCACCCCAGGTGCGCAGTTGGTCCGCCGCGACCGCGGCCTCGATCTGCGCGCTCCACTGCTCAACCGAGGCGACCAACGCAACCGGGTCCATCGCCTCGTTCAGCGCCTCGACCTCGTCCACGTAGAGCGACCGGTAGTACTCGTCCTGCATCGCCAGCAAGAAATGTCGCTGCTGATACAACCCATGACCATAGCCGGTCACCGGGTCGCTGTTGTATTGGACAATTTCCAGGGTGTCGTCGAAGTCCCATGGCACAAACAGAATCCCCGAGGTGGGGTGGTCGTACAGGTAGAAGTTGTGGGCGCAGCAAACGTAGCCGTCGTCATCGCCGAGCACCGTCTCCGCGGCCCAGGCCCGCACCCATTGGGACACATCCCCCGTCGCCTCCATCTGCTCGACGCTGGCCGCTGCCCAGAACGCATCGATGGCGGCGTAGTCTGCCGCGTCGTCATTGGCCGTCGGCTCCACGCCATACTTCCACAACGTGCCTCCCGCGTCCGCCTTGCCGAACGCACGCTCCAGATATTCGTGGTCGAAATATTCGAGGTGACCATACACGCCGTAGAACTCTCCGTTCACCGACAGTGTCGCGTTGTTGGCACACGCCGCTGGGAGGTCACCTCGCGCGCGCATCACCGTCCACGACAGCCGGTCGCGCAGCACCGTGGAGTCGTACCAACTCGCGTCAAGTGTCGTCTTTCGCAAGCCATGGAATCGCGCTTCGGCGTCCACCTCATTGAACGACAGGACGAACTGCATCTTCTCGCCAAACCAACTGAAGTTGGGATTGCCCTTGAGGCGGACCATGACCGGCACCACCTCCTCGTCGAGGTGCAAGATCGCCTCGTGGTAGTCCTTTCGCCCTGCCGAATAGTCGCCCTCCAGCCTCGACCATTCAACGCCCGAGATCTCGAGATCATAGGCCGGGAGCCGGTCCTGGTCATAGATACTGGAGCAGCCATCGGGGTCCGCTGGCCCGTCGCCGGTGTCCCCGGTGTCGGTCGTTTCGCCTGTGTCACCCGGAAGGATGTCGGCGCCGCCCGTCTCCGCACTGTCGCGACCAGCATCGATCGCCGGGGGGTCAGGCTCGGTGGCGCACCCGAGGAGGCAGAAGAACATCCGGCGAGCGTTCCCCCGCCCGCCCGGCTTGTCAAGGATAGCTTCTGGCCATGCTGCTCTTCCTCTCACTTGGGCTCGCAGCCGATCCCGTCGCCGGCCGCGGGGTCTACGAGGCCAACTGCACGGCGTGCCACGGCTTGGTTGGCGACGGGAAGGGTCCCGCGGCCCTCGCCCTGAAGGTCAAACCTACGGACTTCACCGCGGCGACGTGGTGGTCGACGCGTACCGACGCCGACGTCGGCGCGTCGATACGGGCGGGCAAGCCCGGTACGCCGATGGCAGCGTTCTCGCAGCTCAGCGAGGCCGAGGTCGCCGACATGGTGGCGTACCTCCGCTCGCTGTCGAAGGTGCCGTGACTCTCCTCGACGCCGTCATCCTCGGAATCGTGGAGGGCATCACCGAGTTCCTGCCGGTCAGCTCCACCGGGCACCTGCTGCTGGCCGAACGTGCCCTGGGCATCCCCCGCTCCGACGCCGCCGACGCCTACGCCATCTGCATCCAGTCAGGCGCCATCGTCGCCGTGCTAGGGCTGTACCGGGCGCGGGTCCAGCAGATGGTTCGAGGCCTTTTGGGTGGCGATCTGGCCGGACGCCGGCTGGCCATCCAGCTCGTGGTCGCCTTCTTGCCGGCGGCGGTGCTCGGGCTGCTGTTCAATGACGCGATCGACGCGGCGCTCTTCGGGCTCTGGCCCGTCGTCGCGGCGTGGGCGGTCGGGGGCGCCGCGATCCTGTTCATCGGCAAGCGCACCGGCACCCGCACGCTAGAGGAGATCGACCTCCGCACCGCGCTCTTGATCGGGTGTGCCCAGGCCCTCGCGCTCTGGCCCGGCACCTCCCGCAGCCTCGCCACCATTCTCGGTGCCGTCCTCCTCGGCGTCGCCTTGCCGGCGGCGGTAGAGTTCTCCTTCTTGCTCGGTCTCATCACGCTCGGCGCGGCCACCGCGTACAGCGGTCTGAAGCACGGAACCGCGATGATCGACGCGTTCGGGCCGCTGCCGCTGGTCACGGGGTTCTTCGCCGCGGCTATCTCCGCTGCGCTGGCGATCCGTTGGCTCGTCGGGTGGCTGCAGACCCACGGCATGGGCATCTTTGCGGGTTGGCGGCTTGGATTGGCCGCCGTGGTCGCGGCACTGTTGCTGGCCGGGGTGCTGCCGGCCGGCTGACGCCCTTGCCGTGGCAGCCTCGCGCGATTAGAACCCGCCTGCGAAGGGGTATAGCTCAGTTGGTAGAGCAGCGGATTCCAAATCCGCAGGTCCTTGGTTCGAGTCCATGTGCCCCTGCCACTACATTAGAAGGGTTGAACCGTTAGAGTCCATGTGACGGGCGGTTCGATTCTTGCGACGTGAAACGGCCAAGTCGCAGCCACGGCGCGACCAGAGGCGCCGTCAACGCTCAGCTGCAGCTGGTCCACCACCCCGGGCGCTACATGCAACTCCCGTCGGCCACCAGCGACGTGTAGTCCGTCAGGTCGAGGGGTGACAGACTGCCACTCGTGGCAACCGCAGCGGTCCAACCCGCCCCCATTCCGTAGAGGAGCTGGCTGAAGGCGACGGAGAAGTCGTCGGTCGCGTACCACTGGAGGTAGACCGGAGCGCGATGGAAGCAGGCGTACGAGTAGCCGGTGTCACCGCCGTCGAAGCCGGTTGGCGCCTGGTCGAGGTAGGCCAAGGGTTGCTCCAGCGCGAGGTCGGCGGAGCTGTCGAGACGGTGATCGGCGGGCGGCGGGCCGCTGAGGCTGATGCTCCAAGAAGCGCCGTCGAGGGGCCCGTCGTAGAGGGGAGTGACGGGCGGCGTGCCCACGTAGGGATGGAGCAGCAGCCCCGCGGCGGCGTCTCCCGAGAGGCCTTCGACGGTGCCTCCCACGGTGATGTCGTACTGGGGGCGGTGCAAGTTCATCGGGACGCCGCTCAGGGGGTAGACCGAGGAAGATGGGTAGGCGAGCATGTTCCAGCCAACGGTCACGCCGACCGCCCCCCGCTCGCGCCGGAGAGCATGTCGAGGTTGGCGACGGCGGAATCCGGAGGGTCCGGCAGGTCGATCGTCTGGGAGGTCCCCGCCGCGTTGGACCCCGTCCAGATGTCCGACGTCATGGTGACGCCGTCGTACGGCCCGACGAAGGCGATACCGAGGCCGCTGGCGTCGCCGTCGTAAGTGATGGTCAACGTCGTCGTGTCACTCCCGGAGTCCTGGCCGGCGCCGGTGTCGCCCTCACCCGTGTCCTCGCCGGCGCCCGTGTCGGCCGAACGGGCACCTTTGTCATCAGGTTCGTCGGGGGCACAGGCGGAAGCGGCGAAGGCGAGCGAGAGCAGAAGGGAGAAACGCATGGTTACCTCGGAAGGGGATTGGGAAGCAGCGTCAGCGTTGCGTCCACGCTGATCGTTAGATGCCCGCACCCTGCCTGTCACGGGGGTGAGTCTGATGGCGGTCTGACGTCGCCCCGGAGCCCCACTTCAGCGCCCCCGCCGGAAGGTGGCCCCAGCGCCGCGACGGTGCGCACCTGGTCCTCGGCCTCGACGACCTGTCGAGCTCGTCGTGCGTTTCCGTGAGTACCCAGATATCGGCGTTCGCGGCTTTGAGGCGGGCGAGGCGCAGGGGGTTCCGGTCCTTGCCGGCGGGGTACTCCACGTTCCAGGTACCGATTCGCATCGGCTGGTGTATCGCCGGCGGCTCGACGACCCAACGCCCCTACCCCTCCGCTGCCAACTCCACCGGCGGACCGACACGATCGGCGCACTGCATGTCGACCGCCGCCAGCACCGTCTTGCGCGCCTTGTTCGCCATCTCATAGCGGCGCACTCGCAACAGATCGACGTAGGACAGCGCATATACCGCAGCCTGTACCTGCTTCACGTTGAGCTCGTCGTAGCCGGAAACCGGCACCGCGACGGCGCGCTCAAGCTGCCGGGAGACGAACTGTTCGGCCACGTCGGCCGCGCGTGCGACCAGCGGCAACCCTTCGGGGGCCTTGCCGAGCCAAGCGGTGGCGCGAGTGAGCACGTCGGTTTCGAGCGACCACAGGCGGGCGACGCCTTCGTGACGGGCGACGTGGACCCGGTGACGGGCATCACGGACCATGGGGGTAAGATCGAGTAGGGACATGGGCTTCCTCCGCTGAATGATCATTCATTCGCTGGGGCCATAGCTAAGCGCGGCTCCATCTCGGTCAAGAGGGAGTCGCGGTTCGGGGCGGTTCTGGCTACTGTGGGGCCGCTCCCGGCTGTCCCAATGTTCCTGTTCGTGGCCCTCGCCTGCGTCGCCCCCACCGACACCGCGGCCGAGGGGGACGACCCCGCCGTCGACCCCGGCCCGGCCTCGATCCTCGGCGACGAGGGCGATGACGTAGTCTGGACGCCGATCCTCACTGAGGATGACCGCCTCAGCGACCCGCGGGACCTCGGCTTCGACACCGCCGGGCGGTTGTGGGTTGCCAACCGCGAGGACGACCGGACCTTCATCGTGAGTGACCCGGGCACTGACGAGGCCGACGTCGACCGACGCCGCGATGGCTACGCCGAGCACTTCATGGAGGAGACGGCGGCCTTCTCGTTCGAGGCGCTCTCCGGCGAAGGCAAGTACGGGCCGGAGTTCGGCTCCTGCGGCGAATCGCTCAACACCTACAACGACCAGGCGGTCGGGAACGAGTTCATGGGGCCGGTGTTGTGGACCACGATGCTCGACGTCTTCGCCGAGGAGGACCCCGAGGGACTCGGCAGCCACCTCGACATGCTGCACCAGAGCCCGTTGTGCGTGGGGATCGCGTGGGAAAAGGACAATGTCTACTGGGTGTTCGACGGCTTCAACGATCGGATCGTCCGCAACGACTTCCTGGCCGACCACGACATCGGTCAAGACGATCACAGCGACGGCGTGATCTACGAGTACTCCGAGCCCGAGGTCAAGCGGGTAGAAAACGCGCCGGGGCACATGGTTTTCGATCAGGACAGCGGCATGCTCTACGTGGCCGACACCGGCAATGACCGCATCCTCCGCATCGACACCGCCACCGGCAGCAAAGGGAAGAAACTGCGGCAGGGCCTTGAACCGATCGACACGTATGCGGCCTGGGACGACGTCGAGTGGGAAGAGATCGTCACCGACCTCGACAACCCCGGGGGGCTGGCGTTGCATGACGATACGCTCATCGTCGGCGAGTGGGGCACGGGGATGTTGTACGCCTACACCCTCGACGGGGAGCTGATCGGGAGCCTCGACACCGGCGTGGGTGAAAAAGCGCTCTACGGGATCGAGGTCGGGCCCGACGGCGACCTCTGGATCGCCGAGACCGCCACCCCCGCGGTCCTTCGGCTGGACCTGCCCTGAGCTTCGTGGTGGTGCTGGGCGCCGCCCAGGACGGCGGGCACCCCCAGGCTGGGTGCGCCCGCGCCTGCTGCACCGCCCTCCCCCACGGCGTGCGCCACCTGCCCGCTTGCCTCGGCATTGTCGACCCTGCCACACACCGGCGCTGGCTCATCGACGCCACACCCGCCCTGCCCGAGCAGCTCCGCAAGCTCGATGGCGCCTCACCGGGAGGGCTCGACGGCATCTTCCTCACTCACGCGCACATGGGGCACTACACCGGCCTGATGTACCTCGGACGCGAAGTGATGGGCACCCGCGACGTCCCGCTGCACGTGCAACCCCGCATGGCGACCTTTCTGCGGGAGAACGGCCCGTGGAAACAGCTCGTCGACCTGGGGAACGTGAGGCTTTCCGTCGGGTCGCGCTGGCAGCTCTCGCCGGAGCTGTCGGTCCAGGCGATCCCCGTCCCGCACCGGGACGAATTCAGCGAGACCGTGGCCTTCGTGATTCGTGGGCCCACGCGTGCAGTCCTGTGGTTGCCCGACATCGACCGGTGGGACGGGTGGGACGCCGGGCTGGAAGCGACCCTTGCCAGCGTCGACGCGGCGTGGATCGACGGCACGTTCTGGGCCGACGGCGAGCTGAAGCGGGACATGGCCGAGGTGCCGCATCCTCGCATCCGCGAGACGGTAGCCAGGCTGTCCGTACTCGCTGCAACCGAGCGGGCGAAGGTGCGCTTCGTCCATCTCAACCATACCAACCCCGCGTGGGATCCCGCCTCGACCCAGGCGCTGAGTATCGTCGCAGCGGGCATTGCGGTCGCGACAGAGGGAGAGCGGTTCGATCTCTGACTTGTGGTGGGCGACGCCCCAGGCCAGGACGTCTCGTCAGGCGGGCGCTTCGGGGCGTCGCGGCGCTCAAGTTCCGCCGGTACCGCTCGGCGCGGCGCTCGGTCCGGAAGGCGCGCGTTCAAGCCAGCAGCAATCGGGTCTGCTCCATCACGTTTGCCGTGACCGGATCCCCGTGGGCCGGGTACACGACGGTGGCCGGCGCAGCCTCTACCGCCGCGGCGACAGAAGCCTTGAACGCCGGCGCATCCTTCACGTAGATGAACGCCGGCAACTTGTTGTAGCGGTACCCGCCCGTGCCGCCGAAGAGGCCCATGACGAAGCGGGGAATGGGCGACAAGTCTTCGTCCGTGGTGTTGGAGAGGATGTCCCCGGTGAACCACACGGTGTCAGCGCCCGTCGTGGCGCGCACGAAGAGATCCGGCGCCTTCATCCCGGCGGGTTCGACAATACCCACGGCGCTCGGCAACTTCGCGACCAGCTCGGCGATGGGGCGAAAGGGCACCGCCGCGCACTTGGAGGCGAGCCGCTTCAGGCCAGACTCCGGCGCGTAGCTCACCGCGTTCGGGAACCGGGCACGCCACGCCACCTGCCCCATGTGGTGGAACGCATTCGGGGCCACCAGCGCGCTGACGCCCCCATCGTTCGCAAGGACATCCAGCACATCGGCTGGCGACGCGGAGGAGGGGCTCACGACCATCCACGTTCCGTCGTCCAAACGCACCGCCATGGTGTTCGCCGTTCCGGGGCCAAAGCTGTACTTCAGGCCGCGAACGTTCTGATCGGAGGTGAGCGAGTGCCAAGCCTGGAGGGCCATGGGGAGTCCTTGGGGAGCGGCGACCTTACCACACCGCAGCCGGGCGCGGCGGCGGTCACGCCACGCCCCCGCCCACCGGCACACCCGCCCGCTGGTACACAAAGTGGAGCAACCACGCCGGGCCGACGAGCAGGTACTGCACATCCTGAAAGAACGAGGGCTTCTTCCCCTCGATCTCATGCCCTAGGAACTGGGCGAG
Organism: Deltaproteobacteria bacterium; assembly: GCA_947490345.1. Lineage (GTDB taxonomy): Bacteria > Myxococcota_A > UBA796 > UBA796 > SXON01 > SXON01. The sequence goes on from CANLGL010000007.1 coordinate 77,134, forward strand.
CCAGGCGGCGGCCCACACTCCGGCGCTCACCCACAACAGCGGTACCACGCCCGCGAGCGCGTGGTTCACCGCGAGGCAAACGGCGAGCACCACCAGCATCCCCAGCACCAGCGTACGCGAAAGCGCCACGTAGAACCCCAACATCCCCAGCGCGGCCACCCACCCCCAGTGCAGCGGCGCGGGGAACGGGTGGGGGATCGACTGGATGAGGCCGAGGGAGGTGCACAGGATCAACGGCACACAGACCCAGTGGATCGCTTTGTTCGTCGGGTGGCGGTGCGACTCGCCGTACAGGTCGAACCATTGCCGTGCAGTCTTCATCGGGGCCGCAGGCCAGATAACCGAGCCCCGTGCAAGACGGCCCGCTCCCGCTGGGACCTCACCCGCACGGGCGGGAGCTGCGCGCGCTGTTGCGACGCGCTGCCCTCGTCCGCCACCGTGAGGCCCGGATGAAGGCGCTGCGCGACTCGGGGTTGTCCCCCGAGAAGCTGGCGATCGTCGCCCGCAGGCTGCGCCTGCGCTGACGGACATCGAAGCCGAGGAGGCGCTGCGCCTCCCGCGCGCCGACATCGAGATCCGCCCCCTGGACGCCTGGAACCAGGCCACCGGAGCCTAGGCGGCCGGGCCCCAGAGCTTGCCGGTCCACATCATCCCGACCATCTTGAAGTCGCCCATCAGCGACCACAACGGGTGCTTGAACGTGGCCGGCCGGTTCTTCTCGATGATGAAGTGCCCTGCCCAGGCGAAGCCGTAGCCGACGAAGGGGCAGAACACTAAATAGCCTACATCCTGTAGAATCGCCGCGAACAGCGCCACAAGGACCAACAGGCTGGTGCCCGCAAAGTGCAGCTTCCGGTTCGTCAGGTTGCTGTGCTCCGACAAGTAGTAGGGCCAGAACTCGGCGAAGGAGGTGAAGTTGGAGGTCTTCATCTCCGCGCGCGTAACGTCTCCAGCGCTCCGGCGGCGCCGAAGGCAGCGCCGGATGCGACCGAAGTCGCAGGGTGAGGGCTCATCCACCGACTTCGGTCGTGCCGACCGACCGCGCCGAGCGCACTGATTCGATATTCCCGGCGTTTGCCTGTAGCGGGGTGCCGCTGCTACCGCCGAGGAGACGCCGATCTCGCCTCCGATGCGACCGAAGTCGCAGGGTGAGGGCTCATCCACCGACTTCGGCCGTGTCGACCGACTGAAGTCGCCGCCGCCGGAGGGCCCCACTCTCTCTCGAATTCCGAGCCGCGCACCGCGCCGTTCCCGACGCCGCGGCCCCGTGCGCGCACCTCAGCCCGCGCGCGCGGCTACCCGATACGCCCCCCGGTCCCCGGCCACGCCACCTCCCCCCGGCGGCGCCCGGGCACGATGGGCAGAAGCTCCAACCAGGCGAACCCCGCTGCCGGGTCCCGCACCCAAGGTACGCCGAAAACTCTCCCTGTCGCCCCCGCGCCCGACGGCCGTCACCGTCCGCCGACGGCCGTACCCCGAAGGCGCTCGACGCCATCGTCCACCAGCCTGATGTACCTCCGTCGCGGCGCTCAGTCCGGCAGTCGTGCCCACCACGGTGGCAAGGTGGCGGGGGACAGGCGCGCATCGCGCGGGCGCGGCCCGAGTCCAATATCGCCCATCCGCACCGGCTCGACCGTTCCCGCGCCCACGCGCGCACGCACCGCCGTGGCGAAGCCGTACCAACTGGTCTGGGCCCCCCCCGCGAGGTGCGTGATGCCTCGCGGCAGCTCCAGGAGCGCGGCGGCGACGTCGTCGCAGTGGGTGGGCTGCACCACCACGTCGTAGATGGCGCGCACCCGGTCACCCTCCCGCAGACGCGCCGCGACCGTGGACGCAAAGGTCTTCCCGCCGGGACCAAAGACCCACCCCACCCGGACGACGTGCCCGCCGGCCGCCGACACGCCCGCCTCCGCCTCGACCTTCTGCCGCCCGTACACCGAGCCCGGCCGCGGTACCGCCCCCGGAACGTGAGGACCGGAGCCGTCAAAGACGAAGTTGCTCGACAAGAACCAGGTCGGCGTGGCCTGCGCCCAAGCCGGCGGGGCCTCGACGTTGACCGCGTGACTGCGCGCGTCGTTGGCCGCCCCATCCACATCGGTGAACGCCGCACAGAAAATGGTCGCGTCGGGTGCATGTTTGCCCAACGCGCGCTCCATCGCTGTCACCTCGGTGACATCACACTCCTGGCGGGTGAGCCCCACCACATCGACACCGGCCGGCGCCCGAGCCCGCAGCAGCGCACGCCCGATGAGACCGCCGGCTCCGACGACCAGGACGCGCATCAGGGGGCGGGCGCCGAAGCCGGGCGCACGTTTCGCTGCGTGATCGCGATGGCGATGGCGACGACGCCCAGGACGATCGACGTGGCTTGTCCGGTGCTCAGCAGCCCATCGAAGACAAAGCCCCGGTCATCGGCCCGCAGCGTCTCGTTCCACGCCCGGAAGATGCCGTACAGCATCAGGAGCAGCGCGAGGCGCTGGCCGACAAAGCGACGGGGCAAAAGCCACAACAGCGCAAAGAGCGCGAGGTTGAAGGCGATCTCGTGCACCTGCGTCGGCACCCGCGCCACCCCCGCGGGCGCCACCGCGCCTTCCGGAAAGGTGACCTGCCACCAACTGTCGGTCGGCGCTCCGTAGCAGCATCCCGCAAGCAGACACCCCACTCGACCGAGCGCGTGGCCCAGACCCACCGACGGCGCCATCGCATCGGTCAGGGCGAAGAAAGAAAGCCCCTTCCACCGGCCATAGATCGCGTAGCAGACCAGCGTCAGCGTCAATCCGCCGTAAAAAACGAGTCCCCCCTCGCCGAGCGCGAAAACCTTCAGGGGTTCGTCCCAACTGAACCGCCAGAGGTGGGTACGGACATACTCCGCCCTCCCGCCTACGATACCCGCCACCATCGCGATGATACCAAGGTCCCAGGCCAGATCGAATGGCAAACCATCGCGACGAGCCCGTACCCCGCCGACCAGGAGCCCGATGAAGAACCCCAAGCCGACGAGGACCCCGTAGGCGGGGATCGCGTGGCCGCCGATGTGGAACAGGAAAGGGTGCACTAGTCGGCCGTGGCGTTGGATTCCGGAGGAGCCGGAGGAACCGGAGGAGCCGGCGTCGCGGCAGGTGTTTCGACCTTGTCCCAGCCCTTGATGTACACCAGGGCGAAGATCCCCACGCCGACGACGATGGCGGCGTCGGCCACGTTGAAGATCGGGTAGGTGTTGGTGCCCAACTTGCTGATCGCCCAACTTCGAAGGGGCTCGAAGCCCGCGTAGACCTTGATCATGTCGGTGACTTCGCCGGCCATGATCCGGTCGATGAGGTTGCCAACTGCACCGGACAGGATGGCCCCCATGGCGAAGGCCTGAAGCCGGTCCTTGTCGGGGAGCTGCCGCCAACCCTGCACGATCACGACGACCGCAACGGCGGTGAAGAGGTAGAACACTTGGAGCCGGTACTCAAAATCATCCAGCGCCGAGAAGGCCGCGCCCTTGTTCTTGGCGTGGGTGATCGCCAGGAAGTCGGAGATGATAGTGATCTCCTGCCGCATTTCCACGTTGGCGCGGACCCACACCTTGGTGACCTGATCCAGCGCAAGGAGCACGACAGCGGCGGCGGCGAAAAACACGGCTTTCGGTGACATGGGGGTCCGATTGCCGCGACGATAGCTCAAGGGGCCCTCAGCGTCGACCGCACGTGACGCTCCGGTGCAAAGCCAGTGCCGGCCGGTTAGATCGCCCGCCCTCGGGATCACACATGCAGCGCGAAACGATGCCGGTCGATGTCCTCTTCGTAGGCGGGGGCCCCGCTTGCCTCGCCGGCGCCATCCGCTTGCAGGACCTCATCGCCGCGCACAACGCCTCCGGCGCCGAGCCCAAGCTCACGGACCTCACGATCGGCCTCATGGAAAAGGGCTCCGAGATCGGCTCCCACGCCATCTCCGGCGCCGTGCTCGACACCCGGGCGCTGGACGAGCTGCTGCCCAACTGGAAGTCGCTTGAGCCGACCTTCGTCGAGCGCATCATCGAGAAGGAGACCTTTCTCACCCTCACCAGGAAACATGCGGTTGCCGCCCCGATGATGCCCCCAGGCATGGAGGACCACGGCCTGCCGATCATCAGCATCGCCAAGTTCCAGAAGTGGCTGGCCGCCCAGGCCGAAGCGCGGGGGGTCATGCTGTTTGCCGGCTTCGCAGGGACGCAGCTGCTGTACGAAAACGGCGCGGTCTCCGGCGTCCGCACCGGCGACAAGGGCATCGGCTCCGACGGCCAGCCCAAACCCACCTTCGAGCCCGGCATCGACATCCCCGCCAAGGTCACCATCCTCGGCGAAGGCCCCCGCGGCACCTTGAGCCGGCAGCTCATCAACCGCTACCAGCTCGACAAAGACAGCCAGCCGATGGCCTATGAGATCGGCGTCAAGGAGGTCATCGAGATGCCGCCCGGCAGCGTAAAGCAGGGCGAGGTCACCCTCACCTTCGGCTACCCGCTCGACCTGCAGACCTTCGGCGGCGCCTTCATCTACTCCCTGGCCGGCGATCGGTACGCCATCGGGATGTTGGTCGGCCTGGACGCCCGCGACCCGTCGATGGACGCGCACTACCTGCTCCAGAAGCTCAAGGATCACCCGACGATTCGGGCCAAGCTCGCGGGTGGCAAGGTCGTCAAGTACGGCGCGAAGGCGGTGACCATCGGCGGGTGGCCGTCGATCCCGAAGCTCTACGCGCCGGGCGCCATGCTCGTCGGCGACAGCGCCAGCTTCCTCAACCCGGGTCGCATCAAGGGTATCCACCTGTCGATGAAATCGGGCATGCTCGCCGCAGAGGCGGCGTTTGCCGCGCTCAAACGGGGCGAGGCCAGCGAATCGGTGCTCAGCGCCTACAAGACAACGGTCGACGACAGCTGGATCCGGACCGAAATGGAGCCGATGAAGAACTTCCATCCGGCCATGGAAAAGGGCGTTCTCGGTGGAATGGCTTCGGTGGGCCTGTCACTCATCTTCGGCCCGGGCGCCCAAAAACCCTTCCACGCCGACCACGAACACATGCACAAGAACGCCGCCGTCCGCGGTCAGCACCCCTACCCGAGTCGCGACGATCTGGTGTACGACGGCAGCTACATCGTCGACAAGCTCACCGACGTGTACCACTCGGGCACCAAGCACGAAGAAAAGCAGCCAGCCCACCTTCACGTGGTGGACACCAACATCTGCGCAACACAATGCGCGGAGGAGTACGGCAACCCCTGCACCCGCTTCTGCCCTGCTCAGGTCTACAACATGCACCACAACGACAAGACCGGGCGCAAGGAACTGCAGATCGACTTCTCGAACTGCGTGCACTGCAAGACCTGCGACATCCGCGATCCCTACCAGATCATCACTTGGGTGCCGCCGGAAGGTGGGCAGGGGCCTGAGTACGGGATTCTGTAGGGGGCCGCCGCCTTCGGCGTCGCCGGGTACTCCGGTCGCCGAAGGCTCCCTGCGCCCCCTGCCGCGCTTCCGCGCGCGGGAAACCCCCCTTCTCCGCGCGGCATCTGCACCATCCGTGCACCGGTGTCCCCGCCAACGACGCTACCGAGAGCCACCCCGAGGCTCCCGATGTGGTTCGGCAACCCCTACGTTCGTCTTTCGCTGCTTTTGGCCTTCCTGTTCGGCGTCTTTGGCTTCGGAACCATCGTGCTCGTCGCGGCCGTGGCGCGAATCGAGCGGGGGGCCGCCACAACCTACGGCGAGTCCAATGCCAGCTTCGAGGCCTCGTGGGGCTCCCGCCTGTCGCAGGCGGTCCCCGTCTTCGCGCTGCGCCACACCTGGATGGTAGACAGCGTCGAAAAGGAGGTCCGGGCCCTGCGCCCGCACTACGCCGAGCTCCCTCTCGTCCCGCGAAGCGCCGACTTCGACGTCACCCTCGAGCACGGCAGCCTGGAGCACGGGTGGCTCACCTTTCAGGCGTTCACGGCCCGGCAGCGCGCGGTCTTCGTTGTCGAGAACACCACGTCGCACGCCGGCGGGCTCCGCTTGACGATGGAGAGTCCCGACGGCGCGGCGCTGGCGTACGACTACCGCGTCGCGATCGACACCGCGCCCGTCAAGAGCCCCGTGCTAGGCGAGGCCGCCACGGTGGTGGCCTCGATGCTGCCTGGCGAATCGCACACCATCGCCATCGACCTTTCTACCCACGGAACCGACTCGTATCGACTGCGGCTCAGCGACTGGAGCAAGGTGATCGTCCCGCGGGTGCGCGCCCAGCTCTCCGTCAACACCGACCAGTTCGCCCTGGTGAACTTCGGCCTCCCACACACCCGCACCCACGAGGGCGGGACTAGCACCGTCGTGTACGAGTTGGCGGACTTCGCCTCGCGGCAGGACGCAGGCGTGACTTTCGTGGCCGACACCCAATCCTTCGCGCTCGCCTCCGACCTGGTGACGACCAGCCCCGCCGGCCTCGCGCTTTTCCTGCTCGGGGCGCTGGTCTGGGCGCAGGTGCGCGGGGTCGCGGTCCACCCTTTCCACTACGCGCTCCTCGGCATGGTGTATTGCTTCTATTTCCTCTTTCTCGCGTACCTCATCCGGTATGTCGGCCTCGGTCCAGCCTTTGTGGTGTCCGAGGCGCTCACGCTGTTGGCATTCGCGGTCACGATCATGCCGCTGTTTGACCGCGGCTTCTCCACCCGAACGCTCCTCCCTTTGCTGGTGGTGCTGACCCTCGGGTTCTCGATGCTCTTTCTGATTCCAGCTTTCAAGGGCGTCGCGCTGTTGAGTTTCTTCTTCCTCACCTTTCTGGCATTCGTCGGGTCGGCAGCGCGTTCGGATCGCGGAAGCTGGCCACTTTTTCGGTGAGGGAGGGCGGCGCGAAGGGGTCGGCGATTCCCTCGCGGTTGCCGGCGACCTCGGCCCCAATCCCAATGCCGGTCACTTAAGCAGCGCAGCATGAGCCATCAGCCGTTAGCCGTCAGCGATTAGCTGGGTCGGAGGCGGAATGCGAGGCTTCAGGGACCTCGTGGCGTGGCAGAAGGCGCACCGCCTCACGCTCGACGTGTACCGAGCCATGAAGCGCTTCCCGGCCGAGGAGCGGTTCGGCCTGACGGCGCAGCTGCGCCGATCCGCAGCGTCGGTACCTCAAGAAGATGCTGGCCGCTCTCCATCGGAAGCTGACGGCTGAAAGCTAATTGCTGACGGCTCGCCGCCAAGATCGCCTAAGTGACCGGCATTGGCCCTAGCCCCCCACCGCCTCCACCACCGCCGCCGCCCGCGCCAGGTAGGTCACCGACACGGGCGCGAAACCGGCGCGACGCAAGAGCGCATGTCCGTTGTGCTCCTCGCAGCCACTCGGCTCTTCGATCATTCCCAATTCGATTGTGTCTCCCTCGCCCCACGGCCACACCTGCACCCCCATGGGATTGAGCCCCTTCCACAGGTGCCCGAGGTACCGGCGACCGACGCCGTTCTGCTCGGCGGTCTGGCGCGGCATGGTGATCGGCACGTCGAACGCGGGCCGGCCCAGGAAACCGAGCACCCCGAAAAGGCCGTTCGCCGCTACGAGCCCGAGCCCCTCGCGCAGAAAGGGCACCGCGCCGAATCGTTTGGCCGCGCGCCCGCGCATCACGTTCTGACCGTCCCAGCTCAGGCTGAACGCAAAGGCCTCGGCATCGTCTGTCAGGGTGCTGGCGACCGGCTTGGGATGTTTGGGGAAGGCCTGCATCTCGCGCCCCCACGTGATCGACAGCGGGCTGTTGATCCACAGCGAGTGCAGGAACTGCGATTCGCACACCGAGGGCCCGAAGTTGCCGTACTGCATGGCCCACGTGGCGCCGACGAGCCCTCCCGCTGTGAAGGCGATGGTGCCTGCCTTTTCGTGGTTGACGTCGAAGCTCAGGACGACCTCGTGGTAGGTCCCACACACGCTGTCGTGGATGATGTTCAGCCAGATGGTGGCCATCGCTTTGGCGGCCGTCGCGCCCGCGGGGAGCGCACCCACCGGAAAGACCCCCTCCCCCGCCAGGGCCTCGCTGACGACTCCCAGATCGCAGAACCCACGAATCAAGAGCGAGGTGAAATGGCTCGCGACCCACTGACGATCGGTGGCGAGCCCGTTGGACAGCCTGCCGGCGGTGCACGGGAGCTGCCCTATCCACGGCATCCCACACACCGGCGCCGCGGGCGTGCTGCCCCATGCCGCCAGCTCGTTGTTCGCTTCGTTCCAGCCCAAGCGGCTCTCGGGCACCCGGCCGGCCACGGGATCGATTCGGGTCTCTGGCGAGGGGGCGTCGGACATCCGCTGGCCTATCATTCACCGCCGGGGCGAGGCGGCGCCGCAGGCACCCCGTGGTGATACACGCCCCGCCAACACGGAATCAGCATGAGCGCGCCCGCGACCTCCGCCGTCGTAATCTCCGCCTTCGAAGGCGCGCTCCCCGCTGATTTGAGAGTAACGACCAAGAAGATGTTCGGGATGCCGTGTGCCTTCGTGAGCCGGCAGATGTTCTTCGGGATCTTCGGCGAGTGCCTCGTGGCGCGCGTCGGTCCGGCACGGGTGGGACAGCTCGTGGAGCAGGGAGGGATCTCGGTGTTCACGCCCACGCCCGACCGCCCCTGGCACGACTATGTGCAGCTTGATCCTACGCTGGATGCCGCCACGCTCCAGGGGCTCGCCGGCGAGGCCCTCGCGTGGGCCGCCAAGCTCCCGCTCAAGGGGAAGGCGCCGCGAGCCCGCGGTCGCCGGGCGCCTCCCGGCTAGTCCGGCCTACCGCAAGCTCATCCCCCCGTCGGCGACGAGCACCTGGCCGGTAAGCCAATAGGCGCGCGGGTCGACGAGCAGGTCGACGATCTTCGCGATGTCGTCGGGCTCACCACAGCGGCCCAGCGGCGTGAGCTTCTCGGCGAGGCCCACCATCTGCGCGCCACCGTCGGGGAAATAGCGGAGCGCGTCAGTGCGGATCACCCCCCCGCAGACGGTGTTCACCCGCACCCGCGGCGCCATGTCCACCGCGAGCTGCCGCGTCAACGCCTCCAGGCCCGCCTTCGCCGCGCCCATCGCCGCGTAGCCTGGAACGTGCTGCCGGCTCCCCATCGACGACAGCCCGATCACGCTGGCGCCATCGTTGAACCGGCACAGGCGGGTCAGAAGCCAGAAGGGCCGCAGCGAGGACTCCATCGTGAGGTCCCACTGCGAGGTCCGGATCTGGTCCCACGGCTTGAGCACCCCGATCGCCGCGTTGTGTACCAGCACGTCAACGCCGTCCACGCTCGCGGCCAGCCTGGTCAGGTCGGCCTCGGAACGCACGTCGCCCTGGACGACGATCGCATCGGCACCGCGCTCGCGTACGTCGGCCGCGACCGCCTCGGCAGCGCCTTGGTTCTGGAGGTAGTTGACCACCACCCGGCGGCCCGGCGCCGCGAGCTGGCGGGCGATGGCGGCGCCGATGCCGCGGCTGGCGCCGGTGATGAGGATGTTCATCCGGCGGGGCTATTCCGGCTTTGGCCCCCACATCAACCCCTGTGCCCCATTGCCCCCGATGCGCCCCGGTCGTACGCTACGCGGGTGCACCCGTACACGAGCAGCGCCGCCACCGCCCTCAAAGCACGCGAGCAGCGCCAAAGGCAGCTCTCGGCGGCCAGGGCGGCCGGGGCCCTCGCCAGGCTCCCCGCGCTTGTGGCGCGCCTGCGAAGCGAGTGTGGAGCGACGGAGGTGTGGCTCTTCGGGTCGCTTCTGGACGGGTCGGCCCACTCGCGCAGCGACCTCGACCTGGGCATCAGCGGCGTATCACCAGGGGCCTTCGCGCGGGCGCTGGGAATCGCCTCCGAGGTCAGCCCGATTCCCTGCGACCTGGTGAGCATGGAGGCGGCGGCGCCAAGCCTCGCTGACTGGATCCGTCAGACCGGGAGGCCGCTGTGAACGAGCGAATCGCGAGACTGCGGGCGCAGGTCGCCGCTGACCGCGGGGCCCTCACCCGCCGACTCGATGAACTGGCCGCCACCGATGTGTCCGGCACCACGTCCGAAGACGCCGCCTACCGCGCTGCATGGGCGGCCCATCACGCGTACAGCGCGTTGGAGGCTATCCTTGAGCGGACAGCTCGAACGCTGGAGGGAGGCCTCCCGGATGGAGCCGACTGGCACAAGGAGCTGCTTTCCGGAGCATTTCTTGATATAATCGGCCTTCGGCCTGCGATATTATCGGCGCCCATCGCCGCCACCCTCCACGAACTGCGTGGGTTTCGCCACTTCGTTCGGCACGCCTACGATGGCGACCTCAACCCCGAGCTGCTCACGGCGTTGCAGAGCCGACTTCGGCTTGTTCGCGGAGAATTGGACGCGGACCTCGATCGATTCGACGCATTCCTGGAGGACCTGGTCGCCGTCGCGCCCGGCTGACCCCGGTGCCGACGCCCGATGGCCCCGCGCACCCGGGGCAGGGCGACTTCGAACCCCCTCACCCCAACCGCCGCCGCATCCCCGCCACCGCCGCCCGCGCCTCGGGCACGCCCGCCGCCAGCGTCACCGCGCCGTAGACCACCCCAAAGGTCGACAGCACCGCCGCACCGCGGAGCACCGGGTGCCACCCTTCTCCAAGGAGTGCCGCGGTGGCGCACGCCACCGCTCCCGCGGCGACGGCCCCCACCCACAGGGGCGCCGCCTCCCGCCAGGACGATGCCAACGGTCCGATACGTCGCGACAGGGCCGCCCGAAGGAGCGCGAACTCCACCCAGCCCGCGCCCGCCGAGGCCAGGGTCAGGCCCACGGTCCCCCACTTGGGCTCCAGACCGAGCAAGCCGGGCAGCCACAACGCGCCGAGGCCCCCCAGCGTCACGCTCAAGGCCACCCGGACCAGGGCGAAGCGAACGGGCGCCCGCGTCTCCGACAGCGCGTAGAAGGCCGACGCGTAGAGGCGCCCCTTCGTCGCTGCGAGCAAGCCCAGCGCGTATCCGCCGAGCACCCACCACACAAAGCGACTCGCGTCGGCATCGAAGGCGCCGGTCTGAAAGAGCGCCGCGACGACCACGTCGCCCACGGCCACGAGTCCAACGACCGAGGGCACGATGAAGAACGAGACCTGCCGAAGCCCCCGCTCCATCTGAGCGCGGAGAGCGGTTGCCACCTCCGCTGCCGAGCCCGTCAGACTCGACATCGCCGGCAGTTGTGAGGCCACCACCGACATCCCGAACAGGCTGATGGGCAGCAGGTAGAGGGTTTGGGCGTAGGCCAGGGCCGACACCGCCCCCGTCGGCAACAGGCTTGCGTAGGCGTTGTCCACGTAGGCGCTGACCTGGACGACGCCGCGCGTGCCGACGACCGGCAGGAAGTTGCGGATGACCGTCCGGGTGGCCGCGAGGTCGAGGCCGAGCTCTGGGCGCAACCCCCGGACCAACCGCAGCGCACTGGGGAGCTGGACGGCGAACTGGAGCGCGCTTCCAACGACCAGGCCCCAGGCGACGCGCTCCGCGAGCACGTAGTCGTGATGGTCTTTCCCGAACCAGACCATCGCGGCGATGATTGCGGCGTTCCACGCGACCGGCGCCGCGTAGCTCAGGAAGAAGCGACGGTGGCTGTTCAGGATGCCGAGGCACCACGCCGACAGCACCAAAAGCCCAGTCCCGGGGAAGAATATCTGCACCAGCTCGATGGTGGCCGCCCGCTTCTCTCCAACAAAGCCCGGCGCGATCAGGTCGATCAGGAGCGGCGTCACCAACACCCCACCGAGCACGAGGACGCTCGTCACGAGCGTCAGTAGCGTCGCGACCGCCGACGCCAATCTTCGCGCCGCAACGTCGTTGCCTTCGGCCAGAAGTCGGGAGTAGGCCGGGATGAACGAAGCGCTGAGCACCCCTTCGCCGAACAGGTTCTGGAGAAAGTTGGGGATCTTCAGGGCGGCCCGAAAGGCATCGCCCGCGTCGGAGTTGCCAAAATAGTGGGCGAACGCCCGTTCGCGCGCCAAGCCTGCGATGCGGCTGAGCAAGATCCCCGCCGCAACCCACTGCGCGCCTCGGGCGCTAGGTGGCGCGGTGGAGACGGGCGCGTCGGGCGGCGTCTCGCGCATGGCGCTGCACCTAACCGAGCGCTAAGGGGCGCCCCTCCCGAGTCCCCCGATGATGTACCTGATCGCTGTCGAGTTCAACGCCCGCCCCGCCGACCAGTACCCGGACTTCGACAAAGCACTCAAAGCACTGGGGAACTGGTCCAGCCGCATGCGCGGCGTCTGGCTGGTCGAGACCCGCTTCACGCCTGCCCAGATCCGTGACCTGCTCAAGCCGACGCTCGTCGCCGGCCAGGACCGCATGTTCGTGTCGCGGATGACCACCAGTTGGGCCGGCACCGGCATGGGCGACGGCTTTCAGGACTGGATGAACCGCCGCAACTTTACCGGGAAGAAGTAGCCAGCGCCTTCGGCTGAATCACCTCGTCGACGATGCCGTAGGTCACGGCTTCGTCAGCGGTCATGATGTAGTCGCGGTCGGTGTCCTTGAGCACCCGCTCGTACGGCTGGCCGGTGTGGTGCGAAAGGATGTCGTTGAGCTCCTTGCGCATCCGCCCGATCTCCTTGGCCTGGATCTCGATATCCGCGGCCTGGCCCTGCGTGCCGCCCAGGGGCTGGTGGATGAGCACCCGTGCATGCTGGAGGATACGACGCTTGCCCTTCGTACCGGCAGCCAGAAGCACCGCGCCCATCGACGCGGCCTGGCCGATGCAGATGGTGTTCACCGGGGGCCGGATGTACTGCATGGTGTCGTAGATGGCCATGCCGGCGGTGATGCTACCGCCGGGGCTGTTGACGTACACGAAGATGTCGCGCTCGGGGTCCTGCGACTCCAAGAACAACAGCTGCGCCACGATCACGTTGGCCACGTCGTCGTTGATCGCCGAGCCCAAGAACACGATCCGATCGTTGAGCAGGCGGCTGTAGATGTCGGAGACGCTTTCCCCACGATGGGTGGATTCCTTGACGTAGGGAATGAACGGCATGACTACTCCTCCGACTTCTTCTTGGCGGGCTTCTTCTTAGGCTTTTCCTCGACCGCAGCTTCGACGACCGGCGCAGCCGCCTCAACGACCACCTCGGCCTTCTTCTTGGCAGCCTTCTTGGCCGGAGCGGCCTCTTCGACCACCGGGGCAGGCGCCGTTTCAGCAACAACCTCCGCCTTCTTTTTGGCACCCTTCTTCGCGGGCGCCGCGGCAGCTTCAGCGGGGGCGTCGTTGTCGCTGACGTACTCGAGCTCCGCGCGCTCCAAGACCCAGTCGAGCGTCCGCTCTTCAAGCAGGTGCTTCTTCAAGTCGCCGACGGCGCCTTCCTTCTGGAGGTATCCACGGATGGCTTCGATCCGCTGGCCGCGGGCATCGGCGATCTCCTGGTACTTCTTCTCCATATCGGCCGGCGTGACGGTGATGTCTTCCTTGCGGGCAACGGCCTCGAGGATGAGGCCCGCCTTCGCTGCGAACTCGGCGCGAACGCGCAGATCGGCGATTTGGGCGTCGCTGTAGCGAATGGAGCGCGGGTCGCGACCACGGTAGGACGCCTGCACCCCAAGCTCTTCGAGCAGGAGCTTCAGGTTCTTGTCGGTGAGCGCCTCGGGGACCGACACGTCGTGGCCCTTGACCAGGGTCTGCAGCACGTGGATGCGGGCCTGATTGCGAGCAGCCTCGTTGGCGTGGGATTCCATGTCCATGCGAACGGCAGCGGTCATCGCGCTGGCCCCGCCCTCGAAGCCGGCCGCGGTGGCGGTGGCGTCGTCCAACGTAGGAACGCTCTGAACCTGGATGCCGAGCACCTTGACCGTCGCGTCGAAGCTGCGGCCGCGGTTGCCCGCGGTGGCGCTGCCGTCGCCGATGGTGACCGCGCCCGTCTTGGACTTGCCGGCCTTCATGCCCAACAACAGGGCCTCGATCCCCGGCCAGTACCGCTCAGCGCCGGTGTTGACCATCGTGCCGGCTTCGAGGACGGTGTCGCCGTCCTTGATCTCGGTGAGGACGAAGTCGCCCGCTTCGACAGCACGACCGGCCGCCGCGTCGACCAGGCGCGCCTGACCCTGCAAGCGGCGACCAACCTCCGCGCCGACCTGGTCATCGCTGACTGCGGCGAGGGGGTACTTGATCTTCAGGCCCAGGTACTCGCCGAGATCGATCTCGGGGCGCACCTGCACGGTGATCGAGAAGTGGAAGTCGCCGCTGCCAAGCTCGGTCGACTCTTCGACCTTGGGCTGACCGAGGAACTCGAGCTCGGACGCCGCACCCTGGAACTTCATGTTCATCAGGTCGCTGGCGACTTCGCTGCGAATCTGCTTGCCGTAGCGATCCTCAAGCAGCTTGCGCGGAATCTTACCAGGACGGAAGCCCGGAATCCGGACTCTGCCGGACAGGTTGCGGAAGGCGAGGTCCAGCTTCTGGGACACCTCGGCGCCGGTGACGGTGAAGCGAAGGCGCTTCTGGACGGGGGAGACCTGCTCGATCGCGAAAGACATGTTTGGTGCGACTCGGGTACGGGGGTGCGAGAAGGGGGGGTCGAACCCCCAAGGGTTTCCCCACCGGATCCTAAGTCCGGCGCGTCTGCCAGTTCCGCCATTCTCGCGCGGTTATGTTGGTGGGCCCTCCGGGGATCGAACCCGGAACCTGCGGATTAAGAGTCCGATGCTCTACCAATTGAGCTAAAGGCCCGAAGGATGGGGTGGATGACGGGACTTGAACCCGCGACCACTGCTGCCACAAAGCAGTGCTCTACCAGCTGAGCTACACCCACCGTAGCGCGGGGGCTTCTAATGCCCAAAAGGCGTGTCGGCAAGCGGTGCGGCCGCAAAGGCCGGGCCGGGAAGCGTCAAACCCGGAATTTCTTCAGCGCCGAGGGTGATCTCGGGCCCCAAAAGCGCACGGAGCAGCGCGTCGTCGTCGGGTGGCTCCCCGCCCATCGCGCCGCGCAAGACCACGGCGCCCACCGGGTCTTCGTCCAGCACGATCGTCCCGTACCCCGACATCGGCGCTGGCACCGAGCGCGCCAGCGACGCCGGCAACCACGGCAACCCCGGTGCCTCCTCGGCCTCAGGTCCCCCACCAGGCAACATCGCCACCCGCGCCAGCATCGCCAGCGGATCGGTCCACGCGTCCACAACGTCGAAGGGCGCTGCGTCCCAGAAGGCGTCGGTTGCCGCGTCGGGCGTGGCGAAGGCCGAGGCCGAGGGCGCAAGCTCCAGCGCGGGTGGAACCCAGGGCCACCGATCGGGGGCCGTACTGGCGCCGGAGAGCGGATCGGTGGCGCGCAAGAGATCGACCAACACCCCGCCGGGCAGCACGAATCTGCCCCCGGCGCCGGTCTCCGCCGCGTCGACCGCGCGCACCCACCCGCTCGGCCACGGGTGAAGGGTCCCCGTCCAGGGCACGAAGGTGGGGTAGCCGCGTGGGTCGGAAAAGACGGCGCCGCCAGGACGCGCGACCGTCCCTGCCGGCAGCGGGACACGCACCGCATCCCCGACCGCCAAGAGGCCCCCCCACCCTACGAGCACGTCCGCACCCACCTTGCGGAGGCGCCCGAACCCATCTCGCGAGAGGCCCACCACGCGCTCCCCGAGCGTCAACTGCACGAGCCGCCCGAGCGCATCATGGATGGCGACGGCGCCGCCCGCGCTCCCATCGAGTCCGCTGAGCGTGCCGCCGGTACCCCACCGGTAGAGCGCCTCGCCGAGCCCGAGGCTCCAGGGCCCCGGCGCGGCCAAAGCGACAGCCGCGGGTTGGCCCAGCGCGTCGGTGCGAATCGTCGTGCCGTCCGGGGCGCGGATCTGCCCGGCCTCCCACGCCCACTCCCCCGATGGCCCAACGCTACGCACCAGCCGTCCCGACGGGTCGCGCTCCAACTCCGTCGGCGCGGTCCCCACGACTTCAACCAACTCGCCGGCGCGATCGAGCGTCCAGGCGGTGCGTCCGATCGAAGCCCCGTCCTTGTCGCTGCCGACCAACTCTCCAGCGTCGGCACTCTCGTTCCGACGGACGAGCGCTCCGTCCGCCAGCCGAACCAGCTTCAGGGCCCCTCCGGGCTCGTAGTCCGCGCCAACCGACCCCAGGCCATCCACCTCGACCCGGACCACGCGCCCCATCACGTCCCGACTCACCATCCATGTTTTTCCTGCGTTGACCCGGCTTACACGCCCCCGAAGGTCGCGACCCAAACTGATCATTCCCAGCTCGTCACCCAGCCGAGTGACCATCCCGGCGGTGTCTCGCAGCAGCTCCGTCTTGTCCCCCCGCGCATCCACAACTCCGGCGACCCGGCCCGCGCTGTCCCGCTCCAGACGCCACTTCTCGCCGCCCGACTCGCCGGCACGCACGGAGTGGATTCGCCCGGCGGGGTCACGGGTCAACTCGAAGGCCACGTCTCCCAGCCCGAACCCGGTGACCCGACCGCTCGCGTCGCGAGACCAACCGCCCAACGCGCCGGTCTTCGCGCGCACTTCGCTGATCCGCCCGCTCGCGTCCCGCACGAGCCGCCAGTCATCGACGGACCGGATTCGCCCAAGGACATCTCGCCCGATTCGGGTCGACTTCCCAGACGCATCGCGCACCGTCACCAGCCGTCCGCTGCTGTCGCGAGACAATGTGGTAGCCTGGCCCTCAGGGTCACGAAGGCCGGACACCCGACCACCTGGGTCTCGGGACCACGTCCACCGAGTGGCGCCGCGAACAAGCTGACTGAGTGCGCCACCCGACCGGACCACCGTGTACCGCTCCAATCCGGCAGTGGTGAACGACTCCAACCGGCCCAATGTAGAGAACCGGAACTCCCAACGAGCCCCGCTCGGCGCCACCAGCGCTGTCGGGCGACCGGGACCATCTCGCTCTACCACCCACACCCCGCCGCCGGCGTCGATCACCTTGACCAGCTCGCCGGCAGGGTTGCGCTCCAGCCGCACCTCCCCCTGGGCGCCCACGGTCAGCCGTTTGGGTCGCCCGCCTTCATCCCAAGTCACCCCCACCATTTCGTTTCCCCTCCGAACCGCTCGGACGAACCCGGCAACCACGTCCCGCTCAGCGGACCTCCCGTCTGGCTCGGCCCGTCGGGTCACCCCGTCCCGTCCGTGGGCCAGCGCCCAACGGCCGCCCTGCTGGTCACGAAGACCCGTCAGCGTCGTACCCTCCCAACTGAGCGCCGCTACAGCGTCCCCGCCCCGCCGCACGTCGGTAATTCGACCGGACGTGTCGCGACCGACTCCCACCTTGATGCCGTCGGCATCGGTCCAACCGAGCAACAGACCATCCCGCCACCGAGACTGCATGCGCGCACCCGCCGGGTCTTCGACCTCGACCGTCCCGTCCCCGTGGCTCACCGTCCAGGTCAGGTCGTCGTTCTGGATCCGCGTGCGTATGCCCAGGACCGCGCACCGCCACGACCCGCCGAGCCCCGAGGTGCCGCCGGCGAGCACCCGCAGCGACTCCGCTCCGTCCCAAGAAATCCCTGAGAGACGGCTCTCATCGTACTCGTAGCTCACCCGGCCCGTGGCACCTCGGACACCGTCCAGCCGTTGCCCGGTACGCTGGTAGGTCACCGTCCGGCCCGATGACGCACGGCCTCCCTCTTGGGTGAGCTCGACCGACACGCCACCGGAGGACATCCCACGAAAAGCGCCATCCACGGTCCGAAGCACCTCCACGCGCCGGCCCTCGGAGCTCCACGCGGTCACACGGCCTTGGGCGTCGGCTTCGAGCTGACCGAGGAAGCTCCCTTCGGGCACCGGCCGCAGCCCCGGACGCTCCAAAACGCCACTGCGAAGCGTCCAGTCGTCGCTCCAGCGCCACGTCAGCCCGTCCCAGACCCGTGCCAGGCGCAGGTCCCGGGCGTAGCGCCCACCGTCCAGGTCCACGACCGCAACGCGCACACTGCAGTCGGCATCCGAAAACGCCACCGTCCCCCGAACAGGATCCGACAACGGCCCCAACGAGCCCCAGCCGAGCGGCAGGGCGAGGGGGTCCGTCGCCAGGGGGGCGGCCGCGACAAGGAAGGCGAAGGGAAAGCTCAGGGCTTGCCGGAGATCAGATAGCGAACCCAGTTCACCGGACGGTTTGACGCGTCGAATTCACGTAGAGTCGATGCGCGCGACTCGTAGTACGACCGCGTCGCCGAGTACCGGCGATTCACCCCTTCCCAGAAGTGGACCACCGTTCGGTCGTGGAACATCGGGTCCAGCGCCGGCGCGCCCACGAGCATCTCCACCAGCCCCGCCCGCCGAAGCGCCGCGATCCTGGCCTGCGCGAGCTTCGGATCGGAACCACCCCCGACGTACCCATTGCGCGCCATCAGCGAGGTACGCACGACGTCGTCGAGGGTCAGCTCCCCGTCGGCAAGCTGCCAGCCGCCCGACGGTCCGGTCGGGAAGTCGCCGATGTGGATGAAGCGGGCGCTTCCGGCGTTCGCCTTCCACGCCGCCGCCGTCGCCGCCGGCCCCTCCAGCACCATGGCCTGGGGGAAAAGCCGGCGAATCGTCTCCGACTCACTGGGCGTGGCGCAGAGCGCGAGCAGCGTCTGCTGGTATTCTTCGGGACCCGTTGCCGGCACAGCCACGAGCGCATCGAAGTCAGGCATGCGTGAGACCGAGCGGATGTCGGCCAGGAAGCGAAGTCCGTCCGATTGCTCGGGGAGCGCGTCGATGGCGAAGGTGCCGAAGGGCGGCGGCCCCACCACGACGAACTTTCCGGTACCCGTCAGCACGTCTTGGGCGCTGTCGAGCACCGCTGCGCGCAACCTGTCGCCGGAAGAGACGGCATTGTCACCACCGACGACCGCTCGCGTCCAGGTGGCCATGGCGTCAGCGGTCTGGGGCTTGAGCTTGACGAGCTTGCCACCATCCGCCGTGACGTAGAGCACCTCGACCATCCCCGGCAGGCGCCGGAAGGAGAGCACCGCCGCACCGTCGAGGGCGCCGCGCAGCGAAGTCGCGCTTGGGGATTGGAAGCTCGTCAGCCCCGCGGACTTTTCGGCAGTGGTGAGCGCGTCGCGCGTCGCCGTCGGGAAGGGACCGGATTGAGCCAACCAGGCCAAGGAGGCGACACGGTAGGCCGCGGCTGCGTCCCAGACGGCCGCGGATTGCTCCGCGGTTGCCTTGCCGGGCACCGCCGAGACACCGGACTGCCAGAGCAGGGTGCTGGTCTCGTGCCGGTGGCTCCAACCGTGAAGCTCGATCGCTGGGGTGACGGGATCCAGCGCGGCACGGACGCGGTCCGCATCGGCGCCAAGCTGCTGCGGAGCCGGACCATCGAGCACCAGCACCGGAGTCCAGGGTCCGGTGCGCCAGGTCGGCACGGCGATGGCCATGACCCCAAAGTCCCGGGAGGCCGTCGCGACGTCGCCCGCCTGCAACGCGGCCCGTGCGCGGGCCCACCCAGTGAGTCCGGAGCCCGGAGCACCCGCCTCCGCGTTGATGGCTGCGTTCCACGCGGCCGTGTCGGGATGGTCCCCGACCAACGCAGCGCCGCTGCCGCTGCTCAGGTAACGGCGCGCCGCCGCTTCTTCGCTGAAGCCGGCCCCGCCCGATCCGGAAAGGGCACCGCGGTCCGCCATCGCCGCCCCCCACATCTTCAGGTCCGGCGAGGTCGCTGACGCCGCGCGCTCCCAAGCCACGGAGGGGTCATCCACCCAACCAACCGAGAGCAAAGCGACGAGCGCGGCGCGATCGGGATCGAGGCCCGCCCCTGGGACAGCGGACCCGCCGCGAAGCGCGGCAGCCAGCTCACGCGCGGCGGTCGCTTCGGGCTCGACCAGCGCGGCTGCCGCGGTGTCGATGCACGGCGCGTCCCCGAGTGCGGCGCAGGCCAAGGCAAGCTCCCAGTTGCCACGGGCCTTGCTGCCAGTGCCGGCCGCAGCGATCCGGGCCGCGTCCCGCGCCAGCACGGGCTTTCCGGCTCGGAGGTTGCCATGCGCCTCGACGGCGGCCAGTGAAGCGCCGCCCTCCGTATTTTTTTCTCCCTCCGCCTTCTTGCGTAGCTCGGCCGCGGCCGCCGCCGCCCGCGCGCCCTCCCAGGCCGACAAGGCCGCTGGCATGCCCAGATCAAGTGCCTGGGCGGCGCCCACCGCGTCGCCGTTGGTCATCGCATCGCGCGCGGTGGCCTCGGCCGCAGCCCAGGCGGTGGTCGCGTCGGGGGCAGCGCCGAGCGCCAGCGGCAGGCCTTGCAGCCGGGCAAGTCCAGCCGGCAGCCGTGCCAGCTCCGCATTGACCCCCGCCGCATCCCCGCGACTGGCCTTGATCTTCGCCCTCACGAGCGCGACGCGCCAGCCGGGAAGGGCATCGACGGTCGGATCAATCGCAGTCTTCGGATCTGACCATGCGGCAACCAAAAGCGCCGACGCGGGGGCAAGGCCTTCAGGAGCGGGCGCGCCCAGCGCCACCGCCCCCGCAACGAGCGCAGCAGCATCGCCCGGCGCCCCGGCCGCCAAGGCGCTTGCCGCTACCAGCGCGTCCGCCGGCCGATTCGCTGCCAGCGCCAGCGCGCCGCGGAGCGCGTGGTGACGGTCCGTTCGACCGCCGATTGCTTTGTCCGCCGAGAGCCGGTCCACCATCCCGCCCAGATCTCCGGCGCGATGCGCGAGGAGCTCCACCAGGTCCCAACCCGCGTCATCCTCCGGGTGGGAGGTGAGCCAGCCCTCCGCGAGCTTGAGCGCCCCTGCGGCGTCGCCACTGGCGAAGGCGGCGCGCGCACCCTCGATACCGGTCTTCGGTGCGACAACCCCCGCGTCAGTCGGGGGTGCGACCGGCTTGACGGGCTCGTCTCCCGTGCAACCCAAAAGCGCCAGCGTCAGAACAGTGAACAGCATGCGGGCAATCCTCGCTCAAAGCGCAGGTACGCTACCACAACCGGGCGTCCCCGCGTGCGCGTCGCGCCCACGCCTCAGCGGCAGGTACGTGCACCGCCCGAAAAGCACTGGTAGGCGCGAGGCCCGGAAACCGTCACGAGGGTCATCACCGTGGCGCCTTCCGTTCGGCCCACAACGCGACAGTTGCCCTTGATGGCATCGGGCACGGTCACCGTCGCCCCGGACCCTCCCCCCTGCATGCACTTCACCTCCAGCGTCATGCCCGAATCGGCTGCAGCAAAGCTGACCTCGAACGGACCGGTGACGGCGGGCGGCGCCGCCGGGGGAGCCGCGGCAGGCACCGGCGCGGGGGCAGGGGCCGGCGTGGACGTCGGAGGCGGTACGGGCGTAGCAGAGGCCGGCGCGGCGGAAGCGGCACCTCCGATCCGGACCGGACCCACGTCCGTCGCCGCCGGTTTCGGAGCGGGCGCGGAAGCCTTCGCGGCGGAGGCCGGTGGCTTCGCGGCGGGCGCCGGTGGCTTCGCCGCGGGCGGCGGCGCCGGCGGGGCCGCCTTTTCGGGGGGAGGAGGAGCAATGGTGACCGCCGACGGGGTCGGCTTCGGAGGCGACGTCACGGCCGGGGCCGGCGGGGCGGGCGCGCTGGGCGGCAAGGGCTCCGGGACGGCGATCGGCGCCTCGGGTGCGGGAACCGCCGCCGCCGCGTCCGGCTGCTCACCCACAACGTCGGCAAGCGTCGGCACGGGAACGACCTGGGGCTCGTCCCCACCGAAGAACCACCCCGCCGCGACGATGACCACCACCGACGCCACCAGGAAGACCGCAGTGAGCCCGGCAAGCACCAACGGAAGCATGGTGCGCGCGGGCCGCGGCGGCTCGTCCTCGTCCTCAAGCATCGGGCGGCTCCGGGCCACTGGGGCCGGCCCCTTCGACGCGCCACCGGAAATGGGAACATGCAACGGATCGACCCGCGGCGGCGCGACTGGGACGCGTTGGGCCGGGCGCGCCACCACGGTGTGCTCCGCCTCTTCCGACCCATCGCCGATAAGGGGTAGGGCCGGCATCCCCATCAAGCGGTCCGGCTGGGGCGCCGCGGGTCCGATCGAAGGCCCGGCACTGGCGCTGGCCCTCCCCACGCCGACAGCCGGACCCGGCGCCACCCGCTGGGGCTGGGGCCGGACCGTCGAGATCGGCACCGGCACCGTCTCTGACGGGGTCTGCATCCGCGGCGCCGCTCGGCTGGGCATGGCGATGCCCACCATCGTGGGCTCTGGCTCCAGGTCGTCCGCTGGAAACTCCCGCAGCGGCGGCGCGAGCGGCGGCGCCGGTGGCACGCTGGAGTGCGGCGGGGCCAGCGTTCGGTTGGCGCGCGCGCCAGCCGCCTGCCGCTGGACTGCTGGCACCGTGCCCGGCGCCCAGGCTCGCAGGCCAGGGGTCTGGAGCTGCACCGCGAGATCCCGCAGCATCCGACCGTACGCTCCCGGAGTCCCCCGCGACTCGGGATCGAACGCGAGCGCCTGCCGGACCGCCTGGAGCAGGGGTTCCGAAGGGGCGTCCCCTGGCCGCGCCACCAGCGTGAGGACGACGCGCCGAAGCATCGCTTCGTGTCGTTTGGCATCCCGCGCCACCTCGCCAAGGCGTTCGCCGGTAAGCAGTTCGAGGAGCAACACCCCCACCATCCAGGTCGCGGCGTGCCAGCCGCCCGCCCCCTCGGGGGCCCCGTAGCCCGGCGGCGGCACGGGCCAGGATTCCCCGGCGCGCAGCGTCGAGACCCCGCCCAGCTTCACGCGTCCG
Source organism: Deltaproteobacteria bacterium (assembly GCA_947490345.1). Lineage (GTDB taxonomy): Bacteria > Myxococcota_A > UBA796 > UBA796 > SXON01 > SXON01. Next base: position 99,697 of record CANLGL010000007.1, read on the forward strand.
GCCGTGTCGACGAGGACCTCTCCGGGGGTTGGTCCCGGGTGGATCACCCGCCGCTCGCCGTCGGTGATCTTGAGCGCTTCTTCAAGGGCGATGCCCACGGCCGCCGCCAGCTCGACCGCTACCCGCGACGGCAACACCTGACCGCGCGCCTTGAGCGCGGCGATGACGTGGCTCATCGCGACACAGTCGAAGCTCTCGTGCACCAAAGCGAGGAAGCCACCGACACCGCTGGTCTGCTCGACCCGCAGCACGTTTTCGTGCTGCAAGCGCGCAAGCAACCGACCATCCTCGCGCAGCATCGCCAGCGAGGCATCGTCGGCCGGGCGGCCCTCCAGCACGCGCACCAAAACCGCCGACTCGGCACCGCTCGCGCGCTGCAGGCGACCCTGGCGAACGTGCGGGCCCCAGGCCTCATACACACCCGTGAGTTTGAGAGTCGCCCTCGCCACGTCGATCGAACCCTCAACCCCATAGCACGCAATCCGGATAGGCGGGGGCAATGACGGTGTACCCCGAGCGTGCCGAGCGCATCCGGCGCGTCCTGGCCCACGCCGGCAGCGTGGCGATGACGGCGTGGAGCGCCGATCTTCGACCGCGCCAGAAGGCCGACGGCACCCCCGTGACCGAAGGAGACCTCGTGGCCGAGGCTGCGATTCTCGCCGGGCTGCGAAAACTCTTCCCCGGCGACGCCTTCGTCACCGAGGAAAGCGGGGGTGAGCGGGGCGACGGCGCGTGGTGGACCGTCGATCCGATCGACGGCACCAGCAGTTACGTCGAGGGGCTTGCCCACTGGGGACCGACCGTCGCGCGCGTGGTCCCCGTCGCGGGGAGCCCTGTCGTCGAGTGCGGCGCACTCTGGCTCCCGCGCCTGTCCGAACATTATCACGTCGAGACGGTCGGCAAGGCGCGCGGAGGGTGGCGTAACGGCGAGGCGCTACGGCCGTTCTCTCAGCGGACCGCATCGCGCACGGTGTACCTCCCGTCACGTTTTCACACCCACTTCCGGCTGCGGTATGGGGGAAAGACTCGGTGTATCGGGGGGACCGCGGCCCACCTTGCGCTGGTCGCGCGAGGCGCGGCAGAAGCGGCCGTGGTTGCCCCCGGCTGGTCCAGCTGGGATACCGCAGCGGGGCTCGCCTTGATAGGGGTCCTCGGGGGCCGGGTGGTCAGCCTGAAAACGGGCGGACCCGTCGATCCCTTCGCCAACGAAGGCGAGTCCTTTGTGGCCGGCAGCCCCGACGTCGTAGAGGCCTTTCTGCGTCCCGGAGCCATCACGGCGCTACCTGAGGAGCCATGAGCACCGAACCCGACGAAAACGAAGCGGAAGACGAGAGCAACGAGGACCAGATCCTCGATGCGTCCGGTGAGGTCGTGGACCCGTTGGGGAACCAAGCCCGGCGGCCGCTGCCCAAGCTCCCCACCGTCAAGGGGAGTCACACCCTTGCGGGCGGCGGCGACCTCCTCACGCACTATCTCCAGGAGATCCGGCGCTACGCCTTGCTCGATCCTGACGAGGAAAAGAAGGTTGCGCTACGCTACTACGAGGACGGCGACGCCGCTTCGGCCGAACGGCTCGTCACGGCGAACCTGCGCCTGGTCGTGAAGATCGCGTTCCAGTACCACCGCCAGTGGGCCAACGTGCTCGACCTGATCCAGGAGGGGAACGTCGGCCTCGTCGAAGCGCTCAGCCGATTCGACCCCTACCGGGGCATCAGGTTCAGCTCCTACGCCCAATACTGGATCCGGGCGATGATCCTTCGGTTCTTGATGGACAACTTCCGTCTCGTCCGACTCGGCTCCACCCGAAACGGCCGGAAGCTCTTCTTTCAACTCCAAAAGGAGCGCCAGCGGCTCCTGGCCGAAGGCCATCCGGCGACCACCAAGGCGTTGGCGGAGCGGCTTGAGGTGCCGGAGAGCGAGGTGATCGCGGTCGATCAGCACATGCGGGCACCGGCCATGTCGCTGACGACGCCGATGGCCGGGGAGGAGGGCCGTCCGCTCCAGGACATTGTTCCCGACGAAGAAAACGTCGACCCCGAGACGCGGGTGGCCGACGGGCAGCTGGGCGAGCTCGTGCGGGCCAAACTCAACGCCTTTGAGGCCACGCTCGAAGACGAGCGCGAGCGGGCCATCTGGAAGGAGCGGCTCATGGCCCAGGACCCGGCCAGCCTGTCCGAGATCGGCGACCGCTACGGCGTCAGTAAGGAGCGAATCCGCCAGATTCAAGCTCGCATGGAAGCCCGGTTGAAGGTCTACCTGCAGAACGAGCTCGGCGACGAGATGGACTTCGATTTCGACATGCCCGGTTAGGTCTAAATGCCGCGTTTCGCCACGCCGAAACCCATGAAACGCCCGGCCGGCATGGAGGACTGCGAAGAGGGGGAGAGCGGCACGCCCGGCGCGTTACCGACGCGACGGGCGCCGCAGGCCGGAAACCGCAGGTTGGAGGCCGGAGGGAATGGCGCGGTAGGGGGAGAGGACGTCGCGGCCTCTCCCCCCCGGCAGTGATTGCGCAGCGCCGCCCCTGGTTGTTGGCGCTGCGGACACGCGCCGCCGGCGGGCTCCGCGGGGTGCTTCGCGGCGCGGCGCCCCACGCAACGCGGCCGGTCGAGCCACTCGCGGGCCCGCTTGGGCCACCGGCGTTCCACCCCGACCATACCGAAGGTGGCGCACCGATCCTGCTTCCGGAACACTGGGATGCCGCGGGAAACACCGCTGCCGACGCTCGGGTGGCCCACCGCCACGGCTGGTTCGCCGAGCTCGCGCGGCGCGCCGCGAACGGGGACACGCCGGCGGGCGCGACCGCCATCGCCGGGTTGGAGGGCTGGCTTCGCTTCGATCTTCCGGGCCAGGGCGCCGGTTGGACCCACGGGACCGACGCGGCCGTTCGCATGGTTCATTGGGCCGCGGGGCTCTCCTGGCTCGGTGCCAACGTGCCGACGGCGTTGGCCGCAGCGGCAGCAGGAAGTGCCGGGTGGCATGTTCGACACCTCGACGTAACCCTGCCACTGGGACGCGCACACGGCCATCGGCGCGTCGCCCACCACGTGGGCATCCTCGTCGCCGCGCTCACCTTCCCCGCCATCCCCAACGCGCGGGGCGCCTGGACCGAAGCGGCTTCGGCATTGGCGGGCGAACTCGATGCGCTGACGATGGGTGACGGCAGCGACAAGGGCGGTGCACCGGCCTTCCTGGCGCAGTCCGCCTGGCTCACCGCGATCGCGATCGCCGTGGCACGGGCCAATGGCGCGGCGCTGCCCTCAGGCGCGACCGCGGCCTGGTCTCGGGCGGTGGCCTTCCTCGACCGGCTGACGGGCGACGGTCGTCTGCCCGCCCTCGGCGACGCGCCGTTCGGAGAAATCCTCCCGGTGGAGTCCCCCTCCCTGCCGACCTCGCTGCGGACTCTGGCCGTCGCATGGGGCTTCGACGCTGGCGTGCCCGGCGGGGGTCCTGACCCGCGCGCTCGCTGGTTCGGGGGCGCTGTCAGTGCGGTACCCGCGGCCCCAAAGGGGTGGTCCGTGTGGACGTTTGCTGGCGACGGCATCGCCATCGCCTCGATGCCCGTGCGCGGGGAGAGTTTTCGCGTCATCCTTGCAGCGGGCGCGGAGAGCGCTGGCCCTCACCGACACGAGGCGCCGCTGCAACTCCTCGCCGACGTCGGCGCCCGGCCGCTCCTGGCCGACCCGGGCAGCGGCGTCTTTGCGCGCGAGGCTCACGACGGGCTGGTTCTTGCCGGATTCGAGCCGCGTCGCGCCCGTCTGCACGTCGCGAGAGTCGACGGCAAGAAGGCGCGGCTGGAGGGCTCAGCCACCTTCGGTCGCGGCCGCAAGTGGGCGCGAGACGTGCTGCTGAACCAGCAGCGCCTGCGGGTCACCGACCGGCTGGAGGGCTTCGGGGCAGCCGTCACCCTCACCTGGACGCTCGGCGCCGACTGGCAGATCGAGGGTTCCGGCTGCGCCTGGACGCTGAAGGCGGGGGGACACACCGTGGTCGTGGCGCTGCCGGCCGAGCTGGCGTGGCGTCACGATGTGCGGCTGAGCTGCCTCGTCGGCCAGGGTGTCCTGCCCCGGGATGGGGAGATCACCTGTAGCTTCGAGCTGCGCTGACGAGCGGAGCCCGCCCCTACTTGCACACCGTGGTGGTCCCGGAGATCGAGCAGTTGTACGTCCTGCCCCCGCTCACCGGCACTTTGGTCGCGACCACCCCGCCCTTGGGGATCATCTTGCAGTCGCCGGACGTCGGCACGCCAGCAACGATGGCGCTGCCACCGGAGAGGGTCTGCTGCTTTCGCGGGAAGACCTCCCCACAGTCGATCTCGATCTTCCCCGGGATCGCCGCCCCGGTGAAGGTGACGGTGACCGGGCCGGTCGCCGACGCCCTGGGGGCTGGCGTTGGGGCCGTTCCGCCCCCCCCACCCCCGCCACCGGTGCGTTTGGCCGTTTTTGGTGGAGGCGGCGGCAGGTCGGGCTCCTCCTCGACCGGATCGGGAGGCTTCGGCGGGATCATTTTCTGGCTGTCGGACGCGTCCGCCACTTGAGGCTTCTCCTCTTGGGACATCTTCCACCACACCGCCGCGCCCGCGGCGACCACCGCCAAAAACACCATCGCGAGCGCACCAAAGATCAACGCGAAGACCCGCGTGGACTGCATCCGCGACTCATCCGCGCTTCCTTGCGTCGGCACATTTCCAGCGACGTGGAACGGGGTGGCGCCTCCGGAGGCGTGCCCCACACCGATCGCCGAGGCGCTGCCCATGCCAATCGCCTGCGGAACGGCTGTCTGTTGGACCGGCGCCGACCCCGGCATGGGGGGCTGAAAGGCCACGGGCGCGCTGGCAGGGCGGGCGCCGGAGGCTGGGGCCTGGAAGGGCGGCGGCGTGCTGTTCGGAGGCATCGTCCGTGCGCGCTCGTTCTTGGGAGCAGGGATGGCAAAGAACGCCGTGGCGCTCGGGTCGGCGGCCGCCTCGGCCTCATCGGGGTTTCCCAGGGGAACCATCTCAAGCATGCCCGCTTCGGTGGGGCTGCGCGCCCCCACGGGCACCCTCGGCTTGGGCGCCGAGGGCCGGGCACCGCGCACGCTGACCGGCATGTCGTCATCGTCGGGAAGCGGAGCCGCCGGGCGTGCGGCCGCCGCCGACCGCGGCGTGATCTTCGGCGGGCCCGCCGCGCGCGGGACAGCGGCGACGGGGGACGCCATCGGCGGCGCCATGGGGGGCACCATCGGGGGCGGGGGCCGCGCCGGCGCGACGCTCACGGGGGACGCAGCGCGCCGGACCGGGACGGGTGCACGGGGCACCGGTTGCCCGGTGTCGTCCACGAGTTGCTCGGCCAAACGCTCTTCCATGGTCTTGCGAGACATCCGGGCTCCCTGAGGTGCATCCGGGTCCGGAGGCACGCTGAGTGGATGGAGACTACCAAAGTAGAATGATACGAATTCTTTGACGTAAGAGCCCCGATCCCGGTACAGCTGCCGGCGGAGGTCCACCAGCAGGTCTTGACCGTTGGGGTATCGATTTCTCGGGTTTGCCTGCAACAACCGCGCGACGACCGGTCCCATTCCCGGCAGCTTGGCTTCCAACTCCCGGCATTGCTCGTCAAGCGCGCCCGCTTCGATCGCGGAGAGCGTCGCGCGGACGGGGTCCGCGGCCTCCGCAGGAACGCGGTAGGCGGGACGCCCCATGAGCAACTCGTAAAGGATCAGGCCCAGCGCAAAGAGGTCGCTCCGATGGTCCAACTCCTCGCCACGCGCCTGTTCGGGCGACATGTACAGTGGGGTGCCGCGCACCAGACGGGTGTCTTCCCGCGCGAAGTCAGAGTTGTGTACGCGGGCGAGGCCCAGGTCGAGGACTTTGACCTCGCCCTCGGCGGTCAGCATCACGTTTTCGGGCTTGAGGTCGCGGTGGACGAGCCGGAGCTTTTCGCCGTTGTCCGCGGGGCTGGTCCACGCCTGGTACAGCGCGTCGGCGATCTCGCACCCGATCTCGATGGCGCCCTCGGTGAATACCTGCTCGCGGGCCTTGCCGCAGTCGTCCAGAACGGTGCGCAGGGTCACGCCGTGCACATACTCCATCACGACGGCGTGCTGGTCCTCAAAATACTCGAAAACCCGAACGATGCTCCGGTGCTTCACCTGCTCCAAGAGGGAAAATTCCTGGCGCAATAGCCGGACGGAATCCGCATTGCGCGCGTCGTGCAACGCCTTGATCGCCACGACCCGACGACGCCCCGGCGCGCCGTGGCGTCCCGGAACTTCGCCCACGGCCAACGACACCCGACCGAACTGCCCCTGGCCCAGTTCGCGCAGCACGTCGTATTGGTGAATCCGCACGCCGGGAGCGTAATGCCGCGCGGGTGTCGGCGCCCCCGACGATCCCTAGCCCTTACGACGGCGGGTCCCCGCTACGATTCCGAAGAGCGCCCGACGAACATTGAAAACCGAGGCTGGCAGGTAGGTCCAAGCGGCGACCAAGGACAAGACTGTGACCAGAACGACGATTGTGGCCCGAAATGGCGCCGCGGCCGGCCACCCATCGGCGCCGGGGATGCCCGGAGGACCGTCCACCCACGCGTTCGGGTAGATCGGTACGGTCGCCTCGACCTGGTACGGCTGCGTCAGGCGGATGGTCACGTCGAAGCCCCGCCGCAGATGGAAGGGGTCCACCTTGTAGCGAACCTCGAACCACATGTAGCGCTTCTGCGCGGCAGCCTTGAACGCCTCCGCGAGGCCGGCGGCAGTCTTCTCCACGTAGCTCTCGCCGTTGCCCACCTTGGCGATCCAGGCCAGCGCCGCATTGTCGACGCCCCGTTCCTCTACGCCACCGTTGATCGGGTACTGCCCGAAGCCTTGGCAAAGCTGGGCCGGCGCCACCGCGAGCCCCTCCGGCACCTTGAACGCCTTCCACGCCCGCTTGCCCAGCCCCACCGTGAACACCTCCGGTTGATAGCCGCGACTGCCCTTCCCCAGCCGAACGTCCTGTAGTTTTTCGAGCAGCGTGGCGAGTCGCGGTGCGTTGTCGGCGCAGACGTCGGACGGTCGTTCGTTGTTGAACCCGTCCGTCAGCGCGATCACGGTCGGTGCCAGTCCGCGGTTCTCGATTGCCGAGCGGATCTCGGGAACCTCGGCGATCCCGACGGCGCCGTAGTACACCGCCTGGTACAGGAAAGTGTAGCCGCTTCCGACCTGGAGCTCGTCGCGGATGAGCCTCCGGAATTCCTCGCGGTCCCGGATCACCCACTTTCCTCCAAGCGGTTCGCGGCTTTCACCTCGAAAGACCACCAGCGAAACCTCGCTGGCCGCGCCATCGTCTCCGAAAAACGCGTCCGCCACGTCCTTGCGGAGCAGCGCGCTGCGCAGCTTGTCCATGCGGGTGAGACCGTCCGCGCCGTCGACGATGGCCATGGAGCCCGACCCGTCGATCAGCAGGATGTACAAGTTCCCCGTCGATGAAGGCTGATGCGGGATGATCGAGACGCGCTCCTCGTCTTTGCTCGACGGCTTGCTGTCGTTGTGCAGCACCGTGATGGAGTCCGGGCGGAGGCTCATCGGCGCGGCGTTCCCGTCCACGCGCAACTGGTAGGCCAGCCGAACGGTGCCGGTGGCCCGGTCGACGAAGGGAAGGCAGGCGTCGCGCTCCGCATCGACGATGGAGTCAGCCTTGCCGCAGTCGTCCTCGGTATCGAAGATCTGGAGCGCATAGGCCCCCGACTGGCCCTTGGTGACCGGCTTCCCCACCCGGATGGTCGAGCCTGAGATGGTGCTGACCTCATCGCCGCCGCAGCCAAAAAGCGCGGCGGCGAGCAAAAACGCCGCCACTGCGACCCCGTCGCGCATCACCGCTCCTCGCGCGGGAGCATCAAGAACTCGACCACCGCCTCCTGCCCCGGCATGCCCAAAACGATGCGATCGCCACTGGAAAGGCGCGTGTCCAGGGGTGCCGGTCGTCGCTTGTCGTAGCTGAGATCGATCCGCTCCAGGAACCGTCGAACCACCGTGCGCTGCAGACTCAGGCCGCGCGCGCGAAACTCTCCGCTGCGGTTGACGAGCACGCTGATGTGCAGCTCCAAGACCCCGTCGTCGGCGGGTAGAAAGAGGTCGAGACCGCGCGGGAAGTGGCCGACGAAACGCTCTCGGGGCAGCCCGTCTGGCGCATCAATGGGAATTCGCCGACCGTGCCTGGTCTCCGTGAGCACCCGCAGCCAGCCCGCGTACAGCTCGTCGGGAACGCCCCAAGCGAACAAACCGAACGCGACGCCGAAGGCGACGGCCCCGAGCGCGCCGGCCCAGAAAAGGTCCTTGGCGAAGGGGTAAGCCGAATACCCGACGACATACCAGACCAACCCGCCGATGAGCCCTGACAGCAAGCCCCCGGCCAGGTGGGAGAAGCCCCCTTTGAATTTTCGGGCCAACATCGCGCCGGTGCCCGCGCCGAGACCCGCCGCCATCCAGGCGAAGACCCGATGGCGGAGGCTTACCAGGGAGGGATCTGCCAGCTCCGGACCGAAGATGAGGGGGCCCAGCAGCCCCGTCCACATCCAATAATTCGCGATCGTGAACAGCAGGGAGAGCACCATCGCGAGCGCTGACAACCCCCCCCGCTTCCAGAGCGGCCACCGCCGCAGGGCACCTTCCGCAAGCAGCGAGCCACCGCCCGCGCACCCGGCGACCGCCCCCAGGTACACCGCCCCGTCCCACCGCTGCGCCCACGGCGCACCCATCCAACACACCGTCAGAAACAGCCACCAGCCGATGAGGCAGAAGCCGGCGCACGCCGCGGCCACCGCGGTGTGGCGCAGGGGCGTGAACGGAATGAGGAAGATGTTCATGGCCGCTTGACCCTATCGCCCAGCGTTATGCTCCGCCCGCGATGGCCCGCGACGAACTCGCCCTCTACCTCGTGCTGTCACCCGAATTCGGGGGAACCCGCTTCGGCCCCTTCGAGGGGCTTGAGGTGCGGCTTGGCGCCGACCGGGAGCGGTGTCACATCGTCTTGCCCGAGGCCTTCGGCGTCGCGCGTGAACACTGCAAGGTCATCCGTCAGGGCGATGGTGGGCTGATCGTCGCGCCCAGCGAGCGCACCGCGGCCGTGTTCGTTTGGAAGGGCGACGCACGGCGAGGGCAGCAGATCCAGACGCCCACGGCGCTTCGTCCAGGGGACCGGTTCTCGCTCGTCTCGCCCGAGGGCGCTCGCTTCACGATCGAGATCGCGCCGCTGCCGGCGGAGGTCCTCGCGCAGCGAGAAAAGAAGCGGGGCCGTCGCAACAACCTCACCGCTGAAGGCTTCGCGAAAGAAGGCTGGCGGCTCTTGTTGGCGCGAATCTGGACGCTGGGGCCCTTCGGCCTCGCCGCGCGCGCCTGGTACATGTTCACCAGCGGCGCGCTGCTGCAGCCGCGGATTCTGATTCCGCTGGCGATCGCCGCGGTCGGCTACATCGGCACCCTCGGCAGCTCCTGCGCGGCCTTCAAATACCGGCTGGACGCCACGAAGAAGACCGACGAGCTCGCCGAGTGCAAACAACGCGAAGGTTTCGGAAGCTCGGGCGGAGGCCTTGCCGACAAGTCTTCGCGGAAGCTGATCGCCGAGATCGTGGGCAGCAGTGCGCTGGGCGCGGCGCTCGAGACCCAGGACGAACTCTCCGGCAAGATCGAAAAGCACCTCGCGAGCGTCTTTGAGAGCCAGACCGAGTACCAGTGGCTCCTGGGCGAAGGGGGGGATGCCAAAGGGCAATGGATCCGCTGGCGAGAGGCCATCGGCGAATCCGACAGCTTCGACCCGGCCACCAAGGTGCTCCTGCCCTACGCGGCCGCGATTCCCAAGCGGAGCCGGGAGGACTGGAACGTGCAGCTCGACGTGACGAACAAACGTTCGTGCATGCGTGGCCCGGCTATGCTCACCTTCCGGCAGGCCCGCTCCCTGGGCCTCGCCCCGATGCTGGACGCCTACCGCGGCGACGAAACCGCCGGCTTCACCAACGACGACGCCGGCCGGCTGAAACTGCTGACGGAGGCGGCGTTTGGAGCCAACGAACCGCCGCCCGACCAGGCCATCGGGATCGAGGAGTCACAGCTCGCGTCGGGCATGGAATTCTGCCTTTTCGCGAGCGGCGAGGACGAGCGGTCCAAGATGCAGAAGGCCCTCGGCGCCTTCGAGCGCCACTTCGGCACCAACGGCAACGCCGTCCCGGAAACCAGCAAGAACGAGGCGCCCATCTCGCGGCTGATGAAGTTGCAGGCCTCGGATGTCCCCGGGAACCGGTACGAGGACAATGACACCCCGAGGCTGGACTTCCGCAACAGCTTCGTGGCCCCGCTCAAAGAAGAGCCGACCAAGGAGGCGATTCTCGAACGCAGCGCCGAGGTCATCGCCCGAGCGGTCGGGCTCCCCTGCATGATGGCCCTGGCGAGCCCCGACACCGTAGACGCCACCTTCGGGCGCAGCGTTGACCCTGTCGTCTGCCTGGTGCTCGAGTACAAGATTCGCCACAAAGGCCAATAAGTAGCGACGCTCAGCGCATCGTCTGGCGCAACTGCTTCAAGAGCCCCCGCGCCTGCTCGCTCGTGGGATCGAGCTCCGTCGCGGCCTGCGCCTCGCGCAAGGCGTTCTGCCCCATCTTCAGCTCCCCATACAGCTCGGCGAGGGCCAGCCGGAATTCAATGCGCTTGGGCTCCTTGCTGACGGCCTTCCGCAAAAGCGCCATCACCTCCCGCTTGTCCTCCTCCTGCTTGCGGAGCAGTTGGCCGTAGGCGAAGTAGGCGTCGCCCTCGTCGGGTTCGGACTCGACCGCCCGCTTGTAGTGGGCGAGCGCGTCCCGGGTGCTCCCGTAGGTCTCGGCCTGCTGGCCCTGGGCGACCAGAGTGGCCGCCCGTCCCTGCCGGCCCTTGAGCTGCGCGTTCTTGAAAAGATCGGCATACGTTGCGTTTTTTGGGTCGTATTGCATCGCGAGATACAGTGACGACTCTGCCTTGCCGAAGCGCCCAGCCTCGAAGTCAGCCAACCCCGCTTGGTAATAGCCGGCGGCCCTGGCGAACTGCTCGGCAACCTGACCGCGCATCTTGTCGGCGACCAACGCTGCGACGGACCGCGCCCCAACCGGTGGACCTGCGCTGGGCAGCGCTGCGCCAGCCGGGGCAAGCGCCTTGCCCGGACTGACCATCGGCGGCGCCATGCTGATCGTGGGAGTCGGCCGCGCGGCGGGGTCGGAGGACGGCACCGGCCGTCGGTTCAGGCGCACCTCGAAGGCGCGGTCGTCGGCCGGGGCGGCGGCGGTAGCCTTCTGCGCGACGACCACACCACGCCCACTGAGCCCGGCGTCGTAGACGGCGCGTTTCTTGGCGTCGCGAAGCGTCTTGTACGCCTTGGTGACCTGCACGAACAGATCGTCGATGGCTTCAGCATGACTGCCCACATCGCGCGAGAAGAAGCGATCGGGGTGCCAATCTCGGACGTAGTCGCGGTAGCCCGCCTCCACCTCCTCGCTCGTGGCCCGGCCGTCCACCACCAAGAGCCCATAGAAGGTCCCGGATGCCGCTTCGCGTTGCATCCGCGCGATCGCGCTGCGTTCCACGCTGGTTAGCGGTGCCTTGGACATCTTCGCGGGAGTATACACATCGGCTCGGGTTCAGTCCCGCCGGCGAGCATGGGGGTGTGCATCTCGGTAGGCGCGCTGCAGCGTGTCCAGGTCCAGCCTCGTGTATCGCTGGGTCGTGGACATCGACGCATGGCCGAGCATTTCTTGGATGGACCGAATGTCCGCCCCCGCTGAGAGCAGGTGGGTGGCAAAGCTATGCCGAAGCGCGTGGGGATGGACGTCGGGGAACCCCTCGCCGCGGCCGGATTCGTGCACCACCGTGTATGCGCTCCTCGATGACAAGCGTCTGCCCGTTCGGTTCTGGAAGAGCGCCCCGGCGGCGCCACCGCGTTCGACGAGCAGCTCGGCCACTGCCGCGGCAGCGCTCGCGCCCAACGGCACCATCCGGTCCTTCCCACCTTTGCCCCGCCGGACCAGGATCACCCGACCCGTCAGGTCAACGTCGTCCACGTCGAGTGCCACCAACTCGGACACCCGCAGCCCCGAACCGTACGCGACCTCGATGAGAGCGCGGTCGCGGAGGCGTAGGGGAGACTCGGCAAGCCGGCTGGCCTCATCAACCTGAAGCACCCGAGGGAGCGGAGGCTTGACCCGGGGAGCCCGGAGCCGGTCCGCCGGCGAGCGCGCCGCGAGGCCTTCTCGCTGTGCCCATCGCCAGAATCCCTTGAGGCAACTGATTCGGCGGGCGAGGCTGGACGGGGCCGAGGCGCCCTGCGCCAACCAGAGTCGCAGATCCGAGGTGGTCGCGGCGAGGATCGGGCGTGGCGAAAGTGAGGCGGAGAGGCCGGTCAATTCGGCACGGTAGGCGCGCAATGTGTGCGGACTCGCCGCCCGTTCGGCGCGCAGATGGTCGAGGTAACGGGTGACCGGCTCCACCATCGACAAAACGTATCCCCCCTTGGCTCCCGGGGTCAGCGTGGGGTATTCGGCGGCCCCATGCCCAAACCGCTAGTCATCGTCGAGTCGCCGACCAAGAAAAAGACCATCGAGCGCTTCCTCGGCAATGGCTACATGGTCGAGGCCAGCGTCGGGCACATCCGAGATCTCCCGGAGACGGCCAAGGATATTCCCGAGGATGTCAAGGCATCGGGGGTGCACCCGGACTTCGCGGTGAACATCGCGGAGGGCTTTCGCCCCTACTACGTCGTGTCGCCCAACAAAAAGCGCCAGGTGGCCGAGCTCAAGGCACTGCTCAAGGACGCCAGCGCAGTCTACCTCGCAACTGACGAGGATCGAGAAGGGGAAAGTATCTCCTGGCATCTTCGCGAGGTGCTGAACCCGAAGGTGCCGGTGCACCGGATGGTGTTTCACGAAATCACGCCCGAGGCGATCCTCGCCGCGCTCGCCAACCCCCGCGACATCGACGAGAACCTTGTCGCAGCACAGGAAACGCGCCGCGTGCTGGACCGCCTGTACGGCTACGCCATCAGCCCCGTGCTGTGGCGCAAGATCCGCGGCGCCCGCAGCGCCGGGCGGGTTCAGTCCCCAGCGGTGAAGCTGCTGGTCGACCGGGAACGGGCGCGGATGGCGTTCCGTTCCGCCAACTACTGGGACGTCGAAGGCGCCTTCGGGGCAGGCGCTGGCGTGCTTCCGGGGAACCTCGCCGCGGTGGGCGGCCGTCGCATCGCTCGGGGGAAAGACTTCGACGAGACCACGGGGCGACTCTCCGACACCAAGGCCATGTTGTTGGACGAGGCCGCCTCCCGTGCGCTGGTGGCGCGGCTCACCGGTCGGCCGGCCCGCGTGGGTGGCGTAGAACAGAAACCTTGGAAAGAGCGTCCTTTCCCTCCATTCACCACGAGCACCCTTCAGCAGGAGGCGAACCGGAAGCTGCGGTGGACGGCCAAGCACACCATGCGGGTTGCCCAAGGCCTCTACGAGCGCGGCTGGATCACCTACATGCGCACCGACAGCGTGCACCTGTCCGATCAGGCCATCACCGCCGCGCGCGCCAACATCCTCGGCCAATACGGGAAGGACTACCTGCCCGCCGAGCCGCGCCGCTACAAGAGCACCGCGAAGAACGCCCAGGAAGCCCACGAGGCGATTCGGCCCGCCGGCACGTCGTTCCGCTCGATCGACGAGGCCAGGGGCCAGATGGAGATCGACGAGGCGCGGCTCTACGAGCTCGTCTGGAAGCGCACGATGGCCTGCCAGATGGCCGACGCGTTCGGACAGCAGGTGAACATCGAGATCAACGTGGACGACGCCCGCTTCGGCGCCTCGGGTCGCACGATCACCTTCCCGGGCTTCCGTCGTGCCTATGTCGAAGGGAGTGACGATCCGGACGCGGAGTTGGCCGATCAGGAGCGCCTGCTCCCGGCGGTCACGGAAGGGCAGCTGCTCGACATCCGCTCGCTCACGCCCAAGGGGCACACGACGCAGCCGCCCGCCCGATTGACCGAGGCCACCCTGGTCAAAGAGCTCGAGCGCCTCGGAATCGGGCGCCCCAGCACCTACTCCGACATCATCGAGAAGATCGTCGATCGGTCCTACGCGTTCAAGCGCGGCAACGCGCTGGTGCCAACGCACCTGGCCCTATTGCTGACGGCCTTCCTCGAAGCCCAGCTCAACGACCTCGTGAGTTACGACTTCACCGCAAAGGTCGAAGATGACCTGGACCGGATCGCCGATGGCAACGGGGATCGAACCGCATTCTTGACCCGCTTCTACCTGGGTGATCAGGGGTTGAAGGTCCGGCTCGAGCAGGCCCTCGCGGCCGACAGCTCGGGGCTGTATCGGCTCCCCATCGCGGGGGACGACCCAGGTGCCATGCACGTCCGCGTCGGGCAGTATGGCCCCTACGTGACCAATGGTGAGGGCGCGACCGCCAACGTCCCCGAGGACATGGCTCCGGACGAGGTCACGGTCGAGTGGGCGCTACAGGCGCTGCAGAAGAAGGCGGCCGGTCCCGCGCTGGTCGGGGTCGATCCGCACGGCGTCTCGGTCTTCGTCATGGATGGACGCTTCGGGCCCTACGTGCAGCTCGGCGAAGCCAAAGGGAAGGAAAAACCGGCGCGGGCGTCGCTCCTGCCGGGGATGACGCCGACAACGCTGACGCTGGCCGATGCACTCGGGCTCCTTTCCCTGCCCCGCGTGGTGGGAAAGGACGCCGCTGGGGTCGATGTCGTGGCCAGCAACGGTCGCTTCGGGCCGTACGTGCGCCGGGGCGAAGACAGTCGGACCATTCCGCCAGAGCAAAGCGCGCTGGGCATCACCATCGAGCAGGCCATCGCGCTTTTGGCGACCGAGCCGACTCGGCGCGGTGGCGCGCGATCCTCGCGACCGTCGGCCCTCCGCGAGCTCGGTGCGGACGCCGTTTCCGGAGGCATGGTCCGCATCATGGCGGGCCGGTTCGGCGCCTACGTGACCGATGGCGAGACCAACGCCACGATCCCGAAGGATGCCGCCACCGACGCGGTCACCCTGGCTGAGGCCTCCATCCTCTTGGCGCGCCGGCGCGAAGCGGCGCCCGCCCGCGGGAAGTCGCGTCGCAAGGGTGCTCGCCCAGCTAGCAAGGCCGCCGCGGCGACGCCGCGCACCCGCGCGGCCAAGGCGCCGGGGGCGGCTACCGCGCGCGCGCCAGCGAAGAAGAAGTCCGCAAAAGCGGTGAAAGCCCCGGCGAAAAAAGTAGCGTCCGCCGACAAGGCGCCTGTGGCGGCGGCGAAACCCAAGCGCGCCCCCGCCGCGACCGCCAAGAAGAAGCCCGCCGCGGACTGACCCATGACCCCGCCCCCGCTCCGCGCCGCCCTCACGATGCTGGCCGCGTGCGGATGCTTCACGGTGATGTCCTTCGCGGTGGGGGCCGCGCACCACGGCGACCCCCAGCTCTCGAGCATCGCGAGCAGCGCCGTACGTTCCGCGGTCAACCTCGTGATCATCGTCATCATCGCGCGCGGCAGCCTCGCTCGCCTCGTCGGAGACCGCAGGCCCGCGCTCTGGCTTAGGGGCATTGCCGGCGCGATCGCGCTCCTGACCTACTTCGCGGCGCTCCCGCGGGTCGGGATTGGCGAAGCGGCCTTTCTCAACAACACCTCCGCGTTCTGGGTCGCGGCGCTCTCGCCGTGGCTTCTCGGCGAGCGTGCGCGGGGGTCCATCTGGATCGCCGTTGGCGCCTCGCTCATCGGCCTCGCACTCTTGGGGTGGCCACGCGACTCAGTACACGACGGCATCGGCCGGCTCCTCGGCGCCATCAGTGGCTTATCAGCCTCATTCGCCTATCTTTCTGTGCGTCGGGCGTCCGGCACCAACGCGCCTGAGACGATCGTCTTCTATTTCATCGCGATGTCCTCCCTGCTGTGCATGGTGCTGGCGGCCACGACCCCCGTGATCTGGCCAGACCAGGCTGCCACCTGGGCGTGGTTGTTCTTGGCCGGGTTGGCCGCGACCGGCGGACAGTACACGATGACCCGCGCGTACCAGCTCGGAGAGGCCGCCCCGCTCGCGGCGCTGGCCACGGCGAGCCCGCTCCTGTCGGCATTGTCGGGCGTCGTCATCTTGGGTGAGCGACCCGACGGGCTGGCGTGGCTGGGGATGGGAGTGTTGGCGGTGGCAGGGGTCGGCCTGCCGCTTTGGGACGCCGGGTTAGGCCGAGCGCGTGAACCGTCCCGGTGATCGCGTCGGACCCTTCGAGCTTGTCGAGCTCGTCGCGTCGCGTCCCATTGCCAACCTGTGGAAGGCCGAGCGCGCCGACGGTAGCCGCGAGCCGCGAATCGTCATCATCCGCATCGCACACCACACGATGGACACCCGGGCGATGTCCGAACTGCGCCGCGAATATGACGCGGTCCGCGCAATCGACGACTCGCGGGTGCGCAAGGCACACGGCTTCTTCGCCGGCTTCGGAGCGTTGGCGTTGGAATACGTCGATGGCGCCACGCTCAGCTCCGTGCTTGGCCACGTTGGGGCCGGGCTTTGGGACCTCGACACCCCAACCATCGTCGACATCGGCATCGAGGTCGTGGGCGCGCTGCGCAGCGTCCATGAACGGGGGGTCGTGCACGGACGGATCTGCGCCGAGACGGTGCGACTTCGGCGCGACGGGAACATCGTCCTCACCGACTTTGCCCTACCGGTGGAGCGGCTCGCCGTCATTCCGCCGGAGCTGAAGTCCGGGCATCTCGCCACCGCCGCTACCGACCAGTGGCTCGCGGGCGCGCTCCTGTGCCATCTGGTCACCCGCGAAGCGCTCCTCGCCGCACAACCCGGAGATCAGGCGGATGGGCGTCGCGACCTACGCCCATGGACCAGCGGTGTCACCGCGGTGAATCCCGCGCTGGGGCGAGTGGTCACCCGCATGCTGGCAAGAGACGCGCGGGATCGATACCCCGACCTGGGCGTGCTGTCCCGGGATCTACTCGCCTTGCTCCGTGGTTATTCCGATCCACCCGATCGAGAGCTGCTGGGGCGTCGGGCCTCTGGCCGCCGAACGACGGCGCCGCTGCCGCCGCCAACGCCGATCCTCGCCCCGGCCCCGGCCCGCTCCGAAGTGCGGCTCCGACCGCCGCTGGAGGACGCTCATACCGTCCCGCCAGACGGGCGCGCACCGTTGTTCGCCATGGACCCCCCCACCGAACTCGAGTTGCCCGACTCAACCTCGGCCCCAAGACCCGCCCCGGCCCCACCACCGCCCGCAGCGCCGCCCGCAGCGCCGCCGCCGCCACCCCGCACCCGCATCCCGGGCCCCGAAGTGCCGGATCGACCGCTTACCGCGATGCTGCCCACTGAACGGCCAGCCTGGACGCCGGTCGCGGCCGACCTCGTCGCCCCGGAGCTGATTGCAGCGGTCCACGACGAGGAGGTCGACGACGAACCAGACCCGCAAGACGTCCGACGCCCGGCCGGCGAGCCGATGCGCCGGGGCACCAACGCGCGGCTCATCCCCGACTGGCTGGCCGCCGTTGCCTTGGTGATGCTCCTCGGCGTAGGCGGCTGGGCGATCCTCTCCAGGCTCCTCTGATGTTCGACGTCCTGGCGGTGAGGACACCCACCTTGCCGCCGGCGACCCACACCAACTGCTATCGGCTGGGCGACTGCGTCATCGACCCCGCGTCCCCCTACCCCGAAGAGCAGGAGCGCTTGCGACGGTGGGCCGGTCCGATTCGGCGGGTGCTGTTGACCCACCATCACGCCGACCACATCGGTGGGGTCGACGCCCTGGTGGCCGCAACGGGGGCCGAGGTTTGGGCACACGCCGACGCCGACGTGCCGTTTGTCGTGCACCACCGCGTTGCCGACGGCGACCACGTCGACACCGGCGCGGGTGTGCTCATTGCGTTGCACACCCCCGGCCACGCCGACGGCCACCTGGCCTGGCAGCTCGCCGGCACCGGAGAGGTCATCGCGGGCGACCTGGTGGCCGGAGAGGGCACGATCGTCCTGCTGCCGCCCGAGGGAGACCTCGCCGCGTACCTCGCCAGCCTGGCGCGGGTCCGGTCGCTCGCCGAGCGGCTGTGGCCGGCGCACGGGCCACCCCAGCCGGCGGCCCTCGCCGACCAGTACATCGCCCACCGCCACCTCCGCACGGCGCAGTTCGTCGAGGTGCTTGCGACGCGCGGCAACTGCACGCCCGAGGAGATTGCCGGGACGGTGTACGCGTCGGTGCCGGGCGCCAACCTCACCCTCGCCGCGGCCCAGGTGCGGACCCACCTGGCCTGGCTGCGGGCGCAGGGTCGGGTCAGCGAGCGGGCAAACGGTTGGGGTCTGGCGTGAGGGTGGCGCCGCTCGTCTTCGTGACCGGCACAGACACTGGCGTGGGCAAGACCGTGGTCACCGCGGCGCTCGCGGCCGCGCTCGCCGACGCGGGCGTGGGGGTCCGGGCGCTCAAGCCCATCGCCTCGGGGGTCGAGGCGGGCAGCGCCGGCGAGGACGCCACCCTGCTCGGGCTGGCCGCGCGGCATCCGCCAATGACCGCAGTCGCCTTGGAAGCGCCCGTCTCGCCCCATCTCGCTGCGGAGCGCCAAGGCGTCGTGATCGAGGCCGGCCCGATCCTGGAGTGGATCCTCGCCCATCGCGGCGACGTCACGCTCATCGAGGGGGTCGGCGGTTGGGAGGTGCCCCTTTCGCGCACCTGGCGGGGGTCAACATTGGCGGAAATGCTCGGGGCGCCGGTCCTGGTGGTGGCCCGAAACCGCCTGGGCGTGCTCAGTCAAGTGCTCCTGACCGTCGCGGCGGTCCAAGCGCGCGGGCTCACGGTCGCCGCGATCGTGCTGACGCCGCCGGTCGACGACGACCCGTCCGTGGCGAGCAACGCCGCGGAGCTGGCGAGCCTTTGTCCAGGCATCGCGGTTCGCTCGATGGTCTGGGTCGCGCCCTGGGACCGCGTGGCGCTCGCCGACGCGGGGCGTCGGCTCTTCGTCAACGACGCTCAGTAATACATGTACTCGGTCGAGTACCCGGTCAGCACCGTGTTGCCGTACGCGTCCGCCGTCTCGACCACCGAGTAGTAGTTGCCGCGGGTGTAGCCGTAGTATGTGGACGCGTACCCGCCGCTCCCCCGCTCGTAGAACCTCACCGGGTTGGAATACCCGTAGTAGGCGTAGGTTTCGAAGGTCGCATCGTCCAATGCGACGTCAAACACCGAGCTTCGGCTATCGTAGTCGATGTCCCCAACACTGTCGTTGGCGATGGAACTGCACCCGGTGATGATGCTGGAGAGGGTGGCATCGTAGGTGTACTCCCCCTCGAACGTGTAGGTGCACCCACGACAGTGGGTGTCTTCGGCCGCGAGGATCGACCACACGGCAAAGCAGTCGTTGTCGGTGTAGCGCCCGCCGCCCGAGTACAGGTCGAAGTCGATGGTGCCGGTGGCCGAGTAGGCGCCGGCGGTGTCCTCGGTGACCGTGAGCTCCACATTGGTGGTGATGCGGTAGCCGCTCGGGAGGCTGATCTCCGCCGCATCGGACGTGAGCGTGACCGTAGCGAAGCCATCGCTGGCCTCGACCTCGCACTCCCACAGCTCGCCGATGGTGGTGGCCGTGTCGGGCACCGTGTCGTCGTTGCCGATGTCCGTGGCCTCGATGCCGTCGCGATACCATGTGTAAGTGTAGGTGAGCGTGCTCCCATCGGGGTCAGTGCCGCGGGGCGTGCAGAGCAGATCGTCGGCGTCGACCGGATCGGTGGGCGTGATCGTGACCGAAGTCAGCTCCGGCACGGTGTTGGCGACGGTCACCGAGGCTTCGACGACAAGTGGATCAGAGTACCCGTCGGTCACCGTGACCACCGCGCGAAAGCTCTCCCCGCCGTCGACGTAGACGCCGTCCACCGTGGTCTTGTCGTCCCAACTGACGTTGCGCGCGCCGTTGAAGTACCAGACGATCGTCTGGGTGATGACGTCGCCATTGCCGTCGTTGGCGGGGGTGTCGAAGACCAGCGTCAGATCGTCCCCAGAGACGGGCGCCGCTGGATCCAGGTGGATGACCGGCGCGGTCGGCGGCATGTTCCCGACGGTAGCCGTGGAGGTGCCTGCCGGGCCTTCGAGCTTGCCGTCGGTGGCAAAAACCGAGACCGCCCAGATGTCGGCCTCCGCAGTCTCCGCCGCCGGAACGGTCCGCGTGGAGAGGTCGGCCCGTTCGGTCCCGTTCTGGGACCAGACGTAGCGGTAGCTCACCGGGTCCGCCTCGGCGTCGATCGCCTCGGTCACGATGGTCACCTTGAGGTCGGACGCGTCATTCGGGGCGGCCGGATCGATGGCGACGACTGGAGCGCCCGGCGCAGTGTTGTCGCTGCTGGTATCCGAGGTGTCGGTGGTGTCGCTGTCACCCGAGGTGTCGTCGGTGTCGCCGCCCCCTCCGGTGTCGGTGTCGGTTGCACCGTCGCAGGCGAGGAGGACGAGAAGCATCGAAAGGGGGAGCGCGCGCATGCGCGCCATTATCCCGATCCTGGAAGCCAGCCGCTACGATCAAAACCGATGGTGAGGCCAAGCCACGCTTCATCCTGTCCGGTCAGCCGCCCGGTGTCCTCCGGCCCCGAACGCCCCACCGCAGCGAGCCGAAAGCGCTGCCCCGGCCTGGTTCGCAAGACGACGCCAACCTGTCCGGCGACGGCCGGCTCCCACCCCGACTCCGCTGCCATTTGGAGGTCGAGCGCGACAAAGGGGGCGATCGACCAGGGGGCGATGAGCTCGCCCCCGAGCTGAGTCGCAAGCGGCTCTGCATCGCGTACATCATGAATCAACGCCCGAAAACCGCCGTAGACGCGACCTGGGCCGATGTCGCGACTCCCCAGGACGCGGAGCCACTCGCGGCTATAGGCTACGGCGTCGGGGAGCCCGCCCGCTTCAGCTAGCGCCCCGTCGGCCCAATGGGCGCTGGTGTGCGCAAGCTCCAACTGGGCGGACCACTCGCCGGACCGGACCGCGACCGGAAAACCGAAGGTTCCGTCGAAGGTCTCGAGGTTGAAGCGCAAGCTCGGCTCGGGGAAAAAGCCCATCCGCCCGACGGCCTCGACCCCGACGGAGACGCGCCAGGTGCCCGACCGGACCTCCACCACGGGAAAGTCCGCCCCGAGCGCCGCATCCACGGCGAATCGGTCGTCCCATCGAAGCGTCACTGACGAGGCCGCAGCGTGGGTGTCCGCCACGGGGAGGGCGAAGAGCGGCTCCGGAAACACGACCCACTCCATCGCGCTCATACCGCCCGACGCAGATTCGGATCGGATGATCGCCGTCGCGAACGCCGCGGCTGGCAAGGCGGGGCCGACGGGCGTGTCGAGACACGTGAGGAGGTCCCAACGAAGCCAGGCGCGGCGGGCGCAGGCGAGGGCCGTCGCGAACGGCGAACGGAATCAAGCTCGGGCGGTATCAAAGGCCGCCCCGCCGCAGGGCTTGCGCCGCGGCCAACACAAACGCTCGCACCGCCGGGGTTGGCGGCTGCACCCGCAAGACGTGGTCGCCGGGAAGCGGCCAGTTGTCGATCTCACCCTTCGCCCGCGAGCCCAACTGGACGAGCACGGTGCCGCCACGGGCGATCTCGACGTAGGCCACCCCGTCGAGGGCGGCGATGGTGTCGACAAGCTGGCCGGTCAGCGCCAGGGCACCGGCACGGTCCTCGGCCAGGACGGCAGCCTCGTAGAACTCCACCGCGCGCGCCACCTGATTCGCCTCGCGTGACTGCCTCGCGCGGACCAACGCCCCCTCCGCAACGCCGTACAGGTCGCGGAGCTTGAAGGGCTTGAGCACGAAATCGGCCGCGCCCAGGCGCAGGGCGGCGACGACGTGATCGACCGTGGCGTAGCCAGTCATGACCACGCCAGGCACGGGCGGTAGCCGCCGCGCGGCGTGCTTGATGAGCTCGAGTCCGTCGGTGTCGGGTAGCTTCAGGTCGGTCAGGATGAGCTGATAGCGGCCGGTGGACAAGAGGGCACGAGCCTCGCGACCATCGCGGGCGACATCGACCGTCCAGCCACGGCCGCGCAGGTACTCCGAGATCAGCTCAAGGATGGAGACCTCGTCGTCCACGACAAGCAGATGCGGCGCGGCTGCACTCATACGTGGCGCATGGTATTCCTTGTGGGGGCACTTCGCATGGCGCGCATTGAGCGGATGGACCAGAGCTTGCGCGGCCGCCTGGACGAGGTCGAGCAGAAGATATTCTTGCTGAAGATCACGTACGAGAAGTACTTCAGCGGACTCGAACGCGTGGAGCCCTACCGCGATCGCGAGGAGATGCGGAGGACGATCCGCGAGATCGCCGAATCGGGGATCAAGAACGCCACCCAGGCCTTCAAGTTTCAAGGACTCAAGGCGCGTTTCCAGATCTACGAGCTCTATTGGACCCGGAATCTCAAGATGATGGAGGCGGGCACACATCCCAAGATGCGTTTCCGCGCCGACAGCAAGGCCGCGGCGCGCGCGGCGATCGCGGCCGGTACGGCCGCCGAGGAACGCCTCTCGCCAGAGCAGGAGCTCGTCCTTCGCGAGCGCCAGGACCGGATGGAGCGCGAGGAGCGCGCCTACAAGCTTGTGTTCGACAAGTACATCGAGGCCCGGGCACGGTGCGGGCAGTCCACCGAGCTCGGTTTCGACGCCGTGCGGGAGGCGCTCGTCAAGCAAGTCCGGCAGATCAAGAGCACGTACAACGTGGAGAGTGTCAAGTTTCGGGTGGTGGTCGAGGACGGCAAGGCCAAGGTCAAGGCGGTTCCCCAGACGGCGCAGTAGCGCTGGTCATCGTCAGTAGCGCGCCAGGCGCCGCAGGCCCGAAACCGCAGGTTGGAGGCCGGAGGGCATGGCGCGGTAGGGGAAGGGGCCGCAGGCCCCTTCCCCTGTTGCATGATAGCCTCGCCCGGTGCTGCTGTGCCTCGTCTCGATCGTGCTCGCGGAGGAACCGCCGCTGGAGCTTCTTCCCGATGCTCCGCTGGCCGTGCTCCCTTTCGGAGTTGCGGAGTTCGCGTGGAAAAAGCCGGTCCGCGGCACCGTCTATGCAATCACGCAGGCCGTCGGCGCCGGGGTGGCGGTTTGGGGAGGCATCAGCCTGCCCATCGCCAGTGAGGCGGGGGACGAGGCCGCGGCCGAGTTGTACCAGACGACGATGGGAGTCGGCGTCGGCGTGGCGGCGCTGTCCTACGCCGTGAGCGTGGTTGACGGGTCGCGACTTGCAGAGGCACGGGCACGTGCTGCGCGCGAGGCGAAAGCACGGCGGGAGGCGGTGCTGCGCTTCGACGGGGCGCTGGTGGCTGCGGCTCGATGAGCGATCGTCGCCTTTTCGAGCGGAGCGGCCTGCTCCACGGCCTCAGCGACGTCGATCGCGACGAGGCGATCACCGCGTTCAAAGCCTACGACCTGGGGCCGGGCGAGGAGCTCCTCGTCGAGGGCGAATCCGACCGCAGCCTGTGTTTCATCGTGGAGGGGCACCTCATCGCCACCCTCAGCGGCACCAAGATCGGGCGCATCGGCCCCGGGGAGA
Organism: Deltaproteobacteria bacterium; assembly: GCA_947490345.1. Classification (GTDB taxonomy): domain Bacteria; phylum Myxococcota_A; class UBA796; order UBA796; family SXON01; genus SXON01. Next base: position 123,182 of record CANLGL010000007.1, read on the forward strand.
CGGTCGGGGAGATGGCGATGTTCGGCTCACTGTCGCGACGTGCCGCCACCGTTGTCTCGGAAAGCCATGTGCGAATGTTGCTCCTTGACGAGGAAGGGCTCCGGTTCATGCGCATGCGTGACAACCCGGTTGTGCAACGCCTGGAATCACAGGCCATGCGCACCATCGCCGCTCGGCTACGCGCCGCCGATGTACGCATTGGAGCCGTCGCCGACGGCGAGCTCATCCGCGAGCGCACCGGGCGTGGACTGTTGTCCCGCCTGGCGTCGAGCCTCGGTTTTGCCGGCCCCGCGCCCTCCACGCCGGCCCCGCGCGCCAGCGCCGTGCTCCGCAACACCCCCGGCTTCGCCACCCGCGACGACGGTGTTCTGGAGCGCCTCGCGGCGCGGTTCGCCCCGGTCCCCGTGCGCCAGGGCGAGGCGCTCATCAACCAGGGCGAGTACGGCGAGGACGCGTTCATCGTCGCGGAGGGGCGCGTGGCCGTGTATCGAACGGTCGACGAAGACCGGGCCGAGCGCATTGCCCAGCTCGGCCCTGGGCATGTCGTCGGCGCCGTTGCGCTCGCCGACGCCGGTGGCCGTTCGGCGACGGTGCGCGCCATCCAACCGACCTGGGTTTTGCGCATCACCCACGACGCCTACCGCGAGCTGGAGGCCGATCTGGGCGCCGAGGGGCGCGCCTTCCGGCGCGGCATGACCGACGCGATGTCGGCGCAGCTGCGCTTGGCCAATGAACACCTCGTCCGGCTGTCGGGGCGCTGGGGGAACATCTAGGGCGGCGCGGCGCCGCGACCCCTACCGCGCCATTCCCTCCAGCCTCCAACCTGCGGTTCCCGGCCTGCGGCGCGTGTCGGGCGGTTGTCGCGAGCCGCCGGCGACGGTCCATGAACCGAGGTCGATAGGATCCCCCGGATCATGGTCACTTCAGTTCATCGAACCCCACGATTCGTGAACCGAAGTCGGGAGGATCTGGGGGATCCTGCCCACTTCGGTTCAGGATCGTGAATCGAAGTCGGCAGGATGTGGGGGATCCTGCTCACTTCAGTTCATGCCGCCTGTTCCGGGCGGGTGCCTGACCCGCAAGCGGCTATCGGCAAACGCCCGCCCCCTGAACCTAATGGTAGGTGACCAACCACGCGTTGAGCACGATGGTGCCGGCCCCATCGGGCGGCGGCGCCTGGTCGTCGTACATGCCACGGTAGCCGACGACCGCCTCGCCATCGGTGCCCACGTCGGCGGTGACGTCCACGTCGTAGGGCATCACGATCTGCCCAGGGCACCACCCGCCCCGGCCGTACCACCACGTCCCTGACTGGTTGGGCGTCATCTGGTTCTCGATCTGGTCGATGCAGCCGGTCGCGGTGCCTGCGGTGGTGAACTCCTGGAGATGGGTGCTGCCGTCGACGCTGAACTCATGCTGGTGGTTGCAGAACTCGGCACAGTTGTTCGCCTCCATGCCGTGCCCGCTGGTGACGGCCCAGAGTTGGACCTTCGCCGCGCCGGTGACGGGCACGCTCACCGAGACGCGAGCGTCGTTATAGGCGGCATTGAACGCACCTCCGGTTGCGACAAGCGTCGCCGTGCGCGGCTTGATGCCCTTGCCCTGGTCCGAGAAGCGCAACTGCACGCGCGTCTCGGTGGGCTGGACGTTCCAGGACGGAGCCCAGCTCCATCGGAAGTTCCGGCTGCCACCCGCCAGCAGGTGCGGGAGCATCGGAGTCGCGTCGGCCACCCAGCGTGCTTCGCGGTGGTAGGTGGTGATGAAGCGGCTCAGCTCGATCCAGTTCTCCTCGTCGTCCTGGACGTAGAAATTGGCGATGTAGTCCCAGGCCCCGCAGTTGCCCTGCTCGCGGTCGCTGGCCTCCGGGCAGCGCATGTCGATGTCGATCTCGAAGGTGTCGAAGGTCTCCATCTCTGCGGCCGTCGGTAGCTCCCCGACCATGTCGGCGTACTCCGAGATGACCTCGCCGTTCCACAGTTGCACGACGGTCGGATCGACCTCGGCGTCCAGCGCGTCCTGGCGCGCCGCCTCCATGTTGAAGAACCGACTCTCCAGCGCCGCGAAGGCGAGGTTGTTCTGGAAGGGCCAGCCGCTGTTGCTGGAATCGGTGCGGGTGTTGTCGGCGAAGGAGCCCAAACCACGCAGACGCTGGTATCGATCGATACCCAGGCCGCCCTCCCCAATCCCGGTGCGGAGGACCTTTTTCAGCCACCCGTCGAGGTCCTTCGCCGGGACCGAGGCGACATGCAGGTGATCGGCCCACCACGTCGCATCATCGGCCTCCAACCGACCGAGTTGTTTGTCGACCTGCGCCAGTATCTCGTCCCTGTTGGCATCCCCGACGTCGCCGTCGCTCATGGAAACGAAGAAATAATGGGTGTTGCGGGGCGACCCGGCGATCAGGTCATCCAGGTCCTTGGTCCAGATCGAGTCGGCAGCGGAGACCGTACGAAGGATGTCGTCCGGCACGAAGACGACGTTCTCGCAGCCAGTCCAGCGCTCGGAGAGCGTCCAGGTCTCGCCGTCGGTGAGCGGCACCGAGAAGTCCTCGGCGAGGTCGTGGCGAAGCTCCCCGTAGGGTCCGTCGGCGTTCCAGGGGTGGTGGGTGCCGAAGCCCTCGGCGGCGCACCACGCGGCGAGGTCGGTGCCGGTGTCGGCGGTGTCGCCCGCGGAGTCCGCGGCGCTGTCGCCCGATGGGTCGCCGGCGCTGTCGGTGGCGGGCGCGATGCAGCCCGTGGCGAGGAAGAGGAGGTCGAGCACGGGCACCTGGCGAGGGCCCGGAGCGTATCACGCGCCCATCACCATCAGCTCGCAGGGATCGCCGTCCACGAGCGCGTCATGAGCGGCCCGGTAGAAGGGCCAGGTGCCCACGGACGAGGTCAGGCAGCTGTCCACCCAGCCCGCCAGCGCCCACTGCGCGTTGGTGCGCGCGGCGTCCAGGTCTGGCGCCCCCGCGCCATCTCGGCCGAGCTCGCCCTCGGTGCTGAAGTCCGTCCAGTCGTAGTGGTTCATGGTGTCGATGGTCACCCCCGCCCGGATGAGGTTGAACCGGGACAGGCCGGCGGCGACCTCCTCGACGGTGGCGACCCCGTCGGCGCTGCCGACGATCGAGACCACCGAGCCGACGACGCGGTCTTCTACAGTGGCCGCCGCGTGTGGAGCGGCCCCGAGCAGCGCCAGGCCTGCGACCGCGTCGTCGTCGGCCCACCAAGTGGACGCTACCTCCCCGCCCAGACCGTGCCCCAGCACGCCAACCGGGGCGGCGGCGTCGACATCCCCCGCGTCCGTCGCCGCCGCAAGGGCGCGGGCGCCGGCGTTGAGGTCGAGGTCGGCGGCGTCAAGCCCATGGTGGGGCACCAGCACCGTGGCCCCACGCGACGCGAGGTGCACCGCGAGCCAGTGGTAGCGTGTCGGGTCCACGCCCGCGCCCTGGATCAAGACCAGCGTCGCGGCCGCGAAGCCCACATCCGCTCGCGCCTCGGCGGCGGCCGTCGCCCAGAAGACGTCCGTCGGTGGATCCTCGCCACCATCGGCAGTGCGCAGGTGAACCCCCCACGGGCCGTTGGCCCCTTCCAGGCCGGTGCGAGCGGCATCGTAGAGCAGGGGGTCGGACTCTTCGGAGGGCGCGCAGGCGAGGGTCAGGAGCAGGACCATGTGCTCGGTTAACGCCCCCGACTCGCCGCGTACTGCCCGAGGAGCTCCCCGAGCGCGCCACGCGCGTCGCGTCCCAGGGTGGACGGGAGAGCCCGGAGCAGGCTCGGCAGGTCCGCAACCGTTGGGGCCTCGCCCGCAAGTTGGCGTTGGCCATGGATTGCCCGCGTGCGCAGAAACGCGTCACGAAGGCGGCGGGCGTGGCTGTGTACGACCGGCGCGTCGGGGAGGTAGCCGATGCGGTGGCGCCGCGCCCAGAGCCAATCTTCGGCGATGGGAACCGAGTCGAAGGGATCGGCCAGGAGCGCGTCCCGACGGTACAGCGCGGCCACGTTGTCGAGCATCGTGCTTGGCCGGTGCCCGTGGCCGGGGGGCGTCCACGCACGTAGCCGCGCGCGCGTGACCGGATCCGCCGTGGGCCACGGCACCTGCCGCGCGACCACCGCGTCGTAGTTCCCCGCTTCCGCGGCCTCGACCAGCGCCCGCACAAACCCCGCGCCAAGCGGCAGCGCATCGTCCACGGTGAAGAGCACCCACGGATGCCGGGCAAGCTCCACGCCGACCTGTCGCGTGCGCCCGTGCCCCTCCCACGGCACCCGGACGCCGTCGGTGTAGCTGCCGTTCGCCAGGACGATGACTTCGACCTCGACGTCCTGCGCGCGGAGCGTGTCGATGCCGATCGGCCGGGCGCGATGGGTGGGAATCACCGCAGTGACCTTGATGCCGGAGCCGCCTCGCGCGGTGGGAGGCAACCACGCTGCAAGCTCGACGACATCGACACCGTGGCAGAGCGGAACCAGCTCGTCGAGGGGTGCCAAGCAGTCAGGCGTACCGGTGAGCTGGACGGGCTCGCCGCGTCGGAGCGCGTCCTCGAGCGCGCGGAGGCCGGCGGGGTCCAGACGGTCGAGGCGCACCCCCGCGCTGTATCCGAGGCGTTAGGAAGCGGGCTACCGAGGCCACACGCCATGAACGGCCGACGCGTCGCCACACTCATCCTCCTCCCCACCATCACGCTGCTCCACGCTCTGGTGGGTTTCTCGGCGCGCTCGGCCTGGTGGAGGCTGATCATCGATGGCGAGGGCGACCCCGCGATCATGGGCATCGTTTATGGGCTTGCCGCCCTCGTCGGGGCGGGCGCGGCAGCCGCGGCGGCGGCGCTGGGGCGGGGCGGGACCGCGCTGTCCCTCGGGCTTCTGGCCGCGGCCGTGGGGAACGGACTGGTGGTGTCGGGCGCTCCGATGGTGGGCGCCGCCGTCGCGACCGCCGGGCGGGCGATGGTGGCGGTGGGCGCGGGCGCCACCGCGGCGGGATTGTTCGCCACCGCGAGCGCCCGCTTGGCCGCCCTGGTGGCGATCTACGCCACCATCAACGCCGGGGCTCTCTTGGCGCCACCTCTGAGCGAGTGGGTGATCGGAGGCTGGGGTGCAAATGCGTTGCTCGTCGCCGCCGTCATCGCCCTCGCCGTCCTGTTCCTGCTGTCATTGCCGGTCGCGGTCTTCGGCATCCTCGGCGCCGCGGAAGAGCCGCGGGACAGCTCGCTCCCGATCGCGGCGGGCGCGGCGCTGGCCGGCGGGGCGGCGTCGGTGGTGTGGTCCGTCGGAGGCGACCTGCAGTGGTCGTGGTTGTCCGCCGTGGATGTGGCGGATCGCTGGATCTACAACGTCAACCCAGGCGCGGTCCTCTTGGCCTCGCTGGTGGCCATCGGGGTGCTCGTCGGCTGTGCGGTCGCGAACGTGGCCGTGCGTCCGCTCTGGGTGGCGGGAGCCGGCCTGGTGCTCATCGGCCTGGGCCTGCTCCCCACGCCGATCTTGCCGGGCCAGATGGGCTGGGCCGCCGCCACGGCGGTGATGGGCCTCGGGGAACCCCTGTTCTACGCTGGCTTCTGGGCGGCCGCGGCCGGCGGGGTGCACGGACGGATCGCTGCCACGTTGGGGGCCGTGGTCTACGCTGGCAGCAGCCTGGGCGGCCTTATCTCCAACGCAATCTCTCGGATCGCGACCGAACCGACGGTGGCTGGCGTGCTCGCGGCCGGCGCCGGAGGCGCGCTCGTCTTGCTCGGTGCCGTCGCCTTCGTCGCCGGTTGGTTCTTGGGCCGGACACCGGAGGCCGAGGCCGAGGCGGACCCACCGCCCGCGGCGGAGTGACCGGGGGGCCTTCGAAGGCGAACCGGGAGTCCCGACGTCGCAACAGCGTCGTCGGTAGCGTGCGCGGGGCGTCAACGGCACGTTTGCCCCTCCGTCAAGGTCGTCCTGGCCGGGACCAGCGCCTCGACCGGCGCGAAGACCAGCCGCTGCCCTACCGTCAGGCCCTCGGCTCCGCCGAGCACGTCGTAGTTCTGCCGCAAGAGCTCGTCCCACCGGCTCGGATCACCGTAGAAACGGTCGGCGAGCCCGCCGAGGGTGTCGCCGTCCC
>CANLGL010000008.1 GCA_947490345.1 Deltaproteobacteria bacterium
AGCCTGTCCCAGTGCTGGTGCTCCACCACCGGCAGTTACGACGTCACCAACGACGACGACTGCGACGACAGCGACGCCACCACCTTCCCAGGCGTCGCCGAGGAAGACAGCACCACCGCTTGCATGACCGACGCCGACGGTGACGGCTTTGGCGACACCACCGCCCCCTCGGGTGGCACGGCCGGAACGGACTGTGACGACGCTCGCTCCGGGGTCAGCCCGGACGGCACCGAGACCTGTGGCACCTCGTACGACGACAACTGCGACAGCTCCACCAACGACGTCGGCGCGCTCGGCTGCACCACCTACTACTACGACGGCGACAACGACACCTACGGCAAGTTGTCACTCACCCAGTGCACCTGCACCACCTCGGGCAGCTACGACGTGACCAACAGCACCGATTGCGACGACAGTGACGCCGACACCTTCCCTGGCGCCGCCAGCGTCGAGTCGGCCACTTCCTGTCGCAACGACGACGACAACGACGGGTACGGCGACACCACGGTGAGCACTGGCGTCACCGCTGGCACCGACTGCGACGACACCCGCAGCGCGGTAAACACCGCCGCGACCGAGACCTGCTCCACGACATACGACGACGACTGCGACAGCTCCACCAACGACGTCGGCGCCACCGGCTGTACGACCTACTACTACGACGGCGACAACGACGGTTACGCGATCACCACGTCGTCACAGTGCACATGCACGTCCAGCGGCAGCTACGACATCACCGGCACCACCTCCGCGAACGACGACTGCGACGACACCGACGACGACATCAGCCCGGGCGATCCCGAGCTGTGTACGACCACGGCTGACGATGACTGCGATGGCAGCACCAACGATGTCGGTGCGACCGGGTGCACGACCTACTACTACGACGGCGACGCCGATGGCTACGGCATCACGACGTCGTCGCAGTGCACGTGCACGGGCTCCGGCCTGTACACCGTCACCGGGGTGACCACCGCCAACGACGACTGCGATGACACCCTCTCTGGGGTGAGTCCGGGCGATTCCGAGGTGTGCACGACCAGCTACGACGACGATTGCGACGGGTCCAGCAACGAAGTCGGCGCCTCCGACTGCACCACCTACTACTACGACGCCGACAGCGACGGATACGGCCTCCTCACCACAACCCAGTGCGCCTGCGCCACGAGCGGCTTCTACACGGTGACCGGCACCACCTCCGCCAACGACGACTGCGACGACACGCGCGCCACGGTCAGCCCAGCCGATCTGGAGGTCTGCACCACCACGTACGATGATGATTGCGACGGCTCGAGCAACGAGGTCGGCGCGTCGGACTGCACGGCCTACTATTACGACGGCGACAGCGACGGCTACGGGCTGCTGGCCACGACCCAGTGCGCGTGCGCTACCAGCGGCTACTACACCGTCACCGGGGTCACCGCGGCCAACGACGACTGCGACGACACCCGGGCCGCAGTCAGTCCGGCCGATCTGGAGGTCTGCTCCACGACCTACGACGACGACTGCGACGGCTCCAGCAACGAGGCCGGCGCCTCGGACTGCACCACTTACTACTACGACGGCGACAACGACACCTACGGCGATCCGAGCTTGTCCACGTGTACCTGCACCACCAGCGGCAGCTACGACACCACCGACAACACCGACTGTAACGACGCGGTTGCGACCACCTACCCGGGGGCGGCCGACACGTTCGCCACAAACGACGGCGTGGACAACGATTGTGACGACTTCATCGATGAAACGGGCGTGGCGTACGGGGACATCGTCATCACCGAGTTCTTCGGGGGTAACAACACCGAGACCTACGACTGGGTGGAGATCTACAACAACTCCGGCGACACCATCTCGCTCGCCAACTGGACCATGGAGCTGTGCGCCGATTCGGCCGCTACGGTCTCGGCGCCCTACGTCGAGGCCAACTGTCCGGCGTGGGTCACGGTCACCTTCCCGAGCTCGGCCACGGTGCCCGACAACAGCTACTTTGTCGTCTGTGGCGCGTCTGCCAGCTTCACCACGACCGCGGATTGCGACGTGGTGATCACCGCCTACGACTCGCCGGCCTACACCACTTCGACGGATATCAACAACCCGGTCGGTGGGGTGATGGTCGACCTTGACGGGACGCTCATCGACTCGGTCTTCTACTGGCAGGTGTCGGGAAGCACCGACTGGCCCGCAGATGCCAGCACGGCGGTCACCGCGCAGCTCACCTCGATCCAACTCGATCTGGACACCATCAACGCGGTGAGCCCGGATCCGGCCGACGCGAATGACGACTTCGAGACGTCGTCGAGCACCCCCGACGACACCTGGTGCACGGCGGAGGACGCCGGCGTCACCAACGACTGGGCCACCCTGTACACCATCGTCGGCAGTCCGGGCGCCGACAACGTCGTCTGCCCGTAATAGCTGGATCGGATGCGGCTGTTTTTTCCTCTTCTGCTTGTCGGTTGCGGCTCCTCCTGGCTTGCCCAGGATCTCGATGGTGACGGTTGGACCGCGGCCGATGGCGATTGTTTCGACAACCCCGACCAGGACGCCAACGGCATCGCGGCCGCCGACATCCATCCGGGCGCCTCCAACGAGACCTGGTACGACGGCGTCGATCAGAACTGCGATGGCGCCAACGACTACGACAAGGACGCCGACGGGCACCCCGCGGCCGAGTTCGACGGTGGCGACGATTGCTGGGACGATCCGGACGGCGCACCCGCGGCGTTCCTCGCCCTGAGCGGCTTCTACCAACCGCTGGCCCGCGAGGTGCATCCGGGCGCCGAGGAGACCTGGTACGACGGCGTCGATGAAAACTGCGACACCGGCTCGGATTTCGACCAGGATGGTGACAGGGTCGACACGCTGTGGCACGAGCAGAGCGGCGGCGTCGTCGGAGAGGACTGCTTCGACGCTGAGGCGGATCCATTCGAAAACCCGGCGTTGGCGGAGCCGGAGAACGTAAACCCCGATGCGGTGGAGACCTGGTACGACGGCACCGACGCCAACTGTGACGGGGCCGACGACTACGACCAGGACGCCGACGGCTGGGTGGTCGACGAGGAGTGCGACGACCTGGACCCGGAGATCTACCCCAACGATGCCGCCGAAACCTGGTACGACGGGATCGACAGCAACTGCGATGGCCACAGCGACTTCGACCAGGACGACGACGGGTACGACTCCGCCGACTACGACGGCGACGACTGCAACGACGACCCGGCCGCCCCCGCTTCCGGCCGGGATGGCGCGAGTGTCGACGCGGAGGACATGCACCCCAACGCAGGGGACACGCCCTACGACGAGATCGACGCCGACTGCGCGGGCGACAGCGACTTCGACGCCGATGGCGACGGACAGGACGCGGATGACGTCGCCGGTGAGTCTGGGCTCTTCGGCACTGATTGCGATGATGACGATGGCACGGTGTACACCGGCGCCGCTGAGCTCTGGTACGACGCAGTGGACGCGGACTGCTCGGGTGGCAGCGACTTCGACCAGGATGGGGACGGTTTCGACTCCTCGTCGTACGGCTACGGCACCTCGGACGACTGCGACGATGCCAGCGCCGCGGTGCACCCGAGCACCGGCGCCGACCCGGTCGACGAGGACTGCTCGACCGTGGCCGACGATGACTGCACCGGCACCGACAACGACGAGGACGCGGCGGGCTGCGTCGCCCACTTCCTCGATGGGGACGCCGATGGCTACGGCAAGCTGGCGGATTCTGGTTGTTTCTGCGAGGAGTCGGGCTCCTACACGGTGACGGGGGTCACCGCCGCCAACGATGACTGCAACGACGCCAAGTCCACGGTGAATCCGGGCATCACCGTCGAGGACTGCGACACCGCTGACGACGATGATTGCGACGGCGACACCAACGAGCTGGGCGGTGACAACTGCGAAGATTGGTACGGTGATGCCGATGCGGACGGCTACGGCGTCGGCCCCGGAGCCTGCTACTGCTCCGCCACCAGCGCCTTCTCCTCCTCGTTCGACGACGACTGTGACGACGCTGACGACACGGTCCATCCCGGCGCGGCCGAGACATGCGACCTCGCTGACGAAGACTGTGACGGCGCCGTCGACGAAGGGGTCACCCACTACTACACCGATACCGACGGCGACCTCTACGGGGATGACGCTACCGAGACCTGCTCCTCCGGCGGCGGGCGCGTCGCGACAGGCGGCGACTGTGATGATGGCGATGAGCGCGTGTTCCCCACCGCGCCGGAGCTCTGCGACGAACAGCAGAACGACTGCGACGCGGCGACCTGGAGTACCACCGACGAGGATGGGACCGCGTCCTACGCGACGACCGCCGACGTCTGGACCAGCGTTACGACGGCTTGGGCGGCCGGTACCAGCTCGACGGTCGCTTCGATCTCGCTTGCGTCGACCGGCAGCTACCACGTGTGCCCAGGGACCTGGTACGTGTCACTCGTTGCGGCGGGTGGCGATGACGTGGACGTCCTCGCGCCCTACGGGGCCGCCGACACCACCCTGGACCGCGCCGGAACCCTGGGCCCGCTTCTGTCGGTGACCGACAGCTCGGTTTCGATGGAGGGCCTCACGCTGACCGGGGGTACCGGTCAGCTGGGCGGTGCCGCGCGATACGGCGGTGCCGTCCTCTCGTACGCGACCACGTCGACGGCGGTCGCCAGCGTGGTGTTGATCGACTGCGAAGTGACCGGAAACACCGCGACCTATGGCGGGGGCCTCGCCGCCTACAACTATGGAGACATCACGCTGACCAGCACCGAGGTGTACGACAACACCGCCACCAACGGCGGGGGTCTCTTCACCCAGCGCGGCGACATCGTGGCCACCGGCGGGGGCGTCCACGACAACACTTCCACAGGCGAGGGCGGCGGCGCCTACTTCTCGACGAACCAGGGTTCGCTGACGGTGACTGGCGGGGACTGGTCCGCCAACAGCGTTGATGACGCGGCGGGTGCCAGCGGTGGATTCGGCACCGAGCCCGATGCGTCGTACGGCAGCTCGGCCGACTTCTCCTGCGCCGGGAACACCGGGTGCACGCCGTAGTCTTGGTGCTGGCCCTGGCCTGCGAGACGGCGGTGCCGCCCTCGCAGGACTCCGGGGAAACGAGAGCCGCCGACACCTACCACAGCGGTCTGAGCGCCCCGGCCAATGTGCGCGTCACGGTGACCCTCGACGGGGCGCCGATCGCCGGCGCTCTGGTGGTCCAGGCCGGGACCGAGACTCGCTACGAGACCGACGTCAGCGGGGTCGCAGAGGTACCGATCGATGCAACGATCGAGGGTGATCTCTGGCTGGCCGCCAGTTTTCCGACGGCCTGGAACGCGGGTGCGATCGTGGATGGAGGCTCGTCGGTGACCATCGAACTCTCGAGCTTCGACCCGACGGACAATCCGGACTACGCGTTCGCGGACCCGGGGATTGACGCCACCGCGGACTCCAACGCCACCCAGTGCAGCCATTGTCACCTGTCGATTCATCGCGGCTGGTCGGCGAGCCCCCATGCGGCTTCGGCGCGCAACCCGGTGGTGCAGGCGGTGTACCAGGGCTTCGATCGGAACGTCCACGATCGAGTCGCGTGCGAAGCGCGGGGCGGAACCTGGTCGTCCGCGGTCGAGCCTGGGTCCTCCGTAACGATCGAGGCGTGCCACGTCGCGAGTGCGGTGACCGGCGGTGGGGGGTGCGCCGACTGCCACGCGCCCGGTATCGGCGGCGCCGATCTGGCGGGGCACGACCTGCTGGAAGCGACCGGGCTCGCGTACGAAAACGGTGTGCACTGCGATGTTTGCCACAAGATCGAGTCGGTCGACGTTGGCGCGGCCGCGGGCGTGGCGGGTTGGCTCAACGTCATGCGGCCGACCGACCCCTCGCCGTCGCGGCTCCTCGGGCCCTATCATCCGCTGCAATTCGGTCCCTACATCGATGTGCTCAACCCGCTGATGGGGGGTGTGCTGCGCGAGCATCTGCATGAGGCCGACTTCTGCGGCGGCTGCCATCAGCTCGATCAGGGCGTGCTCGCCGAGGGTGCCGAGCTCGATCGGTTACGATGGCCGGAGGGCACGCTCCCCGTTCAGAGCACGTGGGCCGAGTGGACGGAAGGTCCGATGAATCCGGCTGCGCCCTGTCAGAGCTGTCACATGCCTCCGCTCCCGGCTGTGGGCAACTCCGCCGATCTCGGCAACGAGTTCGACCTGGTTCCCGGCGTCGCCACCGGCTGGTATCGGTCACCCGGTGCGGTTCGGGCCCACTCCTGGGTGGGGCCGCGCCAACCAGCCAGCGGAATGCTCGAGCTGGCGGCGTTGGTCGACGTCGAAACCGAGCTCAGCGGCGGGGAGCTGGCGGTGACCGTCACGGTCCAGAATTCAGGCCCCGGACACGCGCTGCCCACCGGCGAGCCCCTCCGTAATCTGGTCCTTCGGGTGGAGGCGGCTTGCGATGGGACACCGCTGGTCGCGACGGGCGGCGACGTGGTGCCGGTGTGGGGCGGGACGGACGGCGTGCTCACGTTGCCCGCCGATCTGCTGGTCGTGGCCGGCGCTGCGCCAGGCGACCGACTGCGCCTGCTCCGGAACGAAGGTTGGGTGGACTACCGAGGTTTCGGTGCGTTCGGGGACGGTCGGTTCTCGGCGGCAGAGAAGGGGCTGCCGGACTACGCGCTCATCGGGGACGCCGAAGTGATGGCGGTTGATCCCGAGGGGCGCGTCACGCTCGACCATCCGGAGTGGGCGGCGGTCGCGGATACCGCCTTCTGGGTGCGGGACACCAGCGTTTCGGAGGTGGGGGCGGTGGGTGGTCTTCCGGGCTTCGGCTTTGCCCGAGTTCTCGTCGGCGACGATGGGGAGCGCATGGTGCCCCACCACTTGGCCGTGGACGTCGAGAGCGACAATCGCCTGCTGCCGACGGAGTCATTCACCACCGAGCACCTGTTCGCGTCGGACTGCGCGTCGCCCGTCGTCACCGCTACGCTGCGGTACAGGTCGGTTCCGTGGGGCCAGGCCCAGCGCTACGGGTGGGTGGTCGACGACCGGGTGATGGCGACGGTGACGCGGTGATCAGCGTGCTGCTGGGTTGCGTGGAGCTGGACGACAGCGTCGACAGCGAGTCGTTGCCGACGGACTCCGCCGCCGACATCGCCGAGCCCGGTCCGCCGGCCATGCCGTTCCCGCCCGACGCGGTGGACCTCGACGGCACTGCGGGGCACGTGCGGTTCGCGCTGTCCGCGCTACCGGCGACGCACGACGTCGGCGGCGCCAAGATCGCGGGGTACGGATACGACGGCGTGGCTCCGGGCCCGGTGCTCCGGGCCCAGGTGGGCGACGAGGTCACGGTTGAGTTCCACAACGGCCTCGACTCCCCGACGACTCTGCACTGGCACGGGATGAGCGTGCCCAACGAGATGGACGGCGTGGAGCACGTGCAGACGCCGATCCCCCCAGGGGCCGGCTTCACCTACACCTACACGGCGACGAGCTCCGGCACCTTTTGGATGCACCCTCACGTCGACACGGACCGCCAGGTCGACCTCGGTCTGTACGCTGCTATCGTAGTGACAGAGCCTGCCGAACCCGTTGCCGATCAGGACATCGTCCTGGTTTTCGATGCCTGGGCGGAGGCCGAGTCGGGCCTGGGCGCCACCGACGATCACACGCCGCCCGACCCGCGGACCCAGGTGTGGACCGTCAACGGCGCGGTGGGCCCGATCTGGACGCTGCAGCCGGCGCAGACCGTGCGGGCCCGCCTGCTCAATGCGTCGAACACCAGCTACCTGTCGCTGAGCTGGCCGGGTGCACGGCTTTTGGCCTCCGACCAGGGACTCGCTGCGTCGTCTTCCGACGTGGAGGGGCTCGTGCTCGCGCCAGGGGATCGCGCCGAGGTGGAGGTGCTGGCAGGGGGAGGGACTGTTGAGGTGACCACCGCGATGTGGTCGCCCGCCGGCGGCGCCAGCTTCGGAGATCCCCGCAGCCTTTTCTCCGTCGTGGGCGGCGACGCCGAGCCGGGGCTGCCGCTCTCGTTCGCGTTTTCGGGGGCGGTGCCGTCGATCGATCCTGGTCGCACGGATCTGCTGTACACCCTCCAGGGCGGCGCGCCTGACGAGGACTGGCTCATCAACGGGGAGGCCTGGCCCGACGTGACCGTGGGGCACGTCGCGCTCGATGCCGACGTGATCATCGAGGTCCGCAATCTCAGCGCGACCAGCCATCCCTTCCATCTGCATGGCCACCCGTTCGAGGTGCTGTCGGTCGCGGGTGTCGCCCCCGCGGTGCGCCGCTACGAGGACACCCTCGACGTGCCGATCCGGGCGGCGGTGCGGCTTCGGCTCACGGCGGACAACCCAGGCGCCTGGCTGATTCACTGTCATCTGCTCGGACACGAGGAGGGTGGCATGATGACCGAGTTGGTGGTGGAGTAGGCGGAGTCGTCCCAAGCGTGGCATGCTGGCGCTGTGGCCGAATGCGAGGAAATTACCGGCTCTGGGTGCGGGCTGTTGGTGTCTCCGCCCGATGTCTCGTGCGAGGACGGCGCGGGAGTCAGCGACACCAGCGATGACACCGGCTCCGTGCGCCTACACGGGAGCGGCTGTGGGGCCCGGGGCGAAGCCCCTCCGGAGTGCGCGGTCGCAGCGGGGCCGGGCTGGGCCTCCGTGCTGCTGCTGCTTTGGTTGTGGGCGCGCCGTGTAGCCTTGTGTTTCGTGGCCGGGGTTCTCCCCTTCTCGGCCCGCGCGGACGGTCTCAACGCCGAACAGCTCGCGCCAGGCGATGGTGGCCCCTCCCTGGCCATCTACGAGGCTGACCTCGGCGAGCGAGGTTCGCTCAACGCTGGATTCACCTGGAGCTTTGCGCGCCGGCCGGTGGTGGCGCGATTCAAGGAAGGAACCAACCGGGTGCTGCTGGACGGCGTGGGCAGCGGGACGCTCGGTGTCTCCGCCCGCGTCTTGGAGGGACCGCGGATCGGCATGGCCCTGCGGTACATGCAGTGGAGCTTTGTCGATCGCGTCGAGGGGGGCTTCGGGGACACGATGCTCTGGGCGACGGTTCCAGTGCTTGAGTCGCGCGGCACCGGGTTCTTTGCCGCAGTGACCGTCGATCTCGTGCTGCCGACGGGGCCTTCGGATGTTTACCTGGAGGACGAGGCGGGCGCGCTCGACGGGCTGGCGTCAGGGCGGTGGAGTCGCGACAGTTTTGCTGCGGACGTCCAGTTGGGAGTGCGGCTACAGCGTGACCAGGTCATCAACAACGTCGTCTGGGGCCCGCGGTATCGGTGGGCGGTGGCGTTGAGCGCGCGCCCATGGGGGTGGGGACTGGTCACGGCCGAAGCGTTTGGCAGCGGAGCGTTGGCCGCCGTACCCGACGCCGAGGCGGTGACCCCGATCGAGGCCAACGCCTACGCCGGCGTGTGTTTTTTTGGAGCGCTCTGCGTCCGTGGTGGGCTGGGTTCCGGGCTCACCTACGGAGTCGGCGCGCCGGACTTTCGCGCCACGGCGGCGGTCGACTGGCGTCGGCCACCCCGGACCGACGCCGATGGGGACGGGATCATCGACCTGAAGGACCGCTGCATGTGGGTCCCCGAAGACATGGACCTCGTCGCGGACGAGGACGGCTGCCCGGAGGCAGACGGAGACGGCGACGGGTTCGAGGACGCGGACGACCGCTGCCCGCTGATCGCGGAGACCGTGAATCAACTCCGGGATGACGACGGGTGCCCCGATCGCATCGCCACGCTCACGCTGCTCGTCACCGGAGTCGCCGATCTCGATGCCGAAACGGCCCTGGTCGATGGGCTGACGCCCACGGAGACCACCGTCTTCTTCGACGAGCCCACCGTGCTCAGGGTGGAGGACGGCTTTCATCGATACACGGTGGAGGCGGACGGGTACGCGGTCTGGCATGGCGCGGTCGATGTCTCTGGGCGGGACCCTTTGGCGCGTGTCGAGTTGGTCCCGATCCGCTACGGGAGGGTGCGCTTGCGCTTGGTGGACCCCGCCGCGGTCCCGCTGAGCGGGTTCGTACGGCGGCCCGACGCGGAAGGCGGGGCGGGCCCGGCCGAGGCGGTGCCCGCGGTTGGCATCGAGCTCAGGACGACCATCGGCCCGAGCTCCTGGGCGGTTCATGTTCCCGGCTACTCCGGCCGCAAGGTCGCCTTCGAGGTCCGCCGCGACGAGCTCCTGGAGGTGCTGCTGACGCTGGCCCCGGTCGATCTCCGGCTGGAAGGCGACCGCATCATCACGACGCGGGAGATCGCGTTCGATCTGGACCGGGCGGTCCTCCGCGCCGACGGCCAGCCGGTGCTCGAAGACATCGCCTCGCTTCTGGCCGCGCGCCCCGACATCGAGTTGCTCCGCATCGAGGGTCACGCTGACGAGTCGGGCACCAGTCGGCACAACCTCGACCTGAGCCGAGATCGGGCAGAGGCCGTACGTGACGCGCTGGTGGCTCGGGGTGTGGTCGCGACGCGGCTTGAGGCCATCGGGAGCGGCGAGGCGCGCCAACGGGACGACACCCGCACCGTCGGCTTCACCGTGCTGGTCTGGTCCGACCAGTAACGCAGGTCAGCGCGGGCCTTCCATCACGTAGGCCGCGACTTCCACGCAGAAATTCATCGGCCAATGACCGAGGAAAGCCGGGAGAAAGCTGCGACAGCGCAGGCATATTACCGCCAGGAGCGCGCTCCCCACGAACGAAGAGAGCATCTCGATCTCGGGCTTTCCCCGGTGCAGTAGAAAGTAGCCGAGGCTGACGTACAGGATCGCGGCCCGGTTGCCGTGTGTTTTCGCGACGGCGAAGAGTCCCACGCCGTGCCAGAAGAACTCTTCCCCGAACAGGCAGCCGCCCCGGAGGACTTGCACGCCGAGCAGTTGCACGAAGTCCGCGCGCGCGCCGACATCTTGCGGGTAGTACGCGCGCAAGCTGGGTAAAAGTGCCACGGCCAGAACGGAGGCGGGCACGATGAGCGCGGTGGCGACAGCCAGCTTCGGCGCCCACCAACGCCAATCGCCCAGGCCGACTCCGTAGTCATCGGCGCGCACATCGGAGGCGAGCCAGGCGCCCACGGCGACCACTGCGGCCAAGATCAACGGCGGCAAGAAGCGGGATGGATCGTCCTCAGCCCAGGTCTTCGGCTCGCCGGCCAACTTGGCCGCCCACCACGGGGCCGCGACCAGCGCTGTCACCATGATGGCGGCCGCCGTGAGCGCACCGCGCCGCCGTGTCGCGCCCCAAGCCGCGAGGAATGCCAGTGGGATGAACAGGTAGATACCGTCATAGGCGGCAACCAACATCCGCCCGGTGCGCGGCATCAGCTTCCAGTCGCAGAAGCAGCACCAGGCCATCATCGTGGCCGGGAGCGCGCCGGCGAGCAGGGTTCCAGCGTCGAACTCAGCGACAAACGCGCGCAGGCGGGACATGCGCGCCCGCCTAACCCGAAATTGAGGGGGAAAGGGCTCGCCGCCCTCTCCCCCTACCGGGCCATTCCCTCCGGCCTCCAAGCTTCGCTTTCCGGCCTACGGCGCGCGCCGCGTTCGTAACGCGTCGCGACGTGGCCCTCTCCCCCTCACCGCAGTCACCGATGGCGCGCAAGCGTTTCATGGGCCCGGGAGGCGACGCACGCGCCATGGGTGACTACCCTGCGGATCGCCATCGAGCCGTGTTAGGATAGCGCATGGCTGCGATTTCGCTGTACGAGGTGTCGCCCCGCGACGGTCTGCAGAACGAAGCGGGCGTGGTCTCCACCGAGGCCAAGGCCCAGCTCATCGCGCAGCTCGTCGGGGCCGGAGTCACCGATATCGAGGTCACCAGCTTCGTTCGGCCGGGCTGGATTCCGCAGCTTTCGGACGCGGTCGAGCTGGTCCGGGTCCTGCCGCGTGTCGATGGCGTGCGGTATTGGGGGCTCGTGCCGAATCAGGTCGGCCTGGAACGGGCGCTTGAAGGGGGGATCCGGCATGTGGCCACCTTCCTCAGCGCCAGTGAAACGCACAACAAGAAGAACGTGAATCGGACGGTGCGGGAGAGCCTTGCCGGCATCGAAGAGGTCATAGCCGTGGCCCGAGACGAGGGCGTTTCCGTTCGTGGGTACATCTCCACGGTTTTCGGCTGCCCCTACGAGGGGCGCGTGCCTTTCGAGCAGACCCTGCGCATTGTCGAGCGCTGTCTGGCCGCCGGCGCCGGGACGATCGCGCTTGGTGACACCACCGGAATGGGGGATCCTCGCCTGGTCCGAGAGGTCCTGACGCGCCTGTTTGCTGCTGGAGTTTCGCCCGACCAGGTGGCGCTGCACCTGCACGACACCCGGGGCACGGCGCTGGCCAACGCCTTGGCGGGCTGGGAAATGGGGGTCCGGCAGTTCGACGGGTCCGTTGGTGGCATGGGGGGCTGCCCCTACGCGCCGGGCGCCAGCGGGAACGCGGCATCGGAGGACCTGGTCCACACCTTCCACGCCATGGGCGTGGACACCGGCGTCGACCTTGACCGGCTGGCCGCCGCGGGCTGTTTTGCCGAGTCGCTCGTTGGCCACGAGCTGCCGGGTCGCTACCACCTGTACTGGAAGGGCGCGCGTAGCCGCTCGGCGTCGGCGCGCACCGCCTGACCGGATGTCTCGCAGCTTCCTCAAGATCATCGCGGGTTCACGGCAAGGATTGAACGTTCCGCTTCCGGTGGTCGAGCCCCTCACCATCGGCCGCAAGTACGGCGAGTTGCTGCTTGACGACCCGCTCACCTCCGGTCGTCACTGCCAAGTGCAGGCACGAGGTTCCGATTGGGTTTTGACCGATCTGGGCAGCACCAACGGGACGATGGTCGACGGGCGGCTGGTCCACGAGGCGGTCCTCAAAGCGGGCAGCGAGATTCAGCTCGGCGGCACCCGGCTGGTGCTCTTCGTCGGTGCGGAGGACGAGGTTCCTGCGCCTGAGGACAAAGCTGGGGCAGGCGAGACCAGCGCCAACCAGCCCGATCTTGCGTGGCTGCTCGACGAGGAGCTCATCGAGCTCGCAGGCGGCGGCGAACGGACGCGCTCGCCGGCCGATGTGATCGGTCAAGAGCTTCGCCTGCCGCCCGGCCTCAACGCGCTGGTAGAGGTGGTGGCGGGACAGGACACGGGCAAGATATTCCGGTTTACCAGGGGAAATATCAACATCGGCCGCCGCAGTGGCGAGGTGCCGCTGTCGGATGGCGAGGTCAGCCGTCGCCACAGCGTCATCGAGGTTTTCGGTCGCGACATGATCTTTCTGCGCGACCTGGGCAGCACCAACGGCACCTACCACAACGGGCGTCGGGCCATCGTTGCCCGGCTTCGTTCGGGGGACACCGTGGGAATCGGCAAGACGGTGTTGAAGCTCCAGGTCACGCGTTAGGCCCCGCCCCCGTCGGGAGAACACGTGCAGTTCAGTGAATTCGGCCTCGATGCCCGACTGCTTCGCGCGGTCGAGGAGCTCAGCTACACCACGCCGACGCCGATCCAGGCCGAGGCAATCCCTGCAGCATTATCCGGTCGCGACGTCATCGCGGCCGCGATGACCGGTAGTGGCAAGACGGCGGCCTTCCTGTTGCCGGTACTGCACCGCATCCTCCAGGCGCCCAAGCTCGGCACGCGGCTCTTGGTGCTGACTCCGACGCGCGAGTTGTGCGTGCAGATCCACGAGGCGTGCACGGCGTTGGGCAGGCACGCGGGCATCTCCTGCGCACCGATCTACGGGGGCGTGGGCATGGGCCCCCAGGAGACGGCAATCCAACGTGGCGTGACGGTATTG
The DNA here is from genome assembly GCA_947490345.1 of Deltaproteobacteria bacterium. Classification (GTDB taxonomy): domain Bacteria; phylum Myxococcota_A; class UBA796; order UBA796; family SXON01; genus SXON01. Next base: position 13,736 of record CANLGL010000008.1, read on the forward strand.
GTCGCGACGCCCGGTCGCCTGTTGGACCACCTGTCGCGTCCGTACGGCCACCCTGATCGGATCGACTTCCTGGTGGTCGACGAGGCCGATCGGATGCTCGACATGGGTTTTCTGCCCGATGTGCGGAAGGTGCTCGCGCGGCTCCCGAAAAAGCGCCAGACCCTGTTCTTTTCCGCCACCCTCCCTCCGGAGGTGCGCGGGCTGAGCAAGGAGATCCTGACCGACGCGGTTGCCATCAACGTAGAGCGCAAGGCGCTCCCCGCGACGGGCGTTTCGCAGGCGGCATTTGCCGTGCACGGTGGGGCGAAGAACGCGCTGTTGGTCGCACTGCTCAATAGCAACGACGTCGGTAGCGTCATCGTGTTCACGCGCACCAAGGCGCGGTGCAATCGGCTGGCTGACTTTCTGGAAGCGCAGGGAATTCCGAACGTCCGCATCCACGGCAATCGAACGCAGGGGCAACGATCGTCGGCGATGGCAGACTTCAAGGCTGCGAAGGTGCGGGTGCTGTGCGCCACCGACGTTGTCGCGCGTGGTATCGACATCTCGGCTCTGGATCACGTCGTGAACTACGATGTTCCCCATGTTCCAGGCGACTATATCCACCGTGTCGGCCGCACAGCCCGGGCGGAGGCGGTGGGTGAAGCGCTCACCTTCGTTTCGCCCGAGGAAGAGGCGGAGCTGCGGGCGATCGAAAAGGCCATCGGCAGAAAGATCGAACGCCGGCCGCTCCCGGCGTTCGACTTCACGCCAAAGCCCAAGCGCCCGGCAGAGCCGCGCAAGGTGGATGAGCGCGCCCTGGCCCAGCAGCGTGCTGCGCGCGCGGGGAAGAAGGGCTCGCCCGAGGTGACGACCTGGGGGCGCTCGGATGGCGGCCGTCACCGCTGAGTCTTGGACCGCCGGAAGGGGGGCCCGAGCTCTCCCCTTTCTGTCGCTTTTGGCGTGCGCGCGACTCGAGGTACAGAGTCCGCCGGATGGGTCCGTGGTGCGCGTGCCTTGGGTGCCCCTGGTTGTTCACGCGCCCGCGCGCTTCGCCGGCGGCACTGCGACGGTTCTGCTCGACGGGGAGTCCTTCCCGGACCCGCTGCTGTTGATGCGCCTGGGCAAGGAAACCGGGGCGCACATCCTCGCTGAGCTCGACGCCACTGTGCTCACAGAGGGTGAACATGAAATCGAGGTGACCTGGACCGCTCCCGACGGGGAACGCGGGACCGTCGACACCTCGTTCACGGTCGAGCGCCCGCCGGCCCGCGTCGAGTTCAGCGTGGTCGACGAACTTGGTCGCCCGGCATCCGCGAGGGTCCTGGTCCGTGATGCCTGGGGCCCGGTTTCGCTCGTGGGGCCCCTCCCCACGGTCGCCGAACCCCACGATCGGCTGGCGACCTGGTCATCGGTTTTCGTGACCGAGGGCATCGGTCGCCTCGACCTCGAGCCGGGAACCTACACCTTTGTGGCGGTCCGGGGCCTCCGCGACAGCGTGGATGTGCAGACGGTGGAGGTTTCGCGTGACATCGCGGTCACGATGGTCGTGTCACGCGTGATCGCGACGCCGGGCGATGTTCTGGCGGACCTCCATGTGCACACCGGCCGGAGCGGGGACAGTTTTCTGCCGGACGGACCCAGGCTCCGCTCGCTCCTGGCCGCGGGGATCGATGTGGCCGTGGTCACCGACCACAACGAGGCGACCGAGTTGCTGCCTCGCCTGACCCACGTCGTTTCGAGCGGCGGGCCGGCGCTCATCACCGGAAGCGAGGTCAGCATCAAGTCCGACGGTGAATCCCTCGGGCACTTCAACAGCTTCCCCCTGGACCCGGCGCTGATTCCCGCGCCGATTGACTCTGACGACGTTCCCACTCATCTCGACGCTTTCGCCGGCCTGCCCGGCGCTCCGATCTCTCAGTTGAACCATCCGCGGGGAATTCAGTTCGCGGTGGGCGAGGAGATCAACGTCGACGCCCATGCTCTTTTCAGCCACTTCGAGTTCGACCCTGCGGTCCCCTTGACCGATCCAAACAACGCCTGGCTCGTCACCCCCGGTGCGGAAAGCGGCACCCGAGGATTGGACTTCGACGCGCTAGAGATTGCCAACCGGTTTTCCAGGACCGGCTACCTCGCGGTTCGTGCCGACTGGTTTGCGCTGATGAATCAGGGGTTTTTCCTCACCGGCACCGGGAACAGCGACTCCCACGCGTTGGAAGTGGAGCGCGCCGGATTCCCAGACAATCTGGTCCGGATGCCCCCTCCGGCGCCCGGTGAGTCGCTCGATGCCGACGCGTTCGTGGCGGCGATTCGCGCGGGCCACGTCACCGTCTCGACGGGGCCGGTGCTCGACCTTGAGGTCGTAGCCGCTGACGGCCGTGCGGGCGGCCCGGGTGATCTTGTCGGCGGCGACAGGCTCATTGCGCGCATCCACGTCCGCGCCGCTGCCTGGGTGCCGTGCCCGGCGGTCCGCCTCGTCGTCAACGGCGAGCTGCTGTTCGAGACCCTTCTGCCGCGCAGGGACGACGTCATCCTTGATCACATCGTAGAGCTGCCGCTGTCATTGAAGGGCGACGCCTGGGTCCTCGCGGAAGCGGGCACGCCCATCGGGGTGATGCAGTCGGACGTGCAGGTGGACTGGCCCGCGCCGTGGGCGTGGATTCTCCCCGAATACGAGCCGCTCGCGTTCACCAATCCAGTGCGCGTCGATGTCGATGGCGACGGTGCTTTTTCCGCGCCGGGCCTTCCCTGAGCGCCCACCTTCGGGCCCCCGGGAGGGGGCAGCGAGCGGGGTGAGGGCGCGGGCCCCTGCTTTAGACCTGCACCTTCACAATCTTGCTGATCAGCACCCCGCCGATCACCTGGAGGGTCAGCATCAGGAAGATGAAGGCCCAGCCGAGTGCAGTGGTCCAAAGCCGAGAAATCAGCACCGGATCGATCACCCAAAGCGCGCCGGCAAGGACGAAGGGCATGAACACGATGATCACGCCCTGGGAAACGCCCTGAGCGGTCAAGGACTTGACCTTTCCCGAGACTTTCTTTCGCTCGCGGATGGTGTTGGCCACCGTGTCGAAGGTCTCAGCGAGATTGCCGCCAGATTGCCGGAGGATGTTGATGCTGGTGACGATGATCTGCACGTCCTCGGTGCCGATGCGCTTTTCCAGGTTGATGAGCGCATCTTCCAACGGCACGCCCAGGCGCTGTTGGTTCAAGGTCAGCGCGAACTCCTGGCTGATGGGGTTGGGCAGCTCTTCGCGCACCATGTCCATGCTCTGAAGCAGAGAGAGTCCGGACTTCAGTCCGTTTGACATGAAGGCGAGCGCGTCCAGCAGCTGATCCTCGAAGAGGTCGATCCGCCGCTGCCACATCCATTCGACCACGGCGCGGGGCAGGCGATAGCCGGTGGGGAGGCCGAACGGGCCGGCGACCAACACGCTGACGACCAGAGCACGAATCACGTGATAGCCGGGGTGATCCCAGGGTAATCCGCTGGTCAGGAACATTCCGAACGCGCCAAAGACCAGCACGCTGCTGACGATGCTCAACAGACACAGCGGAACGGAAACCTCAAGGAACATCCGATCGAACTCGGTCTGCATCCACCGGACGTACCCGTGGGTCATGTCGTCGAAGATCTCCCAGGCCTTGGGCGCCGAGAAGTAGCCGACCCCGGCCCAGGCCACGAGCCCCACCCCGAGGGCGAGCAGCCGACCCATCGTGAGGCCGTCCCAAAACTGAGGAAACAGGTGGAACATCAGGCCCGACCGCGCGGGGTGGTCGCCTGCCCTGGCGCGGCGAAGATGCCCCGCGGGACCTCGATGCCAAGCTCGCCCAGCTTGGACACGAACTTGGGCACAAAGCCGGTGGGTCCGAAGGTCCCAATCACCTTTCTTTGCGCGTCTACGCCGGTCTGCTTGAACGCGAAGCACTCCTGCATCGTGATGGTCTGCGCCTCCATCCCCGAGACCTCGCACACCGAAAGGATGCGCCTGCTACCGTCGCTGAGTCGCGACACCTGAACGATGATGTTGATGGCGCTCGCGATCTGCTCGCGAATGGCGCGCGACGGGAGATCGAGACCGGCAAACATCACCAACGTCTCCAAGCGTGACAGCGCGTCGCGCGGAGTGTTCGCGTGCACCGTGGTCAGCGATCCGTCGTGACCAGTGTTCATTGCCTGAAGCATGTCCACCGCTTCGGCGCCTCGACATTCGCCGACGACGATGCGGTCGGGCCGCATGCGGAGGGAGTTTTTGACCAGGTCCCGGATCTTGACCTCGCCGACTCCCTCGATGTTTGCAGGTCGCGACTCAAGACGTACGACATGCGGCTGGCGGAGCTGGAGTTCGGCGGCGTCCTCGATGGTGACGATACGGTCATCCTCAGGAATGAAGCTTGAGAGTACGTTGAGCAGCGTCGTCTTGCCCGAGCCAGTGCCGCCGGAGATCACGATGTTGAGCCGCGCCTGGACACAAGCGCGCAGGAGATCGGCGAGGTCATGGGTGAGGCTGCCGAAGCGGACCAGGTCGTCCACCTTCATTGGCTCTCGGGCGAACTTTCGAATGGTGATGCTGGGACCGTCGATCGCCAGCGGCGGAATGATCGCGTTGACACGACTCCCGTCGGCGAGTCGGGCGTCCACCATCGGCGACTTTTCATCGATGCGGCGACCTAGCGGGGTCACGATGCGCTCGATCACCGCCATGAGCTGGGCGTCATCGGTGAAGCTGTACTCGGTCTTACGGAGCTTCCCGTTGATTTCCGCGAAGACATTGTCGCGACCGTTGACCATGATCTCGGTGACGCGTTCGTCGGCGAGCAGATCTTCCAGCGCGCCGAGTCCCAACGCTTCATCGCAGACTTCCTTGACGATGCGGCGACGCTCGTTGCGGTCGGTGACGCTGGCGCCCTCCTCGTCCAGCACCTTGGCCACCGCAGCCTCGGCGCGCTCCCGCAAGAGCTTGTCCCGATCCGGCCGGCCGCCCACCTCGCGATCCAGCCGCTTGAGGTCCAAGACCTCCGGAAGGCGCTTGTGGATCAGCATTTTCAGCCGCGTGCGGTTGTCCATCTCCTTGGCCGAGCGGCCGGTCTTGCCGCCGCCGCGGGACTTGAGGAAGCCCTCGATGGCCTTGTCCTGCTCCTGGGTCACCTCGACGCCGCGATGTTGGTCCACCGACTGGCCGCGCCCGCGCTCGACGGCGGCCAATTGGTCGAGGATGCCCTTCTCGACGAGCTGACGGACGAGCTCGTCGTAGGTGCGCGAGAGCGCGGCGCGGGGGGCGTCCATCACAAACGGCGCGGCTTTGAGCGCGGCGTCGAGGGTGAGCGTGTCGTCCCTGGGGAGCACGACGAGCGCGGCGCGGCCCAGTCGGACGGCGACCGCCTCCCGGGGAAGGGGGCCGGCGGCGTCGTGAGCGTTGACCACGAACTTCACCAGCGCCTGCGGGAAGTGGAGACTCTGCAAGTGATCGGCGAACTGCCGCGTCGCCGCCAACGAGGTGGGGGTGGCCGAGGCGAGCAGGAAGATGCCAGAGGCCCGCTCCATCGCCACGATGTTCGCCGGGTCCACGCCCGCGCCGGCGTCGATGACGATGTAGTCGCACAGCGGGCCGGCCAGGTCCAGCACCTTGCGGATGCCCTCCGGGGCGACCTTCCTGGCCGCCTGGGGGTTTGCCGCCAGCGGCAGGACGCCTACCCCCGTGCCGTGCGCCTGAATGTACGGGCCGAAGGTCTGGGGCGTCAGCTGGTCGACGTACGGGAGGAACTCCGCGATCGTGCGCGCCTCGGTGATTCCGAGGAGCGCCGCGACATCGCCCACGCCGCTGACGTCCAGGTCGACGATCATCACCCGTTTGCGTGTCTCCTTGAGGAGAGACAGCGCAAAGTTTACCGCGAAGCTTGTTTTTCCGACGCCGTCGCGGGCGCCACCGACGACGACGAAACGGCAGGCCATCTTACTGCCGGACCTCTGAGAGATTGAACTTCTCCTGGATCTCCTTGTTGGCCGTCGTGCTCGACTCGTGGATCTGCGGCGTCACGAAAACCAGGAACTGCGACTTGGACTTCTTGTAGTCCTTGGACCGGTACAGGGTGAACACGGAGTCCGGCAAGCTGGCGCCGTCGGGAAGCTTGTTGTAGTTGACCCGGTCGCTGACCCGTTCCAGGCCACCAATCACGATACTTTCCCCACCACGACAGAACTGAGCGGTGGTGATCTCGGACTGGTCGACGCTCTGGAAACCGCTGGGCGCAACTTCACCCAAGGAGCTGACCTCGACCTTGATCTGCATGTCCACGTTGCTGCCGGCGGCGTAGGGCGTCACGTCCATCTTGATGCCGACGTCGATGAACTCGATGACCTTCTGGCCGTTGTCGTTGAAGACGAAGGGGACCTTGCTTCCGGAGAAGATGTGGGCAGTGTCGCCGCTCTTCACCGAGATGGTGGGGTTCTCGAGCACGCGGACGTAGCCGGTGCTCCGGGCCTGTTGGAGCTTGGGCAACAGCCCGGTGATCTCAGCGGTGGCGGCGCCGGTGATGTCGCTCCAGCCGCTGCCATCGTTGGTAGCGCCCAACTCGAACACCACTCCGGGGGAGCTCAGCGGCGTCCACTCGATGTTCCACTGGTCCTCCATCGACTTGGTCAGCTCCACGAAGTGAACGACCAACACGATCGTGGGCGCGTCTCCGGGCACACGCTCCACCGCGCGCACCTCCAGGACGTTGATCACATCGGGGTAATAGGCGCGCGCGATCGCTTCCGCCCGCTTGCTGGCGGCGTCGCTGTGCACGACCCCCTCCAGCATGATTTTGCGGCTGACCAGGCGTACGTTGACGCCGGGGGTCGCAATCTCCTTCTGGATCATCGCCGCCAGCAGTCGCTGCGAAACGGGCGAGAGCGTGACCATCGACTCCACCAGTTGCTCTTTGTCGTCGAGCTCCTGAACGCGCCGAATCTCCTCGTCCAGGCTCACTTCGCCTTGGATGTAGATGCGGTCGCTGATGATCTTGAAGGAGAGTCCCTCGATGTCATCGAGGAGCACCTTGACGTTCTTCATGACTTTGGCGAGGTTGGCGGGGATGACCGTCACCTCGAATTCATCGCGCCGAATGCCCTTGGTATCGTAGATGATGATGTTGGTGGTGCCAACCTCGCGACCGGCAAGCAGAAGCTGACGCTCATCGCGCAGCGGGACCACCTTGAGCACCTCGCTGCTCCCGACGCTGACGTCGCCGAAGGTGTAGGGCACGTCGACTGCGGCTTGGTTGTTGAGCACGACCACCTGGTCCGGGATGGCCTCCTCGGCGTGGGCGATGGTCGGGGCCAGCGCAAGGGCACCAGCGGCCACACCGAGCGACCGGGCGAACACGAGGGCGCTGAGGCGGCTGCGCATCAGTTGCCCCCTTCGATAAGGCGGTAGCTGGGTCGCGGCTTGTACCGGACCTGCTCCGGGATGCCGAGCGTCGACTGCACGGTCGCTGGGACGAGCTCGGTCGTGCCTTCAGATTCGTAGAGCGAGCGCAGGACCAGCGTGAGGTTGCCGAGCTCCTGCGCCATCGCCAACCGTTGGGCCTCCACCGGGATCACCGCGACGGTGATCGTGGCGCGGCTCATCAGGCTTTCCGACGGGCCGGGGGGCGCGTCCTCGGCGATCGCGTCGACCCCCTCGGGCGGCAGCGTGCGCACCTGCCGCGCCGTGATGGTGCCAATGTCGTCGACCACGCTGAGAACCTGGATGTCCTGCATGATGGTGACGGTGCGGAGATCGCTTTTCTCGCCGGTGCCGAAATCGAAACTACCGAGGATATCTACGTGATTTCCGGCCTTGACGTGGCCGCCGACGGCGTTGAACACATCGACCGCCAGGGCCAGTGCCCGTGTGCCCTTGGGGATGTAGAAGGCGAGTCCCGCATCGTCGGCAGTGACGAGTTTTGTAGCTACAACCTGTTCTCCCGCGAAGATCGGCACCGAGGTGATCTGCCCGATCACGTCGTCAACCTTGGTCAGCGCCTTCGGCTGCTGCCACTTTCGGGGTACCTCGACCGCCTGGACCATCGTCTCGTCGAGACGGATGTTCGGCGGGATATCCCTTGTAGCAACCAGAGTTGTCAGGGGCTCCGAGTCGTAGAGCAGCGACGCTTCTCGCGACGCAACGTACTGGCACTGGGCAAATGTAGCCACGATGGCGACCACAAGCGAGATGACGAGACCGCGGACGTTCTTCATGGCCGCGGAAGTCTACCACGTAAGGGGGAAAGGGCTCGCCGCCCTCTCCCCCTACCGCGCCGTCCCCTCCGGCCTCCAACCTGCGGTTTCCGGCCTACGGCGCCCGCCGCGCGGATAGCGCGCCGTGCGCGGCGCTTTCCCCCTCTCCGCGCTCGCTGTGCCGCCCGAGCGGCAGCACGGCGAGCTACCTCATGTCGCCGCTGCCGTTGGTCTCGGCCTGCCGGTATAGGCTCCCCAGGTCGTCATCCAGGCCGTCGATGCCCTGGCGGAATCCGGGAATGAAGGCGTACGCGGCAAGCGCGAGTCCCACGCTGAGGACGGACACCAGCAACATCCATTCGACGGTCGACTGGCCACGGCGCATGGCCCCTTTCTACCATGTCTACCAGAGCTCCGGCCACTCGTGGAGGCGCGCCGCCACGATTCCGGCGGCGATCACGGGTCCGAAGGGGACGACCGTCGTCTTGCCATCCCACTCAGCCATGAAGGACTTCATCGGCTGCCGCCTCGCCACCGCCTTGACCAACGCCACGCAGAAACGAAGGAAGTGACCGAGGCGTCCCTTGGCGGCCAAAACCGCCAACGCGAACGGAAAGTTGAGCAAGAAGCCAATCAACATCCCACGGAGGATCAGCTCGGGTCCGGCGACCGCGCCGGCCGCCATCACCAGCTTGACGTCCCCGGGGCGGTAGGCGCCACCGAACTTCCACAGGCCCACGCCCACTCCGAACGCGGCGAGCAGGCCCGCCGCCCCGTCCCACCAGTGCGGCGCCGCGATCGGCGCCAGGAGCACGCCGACAGCCATCACCGGGAAGGTGAGCCAGTTTTTGATCTTTCCGGTGGTGATGTCGGTGTAGCAGGCGATGGCAAGCAAGCCCGCCATCACGACGTCGCGCGCGTCCCAGACCATCGGGGGCTACGGGTACGGCATCTGAACGGTGCGGCGGACAGTGTCGAAGCCGCCCGACACGCCTTCGGTGAGCAGCGTCCACACGGCGGCAAGCCCCACCACCAGCACGCTGACCGTCAGCATGTACTCGACCAGCGATTGACCACGGCGAAGCCTTCTCATTCCGATACCCACTCGACGATCTGATCGAACATCGCGGTCTCCTGGAGGCGGATGGACACGTCGTTGACGAGAGACAGTAACCGATCGAACTGCCACCAGCAGAGTCCGAGAAGCACCAACATGATCGCGGTGAAGCGGAGCATTCCTTCGACGCTGCTCTGGCCGCTCTGCATGGATCAGCCGCCCCCGACCGCGCGGATGATCTCAACCGTGTCGCCACCGCTGACGACGCGATCATGCTGTGAGCGAGGCACCACCTCGCCGTTATGGGCGATCGCCACCGCGTCAGGGCGTGCGCCGGTAAGCTGTACCAGCGCCAACAGCGTGAGCCCATCGGGCAGCTCGCGGTCCACGCCGTTGACCCGGAGACGCATCAGCGCGCTGGGAAGCCCGGGCGCGCCGGGGTGGTGGCAGGAACGTCGTCGAAGAGCTTGGGATCATTGGCGAGCTGCATCGCCGCCTCCCGGGTGATCTGCTTCTTCATTGCCAGGTCCTTCAGCGCCATGCCCATCGTCTGTTGACCATCCCCGCGTCCGGCCTGCATCATACTCGGAATCTGAAAGAGCTTGTTCTCCCGGATCAAGTTTCGAATCGCCGCGGTGACAATCATGATCTCCTGGGCAGCGACACGCCCGGGCTCGAAGGCCTTACGGACCAGCGCCTGGGTCACCACGGCCATCAACGAGCTCGCGAGCATCGTGCGGATCTGCTGCTGCGCTTCATGGGGAAAAGCGTCGATGAGTCGATCGACCGTCTCGGGAGCAGAGTTGGTGTGCAGCGTCCCGAAGACGAGATGCCCGGTTTCTGCCGCACTGATCGCGAGGCTGATCGTCTCGAGGTCGCGCAGTTCGCCCACGAGGATGACGTCCGGGTCCTCGCGCAGGGCGCTGCGCAGGGCGGCGGAGAAGGACTTGGTGTCGGTACCCACCTCGCGCTGGTTGACCAGCGACTTCTGCGGCGGGTGCACGAACTCGACGGGGTCCTCGATGGTGAGGATGTGCTCCGCGCGCGTGCGATTGATGTGATCGATGAGCGCCGCCAACGTGGTGGACTTTCCCGAGCCGGTTGGCCCGGTGAGCAACACCAGTCCGCGCTTGAAGCTGACGATTCGCTGGAAGACCGGCGGCAGCCCCAGCTCCTCCATGCTCAGGATGCGCGACGGGATCTGGCGCATCGCGACGCCGATGCCGCGCGATTGCGTGAAGACGTTTACCCGGAAGCGCGCAAGGCCTTTGAATGCCACCGCGAAGTCCGTCTCAAGGTTGTTCTCGAACGCGATGCGTTGTTTCTCGGGCATCATCGAGTAGGCCAGCCGCTTGGCGTCGTCGGGCGTCAGCGGCGGCACGTCCAGGCGGATCACTTCGCCGTCTCTGCGCACCGCCGGACGCTCGCCAGCGCCGAAGTGAACGTCGCTCGCTTTGGTTTCGATGGCTGCCTTGAGCAGCTCGTGAATCCGGATGGCCATCGGGTGCCGGGGAGGCCGGCGAGTATCGCACGACCGGCGCCTTCGCATCGCCCCCGCGCCGCGCGGCGCGATAAAGGTGCCGCGACATGGGCGGCATCAGCGGAATTCTTCGAGCGGACGGAGCGCTCGACCCCGACGAGGCAGCGGCGCTGGGACCCGGACATCGCTTCGGGGCAGGCGGCATCGGCCTCGTAGCGCGGCCCCGCAGCACCTTTGCGATGGATGAGGGCGCGGTCGTCCTGGTTGCGGGGCACTTCGATCGGGCGCCCACGACCGGGCAGAGCGCGGCCGACATCGTCTTGGAGGGCTGGCGGAGCCAGGGAATGGGCGTCTTCGATCGGGTCGAGGGTGCCTGGGTGGCGGTGATCTGGGACCGGCGCGCCAAGACGCTCGACATCGTCCGCGACCCCTTTGGGGTGCGCCGGTGTTTCTGGACCCTTCAACAGGGCCGATTCGCGTTCGCATCGTCGCTACGTCGGCTGTTGGATGTGCCTGGCGTCAGCCGCGAGTTGGCCCGCGAGAACCTCGCCGAGTTTCTGTCGTTCCGGTACGTTCACGCGCCGCGAACGCTCTTGCGCGACGTCTCGGCCCTGCCCCCCGGGCATCGCCTCTCCTGGGCGCCAGGGCAGAGTCCGGTCGTCGATCCCTGGTTCCGTGTCAAACATGCTTTGCCGTACAGTCCAGCTCCGGACGACGCCCAAACGCTCGCCGAGCTCGAGCGGCGAATGTTCCGGGCGGTCGCGGCCCGGGCGAGCGGTCGGGAGCGCGTGGGGGTGTTTCTTAGCGGTGGGCTGGACAGCAGCGCCATCACCTGGGTCGCCTCTCGGCTCGGTCCCGTCAATACCTTCACCGTCGGCGTGCAGGATGGCGAAGACGATGAGACGCCCTATGCCGGTCGGGTCGCGACCATCCTACGGACCGACCACGAGGTGGTTCGCGTGGGTCCGGACGACATGCTTGGCGCGTTTGACGCGATGGTGGCGGCCTCGGACGCCCCGGTCACCGACCCGGCGGCCATCCCCCAGTTCATCCTCGCGCGGCGCGCTCGGGAAACGGTGGATGTGGTCCTGTGCGGCGACGGCGGCGACGAGATTTTTGGGGGCCGCAGCGTGGGCCTGCTCGCCTCGCAGATGCGACTGAGCGCCTGGGTGCGCCGTTTTCCGGGAGCGGGACGCCGCCTTGCTTCCATGGCCTTCGGCGACAAGCGGCCGGAGATCGAAGACGAGAACGTTCCGTTCGGACTCGCCCGCGTCGTGGGCGGGGTCGTGGCCTTCGACGCCACGGCGCGCGCGGGCCTGATGCGCGATCCGGGCTGGGTGCGCGGCGGCATCCGACGGGCGTGCCTGGAGCCCTTCTACCGCGAGATCGTCAGCGACCCGGTCAACGAGATGCTCCACGCCTACTTACGCGGGCGGATGCCGGAAGACGCGCTCTCCCGCACTGGCGCGGTGGCGCAGCTCGCTGACATTGGGGTACGCCCGCCTCTGCTCGATCGGGACCTTGTCGCCTTCTGTGCCAGCCTCCCGGGGCCATGGAAGGTGCGCCCCGGGCTGGCCGGCTCGGTGACGAAGTGGCCCCTGAGGCAGCTTCTCCTGCCCGTGCTGACGCGCTCGCTGGTTCAGCGTCCCAAGCGAGTGCTGCCGGGCCCGTGGCGGCGTTGGTTCGAGGGCCCGCTGGCTCCGTTTCTGGCGGAGCGCGTCGAGCGTCTCGTGGACGATCCGCTTCGGTTGTTCATGCCCAACGCGGTCCGCGGGTTGGTGCCCCGCATCCACGAGCCCGGGGTCGCCGAGCGGCTGTGGACGCTGATCTTTCTGGACGCGTGGATCCAGGATGTGGGTGCTCACTAGGCCAGCCTGGCGCCAACGTGATAGCTCTACCGACGGTCATGGAGGCCACGTGCTGCTTCTCGTTCTCGCCGCTTGCACCGTCTTTCAGCCCGTCGATGGCACGTGGCTCTTTTCGTTCGAGCCCGAGTCGGTGGCGTCGGGTGACTGTGCCGACGACTCCGGCGGTGGGGGTGGAGCGGTAGCGACCGGTGACACCCACATGTGGGTCGACGGGTACACGCTCAGCGGCAGCGAAGTCGCCTTCCAGATCGGCGGCACCTTCCTTGTCGGGACGCTGACCGGGGGCGATCTCGAGGTCAGCTACGAGCGCGGGTACCACCGCGGAGACGTCTCCGAGAACTACAACACGGTCTTGGAGGGGACCCTTGCCGGCGGCACGATGGAGGGCTCCTACTCCAGCACCAACACGTCCAAGAACGACGGGGACACCTACACTTGCACCGATACGCTGGGCTTTACCGCCGCCCGGTCGGTCTCCGATCCCAACACGTACGCCACACACTGATTTGCACGAAGGGCGAGTGCGGGGGAGAGCGGTGGGTTGTGGCACGCCGGAACGGTGGGCACGGTCGGGAGTGTGGCCAAGGGTCCGCGGCAAATCGTGACAGAGCCTGCCCGTGCGTTAACTTCTAGCAATGACCACTCTCGTGTCGGCGTTGTCCTCGCTCGTCCTTCCGGCGCTTGGCTGCTTTTGCTGCTGCATCTTCTGGGTGTTCGTGATCATCCTGATCATCGGGCTCTTGCGCATGCGCAAGAAGGGCAAAAAGGCGACCCCGGTCGAGGTCTTCCAGGAGGGCTTCGAGGCCAGTCGCGCCTTCGTGCGCGGGCAGAAGACGCGTGAGCAGCTCCTGGCCGAAGAGGACGACGAGGCGAGGTAGAGCCGCCGGGGCCGCGCGGGCGGCGCCCCTCTACCAACCGCCCTTCGGCCCGCCGAATCGGCCGATGTCGCTGCGGGAGCCGTCGGTGTCGTCCAACGCGCGGCTGCCGGCATCGATGAGCGGCGACCCGGTGCCCAGGGTCAGGTCGTCCGGCCAGCTCGCGAAGAGCGGGTCGGTCGAGACCTCGGGGCTGGCGGTGAGCCCGCAGCCGTCGGCCGTGTTGTCCCAGAACGCGGAATAGCTGTCGCTGAAGGCCTGGTCGCCCGTGATGCCGCAGGCGGAATCGGCGTACACGTTGTTGACGCCCGAGCTCGAGCTGCCGCAGGCGGTCATCGAAAGCCCACTGTCCCCGCCGTAAAAGACGGAGTTGCTCAGCGCGAGGGTCATGTAGCGAATGTCAGCCCCTACGCTGCCCCCACCGAATACGCTATTCTCGGCGTAGAACCGCTCGTTCGGGCTATCCGGCTCTTCGGCGGTGCTCTCGTTGTCGTAGGCGTAGTAGCCGGCAATCCCGCCATAGATCGTCGAGCGGACGATGTAGTCCTCGCCGTGGTAGTCGTGGACGCCGTAGCCGGTGTCGCAGGTGATCTCGCTGTCGGCGATGATCAACTGCACATGATGCCAGATGGCCTGCGTGCCGGTGTCGCAGTCGATCCTCGTGCGGTCCATCGAGAGGCCACCGCCGTCGACGTAGAGGGCTTGCCCTTCGGAGGCGATGTCGTTGTTCAGGATGGTGACGTCGATGAGGTCGATGCTGCCCCAGCTGCCGCGGAGGATGCTGAGCCCCTCGTTGCCCTCGAAGACCACGTCTTCAAGCTCGACCGACGCCTTGGTCACTTCCATGCCAGCCCCGTCGCCGGGGTCGTAGCCGCCGGTGACCGTGAAGCCAGCAAAGCGGGACCATCCCGCCTCCATCATCTCGAAGTCGACCACGGTGCCGCCCCCGTCGCCGTCCAGCACGGTGTCGGCGCTGCCGTCGACGCCGTACATGTCGATGATCTTGCCGAGGAAGTCGAGGCGCTCGTGGTACTCGCACTTCTTGACGGCGATGCGCGACGGCGACACGGCGGCGTCGATGGCCTCCTGGATCGTCTCGTAGTCGCCACTGCCTTCGCAGTCTACGACGATGTCCGCTACGGGCTCGTCGACGTCGTCCGGGGGATCGGTGTCGGTGTCCGTGTCGGTGTCGGTGTCGGTGTCGGTGTCCGTGTCGGAGTCCGTGTCGGTGTCGGCATCGCCATCGCCGGCGGTGTCCACGCCCTTGATGTCGATGCTACTGACCGGGTTGCAGGCGAGCAGAAGAGCGGGGGCCGCGAAGAGGAACAGACGCATTACCAACCCCCGTCCATCGAGAAGTGGCCACCGAAGGCGCCGATGTCGTTTCTACTGCCGTCGACGTCCTCGTACTCCCACTCGTCCACGCCGGCGTCCTCTAGCGGCGAGCCGCCGTTGAGGTGGTAGTCGCCGCCCGCGGCATCCACCATGTCGGCATCGCCATCGATGTTTCCGTCGACGCCGACGAGGATGGCGCCGGTGCAGCTCGCGGTGGTGTCGACAAACGAATTGTTGCGGATGGTCGCCGTGGTCGCGTCGTGGTTGATCGCGCATGTCGTGTTCATGAACACGCTATTTTCGACCACCGGGGTGCCCGGCGTCTCTGCGAACGCGGTGAAGCTGAAACTACCGCCGTCGATCACCGAGTTTCGGATGAGCGCGCCCCCGTAGGTTGCGGCGTAGCTGCCCTCGAGAACGGTGTTGACCAGCGCGATGAGGTCTTCGGGGTGGTCGTCTTCGTTGACCACGGACACGTTGCCGCGCAGCGAGGAGCGGGTGATCGTGCCCGTCGTGTGTTCTCCCGCGAGCGCGTACCCGCCGCGCCCACAGGTGATGGTGGACTGGTCGATCTGCGCGTACCCGTGGCCCGTGTAGACGGCGTAGCTGCCATTGTCGCAGTCCAGGCTGATGTTGTTGGCCTGGAGCGACCCGCGAGACATGTAGATGCCGGCGGTCGACTGGGTGTTGTTTTCGAAGACGACGTCTTGCAGTTCCATGTCCGCCGCGCTGCCGAAGACGGAGTACGCGCCGCTGGTATCGGTGATGGTCACGTCTTCGATGTGCAGCGAGGCGAACACGACCCAGAAGGCCGCGTCGCTGGCGTTCTGGACGGTGAACCCGACAAAGCCGGTCTCGGCGGTCTCGGCCGAGGTGGCGCTTACCGCATAGCCGCGCCGCCCGGCGTCGAGCGTGGTCGCGCCCTTCCCGTCCCGGCTGGAGATCCACAGGGACTTTCCGCCGTAGTCGATCGTCTCTTGGTAGGTACCCGCCCCGACGAGGATCCAGTCGCCGTCGGAGGCGCCACGAATCGCGTCGCTGATCGAGGTGAAGTCACCGCTTCCGTCGGTCTCGACGGTCCAGTCGGCGACTCCCCAGGGCGACACTGCGTCGTCACCGGTAAACGGCGGCTCGGTCGCGTCGTCGAAGGGGATGGAGACATCGGCGCAGCCGACGAGGAGGAGGAGGAGGGAGTTCACGGCTTTCCTCTCACGAAGAGATGCATAGTGTACGTGGTTGCGAGACGATCCGGAAGCGAGATCGGAACGAAGGAAACCGAAGTTCACCGGTCCGACACAAGAGAACGCTAGTCGCCGGTATCGGTCGCTTCGCACACATAGTTGAGCAAGGCCGCCTCACATTCGTCTTGCAGGTCGGCGTCGGCCTCGGCGTAGACCGCGTCGCAATCCTCGCACGCGCTTGCGTCCTCGCAGTCACAAACCGCGCTGCAGTAGTCGGCGCACGGGTCCTCCGAAGAGCCAAATCCGAAACAGCCGGCCAGCAGGAGGGCGAACATGGCGGCAGTGTACGGCGGCGCGCGCCGGCCCGCTACTTCTCGCCCTCGTAGCGGAAGGCGCTCTCGCCGATGTGGATGCGGTCTTTGTGGCGCAGGCGTGCGCGCGTCGTCGGGCTTTCGTTGACCTTCAGCGGCACCCACCACGCCGTCTTTCGGATGCTGTGTCCCGTCCCGTCCCAGGTGATCTCGGCGGCGGTGCCCCAGATAAACCAGCCGTTGATCCCCACCATAGCCGAGCTGTCGCCGAAGCTGAGCAAGCGATCCTCAGGGTGCCAGAAGCGGGAGGGCTCGCGCACGAGGACCACTCGCGCCTGCTCGACCAGTCGGCTCTGGTTCGCCATCGCTTTGAGCGCGTCCTTGCTGAGCACGAAGGTGTCGTCGTGCGTGACCTCGGCGAGCCGGGGTTCGTACTTGACCATGTACCGGACGTTGCGCCCCTTGTAGAACTCTTCCCCGCGGGAGTCGCCGAGCAGGATCAGCGTGAATTTTCCGACCTTGAGCTCGTCTTTCGAGTTGAGCAGCGCCTGGAGCACCACCTTGCCGTTGACGGTGGTGCCGTTCCCTGAGCCGAGATCCTCCAGGGTCACGACCTGCCCCTTCACCGAGACCTTCGCGTGCTGTCGGCTGACAGAGACGTTTGGGAGGCTGATCTGGGCGTCGTTGTCGCGCCCGATGACGTAGTCGCCGTCCTTGAGCTCGAAGACCTGGCCGCTGACCGCGGCACCGGAGATGAGGAATCGTGGCATCTACGCTCCGGCGCGGGCGACCAGAGTGTCGCGGATCCGCATCATCGCGAACGTATCCCGTGCGCAGTACGCGAGGAGGGCCGAACGAATGCCGAGACGTTCCTCCAGGGGCAGCTCGGGGCGGATCATCCGCAGCCACGCTCGTGCCGCGCCTGCCCCGTCCGAAATGGCGAGATCGCCGTAGCCGAGCTCGGGGCAGATGGCAGGCAAGGCGGCTTTGAGCGAGAAGCTGCCGTCCAGATCAGGGTGGTAGTAATGGTCGCGGACAATGGGGAGCAGGTCCACGATGCGGTTGACCAGCCCCTCGAGGTCCGACCACCACTCCGGGAGCCGATCGCGCAACGCACGGAGGGTGGTGGCTTCGTAGTTGCTGTAGACGATGATGCTGCCTTCGGTGCCCGCGGCGCCGACGAGGCTGCGGACGAATGCGGCGCGTGAGTCGCTGTCATCGCCGTGCAGGAACTCCAAGTGTTCGATCTTCCCGTCGCGGTGCTGGACGTGCATCGACCACTGGGTGGGAATCTGCTGAAACGGCGCCGCGCCGTCCCAGCGGGGGACCGCGGGTTGGCAGGCCTCGAAGTCTAGAAAGCGGAGCGGCCAGCCCACGTTCGCGAGTGCGGGGGCGAGGCCTTGCCCGAAGTATTCCCGGCCGTGTACGAGGGACCAGACTGCGTGGCGCTGGCTCGGATTCATGCGCACATCGGGCGGGATGTGGCGGACGTCCTTGACCCCGAGGTCGCGAAGCTCCTGATGCAGCCGCCCCGCCTTCGGCAGACGCGACACTGAGTACGCGCCGTCCCCGCCGGGAAGGCAGTGGCCGCGGAATGGGCATTCGCGCGGACGCGTGCACTGCGCCCCCGGCACGATGGCTGGCTCCGCCGGGCTGGTGCGGCCCGCGAGGGCCACCTCGGCCTCGGCAAACGATCGTGCCGGGACGTTGACCGCGACGAAGAGCGCGCTTTCGTCGAGCTCGCCAACGCGAACATAGTCGCTATCGAGGTGGAGGAGCACGCGACCCACGATCGGTACGCCAGACCGTTCTGCCACCCACGCGACGGCGGCAACGTCAAGCTCGTGGGCCTCCCCGACGCTGTTGGCGCTTCGCGCCTCGACCACCACGAACCCGCCGGCTGTCCGGGCGAGGATCGCCGCGCGGACGACCACCCCAGCGGCCTCGAAGGTGGCGTCGTAGATGCTCACGACGTTGGCATCGTTGAGGAGCCCCCACGTCAGGGCGACGCGCTCGACGACCGGCAAGTCGACGCGCACGCGAGTCCCGCCTGGGTAACGGCGGCGGGCCGCGTCTCGAAGCGCGTCACGATCATCGGCCCGGGGGTAGTTTCCGGGCGCGGGCGCGGATTCCGGTGGATGGAAGTGGAGCCACGCGCGCCGTTCACATTGATGTGCCGCCAGGAGATCGGCGCGGCCGAGCACATCCATGCCGCGGCCTAACCGACGGCGGGCCTCGCGGTGCTACGCTCCTATTATGCCTGCCCCGCTCTTCGTCCTCGGTGCCCCCCGCAGCGGCACCACCCTGTTGCGTGTGATGCTCGCCGGCCACCCGGACTGTTTCTCCCCGCCTGAGATGGTGCTGGCCCCGTTCGCCACGATGGCCGAGCGTCGGAAGAAGCTCGATGAGCGCTTCTGGGAGAAAGGCGGTCTGCGGCGGGCGCTGATGGAGCTGCACGACGTAGGCGTGGACGAGGCCAAGTTGTTGGAGGCCGGCCTCATCACCCGGACGGTGCCCGAGGTCTATGCATGGCTTCAGGCCCAGCTCGGCGCGCGGATCCTGGTCGACAAATGTCCACACCTCAGCGCCGACCTCCCGGCTTTGGAGCGGCTTGGCCGATGGTTTCCCGAGGCCCGTTGGGTGTGGATCGTCCGTCACCCCGGCAGCGTGACCCGGAGCATCGAGAACATGCCGATGGCCGAGGTGATGCTTCAGGGCTACGCGCCGGACGCTCGCGACATCTGGATGTTTGCAAATCGAAATATCCGTGAGTTCTTCGATGGGCTGCCGGAGGGACGGAAGGCACGTATCCACTACGAGGAGATGGTCCAAAGCCCGCGGACCGCGATGGAGTCGCTGTGTCGCGACATCGGCCTCCCCTTCCACGAGGCGCTGCTGACCCCCTACGAGGGCGAACGGATGCGCGAGGGGCCCAGCGGTGCACGTGCGGTCGGGGACCCGAACCTGGCCAGTCGGGGACGCATTCAGAGCGAGTTGGCCACCTCATGGCTGGAAGGTTTCGATCCCGCCAGCGTCTCCCCCGAGACGCACACCCTGGCTCGCGAGCTCGGCTACGATCTTGGTGCGCTTGAGGCCCCCCCGATCACCCTGGTCTCAGCGGCGATGAGCGCCTTGTGGGACACCGCCCGACGGCTGGAGGGAAACATGCGGATGCCGGCCGATCTCGACAACATCGAGGGCCGCCGGTTCTTGTTGCGGATGCTCAGCGCGAGCATCGACCTGTTCGTCGAGGAGGGCGACGTCGACCACCCGCGCTTCCACCACGCGGAGGGGCCGACGCGCAAGATGTTCGCCGACAATCCGGATGCTGACTACTGGCGGGCACCGATTCGCCTCGGCGAGGGGCGGCGCTATCGGCTGCATGGCAAGGTCCCGATCGGCACTACCTATGTCGGGGTGCTTCTGTACCGGAAAGGCGGTCAGGTTGGCGCTCACCGCCACGACACCGACTTCGTGTCGACCGACGGCAGCTTCTCGCTCACCATCGGCAGCGAGCCCGACGCTGACATCCAGGGGCACGGGGATGAAATCGCGGTGATGGTCCGGCAGTATTTCACCGGCCGCCTCCGCCAGGAGCCGGTGGAGCTCTCAATCGAGCTGCTCGGGGCCGCTGCTGCCCCCACCGTCGAGCCGCGGGCACTTGCTCGCTCGCTCGACCGCGCGAAACGGAACCTGGAAGTGGTCTTCGAGCGCACGCTTCAAACGTGGAAGATGGCCAGTCAGGGGCTCCTGAATCGGTTCGTCCTCATGGAGGGCGCCGCCCTGTTTCCTACACCTGACAACACGTACCTCGCGTGCTGGTACCGCTTCGGTGGCGATCAAGTGATGTTCGTCCGTGGACGGGTTCCCAAGGCCCGGTACTGGAGCTTTTGCCTTTACAACGTCTGGATGGAGAGCCTGGAGTACCGGCACCACCGGGTGTCGTTGAACCATGCCGAAGTCCGGGTGGAGTCGGACGGCAGCTACGAGATCTGCCTGGCGCACCGGAATCCGGGGCATCCGAACTGGGTCGACACCACCGGACACCACGCCGGATACGCGCTCATCCGGGTCCTGCTCACCGAGGAGCCGGTCGAAGTCCCCACGATCGAGGTGATCTACGAGAGCGAATGGCGGGCCCGGCGGGGCGCGATCATCCAGGCCTAGGGCAGATATCCACGGCCGACCAGCAACATTTTCAGTGGATGGACGCTGTGGAAGCCCACCAACCGGCGCAGCAGATCGTCGAGCGCTTCGACGCGCGCGCGCCCGAGGTCGACGTTGTAGGTGACGCCTTTGCCGCCGCGTTTGGGGTCCGGGTCGCTGACGTAATGAAAACGCTGGGCGTCAAGGGTGCCGAAGCTGCCGTCGTAGCCGGCCCGGTACCAGTCCCCGATGAGCCCGTCTACCTCCTGCGCACTTTCGGGCCGCTCGAAGAGCATCGAGATGGGGAGCTGATCCCAGGGACATTGGCTCGAAATGCGCAGCTCGAACGGGAGGCCCCCGACAGCGAAGCAAACCGGCGCACGCGCCAGCGCCTCGTAGTCGGCGACGGCGACGACCATGGGCTGGTCCCCGACCTGCCCGACCTCCGAGGTCGCGGGGTTCACGAGGTCCACGCGAACGGCCGCATAGGGGCGCGCGCCGTCGGGAATGATCGGCACCACCCGTCCATCGGGAGCGCGCTTCATACGTGCCGCCTCCGCGACCCAGCCGGCAGCCTCCTGTTCGGCAGCGTAGTGGTCAAACATCTCGACGTAGGACTCACGATGCGCGACGAGGAACTCCCGCGGCATGATGTTCTTGGTCGTGAAGCGATCGACCGCCTCGATGTAGGCCGCGGCCCCCTCGATGAACGCGTCCTCGTCGAGGTTCTCGTTGACGTAGGCGCGCAGCTCGTGGAGTCCGTCCGACAGGCGGCCGCTCGCAAGGAGCAAATGCCCGAGGCCTTGGCGCGCGCGCGGCTGGCCGGCTGAATCCGCCATGACGCGGCGGTACTGAGCTTCGGCCTGGTCCGGAGAGTCCAAGTCCTCGTAGGCTGCCGCCAAAGACAGGCGGAAGCCATCGCGCATCGTCGTGAGTTGGTCACGATCGGCCGGCCGCTGGAGCACGAGCGCATCGACGCGGGAGACCGCCTCTTCCAACAGCCGGCAAGCCAGCTCCGGCTCGCCGAGTTGGAGGTGGACCACGCCGAGGGCCTGGAGCAGGTCGACGCGGTCGGGCGCGGCTTCCACAGCCCGGAGCAGGAGCTCGCGGGCGGCGCGGGGGTCGTCACTCCGGAGCTTGGCGAGGGCTTCGTCGGCGAGGGCTTCGGGGGTCGGCTCGGACATCGGCCGAAGCTAACCGCGCCCCCCCGAAGTTTGATAGCCGGCGCCGATGTCGACCGACGAACGTCCCAGCCAGCCCACCCGCCGCTCGGTGGTCCCCGCGCTCGAAGCGCGCCTCGACACCCACGTGGCCTGCCTCGACCACGGCTTTGTCCGGGTAGTCGACTACTTTGGAGACGACGCCGCCATTGTGCAAGCGGCGCGGGTGTCCTACGGGGCGGGAACGCGAAAGACCTCTGAAGATCGCCAGCTCATCCGCTACCTCATCCGGCATCGGCACACGACGCCGCTGGAGATGTGCGAGATCAAGTTTCACGTCAAGCTGCCCATCTTCGTCGCGAGGCAGTGGATCCGACACCGCACCGCCAACGTCAACGAGATCAGCGGCCGCTATTCGGTTTTCACGGACGAGTTCTACCTGCCGGAGCCGAGGGAGCTGGCGAAGCAGTCGACGAACAACAAACAAGGTCGCGGGGACCCGCTCACTGATGGCGAGGCGGCCGACGTGCGAGCCTGCATCGAACGCGTCAGCCGGGGGGCCTACGCCGACTACGAGTCGCTGGTCCATGACAAGGGCCTGGCGCGCGAATTGGGCAGGGCCGTCCTGCCGGTCAACTACTACACCGAGTGGTATTGGAAGATTGATCTACATAATCTGCTGCACTTCTTGTCCCTTCGGCTGGACGCGCACGCCCAGTACGAGATCCGCGTTTTCGCGGAGGCGATGGCCGGCTTCGTGCGCGACTGGGTCCCGATGGCGTGGGAGGCCTTCGAGGACTACCGCCTCGGCTCGTTCAACCTGTCCAAGCAGATGATCGTGGTGATCGGTCGGCGGATGGCCGGGGAGCCGGTCACGCAGAAGGACAGCGGCCTGAGCAAGCGTGAGTGGGATGAGCTGTGGGCCGCATTCGGCGGGGAACCGACCTCAGGCTGAGGAGGTCGCCAGCGGGCGGTAGAACTGCAGCACGAGGTCGGCCTTGGAGAGCTTGACCATGAAGGAGGGCTTGGCGTCGATGAAGTGGGGGTCGAGGTCGCCGCGCGCGATGTAGTCGACGGTCACCGTTGAGCCGCCGACGGCCTCGGTCAGGGCCTGCCCGACCAGCGACCTGAGCCGCCGACCCCGTCAGTGCGGCAGTGTCGCCGCGAAAGAGGGTCGCGCCGTCATCCGCACCATCCACGCGTCGAGCGCGGGCAGGCCGTCGGTGTACCGGTCGGCGCCGGTCAAGCCTCCGCCCGACGCCATCACCGGGAGCAGCATCCAGTCGGCCAGGCTCGGCTCGGCACCGGCCAGATAGGGCGATGATGACAGCGTCGCATCGAAGTGGCGAAGGGAGCCATGGGCCTCCGCCGCGCGGACTGCGACCTTTGCCTCGTCAAAGGGAATGCCGCGGGGCGCCAGCACGTAGCGGGGGATCAGCACCCCACGAACGGCGGGGATCGCGACGTTGTCGGCGAAGGCGCTGAGCCACTGGGTCATGCGCGCCCGTCCGGCGGGGTCGGCGGGTTGCAGGGCGGGCCCTGGGAACGCCTCGTCGACGTAGCGCATCACCGCGGCGGATTCGAAAACCCGGAAGCCGTCGTGGTCCAGGACCGGCATCCGTCGCCACGGGTGCATCTTGCCGTAGTCATCCGACCGCAAGTCCACGCCTTGGATCGTGTATTCCACGCCCTTTTCGGCGAGCGCCAACCGTGCCGACCAGGTGAACGTGGAGAAGGGCGAGCCGTGGAGGATGACAGGCATTCGCGGAAGGTAAGCGTGATCGGGTGTCGCCGCCACCGGCGGGTGCTACCCTCAGCACATGCTCATTACGCTCCTGATCGCGCACGCCCTCGCCCTCCCCCTGCTCGTCGAGCGCTTCGATGGCGCACCGGTGGGCTGGAAGGAGCGGGTGGCTTCCCAGAACGGCGGCGGCCCATCCAGTAAGTATGCCGTTGCCAACGGAGTGATCACCTTCACGGCCACGCCGGCGACCAAGAAATTCTTGTCCTTCGGCAAGCGCGTGGACCTCCGGGGTGTGGAGTGGCTCGAGGTTACCGCGAAGCTCACCGCCACCGGAGTCGAGGGCGCAGCCCCCGGCGTCGTGTGTGGCGTGTTTTTGCGCTTCGACACCGGCCAGGTGGTCGCGACGCGGGAGTGCGCGCCGCGCCAGGACGAAGCGCCCCACCGCCGTCACATCGCCGTTCCCGCCGGCGCTCGCGACATGGAGGTCGGCGTTTGGCTCGGCGCCGCGGGCGCGATCACGGTGGATGACATCGTGGTTGAGAGTGCAGTGCCGGACTTGAAGTCCCTCGGGCGTGGCCGCTTCCAGTACCATTGGGTTGGCAACGACGGCTTCCGCGAAGAGCAACTCGAGGCCAATGACGTGCGCTTTGGCGAACTGGCGGCGTTCTTCGGCGCGCCGGCCACGCTGAAGTTGGACTACTGGAAATACGCCGACGCGCCCACGCTGGAGGCGTTCACCGGCGACATGCGGTCCTACGTCGCGACTGACACTGCGGTACACACCCTCCTTCGCAGTGACGTGCGCGCGATGATGGCGGCGCTGTCGCGAGGCTGGGGCAACCCCGGGCCACTTTTCTTCGAAGGTCTCGCCGTCCATCTCGCTGGCGACTGGGACGGGCGCGACCCCCGGCTCTCCACGCGGCAGGCGGTGAACGCCGGGACTGCATCGTCGCTCGCCGCGCTGCTCGAACCGGCGAAGTTCGCCGCGGAGCCGCCCGAGCGCGCCTACACCTATGCGGGGGCCTTCGTCTCCTGGCTGGTGGCGAACAAGGGGGCCGAGACGGTCAAGGCGTGCTTCGGGGCGGTGTCCGCGACCGCCACCCCCGCGGCCAACCTCGCGGGGCTGGAAAAGGCTCTCGGTGCACCGCTCAGCAAGATCGAGGCGGATTTTCGCGAGTCACTGTGAGTCGGGGGCACCGTACCTGACGAGGCCCCTGGCGGCCCATCCGAAAAGCGGCAAGCCGGCGTGCGCCGCGGCGTCTGCGGCGAGTGAGGTCGCGGCGCCCAGGCAGACTACCGCCCCAACGCCCGCCGCGGCAGCCTTCTGCACGATCTCGAAGCCCGCGCGGCTCGAGACGACCAGGGCCAGCCCCTCAAACTCGCCGTCGGCGCGGAGCACGCTCCCGAGCACTTTGTCCACCGCGTTGTGTCGGCCCACATCTTCCCGCGCATTGACGATGGCGCCACCGCGATCGAAGAGCGCCGCCCCGTGACATCCGCCCGTCGCCGAAAACCAGGGCATGTGCGTCGGTAGTGCCGCGAGCACGACCGCCAGCGCCGACTCTTCTGGAACCCAGGCGCCGCCGACCTTGCGGGGCCGCGGCATCCGGTCGAGCGAGGCCGTCCCGCAAATGCCGCAGCTCGACGTGGCGTACATCGCACGGTCGGCGATGCGCGCGCGGGCCGCGGGGACGCCCTCGCGCAGGCGCACGTCCACCACGTTGGCGCTGACCTGCGCCAGCGCGCGCACGTCGTCCCAGCCGTCGATGACGCCTTCGGTGAGCAGGAAACCCGCCGCAAGGTCGAGATCTGCCCCCGGCGTACGCATCGTCACCGCCGCGGCGATGCCCTCGATGCGGAGCTCTAGCGGCTCCTCGACGATGACGTCGTCGTGGCCGGCAACGCCGGCGCGGTGGACAGGCAGCTCTCGTAGGCCGGGGGTCACGGTCGGGCGGCGGTGTCGCCGGTGTCCGCGGTGTCGCTCGCGTCGGCGGTGTCGGCGGGGAGAAGGACGTGTGCGCAGACAGGGCCGGCTTCTCCGCCGGCGCTAGTGTCGCCGGTATCCAAGCCCGACTCAGGACAGACGGGCGTGCCCCGATTGTTACAGGCGTCCACGGCGACCGCGCTGATCCACAGCGCGCCGTCCGTGGCGTGGGTCGTCAGCGTAGCAGCGGGAATGGTCGCCTGCCAGGCGGTGAAGTCGATGCCTGTGCGCGTGGCGGACGTGCCGAGGACATACACGGCCGTGATGTTCGGTCCCGATGTCTCGCCGCGCACCACGAGGTCCGCGCCTGCCTCGGCGGTGAAGTTGGCGATGAAGAAGGTCGCCGTGGGCGCGGTACCGTCGACGCAGTCGGGCAGCGTGTCCGGACCGCCGCCGCAAGCGAGCCACATCGGCGCCAGCAGCGCGACAGCCGTGCGCGCGGGGTGCCTCATGGCGCCTTCCGTGGCGAGAAATTGGTCTTCCACAGCTCCGGAGTGGGGAAGATCACCAGCGAGATCCCGACGCCGGGCCGCTCGACCGTGATCTTCGAGTCGACAGACCGTACCGGATCGCCGACCTCGAGGCCGTTCCCAAGGACCGTCACGTTGCGAACACTGAGCGCCACGCCGGCGCTGAGGCCTGGCCAGCCGAACTCGACGCCGGCGTGGATGCTCTGAAGGGCCGTCACCTTGGCGTCCGTCAGCTCGGCGATGCCAAGGGCAGCGAAAAATCCCAGTCTAGGGCGGGTGCTGGACTCGGGCCGTCGTCTGAGGAATTGGGTGTACCCCACGACCAGCTCCATGTCGGGTAGCGCGCTGCCCTCATCGACCACGACCAGCTGGTCTGCGTCGCTGGCGTTGGCTGGCGCGCCGACCCCGTATTTTCCTCCCGCTGCGCCGCCGAAGACCACCGCCGCGCCGAGTCGGAGGGACCCGACGTAGGTGGCCTCGACGGTCATCGCGTAGCTGGTGAGCGGCGGTGCGGCCGGATCGGGAAGCTGCACGGTGAGTGCGTCGACTGCTGCTGTCTGCGCCGCGAGCGCGCCGGCAAGGGTCGCGACCGCTCCCGTGTCCAGGGGTGCCGAGACGGTGGCGGATTGCGGACGCTGAAGCGCGGCGGCAAGCGCGGCGAGCACCTGCGTCGCCGCGCCCGGAACGCCGCTGACCGCGGCGAGCTTGGTCGCGGAGACCCGCGCCGGCGCGAGGCGACGTTCGAGCCGGGCGAGGCTGGCCATGAGGGCTTCGCCCGCTGCGTCCAACTCCGCGGTGCTGACGCCCGCGCTCTTGTTCGTGCGGGCATTGGCGATGGCGGCGGCCACGTCGGTTCGGTGTTCCACGAGCTGCCCCGCCACGTCGGCTGCGCCGGGAAGCTCGGCGGTCGGACCCGTCGTGCCATACCGAAGCGTCACGGCGCCGGGGGTGGAGGGCGGAAACACGAAGCGGGCGTAGCGCTCCGCCGCTGACGGCGTCGCGGGCATCAGGCTGGTCTCGAGGCTTGTGGGCGGCTGCGCCGGCGTGTCCAGCGCTGGCTTGTAGACGCCGTTGAGCCCGTCGAACTCCACCACGGCGGTCTGACCGGCCGCCGCGCGCGTCAACACCACGATCTTCTGGTGGGGCATGGGATGGTCGGCGCTGCCGTCTTGGAGCCGGACCACCGCGCCCTGCTCGAGGTCCACGCACACGATGTAGTCGCGGGCGTTCCCCTTGGGGTCGTGGGCCTGCGTGCATCGCTCCGCCCATTCGGCCCCCGGCTGTGGGTCCGCCGCCAACGCCGCTGCCAGCCACACCGTCCACATGCCCGCTCCCGCCGTGGCAAGCCTATCGCAGCCAGCGCCGGCGCTGCCGTTATAATCCCCTCCCGTGCCCCGCTCCCCCCTCGCGCTCTTCGTCCTCCTCGCCGGCTGCGACACGCCGACTGCGTCGGAGGAGCCGCCGTTCCTCCGCGGAGCGCAGCCCGATTATTCAGCGCCGGCGCCGGTTCTGCGCCGGCTCACCTACAGCCAGTATGTGCATAGCATCGACGATCTCTTCGGGACCGGGCTGGTGCTTCCGGACGAGCTGGAGCCCGACACGCGCGCGGCCGGGCTCTACGCGGTGGGCGCGTCACTCACGTCGATTTCGGCGCTTGGCGTCGATCGCTACGAGTCCGTGGCCTACACGATCGCGGAGCAGGTGCTCACCGATCCAACCCGGCGCGCCGCGATCGTCGGGTGCGTCCCGGTCTCCCCCGCCGACGCGGACTGCGCTCGGGAGGTGCTCAACGCCCTGGGGGAGCGGGTGTGGCGTCGGCCGCTCAGCGACGGCGAGCTCGACGTCCTCGTCAGCGTCACCACGACGGCCGGCATGACCCTCGGGGATTTCGACCTGGGACTCAGCTATGGGCTCGCGGCGCTCCTGCAGTCGCCCTACTTCCTCTTTCGGGTCGAGCTTGGCGAGGTGGATCCGGCGGGTGGGCACCGCTATTCCGGTTGGGAGATGGCCTCGCGACTGTCCTATTTCTTGTGGGACGGCCCGCCGGACGATGCGCTCTTGCTGGCCGCGGAGTCGGGAGCGCTGCTCACCGACGCCGGCCTGGAAGCCGAGGTCGATCGTATGTTGCAAGACGAACGCACCCGCCGCGGCCTGCGGGCGTTCTTCGGCGACATGCTGCACTTGGACGAGCTGGACGCGCTCACCAAGGACCCGAGCCTCTTTGTGAACATGAGCTCCGAGCTGGGTCCTGCGGCGCGGGAGCAGACCCTCCAGGACCTCGACGCCATCGTGTTGGAAGACGATGTCGACTTCCGCACCTTCCTCACCTCGACCGACACGCACATCGACCGGACGTTGGCGGCGCTCTACGACGTCCCCGCCCCGGTTCGCGAGGGCTTCGGGCTCACGACCCTGCCCATCTCCGGTGGTCGCCGCGGCTTTCTCGGGCAGGCCAGCTTCCTGGCGTTGCAGGCGCACGCCACCTCGACCAGCGTCACTCTCCGCGGCCTCTACCTCCGCGAGGTCCTGCTCTGTCAGGAGTTGCCTTCGCCCCCGGCTGGGCTGAACACGTCGATTCCCGAGGCGAACGCCGAGCGTCCGACGATGCGCGATCGGGTCGCCCAGCACCTCGAGGACCCCAGTTGTGCGGGTTGCCACCAGTTGATGGACCCCATCGGCCTCGGATTTGAGCACTTCGACGGGGTGGGCCGTTGGCGCGATACCGAGAACGGCCACCCGATTGATCCCGCCGGAAGCTTCGACGGCGACGAGTTCGTGGATGCCTGGGGGCTGGGCCAGGTGGTGGCCGATCACGGGTCCTTCGCCCCCTGTGTCAGTGACACCCTGCTGCGGTCGGCGCTCGGTCGCACGCTTGCCGACGAGGAGTTGGAGTTGGCCGAGTGGCATGCCGACGGGCTCCACCAGGAGGGCTACCGGTTGCGCTGGTTGTTCCGGGACATCGTCATGGGTCCCGCATTCCGGACTACGGCGGTGGCGCCATGAGTAGGCGCGGGGTGGGGCCCCGTCGTCCGCTGGCCGCGGCGGTGGTGCCATCGCGACGTGGGTTCATGCGGGGCATGCTCCAGGGCAGCGCGATCTTTGTGGGGCTGCCGCTGTTTCAGCGGGCTCTCAACGGAAACGGGACGGCCCTGGCGTGCGGCGGGGTCATCCCCAAGCGCTTCGGCGTCTTCTTCTGGGGCAACGGCAATCGGCCCGAGCGATGGATTCCGGCCACGGACGGCGACTCTTGGGAGCTGTCCGAGGAGCTCGCGCCGCTGGTCAACGTCAAGTCCAAGGTCTCGGTGGTCACCGGGCTTTCGGTGAAGGTCCCGAACCTCCTGCCCCACACCTCGGGCGCAGCCGGGCTGCTCTCAGGCATGACGCCGCTCTCTGCGGATGGGGTGGAGAGTTTCGCCGGTCCGACCATCGATCAGATCATCGCGGCTCAGGTCGGTGGCGACACGCTTTTCCCCTCGTTGCAGACGGCCGCGAGCGACTGCTCGGGCGAATCGTGGAACGGGGTGAACAGCCGCAACCCGCCCGAGACCGATCCCTATGCGCTCTACGAACGGCTTTTCGGCCCCACCTTTCGCCTTCCCGGCGAAGAGGGCCTGGTCGACCCGACCCTCGGCCTTCGACGCAGCGTTCTCGACAGCGTGATGGGGGACATCGCCACCCTGCAGGGGCGGCTCGGCGCCACGGACAAGGCGCGTCTGGACCAACACCTCACCGGCGTCCGCGAGCTCGAGGAGCGTCTGGCCCGACTCGAGGAAGACCCGCCGTCGTTGGAGAGCTGCGCGCGTCCCCCCGCCGAGCCCGAGGCCAGCTACCCCGACATCGAGGGGCGGCCGCAGATTTCCGCGCGCAGCCGGATCGTCAGCGACATGTTGGCGATGGCGCTGGCGTGCGACCAGACCCGGGTGTTCGGGCACTACGTCACCGACCCGGTCGCCAATCCGCTGTTTCCGGGCGCGACGGCGGGCCACCACAACCTCACCCACGACGAGGGCGGCGATCAGCCCGAGGTACACGCCATCACCGTGCAGATCGTGGCTGAGCTCGCCTACCTTTTGGAGCGCCTTGACGCCGTGCCCGAGGCGGACGGCACCCTGCTCGACAACTGTTGCGTGCTCGGCTGTAGCGAGGTCGGACTCGGGCAGATCCACAGCATCGACGATGTGCCGATCGTGGTCGCAGGCGGCCTCTGCGGTACCTTGCGCACCGGCATCCACCATCGCAGCTACACCGGCGACAACTCTGCGATGCTGATGCTCAGCATCTTGCGCGGCATGGACATACTCGCGCCGAGTTTCGGCGCCGACGACGCCTACACGGAGGATGGGCTTTCGGAGATTGAGGTATAGCCACCGCAGCCCGCTCACTGGGGCTCGTGGTGCTCGTGGTGTGAGCGCGCTACTCTCCGGGCGTGCCCCTCCGGTCCCTCGCCCGCTTCATCGCGCTCGCCTCGGTGACGCTCATCGCCTGCGCGCCTGAGCCCCAGGAGGCGGGCACCTGCACGCTCACCGACATGCCAGAGGTGCTTGTCCTCCGTACGCTTTCCTTTGCCCTGGCCGATGCCAACGGGGTTTCGGAGGGCTTCGACCTCGATGGGGTGACCTCCACGGAGGATGGTGAGACCGGTTGTGGGGTGGCCGACTACACCAGCCCCGACGGCGCCCCGGGCATCGACAATGCGTTTTCTCGCCTCGAGCCGGCGCTGAACTCGACCGAGGCCAAGATCAGCGTGATCGAGGGTCTGGTCCAGTCTGCGATCGACTCGGGCGAGCTGCTGCTGACGGTCGAATTGGGCGGAGTCGACGATTGGCAGACCGACCAGTGTGTCGCCGGACAGGTAGGTCAGGCCCTCGGTATCCCGATGCTCGGCACCGACGGCCTGCTCTTGGACGGGCAGACCTTTGATCGGGATGAGGACATCGGCGTCGTCGGCCTTTCGGCGGGATCGATCTCTTCTGGTGTGTTCGTGGCGGGCGGGTTGAGCCTCGATCTGCCGGTGCAGATCCTCAATGCCAGCCTGGTCTTTCCGCTGCGCGACGGTCAACTGCGGGTGGAGCTTGGAGAGGACGATGTCTACCGTGGCGTTCTCGCCGGGCGGGTCAGCGCCGCGTACGTGCTCGCGGTCGCCAAGACGCAGGCGGTGGACCCGGCGGTGGCCGAGCTTCTGGGGGTGGTTTTGACGGCGAACGGCGACTTCGACGACGAGGACGGCACGTGGTGTGGCGCGGTCTCGGTGGTCCTGAAGTTCGAGGCGGTGGGTGCGTACTTCTACGGGGATTGAGCCATGCGTCGTCTGGTCGTCTATTTGCCCGTGCTCGGGCTCGTGTTCGCCTGCGCGGGCTCGCCGTCCGAGGCGTTGCCGCCGCCCCCGCCCCCACCAGAGGGGCTGGTTCCCGTCGTTCCGGAGGTCGTTGTTCCGCCGCCGGTCGTGGATGCGCACCTCCTGCCGCCGCCGTGGGGTGAGCTAGGTCTTGGCTACGGCAGCGCGACCGTGCTTCTGGTCGATCCGGTGCAGGTGATCCTCACCTTCCCGACCGCACAGAAGCTGGACTGGGAGGCACGTTATACCGAGTGGCAAGCGAAACTCGCCGGGGTGGGGTTTTTGGCGGGGACCGCTGTCTACGCAGAAGGCGACCACGCGGGAACGCGGTGGACGCGGGGCTTGGAAACGCTCAGCCTGGCCCGCGGCTCGGCGGGCGATATCGTGTACCTGACGGTGTCCAAAGGAGCGGCTCCGGGGGATGCCGAATTCGCCCGGGCGTCGGTCGATGTCCTTGTCGCCAAGGCCCTGGGGCTCGAACTCCCCAAGGTCGCACCGGTGCCCAAGGCGGGGAAGCCGGGTAGCAAGGGGCTGCGTCCCGGTGGCCGGTTGGCCGGACCGAAGCTCGGCGGCGACGGCAAGCTGAAGGGGAAGGGCAAGGTCAAGCCTGGCGGCAAGGCAGACTGATGCTCGAGCTCCTGGTCTCATTGTCCCAGCCCCTCGGAAGCCCTACCGACCTTGATCGGTGGCGGGCGAGCATCGCGGCTGACCAGGCCGCGGCGATCGCGTGCATCCGGCCTCAGGCGGTGCTCAGGCGGTACGAAGCGACGCCGATCCTGCACTTGCGGATGGACGATGCGGCGGTCCGGCGGGCCCGTCAGTGCGATGGCGTCGAGGCGATCGCGCCCAACCGGCTTTTCCAGCGCGCGCTCACCGAGAGCCTCGGCGTGGTCGGCGCCGACACCATCCATGCCAGCTATGGTTTCGGTGGCGCGGGTACCGCGGTCGCGATCATCGATACCGGCGTCGATTGGACCCAGAGCGACCTTGGCGGGTGCTTCGGCACCGGCTGCAAGGTGGTCGGCGGCTACGACTTCGCCGATGCCGACGCTGATCCCAGCGATTGCCACGGTCACGGCAGCAACGTCGCTGCGATCGCCGCCGGCACAGCAGGGGTTGCGCCGGACGCAGACATCGTCGCGTACAAGGTGTTCGGCGGGGCCTGCGACAGCGCCACCGACGCCGACATCGCGGCTGCCCTCGACGACGTGGTCCTCAACGTCGCGACCTACAACATCGTCTCGGTCAACCTTTCGCTGGGCACGGACGACTACCGTACCGACACCTACTGCGACGGGACCGGCACGGCGACCGAAACCGCGGTCACGACGGTCTATCGGACCAACGTGGTCGTCGTCGGCGCCGCGGGGAACGACGGGGACCCGGACAACGTCTCGTTTCCAGCGTGCCTGCAGCGGGTCTTCGCCGTGGCCAACACCTACGACGCCGCGGCGGGGAGTACGAGCTGGTGCACCAACGCCGGCTGTTCGTCCTCCTGCACCGACAGTGGGCCCGCGGTCGATTCGCTGAACTGCTCGAGCAACGGCGGCGGGCTCATCGACCTCGCGGCGCCAGGCACGACGATCACCGCCGGCGGCCAGTCGATGGGCGGCACCAGCCAGGCCAGCCCCCACGTGGCCGGAGCGGTTGCTCTGTTGAAGGAGGCGGTGCCGGACGCGCGGCCCCGGAACACCGAGGCGTGGTTGATTCGCTCGGGAACGACCATCGCGGACGCCCGGGGGAGTACGGCCTACAGCTACCCTCGCCTGGATCTGGAGACGATTTTCCTCGGTGATGGCAGCGATCTGAGCATCGGTAGCGTCACCCTGGACGCCGCCGGCGTCTTGACGCCGGGCTCCATCGCGTCGTTGGTGGTGGTCGTCGCCAACGGCGGGCCGGGGGACGTCGAGGCGGCGGAGCTGGTGCTGGTGGCCGAGAACGATGAGCTGCTCGTGGATGGGGTCGCCGTCGCCGTGGGCGGGGTGCTCTCCAACGCCGAGAGTGCGGCGGTGGCGCTGCCCTTCTCCGTGTCGGAGGCCTGCGCGTTGGACCAGTCCGGCTCGTTCGCAGTCAACTTGCGGGTTGAGGGTGAGGACGTGGACCTGGCCAGCGCCACCGTCGTGCTGAGCTGTGTGCTCGACGCGGACGGCGACGGGGTGGACGTTCGCGACGGCGACTGCAACGACAGCGCTCCCGGCGTTTTCCCTGGGGCCGTGGAGCGCTGCAACGGGATCGACGACGATTGTGACGAAACGGTCGACGGCGCCGCCGCGGTCGACGTGCTCCCGTTCCACGCTGATGCCGATGGTGACGGCTTTGGCAACCCGTTGGTGGTCCTCGCGGACTGTGCCGCGCCGCCCGGGTACGTGGCGGACCTCACCGACTGTGACGACGTCGCCGCGGGCGTTCACCCGGGAGCGCCCGAGTCCTGCGCGTCGTCGGTGGACGCCGACTGCGATGGGATCGCGGGCGAAGCCGATCCCGATGCGGATGCGACGCCCTGTGCCGAACCGGACCCCGATTCTGGTGGCGAGGACGGGGGCGGATGCGCCTGTGAGCACGGCGGCGCCTCGTCGCGCGCGCTCATGACGCTGGTCGGCGGGGCGGTGATTTTCGCCGGACGGCGTCGCCGGTGAAGAAATCGACGCAGGCGATCGTTGTCGCCGGCATGGTCACGCTCCTCTTGGTGGTTGCCGTCTCGCTCGCCCGGTCGCCGCTCCCTGCTCCACCCGTCGCGGAGCTCACTCCGGACGCACCCTCAGCCAAGGCCAAGCCGCCGGTCGAGTACGCGGTCTTGGATTCGGTATGGTCGCCGGAGCGGATCCGCGCCTGCGGACTGATCGAGGTCGCGCTGGCCCCGCAGCGGGCGGGCATCAACGTCGACGTGCGCATCACCACGGGGCACAGCGGCGGCCGCGGCACCGCCTGGTACTTCTTCGACGATGCCGGGCAGCTCACCATGGGTGGCGTCGGCAGCGCTTGCCTCAGCTCGATCAAGCTCAAGGAGCGCGGCGGCCACTACCGGACGTCGTTCACGCTACCCGGGGACACCGTCGCCCGGGACGCGGCCGTCGA
The DNA here is from genome assembly GCA_947490345.1 of Deltaproteobacteria bacterium. Classification (GTDB taxonomy): domain Bacteria; phylum Myxococcota_A; class UBA796; order UBA796; family SXON01; genus SXON01. The sequence continues at coordinate 47,939 of CANLGL010000008.1, forward strand.
CGCGGCCTCGATGACCGACCCCCGCTGGGCGGCGTGTCACGTGCAATACCCCGACCGCATCACCGCGCCGGTCTCGGTGGCGACGGTCGTCGACATCGATGGTAGCGTCTACACTTCGAATGGCACGCGGCAGAAGGACACCCTCCAGGACTGCCTCGGAAAGGCCCAGAACGCGTGGGTCACCGAGCAGTTGGCCGCTGGGACGCTGACGTTGGCGGCGCCGGCGGTGGTGATGGGGGTGTTGCCGAGGGAGTGAGTGTGCGGGCACGATTCGGATTACGCTGCCCTCGGTGTGCCGTGGTGCTTTCCGCGTGGGTCACCGTCGCCTAAGGACTCCATGCCTGTCTTCGCCTCCGTCGACCTCACCCAGCCGCGCGCCCGCCGCAAGGGCCTTCGCTGCGGCGCAAGTCATGGAACGTTCGATGTCGATCATCGCGTGTTCGGCGCCTGGGATCCGCTGTGCCTCTACTTCAAGCTCAGCGAAACCCAGATGAAGGGGCGACTGTTCCTCACCGTCGACGGCCTGTGTGCCGCCACCTCGTTGGAGGGATTCTTGCCGATCTACATCGACTGCTGCGGCGCCGATGTCGTGAGGCCACACGCTCTTGCGGGCGCGGCGAACGTTCGGCAATCCGTCATCATCGAGATCCCGATGTCGACGCTGGAAGGGCCGGCGGGGTGGGAGAACAATCTGCGGGTCACCACCGCTCCCGGCGCGAACGAGTTCTGGATCTATGGTGCCACACTCTCGGTGGAGTCGCCGTAGGGTCGCCCGACGCTTGCCACCCATCGGTATATCGCGATATACCGTAGACATGTCCACCTTCCTGCATGCGCTCGACGACCGGGTCCTCATCTTCGACGGCGGCATGGGCACGCAGCTCCAGGGTTTCGACCTGCCTTTGTCGGACTACAACGGCTTGGAGAACTGCTCTGAGATCCTGAACCTGACGCGGCCCGACGTCGTGGGGGCGATCCACCAGCGCTACTTCGAAGCCGGCGCCGACATCGTCGAGACCAACAGTTTTGGCGGGGCACCGTGGGTGCTCGCCGAGTTCGGGCTCGAGGCGGAGACCATCGCGATCAACCGGCAGTCGGCGCAGATCGCGCGGGCGGCAGCGGATGCCGCTTCGAGCGAGGCGCGGCCACGCTTTGTGGCGGGGAGCATCGGCCCCGGAACCCGCCTCCCCACGCTCGGCCACATCGCCTGGGACGAGATGTTCGCCGGCTACCGCCTTCAGGTGCGCGGACTCGTCGAGGGCGGCTGCGACGTGCTCCTCGTCGAGACTTGTCAGGACCTCCTCCAGACCAAGTGCGCGGTCGCGGCCGTCGTCGAAGAGCTGGCCTTCTTGGGCAAGAAGATTCCGATCATGGCCCAGGTCACCATGGAGACCACGGGCACCATGCTCCTCGGCAGCGACATCGCCGCCGCCGTGACCGTGCTGGAGCAGTACCCCATCGATCTGCTCGGTCTCAACTGCGCCACCGGGCCGCAGGAGATGGCCTCGCACATCAGCTTCCTCGGACGCCACAGCCGCCGCCGGCTTTCGGTGCTCCCCAACGCCGGGCTTCCCCTGCTCATCGACGGCAAGACCTGCTACCCGCTCGGCCCCGACGAGCTTGCGGAATGGCACGTCCGCTTCATCCAACAGGACGGCGTCAACGCCGTTGGTGGTTGCTGTGGCACCACGCCGGACCACATCCGCGCGGTCGCGGCGCGGGTGCTGGGGATGAAGCCCAAGCACCGCGTGCCCGACTTCGTTCCCAGCGCGTCCAGCCTGTATTCGCCGGTGTCATTGCGGCAGCAGGCCGACATCTTCGCCATCGGCGAGCGCACCAACGCCAACGGCTCGCGCCAGTTCAAGCGCCTGCTCGACAACCGCGACTGGGACGGCATGGTGGGGATGGGCAAAGAGCAGGTAAAAGGCGGAAGTCACGCCATCGACGTGTGCGTGGCCTTCGTCGGCAAGGACGAGGTCGGCGACATGGACGAGCTGGTGAAGCGGCTGGTGCAGAGCGTGCAGGCGCCGCTGGTCATCGACTCCACCGAGCTGCCGGTGCTCGAGGCCGCGCTCAAGCGCATCGGCGGCAAGCCGCTGGTCAACAGCATCAATCTCGAGGACGGCGAGGACCGGCTGGACAAGGTCTGCCGCCTCTGCAAGCGGCACGGGGCCGCGGTGATCGCGCTGACCATCGACGAAGCGGGCATGGCCAAGTCGGCCGAGCGCAAGCTGGCAGTGGCGGAGCGGCTCTACGACCTGGCGGTGAACCGGCATGGGATGGAGCCCGATGACATCCTGTTCGACCCGCTCACGTTCACCATCGCGACGGGTATGGAGGACGATCGCAAGCTCGGCGCCTGGACCCTTGACGGCATTCGGCTCATCTCCGAGCGTTTCCCCCGCTGCGGCATCGTGCTGGGCCTCAGCAACATCAGCTTCGGGCTCAATCCCGCCGCCCGCCACGCGCTCAACTCGGTCTTCCTCCACCACGCCCGCGAGGCCGGGATGACCGCCGCGATTGTGCACGCCGAGAAGATCGTACCGCTCTACAAGCTCGAGCCCGAGGTGCGCGAGGTCTGCGAGGACCTGATCTGGGACCGTCGCCGCGAGGGCTACGACCCGCTCAAGGAGTTGCTCAGGATCTTCGCCGACCGCAAGCTGGAAAAGACCGAGAAGAAGCGGCTCGAAACCGTCGAGGAGCGGCTGAAGGAGCGCATCGTCGAGGGTGACCGTACCGGCCTCGAAGCTGAGCTGGACGACGCGCTCAAGACGCACCCGGCGCTGACGATCATCAACGAGATCCTCCTCGACGGCATGCGAGTTGTCGGGGAACTCTTCGGCTCCGGACAGATGCAGTTGCCCTTCGTGCTGCAGAGCGCGGAGACGATGAAAGCGTCCGTGGCGTACCTGCAGCCGTTCATGGAGAAGGTCCAGGGGCCGCCGAAGGGCACGATGGTGCTGGCGACGGTCCGCGGCGACGTGCACGACATCGGCAAGAACCTCGTGGACATCATCCTCAGCAACAACGGCTACAACGTGGTGAACATCGGCATCAAACAGCCGATCGACAACATCCTGAAGGCCGCAGCCGAGCACCAGGCCGACGTCATCGGCATGAGCGGCCTCTTGGTCAAGAGCACGGTCATCATGAGGGAGAACCTGGAGGAGATGCGCCGGCAGGGTCTGACTACGCCGGTGGTGCTCGGGGGTGCCGCGTTGACCCGCGCCTATGTCGAAGAGGACTGTTCACGGACGTACGGCCGGAAGGTGGCGTACGCAAAGGATGCGTTCGCCGGGCTCTATTTCATGAACGACCTCCATGAGTGGGACGATACCCTCGTTGTGGAGCCGGGTGGCGAGGCGGCGGCGCACCCCATCCCGACGCGCGGGGAACGCCCGCTGCCCTACGATCCGCGCGAGAACGTGCAGATCGAGGTGGTAGCTCCGCCGGTGATGCCGGTTCTCGGGGCACGCCAGATGGATGTCTCGGTCAAGGCGCTCTTGCCTTGGATCAACGAGGATGTACTGTTCAAGTTCCAGTGGGGCTTCTTGAGGAAGAACCTTTCGATCGAGGAGCATGCGGCGCAGCTCCGGACGGTCGCCAAGCCCATCTTGGTCGAGTTGGCAGACCGCGTCGCGCGGGAAGCGATCCTGAAGCCGCAGGCGTTGTACGGATTCTTCCGCGCGCGCCGCGACGGCGACGGAATCCGTTTCCTCGACCACGACTTGCGTCTGGCGTTCCCCCGCCAGCGCCGGGCCGACGGATCATCGGGCTTGTGCCTCGCGGACTTCGTGCACCCCGACGAGGATGTCGTCGGCCTGCAGGTGGTGACGGTTGGGCAGCGCGCCAGCGACGTTGCCCGCGAGTGGTTCGAGGCCAACCGCTACGCCGACTACCTGTACCTTCACGGACTCGGCGTCGAAACCACCGAAGCCCTGGCCGAGTACGTCCACAAGCAGATGCGCGCCGAGCTAGGCATCACCGCCGATGACTCTCGTGAGTTGCCGGACTTGTTCCACAAGAAGTACCGTGGCTGCCGCTATGCATACGGCTACCCTGCATGCCCCGAGATGGCGGACCAGCAGAAGTTGCTGGACCTGCTGGGCGCCGAGCGCATCGGCATCAAAATGGACGCCGACGAGCAGCTCCATCCCGAAGTGTCCACCGCCGCGATTGTGCTGCATCATCCGCAGGCGAGGTACTTCAAGGTTTGACCCGTGGGAGCGTTGGCCGGCGCCCGAGCATGAGAAGCCCCGCCTGGCGTACTCGGCCAAGCGGGCTTCGAGTAGGCTCAGAGTCGGTCAGAACACGTCTTGGGGGGTGTTTGCCCAGAACGCCGACCCGGAGTAGGTCACCACGCCCCCGTTCCGATACAGCCCGCCGCCGTCGAGCCCGGCCGTGTTTTCTTCGAAGTTGTCCTCGAAGCTTGCGGTGCAGTCCATCACGGCCGCCGCGCCCCCGTTCCCCGCGGAGGAGTTGTTCAACCAGGAGTTGGCGACACCCTGAACCTCACCGGCCCAGAAGAGCGCGCCGCCGCCCCAGGCACCCAGAGCCCCCGCGCTCACCCGATTGTCGGAGATGGTGCTGAGCAGAACGTAGACCGAGCTGTTGTAGGCGAACAATCCGCCGCCAGCGAAGGCGGTGGCTTCGTTGTCGAGCAGCCGGACAGAGTTCAACTCGACGTCGGTGACGGTGAGCAGGGCGATTGCGCCCCCAGACCTGGCGCTGTTGCCTTCGAAGGTGCTGTTGAAAACGTAGACCCCAGCCGAATTCTCCGCGTAAATCGCAGCGCCGAGCTCGGCGCGATTGTCGGAGAACTCCGAGCTGAGGACCTCGACGTCGCGAGAGCCGAGCATGGACAGCGCGCCGGCCTCATTCCCCTCGAACGACAGGGCCTCGCCGCTTACATCCTCGGCGTCGGTGAGCTGGAGCGCCGGCGTGCCCCCGGTCGCTGACGCCCGCTGGAAGCTCACGTCGCGCAGCGTCACCTCCTGGACCGTGGTCATCTCGATGCCGCCGTCGGTGTCGGCGATGGTCGTGTCGAGGATGCTGACGCGGCGGGACGTCTGGATCTCCATCGCCTGCACCGCGCCGCTGATGCGGAGGTTGGAGAGCTCCACGCCGTCGCTGCCGGTCATGGTCACGCCTACGGCTCCCCCCTCGATCGAGAAGCCAGTCAGGGTGCCGCCGGTCATCGTCACCCCAGTTGCGCTGCGCCTGACGGAGATGATCGTTTCGTCGCGGCCCGCGATGGCGATCACGTCCTGACCGGAGACCCGGACTTCGTCGTAATCGCCGGCGGGGACGCAGACGGTCCCGCCCACCCCCACCCGGTCGATCGCGGACTGAAGGGCTCGGCCCTCGGCGTACACCTCGCTTTCGGCTTCGATCGAGCAGTTGTCGACTTGCCCGTTGCACAGGATCTCCTCCGCGCCGGGAAAGCGGGTCTCGTCGCCGTCGTCGCAGTCGTCCGCGAAGGGGGTGAGGCCCGCGGCTTCACAGCGTTGGGCTCCGCTTGCGGGGTCACCGAAGCCGTCGCCGTCGGCGTCGGCGTAGAGAAGCTGCGCGTCGCACGCCGGCTCCTCGGGTGTGGCTTCGTCATTGGCGACGGTCTTGCAGGCGGCCAGGAGCAGTATGGGAGAGAGAAGCAAGGAACGGTACATGGCACCCTCTTGTGCGGTGGGGTCCAGTGCAAGCGTCGTGCCAGGGTTGGGTGGCCGATTCCCGGCCGATCGAGCGCGTTGGCGGCCGCCGCTCCCCGGGGTGGCTGAACCGCCCTGAACAGTTCAGCTTGCGGCGGCCGGCGCGGCGATCACCTCGCGGATGCCCTTTGGCAAGCGGCTCCACGCGCTTTCTGGATCGGGCAGCGCCGCCAAGGCCGCGCCCAACTCGGCGCGCAGGACGGCGTTGGCTTCGTGGCGATAAAGGCGCACGCACGACTGGCTGGGGTGGCCGCTGTCCAAGTAGCGGGAAAGCGTGTCCAGACGGGACTCGAAGAGCTCGCCGATCCCGGAGCGCAGCGCCTGGGCAAACGCCCCGCCTCGGCGCAGGAAGCCACACACCAATCGGTTAAGGGCCGCGCGCTCCTGGGCGTCCAGGATCCATGCCCGTGCGGCAACATCGGCGGCCGGCAACTGCCGAGGAAGGCCCGGCGCGGGGCCGGCCTGGCGTACGGTGGCGGCCGGGTTTGTCTTGCCGAGGACCACTTCCGCGTGGTCCGCTAGCGCCACCTCGCCCGCGAAGAAGAGCACGCGCACCAGCGCCGCGCCGTTCAGGTCCGCGCGGACTTCGATCACCCCCGCCGCCCCGAGGCTCACGCTGCGCTCCTCGGTCACGCAGTCGAGCGGCTGTCCCAGGGCCCCCGCCCACGTCGTAAGCGCATTCCCGGGGAGGCCGTGGGCAACCACCTCATCCCCTTCGAGCACGATGACGGCCTGGGCGCGACCGAGCTCCGGGATCTGTTCGAGGCAGAGCAGGCCCACGTCATCGCTGTTCAAGTGACGCTTTATCGCGGACCAACGGTCGACCACCCGCTGAGGGGCGCCCGGCTCCGGTGTCAATTGCGACAGGCGACTCGCCCGCCCCAGAATGAGTCGGCCCTGGGGAAAGACCTGGCGGAAGCCCCCGAGGCCCCCGCCGGGCAGTGCGGTCGGAAAAAGGAGAGCCACGATGGGCGCGCCGGAATTCTCCTTACCCAAAGATGGTAACAACTGGAGCAGGGTGGCCCGGTCGATCGGTCCGTCTGCCGCCTCGGCGAGGCTGCGCAACATTTGATCGAGTTCGATGCCCTGTCCGCGCCACGGATGCCGGACCAACGCTTCGAGCGCTTCCGGCGCGATCGGGCGACCGGCAAGCCCGGTGAGGACGCAGTTCACCACCGAGGCGGGTCCGCGCTCTCCCACGCCGGGGACGCGCAACGTCAAGGCGATCAGCCGTTGGCGCACCGACGAGCGGAGTCGCCATTCGCGAGCATCGGCCTCATCGAGCTCTGAAGTGGTGACGAGCACGGGCCGGGGCGCAGAACGCTCCGGGGCGACCACGCCGAGGTGGGAGGGGAGGACCCGCCCGCCGTCGCACTCCACCGCCGCCGCTTCCATCACATGCCGCAGCTCGCGAATGTTGCCCGGCCAGGGCCACTTCAGGAGCGCCTCCAGCGCGTGGGGATCGAGCCACGACGACGGTGGCGATCGCCCGCGCGCTTCGGTAAAGAAGCGCTCGGCCAATGCTGGAATGTCCTCGGGCCGCTCGTGGCAAGCGTCGTGCCAGCCGTCTTCCTGCGCGTGAGCCGCCCCGAGGGCGGCCGAGCCGGGCAGCAGAGCGCTTTCTGTGTGCTTCGCTTGCAGTTCTGTGCAGGACAGTTCAACGAGTTGGCCGGCCGGGACGGCTGGGTCCTTGCTGGGGGGCACCGGGGCAGCGGCCAGCGTTGGCACGCTCCTTGCAGCGGAGGGTGTGGAGGTTCCCATGACCGTGATCCTGCTTGTTCTTGCCTGCTCCCCCGTCACCCTCACTGACGACACCCGCCTGTCCCTCGACCCGATCGCGGGTGCGTCGCTGGCGTCCCCCTACACCCTCGGCGCGCAGTTCGATCTGCAACTCCGGGGCCCGGAGGCTGTGGTTGAGGAATACACCCTGGTCAGCACCGACGAAGACGTGCTCGAGCTCGGCGCTGGGGTGTCCGATGACGACGGGCAGCTGGCGTTTGCCGCCATCGCCACCGGTGAGGGGACGACCCAGCTGGTGGTGCTCGACGCGGATGGGAACGAAGCGTTTCGCGGCATGGCCGAAGTGCTGCGGCCGTCTCGGGCGGAGCTGCGTGCCGCCACCGATCTTTCGGCCGAGGAAGAGGCCGGCGCGTTGGACGCTGCGTCGGTGTGTGTGGGTGGCGAGGCGCTGTTCCGCGTCGACCTGTTCCGCGGCGAGGAAGCCTTGGCCGGAGCCGGTGGCCTCGCGGCGGACACGACCTCGTCCGCGGCGGTGGGCGTCGAGGTGTCCTCGTTCATCACGGACCACGATTGGCTCCGCATTGCTCCCGACGCCGCTGGCGCCGTCGACGTCCGACTACTCGTCGCCGGCGCCGAACTACAGGTCGTCTCGATGACCGCAGTGGCCGAAACCGATGTTCAAGAGCTGGAGCTCGGTTCCCAGAGCGAAGCCGGCGCTCAGGTCGGCGACGACCTCGAGGTCGTGGCGTGGGGGACCACGGGGGGCGGAGAGCGCGTGTACGGCGTTCCGGTCGCCTGGGAGAGCGGCGCGGAGCAGCTGGGCCAGGGCGACACGCTTCGTTACAGCTTCGACCCCGCCGTCACGAGCGTCGTCTCGGCGTTGGGTGCGTCGCAGGAGGCGCAAGTGGTGGTGCACGGGGTCGCGACGGTCAGCGACTCGGACACTGCCGCGTGCGCGGTAGCGAACGTGGGTCCGGTCGGAGCGGCCATTGTGCTCGCGATGTTGGGGGCGCTGCGTCGTCGTGGGTCGCGCGGCCGCGGTGCCCGTCGGCAGTGAGGCGCGAGCCGCGCGGGGGCAGGGGCGGAGCGAAGCGGGGTGGCGCCCACAATTTCAACGTTTGATGCGTAGCCGCTGCCGCAACGATACCCCCCCCCATGCTCTCCGCACTCTTGCTGATCGCCTGCGTCGAGCCGACACCAACTTCGCTAGACAGCGGGGCGCCGAGCGCCGACGATGGTGATCCCGTCGTCCTCGACGACGTGCTCGGCGCCCTCCGCGCCGATCCGACGGCGGCCATGCTCGACCGTTCGCGCGCGAACGGCTGGCCCGCGCCGGTAGAGGGCGGCTGGCTGTTCGTTCACGCGATGGGCCCCAACTTCGAGCTCGCCGGAGAGCACTCGGAGTGGGCACCGGAGGCCATGAACCAGGAGGCTGGGTTCGCCTGGCTGGTGCGCGCCGGCGACTCGGGCGGCGGGTACAAGTTCACCGACGGCGACGAGTGGATCGCGGATCCGTGGGCGCGGGCCTACGGCTACGACGAGTTCGGTGAGCTCAGCGTCATCCCTGGTGCGCCCGGGGCTCACCTGGAGCGCCAGTTCGAGGTGCAAGGCCAGGGCCTGGAGGCGCGGACGTTGCGCCTTTGGGTTCCCGACGGCGAGCACACGCACACCCTGTACATGATGGACGGTCAGAACCTGTTCGATCCTGCGGCCCCCCACGGCGGTTGGCAACTCCAGGACGCTATCCCTGCCGGAGTGCTCGTGGTCGGGATCGACAACACTGGCGCGCGGATGGAGGAGTACACCCCGGTCGAGGACGTGATCTCGGGCGAGCGCTACGGCGGGGCCGGCGCGGCCTATGGCACCTTCGTTCAACAAGACATTCGGCCTTTGATCAATGGGATCTACGGCGCCGAGGGCCGAGTGGGCCTCCTCGGCAGCTCCCTGGGCGGGCTCATCAGCTACGCCATCGCCGCTCAATACCCGGACGAATACGCCTTTTCCGGGTCGATGTCGGGCACGATGGGCTGGGGTTCGATCGGGGCCAGCAACCCGACGATGATCGACGTGTACGCGGCGATGGCGCACCGGAGCACCGCGTTGTTTCTCGATTCGGGCGGCGAGGGCAGTTGCGCGGACACCGACGGCGACGGCATCGAGGACGACGCGCCCGATGGCGCCGACAACTACTGCGAGAACCTTCAGCTGCGCGATGTCCTCGCTGGCGCCGGGTTCCGCTACGACGTGGACCTCTGGCATTGGTGGGAGCCGGGGGCCGAGCACAACGAAGCGGCCTGGGCCGACCGCGTGCATCGCCCGCTCAGCATCTTCGCCGCTTTGTAGCACTCGCGCCGGGCGAGGGGCGGCCCGCGGCGATACCCCCGCTGATGCTTGTTGCGTTCCTCTTCGTCGCCTGCGCTTCGGAAACGCCGGCGGCCCCCGAGGACGGTGCCCCGCCCGCCGGCAAGATCTCCGGGGAGCCGATCCTCGAACGCCCGATCGTGCTCGGGTCCGTTGACACGCCGACGGTCGAGCGCGTCGTCGGTGCGGCGCACGGGCCTGCGGTAACTCGGCCATGTGGCTATGATGTTGGCGTGGCCATCGTTCTCCCCCCCTCGCTACGCCGGGAACTTCATTCGGTCGAAGACGAGGTGCGTTGGGCGCGGGAGCTGACGCCGGAACAGCGGCTCGCGGTTGTGGCCGCGGTCTGCCGGGACGCGGTCACCGTTCTCAACATGAACGCCAACGCGGCGCGCGTTCTGGAGCTCCGCGACCCGGTGCCCGCCTCGACGGTTGCGGCCCTCCTCCGCCTCCGTCTATGACTCTCGACACGACCGCCTTCGAGATCGCCGCACACCTGGCCGGTGCGCTTGACGCGGCGGGCTTGCCCTACGCCATCGGCGGTGCGATCGCCTGGGGCATTTGGGCCGACCCGCGCGGTACCCACGACGTGGACCTCAATCTGTTCGTCACGCCTGAGGCGCTGGACGGCGCCCTCGACATTCTGGTTGCCTCTGGGCTCGAAATCAACCGCGACCTCGCGCGGAGAGCGGAGGCTGAAGGTGCAGTCCTCGTCGGGCGCTGCCGAGGGATGCGGGTGGACCTGTTCACGCCGAGCATCCCGTTTTCGTGGGAGGCGCTCGCGACGCGCAAGCTGGTCGCGGGACCCGGCGGCGCGGCTTGGTACCTTTCGGCTGAGGCTATCACGGTGTTCAAGTTACTTTTCTTTCGGCCGAAGGACATCCTCGACGTCGAGAAGCTCCTCCTGGTCCAGGGCTCCGCGCTGGACCGGGCCTACGTCCGGCGTTGGATGGTCGAAATGATGGGCGAGTCCGACGAACGCGTCCTCGCTTGGGACGCGCTCATCCACGCCCACCCCCGGTAGCGCCCCCCCAATGTCGCGTTCCCGTGGGATCAGCACGCCCCGACGGACCCGGATAATGTAGCTTCCACCAATGGCACGGCGCTTGCACTCCAACGCACGATGCTCACCCTGCTGATTGCTGCCGCCCTCGCTGGTCCAGGCACCAACTTTCTCCCCGGCGTCGAGGGCCAGGCGGGCTTCGGCGCGCCGGTCCCCTCTGCCGATGGTCGCTTCGTGGCGCTCACCCGCGCCGATCGGGTGGGACTCTGGGTCTTGGATCTCACCGATTCCACCGTGACCGAAGTGACCACGTCCCGCGGCGCCGGGTTCGCCCCGATCTGGGCAGGCGGGCGTCTTCTGTACAAGGCGGTCACCGCGGACGGGCAGCAGGCGTGGGCCTGGGAGGGGGGCGTCACCCGCCTGCTCGACCAGGGCGACCGTGTCGGGCAGCCGGCTCCCGCTGGCCAGGGTGTGCTCTGGACACACGGCGACCACCTCTATCAGCTCGATGGCAGCGGGCTTTCGGAGCTGCCCGGCCTCGGGGACGTCGACTTGCTGGCCACGGCCGGGGAGGCGCTCGCCTGGGCCGACGGATCGACAGGCCAGCTGTGGCTGGCGGCGGGGGGCCCACCGCGCCCGTTGGCGATCACCGGCTATCGCCCAAGCTTCAGTGCGGATGGTGCCTTCCTCGCGGTTGAGACCTACGACGGCCGAGTGGTCGTCCTGCGCGCCGCCGACGGCGAGGTCGTGGCTCAGGCGTGGGGCGACCATGCCCGCTGGGCGCCTGCCGGCCACACTCTGCTGTACGACCGTGTCCTCACCGCCGCCGACGTGGGCCCGGAGGCTGGGGAGAGCCCTTACGCCGTCGTGGAGTCCACGCTCTACCGGCTCGATGTCGACCTCGGCCGCACTGCAGCCGTCGCTACGCCCGGCACCCTTCACCCTCGGTATCCAGCCTCGCTCCCCGACGGCCGCGTGCTGTTTGTCGACAGCACTGACGGCGCCTTGTGGGTCAGCGACCGGGGAAGGGTCTTCCGGCTGTTGTCCGCACCACCTGAAGCGAGCGCTCCCGCGGCGCCTCCTCCCGCCTACGAGACCCACGCCGTCGATCTACCGTACATGCACCAACTGTGGGACACTCCCGACAACTTCGACGGCGGCTGGTCGTGTGGTGCGACCTCGTGCGTGCAGACCGTGGCCCGGTACCAGGCGCTGCCGCGGGCCGACATCGGTGTCTCCTGGCCCTACGCCCACACCAGCACCCACGGCTGGTACATCCCCAACGCCTACAGCTTCAATGGGTACACCTACGATACGTGGGGGGTCGCCAAAAGCGCCGACTGCCAGGGGTCGCACGGCTTCATCTGCCTCAGCTACGGCGGCGCGTTGTGGGCGCAGATGGTCAGCTTCCTCAACCAGCATGGGGTGGGCAGCGCCTACGCGAGCACGTCACTGGAGGCCGTCGTCAACGAGACCAACGCCGGCTACACGATGATCGCCTCGACGTCGGTCTTGGGCTACGGTCACATCATCGCGGTTCGCGGCTATCTTTCCTCGGGTGGGAGTCCCATTCACACCCTCGTGGTCAACGATCCCTACGGCAACGCCGGCTCGGGGGATTGGGGCAATTTCGACGGCGCTGGCATCGGCTACGACTGGCCCGGGTACAACAACGGGTACCTCGAGATCGGCATCTCCCAGCTCTTCAGCGCCCACGGCACGATGCCCGTGGTCGAGGAGCCGCCAGTGGAGGAGGAGCCGGTAGAGGAGGAGCCGGTCGAGGAAGAGCCCGTGGTGGAAGAGGAGCCGGCCGATCGTGGGCCCGGGCCCGCGCCCTATGACGAAGGTACCCGCACTCCCCGTCCCGGCGCCGCGGTGCCCTGGGATGACGTCGCCGCCTGCTCCGCTGGCGCCCCGTCCAGCGCGATAGCCGCGCTTACGGCGGCCTTTGCCGTAGTCCGCCGCCGCCGTCAGAAGTGAACGCGCAGGTCCAGGCCGTGCCACAGCCGCGCGGGTGAACTGTCCACTTCGCCCACGACGCTGTAGTCCAGCTCCGCCTTCTCGCTGACCAGCGAAAGCCCGCCGCCGACCCGGTGCATGCCGTCTTCGTGTGACCACCCGGCCCCGAGGCGCAGCCACTCGGTCACGCCGACGTCAGCACCGAAGTGTTCGGCCAGGGATTCTTCCAAGGGATTCCCCATCCACTCCGTCCGCAGTTGACCCTCGAGCGCCAGATAGGTGCCGATGTCATAGCGGACGGCCAGGTCGACGAGGCGGCGCGTGTCGGCGTAGCCGAGATCGAGCACGTTCTGCACGGAGAGCGCGAGGGTGAGCGGCTCGTAGGGCCGCGCGGCCATGCTGGCGCTGAAGTTGAACCCGTCCGAATCCCCCTCCTGCTCCGACGCCCGCCAATCGAAGCGGCCGGTGACGCCCACGGAAATCCGGCGGTCCATGAACGGGTAGGCGAGGCCCAGGGAGACACCCTGGTGCAGCGTCGTGTTGGTGAGCGCTTCATCGAGCAGTGCCCAGCCCGGCAGGGCTGCAGAGGGCGGTGGCACATCGTCGCTGAGGTAGTTGTAGCTGGCGCCCAGGGTGACGACGCTGGTCCGCGAGTCGACTGCGGCGATCCGCCCGAGCCACGTGCTGTCCGGGCCGGCCACGCCGCCGGCGGTCATGTCGTATTGTTCGGTGAGGGCAGCCGTCGCGACGTTCGTGGAGATTGCTCCAACATCGTTGGAGTTTGCAAGCCCCGTACCGCCGCGTGCGTCGCCGCGCGCGCCTGTCCAATCGTCGGCAATTGCTGCTCGCGGCGTCGCGCATACGAGGAAGACCGCGGCGGTGAGCTTGCGAAATTGCATGGGTGACAGTAGTAAAGAACCCGTCACGGGCGGTCAACCTCCGCCCTGCAACAGTTTTTCACGCTGTCCCCAGTTTGTGGAGTCGTCATGGAGCCCGAACGCATCGACTTCTTCCGGAATCTGCTCAACGAGCGGCTCCGTGCGCTTCTCAGCGAAGCAGGCGCCACCCTCGGGGATCTCACCGTCGAGAAGGAGAACCTCGCCGACGCCATCGACCTTGCGTCGATGGAGTCCAACCGAGACTTTCAGCTTCGCATCCGCGACCGCGAGCGTGTCTTGATCCACAAGATCAAGGAGGGTCTCGCCCGCATCGATGCCGGCGACTACGGCATCTGCGTCAGTTGTGGGGAAGAGATCGCCGAGAAGCGGCTGATGGCCCGCCCCGTGGCCACCCACTGCATCGACTGCAAGACCGAGATCGAACAGCTCGAGCGGTCCAGCCGCGACCTCTAGCCGCGTCGGGCCACTCGGAATCCGATCCCGTTCACGCGTACGGTCGGAACCTCGCCCAGTCGCGACGCGCCACGGCAGACACGTTCGACGCCGGCCCAGAAGCCGCCGCGCAGGCTCGCCAGGCTGCCCTCTTGGCCGCTCACCGCTGGAACGATTCGGCCATCGTTTGCGCCAGGTTGGGCGAAGTCGTTTGCACACCACTGGCGAATCAACCCGGCCATTTCGCGCGCTCCGTACGGGCTTTCGTCCAGCGGAAAGCTGCCGACCGCGCGTGGAATCGGCCGTTCCGCTTGCGACACCCGCATGTGGCAGCGTGACGGGTCGAACCCATCTCCCCACGGGAACCATCGGCCGTCGACGCCGCGGGCGGCCTTTTCCCACTCCAGCTCGTGTGGAAGCCGCCACGGCAGCCCGGTCGCCTGGGCGAACCACGCGGCGTAGGCCCCCGCGCTCGCGCGGTCGATGCAGAATACCGGCCAGCTCGGCAACCAGGGGTCCCCGTCAGAGTCGAGCGGATCAAGGCGGAACCGACCATCCTTCCCGCGGGGGTACAGGAGTGCTCCCGGGACGTCAACGCGGGTGGGTCGGTCCCGGGGAGCCCAGCGAAGTGCCTCTTCCTCCCGCCCGGCGTCCAAGAGCGCATTGAGGAAGGTGATGAACTCGAATTTCTGAACCGGATGCCGACGGAGCACGAAGCCATCCGCCCACATCCGCGCCGCCGGCAGGCCCGACGCGGCGTCGGGATCGCCGCCCACGCGGAACCACCCGGGTGGCACGTAGATGTCCTCGGGCGCCAGCTCGCCGAGGCGAGGGAGGCGGATCACGGTCGGCGTGGACGCGTCGGGACGGATGCCGTCCCAGTTGTGCAGGCGCCGAATCTCGACAGGGTACCGGACGTCGTGACAGCCGGGCGCGCGCAGCACCAGGAGCCAGCTTCCCATGGCAAGCGGCGCCTCTACGACCGGGGTCGGACCGAACTCGCCGGCGCGGACCGGGACTTCGCGCCGCCCGATCGTGGCGTACCGGAAGAGCTCGATCGTGGCGCCCGCTGGATCGGTGACGAGCGTGACGGCGCCGGCGCCGCGGAGGTAGGCGGCGTGCGTTCCAGTGTCGTGACTGCGAAGCAGAAGCGCCCAGCCCGCAGCGCTCGGCTCCCGCAGCGCTTCGGCTGCCCGGTGCCGCTCCCGATACAGCGTGGCCAATCCGGCGTGCGCCTCGGCCACGTTGTCGCGAGTCAGTGCAGCTTGAAAGCGTTCGATGGCCCTGACCAGAAGCAGCTCGGCGCCTCGCTCGAGCCGGTCGGCTTCGTCACCCAAGGCCCAGGCGGGCTGCTTCTCGGCCTCCGGCGCCCATTCCGGCAGGGCAGAAAGAGCGTCCGCGGCCGCGGCACGGAGCCGAGCCGCCTTTGCCTTTCGCTCCGCCGCCTCGGGCAAGAGTGCTTCCGCTTCGTGCACCAACGCCAGCGCCTCGTCACGGCGCTGCGCCCCCTCCAACCACGCGGACAAGGCCCACGCCAGCTCGCTGGCGTGGGCGTAGCGGTCAGCCGGCTCACGGGAAAGCGCCCGCTCACCGATGGCCAACAGCTCGCGAGGCCGGCCATCCAAGACGAGCCGCGGCGGCGGTCCCGCACGAAGCGCTTCGACCAGTCGCCATGGATCATCGCCGTCGTAGGGGCGGTGACCGGCGAGGATCTCGTGGAGGATGGCGCCCAGGGACCAGACATCGCACGCGGGGCTGAGCCCCTCGTGCACGCCGAGCGCCTGCTCCGGCGACATGTACGCGGGCGTGCCCACGACCGGCCCGACCGGCGCCGCGGGGAGAGGAGCGGGGGTTGGGGCGGCCGTCCTCGCCAGGCCCCAATCCACCACCAGAACTTCGCCAAACTCGCCTACGAGCACGTTGGCAGGCTTCAAATCGCAGTGCAGGATCCCCCGAGCGTGCGCGTACGCGACGGCCTCGGATGCCCGCCGCAAGAGCTCGACGAGCCGGGCGAGGCTCCAAGTTCCGGGCGTGCGTGCTTCCTCCAGCACGTCCGCGAGCGTGCGCCCACTCACCTCTTTCATCGTGAAGAAGTCTCGACCGTCGCGCAGTGTTCCCAGCTCGTGAACGGGCACGATCCCGGGGTGTTGAAGCTGGGCGGTGAGCCTGGCTTCGGCGATGAAGCGGGCGCGCGCCGAGGCGGAGCCGAGCTGATCGGCGCGAAGCACCTTGAGCGCCACGCTGCGCTGGAGGCGGGGATCTCGGACGCGCCAGACCTCGCCCATGCCGCCGATGCCGAGGAGGATGCTGTCCTGGTCGGTCTCGGAAAGCTCCAGCGAGTCAGCAAGGAGCTCCGGCGGCTGTGATTGGTACTCGCCCGGCACGCAGCGAGTCTACCGCTTCCCGAGGCGGGGCGCGGGGCTCCCCTGTGGTACCCTCGGTGCTTCGCCGGGGTCCCGATGTTCCGCCGCCGCCTTCGCCTCTTCGCGCTGTTGTTCGTCGCCTGCTTCGCCCTCTCCCGCTTCTCGCTCGCTGGGGACGAGGCACCAGCCGGCTCGGGTGTGGTACCCGCCGCACCCCCGGACGCGGCTGGGGCGGTGGAACCGCCCCCCGAAGGCGAGGAAAGGGTCTACGAGACCCCAGAAAAGGTCGCCATCGGCGTTCACCTCAACGACATCCAGTCGATCGACTTGAAGACGCATTCCTACGCCATGGACTTCTACGTCTGGTTCCGCTGGCGCAATCCCGACCTGGATCCGGCCAGCTCGATGGAGATCGCCAATCCGATCGAGCAGTGGGGGCTGATGGTCACGCCCTTGTACGAAGAGGCCGAGACGCTCGACGATGGCACCTTGTACCAGGTCCTTCGCATCCAAGGCACCTTCTCCAAAAAGCTGCCGCTCTACAACTACCCGTTCGACCGGCAGACGCTCGCCATCATCTTCGAGGACGCGCTTCACGACACCACCGGCGTGGTCTACGTGCCGGACTCAACCGAGCCGTCGATGAATCCCGGGTTGCAACTGCCCGGCTACCGGGTGTCACCGCCCAGGTTCAACGTCGATGGTTTCCACTACAACACCGGGTTCGGCGACCCGCGGACCGCGGCCGACACGACCTACTCGCGTGCCACGCTGGAGGTCCCGATCTCTCGACCCCCCATCGCATACGCAACCAAGCTCTTCCTCCCGGTCTTGTGCGTGGTGCTTTGCGCCACGCTGATGTTCCTTTTGTCGCCGAGCATGGTCGACAGTCGCGTGGACGTCGGGATCACCTCGTTACTTACGATCGTCGCGCTGCAGATGACGTACAGCAGTGATCTGCCGGACGTGGGCTACCTGATGCTCATGGACAAGGTGTACCTGCTCGCCTACGGATTCGTCATCGCCGGGCTCGGCGTGGTGGTCCACACGACCGGGATGGCCGAGGCGGGAGTGGTGGACCGGGCGCTCAGGCTCCACAAGCGGTCGCTGGCGGTGCTCTCGGTGGGGTGGACCGCGGCGATGCTGCTGCTCGTCCGCGCTGCCATGCAAGAGGGGTAGACCTCGCGATGCTTCTGCTGCTCATCGCGTGCTCCGCGTCGCCGGAGCCCCCGAGTCCCAACCATCCTCCGCCGCCGGGAGGGCGCCTTCCCCCCGTGGGTTCTGGCGAGTTGGTCATCCCCGTCGATGACCCCGCGTGGCGGGGTCTGAATGGCCTGCTCGACAACCCGCGCGCGTACGGCGAAGCCTCCTGGGACGACGTTCGCATGCGTGTCGCAGGGCACCTGGCTCTCGCCGGGCGGGACCGGGCCCGCCTTGCGGCGCAGCGCGCAGACTGGGCCGGGTGTGCCGTCGCCTACCACGAAAGCGCCATCGCGCTTGGGAAGCTCGCGCTCGGCGGGAAGATCGGTCCACCGATTCGCGCGGCCCTGGTGAGCGCGGCGGAGCGCGATGGCGGGCTGTGCACGGCGTTGGCGGCGAAGGAGCCCCCGCCTCCGAGTCCTGGGCTCATCGCCCCGCTTCGCGCGCGCTGGGTGAGCCTCGTTGTCCGCGCCGAGGCTGGGGCGGACGTCGCGACCGAAGCCGCGGTCCTCGCATCGGACGCCCGTGCCGTGGTGGCGCCGGAGGGGCTGGACCTCGACGCCTTCGGCGACTTCGAGGCGCGCCACGCCCTCCGTGTCCGGCTGGTGGAGGCCTGGGCCGACACGGTTTCCCCGTTCTCCGCAACAGAACCCTTCGCCTATTGGACGGCGGCTGAAATTTCTCGGCAGGCCGCAGGCATCGCGGCGGCGGCGGCGGCGGTCGCGACCGGAGCTGTGCCCGTGCCCACCGCGGCTGACGCGGTCCCGCCGGCGACACACCGCCCATACTCGGCCGCGGAACTGGGCTCGCTGGTCACCGGCGACTCGACGGTCGACACCCTCGGTTTCGCCGGCCCCCGGGCCATCGGCAGCCTCGCGCGCTTGGGCGCCGAGGACAAGGAGCACCTGCCGTGGCTGCAAGAGACGGCCGCCGAGCTCAACGCTGCGGTCCCGGGGACCGTTCCGGCCATCGTGGAGCGCCGCGCGGCGAAGCTCGCGGAGTTTCCTGGGGGCATCCGATACTACGCGATGAAGCAGCTCCGGAACACCGCAACCCGGCACCTCGCGGCGGCGGGGCACTACAGCGAAGCGCTGATGGTCGTCCGTGGCCACGGCGCCCTGCATGCGCAGGATTGGGCGTGCCCCGATCGGGCAGGAATCCTCGCGGTGATCGAGGCGCGGCTGTTGGTGCGGGCGGGCGATGTCGGTGCGGACGCGGCGCTCGACCGGGCGGACACCAACATTGCCGAGTTTCTCGCGCATGTCGCGGAGGCTGAGGCGAACCCCCGCTCGATGCCGGGGCCACCGATGGTCCCACCGCCTCGACCGCCGGCTCCCGTTCCCAAAAACGACTGACGGGTCAGTATTTCGACCCGTCAGTCAGTTTCGCGCAACTGGCGAATCGTCTACTTCGACGGTTCGACGCGCTCCTTGAGGTCTTCGGTCACAAAATCGAGCAAGGTGGTCGATAGTTCGATGATCTGCTGGTGCGTGAACCCCTCGCCGCGAAGCTGGCGGTAGAACGCGCGGGCGACCGACCGGTTCCGGTTGCGAAAGAGGGCTTCACTTTGCTGCGTCTGGGTGGTCATAGAGGAGTTCCGGGAGGACGGTAGCCCCGAAGCAAAGGGCGTGCCATCGGTCGGCCTCTCCAAAAATGAAGCTTCGTCCTCAACGGCTTTTCCGACCGCGTAGTCGATTACGCAGTTTGGGTGCGAACCGGGGTACGCACTGCGACTTTCTCCACGCACTGTGGCGGCGCGATAACGGCGATGCGATGTGGGCAGTCTTTGTCTGTATGGCGGCCGCCGCGCCGACGGTCTTCACCGCCGCGAGTGGCGGAGGCGTGGGCTTCGTCGTCGAAAGCTCTGCGGGCGCCGTGACGGGCCGCGTCGACATATTCACCGCCTCGCTCGACCTTTCGGCCGGAACGGGCAGCCTGGTTGTGGATCCCGCGTCGTTGACCACGGGCTTCGGACCTCGCGATCAGCGCATGTTGGTGGCGAGCTTGGATGTGGTCACGTTCCCCGAGCTCCGCTTCGACGTGCTGCGGCTGCAGCGGGCGCCCGGCGCCCATGACACAGGTCCCATCACGCTTGTAGGGGTGCTGACCCTGCACGGCGTGCAGCGACCGGTCCTGGTGCCGGCGACATTGTCTCGGGACGGCGGCCAACTGCGGATGGTTGGCGAGGTGCCCCTGGCGCTCGGCGACTACCTCATCGCCGACCCGTCCGTCGTGATGGCCAGGGTGGCCCCCACGGCGAAAGTCACCTTCGATCTCGTGGGAACCGCTCCAGAATGATCACGCTCGACACCCTGCATCTCAGCATCGACGGCACCGCGGCCCGACTGCGCCTGGACCACGGCAAGGCGAACGAAATGGGAGTAGCCCAGATTGCCGACTGGGAAAGGCTCTGCACATTCCTTGAATCTGGCGCGGTTCACTCCCTCGTCACCTGGAGCGACCGACTCTCGTCCAAGGGCGCACCCATCTTCATCGCCGGCGCCAATGTCCCCGAACGCGCGGACTGGTCCGCGTCCCAGGTCAAGGCCCACGTCCGCCGTCAGCGTTCCTGTCTCGTTCGGCTGCGCCATGCCCCCGTCTTCCACGTTGCCGTCGTGCACGGCGTCGCCTTGGGTTGGGGGACCGAGTTCATGATCGCCGCCGACTGGCGCATCGTCACTCAGGGCGCACGTTTCGCGCTTCCGGAAACGGGGCTGGGCATCCTTCCCGCCGCGGGCGGCGCGGCGGAGCTGGCCTCGCTTGTCGGCCCCAGCCAGGCACTGCGCATGGGAATGACGGGCGAGGCGATCGGCGCCGACGAGGCCGTCCGCATCGGCCTCGCTGACGAGCTCGCCGTCGACCTTCACGAGGGACTGGCCCGCGCGGAGTCCTTCGTCACTCGGATGGGCACCCGCTCACCCACGGCTGCCGCTGCGTACAAGGCGGCCGTTCTCGCCGGGATGGGGCAACCTGCGGAGATCCGCCGCACGCTGGAGGCTGCGGCCTACGAGCACTGTGTAGACGTCGGCGAGGCCACGATCGGGCGTAAGAATTTTGCCTCGATCCTCGCGGGAGAACCGGCGGTCTGGGGGCCGTATGCGCGGTGGACCCCGTGATTCTGGCGCTGCTCCTCGGCTGTGACCCGTGCGACGCGGACTGCCGCTTCATGCGCGCACGGGCGACCTTCGGAAAGGATGATGCCGCGACGCTCGCGGAGATCGCCGCCGTCGATGATCCGGTCGAGCGGGACATGGTCCGGCTGCGGCTCGCGGCCATCGACCCCACCCGCGGCGGATTTTTGTGTCGCGACGCGAGCACGGACTACGGGAAGGCGCGCTGTGAACAGGTCGTCGGGCGCCCACACCTGGGCGGCGAGCCTCGATGATGCTCATCGCGGCGTTCGTCATCATGGAGGGTTGCGATGGTGAGCCCAAGACGCTCACGATGCCCGCCCACCCCGCCGATTGTGACGCCGAACCGGCGGCGGAGCTGCGCACGCTCTGCCTCGTTCAAGTCGCGGCCGACCGCGCGCGCGAGGGCGACGTCGACGAAGCCCGGGCGGCATGCGCCGGCGTGACCGAGGGGGTGTGGATGGACGAATGCCACTTTCGAACCGGCGAGGAGCTCGCGCGCGCGGGCAGGATGAAGGAAGGGCTGGAGTTCTGTGCGAAGGCCGGCCGCTTTCGCGGCTTCTGCTTCACCCACGCGGTGTGGAACGCCCCTCCCGACGACGCGCCGCTGGCCGCTTGGGAAGCGCTGGGCACCCCGTTCGAGGCCGAGGAGGGCGTCGCGAGTCTACGCGCCCGCTGGTGGTTCAATCACTACGTCGGCACCGGGCTTGCGGACTCGGCGGCCGCGATCGCGGCGCCCCCGGAATCTGCCGCCGCAGCGCGCGGCGCCTGGGCCATCGAGGCCATCCGCCTCTGCGACGGCGACATCCCCTGCGCCCACACCGGCTGGGGCAGCACCGCACCTGCCGGTCCTCCGCTTGCACCCAACCGCCGCGTGGGTCGGTACGACCTCCCTTTCCCCTTCGAGGCGGAGCGCGCGCTGCCGAGCGTGCCCGGTTTCGCCGGCAGCCGCCGGCTCGTGGGAGAGACCGCCGACGAGGACTTGATGATCGCCCTTCTCGAAGGGGTGTGGTTCCACGAAAAGAGCGGTGCCAGCGCGTTCGCAGCGTGGCTCGACGATCCCCGGCCTCGCGTCCGCTACACCGCGCTGCGGTGTTTTCGGAGCCTTCCGTCGCCGGATGCCGAGGCGGTCCTAACCGCGATGCGCGGCGATCTGGACCCGATCGTGGCGGCGCACATCGACGACGCACTCAAGTTCGAGACGTGGAAGGGGAAGGGGACGAAGTAGCATTGTGGCTGGTCGATGCACGGACCCGCGCCGCCGGACGCCTACTTCCGCCCCATCGCCAACACAGTGTTGAACGCCGGCGCGCGCTGGTCCGAGTGAACCACCTCGCAGCTCACGTCGTGAAAGCCGGCCTCCCTTAGGACGGCGCCGAGGTCGGCGAAGCCGAGGTGTTTGTGGCCGAGGCGATGGCGCACCCACTCGTGGGGGTGCGGGGCGAGGTCGAGCACCGCGATCTGTCCGCCGCCGACGAGCGCATCGCGGCACCGGACGAGCGTCGGGATCGGGTCCTCGACGCAGTGCAGCGCCTGCGAAATCAGCACCAGATCAACCTCGCGCTCCCCCAACGGCAGGTCCTCGAGCGCGCCGGCCCGGCGTTCGATGCCGGCCGGCAGGCGCGCCAGCGCCGCCTCGTCCCGATCGATGGCGATGACGTGGCGCGCTCGAAGCGCGAGCAGCCCGGTCAGATGCCCGGTCCCCACTCCGAGGTCGGCGATCCGGAGCGGTGGCAAGAGCGCCAGGAGCAGCCTCGCGAGCGCCTCCCAGGAGCGACCAGGCAGATAGTCGCTGCCCAGCCCTTCCGGCGTTGGCGCCGAACGTTCGGCCCGGACGCGCGCCAAGGCCAGCGCGTCACCCTCGGGGAGCGCGTCGGCGACGAGCATGTCGAAGAGGCGCTCCTGGCCTTCGGGACGTGCGGCGGCGTAGCGGGTGTGTTGTCCGTCTCGGCGCGCGGTGACCAGATTGGCCGTGCGTAGCTGGGCCAGGTGCCCGCTGACCGTGCTCTGGCCGACGCCGACGATTTCCTGCAGTTCGCCTACGGCCAGCTCCTCGCGCGTGCACAGCGCGAAGATGCGCAGGCGGGTGGGGTCGCCGAGGGTCCGGAACAGGTCGGCGCGGGACATCGATGGGCTTTAACGCGCCGCCGCCGCGATCAGGTCGTCCCATCGATACGCCGCGGCCCACGCGGCTCGCGCGTAGATTGGCGGCATCACCGCGGGCGAGGGCGAAAAAATCGACAGACCGTGGCTGTTCTTCACCCGCCCGGCCTGGTTGTAGCTGGCGACGATCACCCGCTCGACGGCGGAGAGGGCGGCCGACACCGCGGCATCCACGTCGTCGTCCTCGCTGAGCACCGCCATGCGCGCCAACAGATCGACCAGGTCGTGCTCGCGGCTGGTTTCGCCGTCGTAGCCCTGGGCGTCCGCGGCCGCAGCACTCATCAGCTCCGCCGCCAACCCCGACGCGATGACCGCGTCGGCGACGTCGTTCAGGGCGACGGACAGCGCCGGGAGCTCCGCGAGCGCCAAAACCGATTGCGTGGTGTCGCCGCTCTCGTAGAACCGTCGGGCGATGAGCTCACCGAGCCCGGCACCGTCCATGCCAGGATCCTCCGCAAGCTCGCTCAGAACGGTGTCGTAGGGCCATCCGTCGTAGCCCTCGTAGTCCTGGCTGGCGACCATGAACGCGGCGTGCGGGGCGACGCTCGACGCCACCTCCCACTGCTGCATGGTGCACGCATCGAAGCCGAAAAGGTCGAGAGGCCGGCCGAGAGCCGCGGCGGCGCCGACCGCCACCTCGGTCAGATCACCGCCCGCGACCGACAACATCGACCCCGAGGAGTAGTCGTCCGAGATGCCCTTATGCCAGTCCTCGTCCGGGTCCTTCGGGGCGAAGGACCAGCCATCTCCGTGATCCCAGAGCACCAGGGCCACCCGATCGGCGGGGTAGGCGGCCACGCCCCACTCCACGAAGTCGAGGACAGCATCCACGCTGCCCGAATCGACGTCGCCGAGCTCGGCCAAAACCGGGGAGCCGATGGCAAGGGGGTCGTCGTCAGCGCTGACGAGGTAGCGGCGGGCGCCCGACCAGTCGCCGTCTCCGTCGAACTGCTCGGGGCTGCGGTCGAGTTGCACGACCACGTTGATGCGGTCGGTGGAGCCCACCGCCTCCATCTCGTTGACGTCGCCGAGCGCCCAGCGCTCCAGGTCGTTGTCGCCGTTCAGGAACAGGAGAAGCGTCCAGGTCGAGTCGTCGGGGGCGGCGGTGTCGCCAGTATCGGCAGCGTCGGTGTCGGCGGTGTCGTCCGTTTCTGCGGCGCGGGGTGCCAGCCGCGTGGCCGCATCGTCGGTGCAAGCGAGGGTGAGCCAGAGGGGAAGCACGGGGGGCAGCATAGCGCCGGGGCGGGGGGTCGGCGCGCCGCACCCGTGCTACCCTCCCGCCCCATGCCGCTCAGCTCCACCGCCTTTGCGATCGTGCACGCCACGGTGCTCACGATCAGCGGCCCGCCTCTGTCCGACACCGCTGTCGTCGTCGACGGCGGACGTATCGTGCAGGTCGGCGGCACCCTTCCCGCGGGGGTCACGACGCTGGACGCGACGGGCCAGTTTCTGACTCCTGGGTTCATCGACCTGCACAGCCACATGGGCGTGTACGCGTGGCCGGGCGGGAATGGCTCCAATGACGGCAACGAGGCCGTCGAGCCCTTCACCCCGCGCGTTCGGGCGCTCGACAGTTTTGACCCGGAGGACCCAGCGATTCCGCGTGCCCGTGCTGGTGGTATCACGACGATCCAGGTGCTGCCCGGGTCGGCGAACATGATGGGCGGCCAGGCGGCGATCCTCAAGCTGCGGCTCGCTCGCACCGTCGATCCCATGGTCTTCGCCGAGGCGCCCCGCGCCATCAAGATGGCCTGTGGCGAAAATCCCAAGCGCGTGTACGGCAACGTCATCGACGACGATCAGGTGCAGACTCGCATGGGGGAGATCGCGATTCTTCGCCAGGAGTTTCTACGTGCGCGCGAGTACGCCACCGCGCGGGCGTCAAAGTCGCCGCCGCCCCGGGACCTCGACCTCGACGTCGTCGCCGATGTGCTGGCCGGCAAGGTGCGGGTCAACCTGCACTGCTACCGCAGCCACGACATCGCGGACTGGTTCCGTGTCGCCGACGAGTTCGGCTTCCGCATCGTGACCATCCATCACGCGCTCGAAACGTACAAGGTGCGCGATCTCCTCGCCGCCCGCGGCACCGGCATCGCCACCTGGCCTGACTGGTGGGGCTTCAAACAGGAAGCGTTCGACGGCATTCCGGAGGGGGCGGCGTTGGTCTCCAATGCCGGCGTTCCCGTCGCGACCCACAGCGACTCGGCCAGTCACATTCAGCGCTTCAACATCGAGGCGGCGAAGATGGTGCGGTACGGGATGACCGAGGCGGACGCGCTCGAGAGCATCACCCTGGATCCCGCGCGCCTCCTTGGCGTCGACACCTACGTGGGCAGCGTGGAGGCGGGCAAGCAGGCCGACCTGGCGCTGTGGGACAAACACCCGCTGGACGGCACCTCTCGCTGTCAAAAAACCTGGATTGACGGCGCTCTCGTCTACGACCGCGCGGTGGAGGGCACCCCCAATGGCCGTCGATAAAGAAGGAGAGAGCCGCCGCCAGTTGCTCGCCGGTTTTGGCGCCCTCGCCGCCACTGCGGCCGCGAGCCCGGCTCACGCCGCCTTCCCGAAGGAAGTGCAGACCTCCGGCGGAACCCTCACCTCGCCTTTGGGCGCTCCCAACGCAGACAATCGGCCCACCGACCGCGGCGGTTTCATCGTCGGCGGCGAGGCGACCTTCACGCTCCGAAACGCGCGCATCCTGGTGGGCGATGGGACCGAGCTCGTCGGCGGGATCCGTATCGAACGCGGTGAAATCGTCGAAGTCGGGCCAGGCGTGACGACGGGCGAGGACCTCGCTGGGGCGGTGGTCTTTCCTGGCTTCTTCGACGGGGGCAGCACCATCGGATTGGTGGAGATTGATCTAGAAGCCGCGACCCACGACGAGAGTGAATCGGTCGATGCTGTCGTCACCGCCGCACGCATTGAAGACGCCTATAATACCGACAGCGCCTTGATCCCCGTCGCGCGCCGCCAGGGCGTGCTTGGGGGATTGGTGCTGCCGACGGGGGGGCTCGTCAGCGGACAGGGCGCGTGGATGCGCTTCGCAGGCGAGCGAGTCGTGGAGGCGACGATGCTCGGGGCTGCGGGCCTCGTCATCCACTTTGGTCACGGCGGTACCGGCGCGCTGCCGAACCAGCCGAAGTCGCGTATGGGCGTCGCGCTGAAGCTCCGCGAGCTGATCGAGGCGAACAAGGCGCCCGATCCGCCGGATCCCAAAGCCAAGAAGAAGAAGGCCGACGACGACAAACCCGAGGAGCTCACCCGCAGCCAGAAGGCATGGCACGCGGTTCGGGCGCGTGAGCTCAAGGTCATCCTCGAAGCCAATCGGGCTGACGACATCCTCAGCGCCATCGCCTTTGCCAGGGAATTCTCCCTCGACGCGGTGCTGGGCGGCTGCGCGGAGGGTCACCTCGTCGCTGGTGACATCGCCGCCAGCGGGTTCACCGTGCTGCTTGCCCCCACCAGCACGCAGCCTTCGGACTGGGAAACGCTCAACGCTGCCTACGAAAACCCCGCCCGGTTGCACGCGGCCGGCGTGCGCTTCGTGTTTCGAGGCGGTGGACCGCACAACCTCCGTGAGCTCCCGACCGAGGCCTGCATCGCCGTCGCCAACGGCCTGCCCTACAGCGCCGCAATCGCCGCGGCGTGCGGACACAATGCCGCTGCTACCTGGTCTTTGCCGATCGGGACCTTGAAGGTGGGGCGCCCAGCGACCCTTGCCACCGCTGAAGCCGATCCGTTGCAGCCCCGCACTCGTATCCGTCGCGCGTGGATCGCTGGCCGGGAGGTGAGCTTGCGCAGTCGGCAGACCACCTTGTTCGAACGCTTCCGGACGCTCTGGTAGCATGCACGTCCTGGTCACCGGCGGGGCCGGTTTTATCGGTCAGCACGTCTGTGCGGCGCTGCTGGCACGCGGAGACCAGGTGCGGGCGATGGACAACTTTGACGAGGGCTACGATCCCGCGCTGAAGAAGGTACCCACGGGAGTTGAGCTGGTGCGGGCCGACGTGTGCGACCCCAAGTCCGTGCGGCGCGCGCTCCACACGATCGACGGGGTGATCCATCTCGCCGGGCGGGGTGGGGTTCGGCAGTCGGTGGCCGATCCCGAACCCTACGGTCGCAACAACGTCGCCGGCACGATGACGGTCCTCAAAGCGATGGCCGAACGGCACGTCCGGCGGATGGTCCTCGCCTCGTCGAGCAGCGTCTATGGCAGCGGCGGCGGCCCCTTCCGGGAGAGTGATGCCGCCGACCGCCCGGCCTCGCCCTACGCCGCGAGCAAGCGCGCAGCCGAGCTCTTCTGCTACGCCTCGGGGCTCGACGTGACGGCGGCCCGGCTCTTCAGCATCTACGGCCCAGGCCAACGCCCGGACATGGCCATCGCCCGGTTCGTGCGGCTCGCCCGCGCGTCGGAGGCGATTCCAGTCTACGGCGACGGCTCCTCCAGTCGCGACTACACCTGGATCGCGGACGCGGTCGACGGTCTGTTGCGTTGCCTCGATCGGGCCGATGGCTACAACGTCGTCAACATCGGCGGGGGCACACCGGTACCGCTGACCGCCGTGCTGGCTGCGGTCGGCGACGCCACGCGGAAGCAGCTCCGCATCCAGTGGTTGCCGCCCCAGCCCGGGGACGCACCCATCACGCACGCCAGTCTGCGTATCGCCAACGAATGGCTGGGGTGGTCGCCAAAGATGCCGTTTCGCGATGGCGTTGGGCGATACGTGGCGTCGCTGTAGGGCAGATCGGGCACCCACTGGCGATCTGCGGTAGACTCTTGGCCATGTTCGCCCTCCTCCTCCATGCGTGCACCGAAGCAGGCGTACAGTCCTACAACACCCCGCCCACGGTCTCCATCGTCGCCCCGGTCGACGGGGACGTCGTCGACCCAGGCACGCTCGTCGAGTTCTACGGCGTCGCCCGGGACGGGCAGGATGCCTCCGAGAAGCTGCAGATCACCTGGACCAGCAGCATCGACGGCGTCTTCGATACCGCGCTGCCCGATCGCAACGGCGATCTCATCGTCGCCAAGAACGACCTCAGCTCGGGCGCCCACGTCATCACGCTGAGCGCCGTGGACGTCCGCGGGGATGCCGGTACCGTCAGCATCACCCTTCAAGTCGGCGATTCGCAGAACGAAGCGGGCGCGCCGAGCATCGTCATCGTCAGCCCCGATCCGGGCGAGCAGATCGGCGCGTCGACGCTCATCTCGATGCTGGCGACCGTCACCGACGACACCGATCCGCCGGAAAGTCTCATCGTCGAAGTGCTCGACGACCCGGACGGTGTGCTCTACACCGGCTACCCGGCCGCGACGGGCACGTTGGAAGTGCCGTTCACCGCGCATACACTGGGCCTCCACACGCTGTATGTCACGGCGCTGGACAGCGAAGGCAAGAAGGGTGTGGCGAGCGTCATCTACGAGGCCATTCAAGACCACGTTCCGTTGGTGAACATCAAGTCACCCAACGATGGGGATTGGTTCGACACGGTTGACACCATCACCTTTCGCGGCAACGTAAGCGATGACACCACCGCCAAGGAACAGATCGCAATCCAATGGACCAGTGATCTACAGGGCGCGCTGAGCTACGCTCCGCCTGACAGCAACGGCGACACCACCTTTGCCGGCCCGCTCTTGGGTGGCAGCCACGTTGTCACCCTCACCGCGACCGACTTGGACGGAAACATCGGTCGTGACACCCTGGTCGTGAACATCGACGATCCGTTGGCCCGAGACGACGACGGCGACGGCTACACCGAATATGCCGGTGATTGCGACGACGCGGACGACACGTTGTCGCCGGGCGAAATCGACATCTGTGACGGCATCGACCAGGATTGTGACGGCTACATCAACGACCCGTATTGGGACAGCTACGAACCGAACGACACCATGGCCACGCGCTACAACCTGGGTAGCGTTGATGGCGGCGGGCTGTGGTCGGGCGATTCTGTCGAGCTGTCGGGGATGACCTTCTCCTACGCGGGCGACGACGACTGGTTCTATTGGGAGGCCGACGACGAGCTGTGGGACAACGTGGACGTTCAGGTGGTGGCCTCGGGTCTCAACGTCGCGGGCGATTACGTGATCGAGCTCTACGACGGGGGCGGCAACCTGCTCGACAGCGACAGCGGCGACGGGGCGATCACCGCCACCTTCACCAGCGACCAGCTCGAGACCGGCGATGACGACTTCATGGTCCACATCTACGCATCCACCTGGCCCGCGAACTCGTGTTCGACCACCTGGAAGCTCAAGATCAAGAGCTGACGGTGCGATCTCGTAGGTGGGCGTAAAAGCCCCACCCATATTGTGCGGCGCTCAGTACGCTGAGCACCATCGACTGCCACAGTAGGACCATGCCGACCGTGTGGGCATCGATGGTGATGGGGATGAACGCGACCACCTCGCGGCTGCTGTAGTGAAACAGGAGGAAACCCAGGGCGGTAGATTGGTAGGAGGTCTTGAACTTTCCAAGACTGCCGGCCGAGATGACCAACCCTTCCGATAGCGCGATCTGGCGCAGCGCGCCGATGATGAGCTCCCGCGCTTCCAATACAATCACGATCCACGCGGGAACCCAACCCAAGGGGATCATCATCACCAAGGTGGCCAACATCATGAGCTTGTCGGCGATGGGGTCCAAGAACGCGCCGGCCACGCTCTGGATGTCCCATTTTCTTGCCAGCCAGCCGTCCACGACGTCGCCAATCATCGTGGTGACGAAGATGAGCATCGAGATGGCGGCGAGGGCGGGCGACGGCGTCTCCCACAACAACCACACCATGAGCGGCACCGCGGCGACGCGGCCGAGCGTCACCAGCATGGGCAGGTTGGTGTAGCCGGGGCGTCGATACCAGGGAACGGTCACAGCGCGGGAGCCTACCGCGTCACTTTGCGGTTGTCCCGGAAGTGCGCGTACAGTCCCATGACCCGGGCCACGTAGGTGCGTGTCTCGTCGAAAGGGGGGATGCCACCGAACTTCTCCACGTTCCTCGGGCCGGCGTTGTACGCCGCCAGCGCGTGCTCGTAGCTGCCGAAGCGCGACACCTGTTTGGCGAGGTACGCGGCGCCGCCGGCGATGGACTCCTGAGGATCGAAGAGGTCCTTGACCCCCAGCGTCTTCCCCGTCGAGGGCATGATCTGCATCAGCCCCTTGGCGCCCGCGCGCGAAACGGCGCCTGGATTCATCCGGCTTTCGGCTACGGCCACGGCCTTGAGCAGCTCGGCCGGAACCCCTTCCGCCACGGCCGACTCCAAGAACCAGGCGTCGAAGGCGTCGAGATTGGTGATGCGGTCCAGCCGCGGCATGGCGACACCGTTGGGCAGGTAGCTTCCCGGCACTACCTCAGTCCACCACTTCTCGAAGCCGTCGTGATCGGGCGAGTCGGTGAGCACGACCGTGCCATCCGGCGCCGTGTAGGTGTAGAAGTCGCGTGCCGGGGCGACGGCGACGAGGGCGAGGAGGAGCATCACCGGGCCGCAGTCTACCAGATAGGGTAGCCAATGTACCGTCCGCCCTACACCCGCGCTGACGATCCGGCCGTCGCGCACGAGATCATCGATGGACACCCCTTCGCGACGCTCGTCTCGGTGGGCCCCGACGGGGAGCCGTTGGCCAGTCACATTCCGGTGCTCAGGCAAGAAGAGCACCTGGTGTTCCATGTGGCCCGTGCCAATCCGCATGCGGCGCTGGCCGGGGGGCGGGCGTTGGTGATCTTCAACGGGCCCGACGCCTATGTGTCGCCAACCTGGTACGGGAAGCCGGCGGAGCACGTTCCCACCTGGAACTACGTCGCGGTGCACGTTTGGGGTGGCATTGCGGCCCTGACGGACGAGGAGTCGGCCGCGGCCCTGAACCTCCTGGTGGAGCGCTTCGAGGCGAGCTGGACCGTGAACGTCGTGCTTCGCGAGCGCCTCTTGGGCGCCATCGCCGGATTTCGATTGGTGCCGGACCGGATCGAAACCAAGTTGAAGCTGTCGCAGAATCGCGACGAGCTCGACGCGGTGCGGGTTGCGGAGGTGCTTCGTCGGAACGAGCCAGCGTTGGCGACTTGGATGCGGAGGGTGCTTCAGCGAGGGTGATCGGGGGGCGGGCGGGGCCGTGCCATGTCGCGGCGCTGCTCAGTCCGTGTGCGTGCAGATGCCGGTGTCCGGGCCCCGTGAACGAGCGGCGTTGACAAACCGGAGTGCAACGTACTACCCTCCGGCTCCCCCCCTCCCGAGGCTCACTTGGATCCCAAAGGTACTGTTCGCTCGCCGGTCTCTTCCTGGCTGTTCTGCTTCATCCCGCTCTTCAACATCTTCTGGGTGTTCTACTACCAGTACACCAACTACGCCGAGCTCAAGGCCTACCTCAACGACGACGACCTGAGCCCCGCGCTCTCGACGTTCGTCTGGCCGTTCCTCACCTGCGGCCTGTACGGTTTCTACGAACCCTTCAAGATGGGCGCGTTGATTCAGCGTGCGCAGGTCAAGGCCGGGATGGCCGACGCGCCGAACCAGGGCGGCCTGTTCCTGCTCTTCGCGTTCCTCTGCGCGTTCAATCGGTTTAAGTACCAGGAAGAGCTGAACAAGGTCTGGCAGTCCTGAGCGGCCGGCTGGCGGCGCTTGTCGCGGCTGGCCTGATGCTGGTTGTACTTGCCCAGTTCGAGGTACGCCTGTGTCCCGTATGGTGGGCCACGGGCGTGCCTTGTCCTGGCTGCGGAGTCGTGCGTGCTTGCCTGGCGCTCCTGACGGGTCATCCGGCGGTCGCGTGGGCGCTCAATCCGGTCGCGTTCGCGGTCGTGCCTGTCGGCGTCCTCGAGGTGGCGTGGATGGTCGCGCCGCGGCTGCCGCGCTGGCGCTACCCTCCCTGGCTGGTGATCGTGGCCGCGCTGGCGTTGCTGACGGTCTGGGCCGGGCGCCTCGCAACGGGCACCCATCCCGACGGCATCGATCTGTCCCGCGGGGCCGTGGCCCGCGCCTGGGCATTCTTCGCGTCGGGCTGAGCGTCGTGATTACCTCTCCGCCGTGACCGCCCCTCCGGACATCGACGCCCTGCTGCGCGCCCGTTTCGGCCACCCCGAGTACCGCCCTGGGCAGCGTGAGATCGTGGAGTGGATCGCGACGGGGGGCGACGCGCTGGTGGTGATGCCCACGGGCGCGGGGAAGTCGTTGTGCTACCAGGCGCCGGCGCTGGCGCGGGGCGGGGTCTGCCTGGTCGTTTCGCCGCTCGTTGCCTTGATGAAGGACCAGGTGGACGGGCTCTTGGCGCGCGGCGTGCGGGCGACGCTCATCAACTCCACCATCGATGTCTCGGAGCGCCGGGCCAGGATGGCGGCGGTCCGCAGCGGCGAGATCGAGCTTGTCTACGTCGCGCCGGAACGGTTCACGCCGCGCTTCATCGACGAGCTCACGGCCTGCAACGTCCAGCTCTTCGCGATCGACGAGGCGCACTGCCTGAGCCAGTGGGGACACGACTTCCGCCCGGACTACCTGCGCTTGGGCGAGGTGCGCAAGGCGATGGGTTGCCCGCGGACGGTGGCGCTGACGGCGACTGCCACGCCAGAAGTGCAAGACGACATCCTCAAGGTGCTCGATCTTGCCGACGCCCGCCGATTCGTGCGTGGTTTCGACCGCCCCAACCTTCGCATCGATCTTTTGGATGCGCGTTCGCCCAAGGAAAAAGACACCCTCGTCGCCGCGTTGGCCAGCCCGGGGCCGTCGCTGGTGTATTGTGCCACACGCAAGAACGTTGAGCGGGCCTGTGCGTCGATTCCGGGTGCGCAAATGTACCACGCTGGGTTGGAGACCACCGAACGTCAGGCGGTGCAGGACCGCTTCATGCGGGGAAAAGCCCCCATCGTGGTGGCGACCAATGCGTTCGGCATGGGCATCGACAAGGCCGACGTGCGCACGGTCGTCCACTACGACATGCCCGGCTCGATCGAGGCCTGGTATCAGGAGATCGGGCGTGCCGGTCGCGACGGCAAGCCAGCGCGTGTCACCCTCATCTTCCGAGAAGAGGATCGCCGCATCCACGAATTCTTCATCCACGGGAGCCACCCGCCCGCGGCCTGGGTGCACGTCGTATGGCAACAACTCAACGCGCGTTCAGACATCGGCCATGGGCCCAGCCGTGGTCCGGTGCACGTGCCGCTCCAACAGTTGCAGTCGCACCTGCCCGAGGATGCCGACGAGCGGGCCGCACAGAGCAGCCTGTACGTGCTCCAGCGCGAAGGGATGATCCGTCGATTGGGAACGACCGACCGGCCTGGAGTCGCGAGGCTGCTGAAGGCTTGCAGCGAGGGAGGCATCCGGGGCGCGGTGTATGGCTGGTTGAGTACACAGCCCGGCGCGGAGAAGGGGGTGTCGGTCGTTGTCGAGCGGCTCGCGGATGGGCTGGGACTGGACGTCTCGGAGCTGGTCGCGGGCCTCACCACCTTGCGTGCGCGCGGGGTGATCGAATGGGAGGAGCCGACCCGAGCCGACGGCTTGGAGCTTTTGCGGCCCGGTGAGCCGTTGGCCTTGACCGAGGAGACCGTCCGCGCGCGCCGCGCTCGTGAGCTCAAAAAGCTTCAGGCGATGGTGGATTTCTCTCGAGCCGAATGCCGGCGTCGCTACATCCTCGAGTATTTCGGCGAGACCGTCCCCTACGAGCGCTGTGGGAATTGCGACGCCTGCCGCAGCGGCAAGCGCGGCGGAAACGCCCCTCGCTCGCTGCGCCCCGACGAGGAGATCATCGTGCGCAAGGTGCTTGCCTGCGTGGCGCGGATGAAGGAGGGCTACACCGGCGCCATGGTCGCGAAGGTGTTGACCGGGCAGCGCGACGGCGCCTTGTCGGGCTTGGGACTCGATCGGCTGTCGACCTTCGGCATCCTGGCTTCGCTGGGGCAGCGCGAGGCCGAGGCGGTCATCGCCGAGTTGATTCGGAGCGGTGCGCTGTCGCGAAAAGATGTCACACGTAGCGTACAGGGTCGCGACATACGATACGCGGTGGTCGAAGTCAGCGCGATCGGGAAGGCGGTGATGACGCAGACGGCGTCTGACTTCAAGATGTGTTTTCCTCTCGCCGAGGCCGAAGTGGCCGCCCCGTTGGTTTCCTCGCCTCCGCCCGGTGCGGCCGATCTCCTGGCGCATCTGAAGGACGTGCGGATGCGGGTGGCTCGCGCCTCGGACGTGCCGGCGTACATCGTCGCGAGCGACCGCACGCTTGAGGCCATTGCGGCGTCGCGACCGGTCTCCCGTGGCTCCATGTTGGCGATCCAGGGCATGGGGCCGGAGCGCTTCCGCAAGTACGGCGAGCCCTTGCTACAGGCGGTGCGCTCGTGGTGCGGGGCCTAGGCGCGTTACCCTGTGTCCCCTCCGATGACCCGCGTTCGCAAACCCAACGGCGGCCCCCAAGCCGGTGACATCGTGGCGCGCTGGCGGCTCTTGGAGCCGCTTGGCGCGGGCGGAATGGCCACGGTTTGGCGTGCGGAGGCGGTGGAGGGCGGCGCCATTGTCGCGCTGAAGGTCCTGCACCAGACGCGCATCACGACGGAAGAGACGCGTCGGATGCGGCGGGAGTTTCTGACCTTGCAGCGGCTGGATCACCCCCACATTGTCGGGGTCTTCGACGCCGGTCAGCACGAGGGCTTCCCGTGGATCGCGCTGGCCTACGTGCGCGGAGTGGACCTGGGGCGGGTGCTGGATCGTTGGCAAGCGCAGGAGCCTGGCGACCGCTTCGCGCAGGCGGAGCGCATCACCCGCGAGCTCTGCGAAGCCCTGGGGTATGTGCACGAGCGCGGCATCGTCCACCGCGATCTGAAGCCGGCCAACGTGATCATCGACGAGGCCGGCGCGGCTTGGCTCACCGACTTCGGCGTGGTCAAGGACGTTGAGTCGTTCCAGACCAACCTGACCGTGGCGGGGCGACTGGTGGGCACGGTCGCGTTCATGGCGCCGGAGCAAATCACCGGCGACCCCGTCGATCATCGCTCCGACCTCTACGGGTTGGGCGCGCTTTTGTACGCGATGCTGACCGGCCGCCGCCCGGTGGTTGCGGACACGATCGCGGGGTACCTCGCGCGCCAGCTCGCCGAGATGCCGAAGTCCCCGATTGAGCTGAATCCCGGCGTTCCACTTCGCCTCGACCGGCTGTGCATGCGGCTCTTGCAGAAGGACCCTGGGCACCGATTCGCTTCGGCAGCGGATGCGCTTGCCGCACTGGACGCACCGGAAGGAACGACAGAGCTGCCGATGCACGGCCGCGACGAGGTGCTCGGGCGCTTCAACGAGCGGCTGGCCACGCTTGCGGCCGGTGTAGGGGGGGCCGTGGCCATCATCGGTCCGTCGGGAAGCGGCCGCACACGGATGTTGCGGGAAGTGGGTGCCCGGGCCGCGGCTCTGGGCCTTTCGGTGAGCCCCCCCGCGGCGCCGGATGCGGCGCAGGTCTTGCTCGTCGACAACGCGGAGGCGCTTTCCCTCGCCGAGCAGGGTCGGCTTGGCGATCGGATGGCGACCGCCCTGACGGAAGCGCCCGCGCTCCTGGTGCTGGCGGTCCCGTTCGCGCTGGCATCCACGCTTCAGGAGCTCACCGACAGCGTTCCGGTCGAGGAGATCGAGCTCGGCCCGCTGGATCGGGAGGGCGTGCGCTCGTTGTTGCGGGACCGCGGCGCCAGCGGCGGGCTGGGTGCGGCCCTGGCGCGCCGGCTGCATGCGGAGTTGGGTGGGTGGCCCGGGAAGGTGGTCGATCAGCTCGAAACGCTGGTGAGCGAGGGGTGGCTGAGTCGAACCCCCGATGGCAGCATTCGCGCCGTGCGCTCGGTGGACCAGATCCGGCTGGAGCCGTTGCCGCTTCCAAGTGGCGAGCGAGAGCTAGCCGTCGCGACCCGCATGCGCTTCAGTCCCGGCACTCGCCGGCTCCTGGACGCTGCCGCCGTTGTGGCGATGCCCGCCAGTCTCGCGGTGCTCGTGGCCGTCGCCCAGACCGGGGGCGTGGCGCCAACCGGTGACGGCGCGCGCGAGTTGGAGTCGCTGGTGACCGCGGGGGTGCTCCATGTGCAGACCGAAGGCCTTCAGGAGCTGGTCGATCTTCGTTCGCCGCGCTTCGGTCAGGCGATCCGCGAGTCGCTGCCGGAGGCCACGCGCCGCGAGTTGCACGCGGGCGCCGCTGCAGCGCTGCGCGAGCGCTACGGCCGAGCTGGCGGCGCTGTCGCCGAGCTGATCGCCGTCCATCTCGAGCGCGCCGGTGCGGCGAGCGAGGCCCGTCCACTGTTGGTCTCCGCCGCGCAGGCTGCGCTGCGCCGGCAGGATGCGACCCTGGCACGAGCGCTCGCGGAACGCGCCGTCGCCCTCGAGGCTGCCGGTGGGTTTTCTGACGCCGGGGAGGAGGCCCGCGTGGCCCGGCAGGCGCGGACGGTGATCGGCGATGCCCACCGCCACCGGGGCCACGCCCGCCGCGCGCTCGAGGCGTGGGCCGGGGCCCTTTCGTTCGGGGGCGCATCCGACGCGGAGCGGGCCCGCCTGCTGGTGAGCTGTGCGCTGGTCGGCATCGACCTTGGCGACGTGGCTGCGGCGACGCCCGACCTGCTCTCGGGGTTGGCGCGGCTGCCTCAGGGCGATGCGGCTTGGGTGGAGGCGGCGCACGCGGCCGCGGAACTTTCGCTCGGGGCTGGGGATCGCGCTGGGGCGGTCTCCCGCTGGCACGCCGTCGCGGCCTACGCTTCAGAGACGCGCCACGGACTTGCGGGCATCCTCGCCGATCTGGGTCTGTTGCTGGTTCAGGCGCCGCCCGGCGCCCACGCCCTCGGCGGCTGGACCGCATTGTTCGAGCGAGCGCGTCGGCTGGGCCGCCCGGGGCCGCTGGTCATGGTTGGCGTGCAGCTCGGCCGCGTGGCGCTCGACGTCGGGGATGAGGCGCGCGTGGCCAGCCTTGCCCAGGAGCTTGGCGAGCTGGGTGAGCGCCATGAGTGGTCGAACGTGGCGGCGCTGGGCAACGCCCTCACTGCGGCGGTGCTTGCGGTTCAGGGTGACCTGGATGGGGCTGCCGGCGCCGCGAAGGAGGCACTCGCGCCGCTTTTTCTGGACGAGGTGCGGCACGGGGCGGAGGTCGGCTTCGCGGTCCGCGCGCTGGCGCGGAGCGAGGATTCTGCGGAGGCGGCGGTGTGGCTTTCGGCGGGGGGGGTGCGGCCGGCGCCGCCTTTCGATGTCGAGGGCCTGCGACTGTCGCTCATCGGCCTGGCAACGATGCGTGGTCGGCCGGCTGAGGCGTTGGCGGCGGCGCGCGCCGCGCTTGGGCGCAAACATCCGTCGGCGGCGGCGGGGGCCCGGGTTCGCATCGACGCGGCCCGTGTGCTGCAGATGGTCGGATGCCATCAGGAAGCGGCGGCGGCCCGCGCTGGGCTCGCTCAATCCTTGGCGGCGTCTGGCTGGCATGGGCTGGCGAACGAAGCGGCCGACCCGCGGATCAGATAGGCAGCCCGGGGCGGAAGCGCGGGCAATGGCCGAATCTACGTCAGAGCCGATCGACCTGCCCCTCGAAGTGGGCGGGCTGGTGATCCAGCCGGGTGACCGGATCGGGCAGTACGTGTACCGCCGGGTGGTGGGGCGCGGCGGGATGGCGCACGTCGCGCTGGCGTCCGATCCCGACGGACAGGATGTCGCCCTGAAGATCCTGAAGACTGGGCGGGTCGGTACCGGACTTCAGCGCTTTCGTCGTGAGTTTCGCGCGTTGGCAAGACTGCGCCACCCCAACGTGATCCGGGTGGACGCCTACGGGGACATCCACGGTCATCCGTACATTGCAATGGAGTACATCGAGGGTACGGATCTCCATGGCCTGATCCATCAGCTCCGAAAACTGCCGGAGGAAGAACGCTGGACACGGTGCGACGAGGTGCTCACCGATGTCGCACGCGCCCTGGTCTACATCCACTCGCAAGGGCTCGTACACCGTGACTTGAAGCCGTCCAACGTGCTGATCGACGCCCGCGGGCGCTGCAAGCTCACCGACTTCGGCATCGTGAAGGACCTCGACCCCGAGCACGATACCCAGGCTTCCACGACGCTGGTGGGCACCTGGGCGTACGCTTCGCCCGAGCAGGTCAGCGGCGGCGCCGTCGACCACCGGAGCGACCTGTTCAGCCTCGGCGTCATCCTCTTCGCGATGCTCACCGGACGTCGCCCATTCCTGGCCAAGGACCTGGGTGGATACATCGAGCTCCACCGGACGCTCAGCACGCCCGCCCCATCCGAGGTGGACCCTGGCGTGCCTCCGCACCTCGACGAGATGTGTCGGCGCCTCCTGGCGAAGGAACCGCAGCGGCGGCCTCAGGGCGCGCATGAGTTGCTCTACCGGCTGGAGGTGCGTGCGGTGTCTGGGGCGGACGTGCCCGCCCCCGCCGGCCTCGCGCTCGTCGGCCGTGAGGCGCTTTCCGATCGCCTCCGCGATGCGGTTGCCGCGCTCACCCGCAACCAAGGCGGCGTCGTGCTTTTGGAGGGCGAAGGCGGCAGCGGGCGCAGCCGGCTTTTGGACGTCGCGCGCACGGCGGCCAGCGGTCTGGGACTTCCGGTGCACGCGGTCGGGGTCACCCGCCCGGACGGTCCGATCGGCGTGCTGCTGCGGCTGGTAGAGGCCCTTGCGCCGGACGTTTCCGGTGGCGCTGCGCCGGCGCTCTTGACGGCTGCGCAGCGGGCCTCCGAGGCCGCGGGTGGCACCGCGCGCGCCGACCTCTACGCGCGGCTGATCGAAACGGTGCAGACACGCGCCCGCCGGCAGCCCCAGGTGATCCTGGTGGACGACGTCCACGAGGCCCTGCTGCCCGCGGTCGACGGGCTGCTCGCGTTGGTTCGGGCGCTGGCAGGCGAGCCGGTGCTTTTCGTCTTCGTTCTGGATGTGGACGTCCGCACCCCGCGGCTCAACGCGCTCCGCGCCCTGGGCACCAGCCTCGCCGTCACGCCGCTGGACGAGGCCGGGGCGATCGCGCTTGCGGCGGCGCTTTTGGGGCCGGGCAAGACCCCAGCCGCCGTCGGGACACGATTGCACGCCGAGACCGGCGGGAACCCGGGCGCCTTGGTCGATTGGCTCCGAGAGCTCGTCGCCACCGGCATCGTGGTCAAGAGTGGGCGGGGTCATCGGCTGGGCGTGGATCCGGAGGAGATCGCCCGCGGCCACCTGGACGTGCCCGCAAGTGTCCTTGACCGCGTGCGCCAGCGACTGGACGCCTTGGACCTCGCGGATCGGAACTTTGCCGAGGCGCTGGCGGTCTATGGTCACGAGGTCGAGCTCGACGTGATGCTCACCGTGCTCGGCGTGGACGAAGAGTCGGTCCAGGACGTGGTGATGCGCCTCGATCAGGACGGGATCGTCCGCAGCCGCAGGGCGGGTCCGCATCAGTTCGTGTCCCTCGTCCGTCCGCTCGACCGCACCGCGTTGTACCGCGGCTTGGATCCCGAGCGTCGTTCCCGGTTGCACGCGGCGTTCGCCTCGACCTTGGAGTCCAGCTTCGGCGCCACCGTGACGAGCCTGGAACGGGTCGGCGCGCATTGGGCGCGGGCCGGCCAGCCGGGGCGTGGGTGGCGGCTCGTGGTCGAAGGCGCGCGGACGATGCGCGAGCGGGGGCACAACGCCGAGGCCTGGGAGCTCAGTGAGCGTGCTGGGGAGTACGAGGACACTGCGCGCGTCGACATGTCGCCTGCCGAGTTCGCCACGGTGAAGCAGGTCGATCTGCTGGTTCGCTCCGATGTCTTCTACATGCGTGGGAAGTGGCCGGGCGCCCGCGACGCGCTAGAGACCGCGGCCATCCTTGCCGAGGGTGTCAATGATGAGCGGGGTGCGCTCAGGGCCCGCATGCGTCTGGCGCGCGTCCTGCGCACGTCCGGCCAGGTCGATGCCGCCGACCAGTTGGTCATGCAGCATCTGCCGCGGGCGCGTGAGCTCGGGGAGCGCGGTGCGGTGGCGGAAGGGCTCCTGGCGCGGGCGCATGTGGCGTGGGCGCGGGGGGACATCGACAAGGTCGAGCAGTACGCCCAGGAAGGCTTGGTCCAGGCGGGAACCGCCCACCCGCGGGCGCGGGCGGATCTGCTCCTCGCCGCAGCGGCGGTCCAGGCGTCGCGAGGTCAGCTTGCCAGCGCGGCCAGCGGCCTCAACGAAGCCCAGACGCTGTATGCGGACCTCCGGATGCACGGCATGCGATCGGCGGCGCTCGCCAATCTGGCCGAGGTCGAGCTAGGCCAGGGCGACCCGGTAGCCGCCTGGGAGCACGGCGCTGACGCGCTTTCAGAGATGGAGGCGGAGGGTGCCGGGGCGGATGGGGCCCCGAGTGCGGGCGCCCACATGATCCGGGGCCTCGCCGCGTTGGAGCTCGGGGCGTGGAATGAAGCGCGGGCCGAGTTGGAGATCGCCCGCGGTCGAGCCGAGGCCCTGGGTCTCACCACGGTGACGCTTGCCTGTTGCGTCCATCTGGCCCGGACCCGGCTCGCAACGGGGGACGCCACGGGCGCGCTCGCAGTGCTCACCGAGCCCGAGGCGGCCCCCTGGCGGTCGGACCCTGAACGGTTCCTCCCGGTCGTACACGCGCTGCGCGCCCGGGCACATGCGCTGCGCGGGGAGCTGCCCGCCGCCCGCCGTTGCCTCGCCGCCGCGGAAGCGGAGCTGCCCCGGCTCCCTCCCCAGCGTCGGGTCGAGACCGCCCTCGACATGGCGCGCGCCTTGGAGCGGATCGGCGACGCGGCGTCGGCCCTCCCGCTCGCCCAGTCCGCCGCTCGGCTTGCGCAGGGCCGCGGCTTCCGCATTCTGGGGCTCGACTCCATCGCACTCGCCGCCCGGGTCACGGGTGACGCCGCGGAGGGGGCCCGCTTGACCCGTGAAGCGCAGGCCGGCTTTGCGGCGATCCAAGCGCGCTTGCCGAGCTCGTGGCAGGCCAGCTTCCGCGTGCGAGGGGGCGGCGCCTGATACCGCCCGCCCGTGTAGGGCAGTGGACCCTCTTGCGGCCCCTGGGGCAGGGGGCGATGGCGGAGGTGTGGCTGGCGGAAGACCCATCGGGTCGTCGCGCCGCGCTGAAGTGGCTGCGACCGGACGCGTCGCCCGCGGTCCGCCGTGGCTTCGACGCCGAGATCGTGGTCCTGTCGCGCTTGGAACACCCAGGGATCGTGCACCTGGTCGGCTCAGGAAAGTCGGGCGGCCGTCCTTGGTTTGCGATGGACGTGTGCGACGGCGCCGACCTGCTGACCCTGGGAGAGAAACTCCGTGTCCGCCCGGCGGCCGAACGCCACGCGCGAGCGCGGGATGTCGGCGTCCAGTTGGCGGCGGCGCTCGGCTACCTGCATCGGGCGGGGCTCGTGCATCGCGATGTGAAGCCGGCGAACGCGTTGTGGGCGAGCGGAAAGGCGGTGCTGACAGACTTCGGGGTGGTGACCGCGCCAGGACCGGCGCCCGAGGGGGGTTTTGTGGGTTCGATCGGGTGGGCGTCCCCGGAGGCGCTCTTCGGCGGGGCCGTCGACGCGCGCGCCGACCAGTACGGCTTGGGGCTGGTGATGTACTGGCTGGTGACCGGTTCCCGCCCCTTTGATGAAGGCCGTCGGGCGAACCCGCACGCCACGCCCCGACCCCCCTCTGAGCGGGACCCCTCGTTGCCGGCCGATCTCGAAGGCGTCATCCTCCGTTGCATCGCGAGTGATCCCCACGCTCGATACGCGGACATGGATGCGGCGGCGCTTGCCCTGGGGGCCGTCTCCGCTTCCGAAGGCTCGTTGGTGTCGGGCCGCCAGGACGCCGCTGCCGCCATTGTTCGGGCGTTGGACCGCGTTGCGGCGGGAGAGGCGCAGGTGTTGCGGCTGGTCGGAGCGCCAGGTGCGGGTCAGGCTCAACTCGGCGGGCTCGCGCGAGCGTCAGCGTCGAGACGGGACCTGGCCTGCGTCGTGGAGGACGATCCAAGCGTCGTTGCGCAGGCGGTGCATCGTGCCCGGCTTGGCGAGCCGCTCCTGGTGCTCACCAGCGCTGCCGTTGTCGCGACCGAAGAGTTGTGCTTGCTGCCGTTGTCGGTCGCCGACCTGCGCCGCTCGATCTTCGCGGCGGCGCCAGGGACCCCGCAGCTTGCTTCTGAGGCGGAGCGACTGCGGGCTTGGAGCGGCGGGCTGGTCGATCTCGTCGAGGCGGCGCTCCGTTCGGGTGTCAGGGACGGGCGCTTTTCGGTGGGGCAGCTCCTGACCCCCGACCTGGAGCCCTGGTTGGGCAGCTTGGATCTCGACGCGGCCTCCGTCGCCCAAGCCCTCGCCGCCCTGCCGGAGGCCGCTTCCGCCGACGCCATCGAGGCGGTGGCCGCGGCCCCCGCGATCGAGGTGCTGCCGGGGCTCATGCAGCGTGGCATCGCGGTTCAGGTCGGGGCGCGGTGGCTGCTTGGCGCGGAGGCGTTTCGAGCGCCCTTGCTCCGAAGTGCCATCGACCTCGACGCCTTGCAGGAGCGCGCGAGCGTGGTGACTGCCCCGTCGTCGCCGCCCGATCCCGTGCTCTTGGAAGCGCGCGGCCACCTCGACGCCGGGCAACTTGCTGCCGCACTGGACACCCTCGTTCGCGCTGTCGGCAGCGTCACTGCGGACGCGCCACCCGAGCGTCGTCTGCTCCTCGCCGCGCTGCATTGGACCCTGGGTGACCACACCGGCGCCGCCGGACAGTGGCGGCGGGTGCGTGTCGAGGCCACCGACCCGCGTGCCCGCGCGCGGGCGCTCATCGGGCTCGGCGTGCTCCACCTCCAGCGCGGCGAGCTCGACCTGGCCCTTGACGATCTCCGCCACGCCCTGACCGACGCCGAGCTGGCGGGAGACCCGCGGGTGACCATCCTGGCTGGGGTGGACCTGGCGGAGGCGCGCGCGCTCCGGGGCCAGCTCGGCGAAGCCCTTCGTTCCGGGCGTCGGGCGCGTGACGAAGCCCGGGCGCTGCGAGACGGCACGCTCGAGGCCAAGGCGGCGCGAGCCTACGGGCAGGTGTGCGTGGATATCGGCCTCTGGAAGGACGCCGAAGCGTCGTTGGCAGACGCGGCCGCCTTGGCGCGCGCCGCGAACCTGGAGGACGAGCGCCTCGCGGTGCGGGCTCTCCGTGCCCAAGCGGCGCTCGACGCGCGGCCGAAGGACCGGGTCGCCGCGGCGGTGGCGTTGGATCGGCTGGGCGGTGGCTCGGGCGCTGCCGCGTCCGATCCGGAGGGCTTCGGCGCCCTTGCGGATGTGCTCCGGGCCGAGGCGCAAGCGCGGCTCGGTGAGCCCGCTCGCGCCCGCCGCGCGCTCGCCGATGCGTTGGGAGCCGTGCTGCCGCGGGCGATGGCCCTGCGGCTGGGCCTACGCGTCGCCCGCGTCCGCCAGCTCCTGGGCGAGCCGGGGGGGGCGATCATCGGTCTGCAGGAGACCTTGGCCGTTGCCGAGGTTGATGGCTTCGCGCTGTGCGCCTGGCGTGCGCGATCGGCGCTGGCTGTGGCGGCGGGGGAGCCGCTTCCGCTGCCGGGGAGCCTGCTTGATGGGCTGGGGGAGCGGGAGCGGGCGGGGCTTTTGGGGGGAGGGTGAGCGCGCGACGGAGCTTCGCCCCCCCCCGCCCCCGTCAGACCTCCGTCACCCTCCGTCAGACCTCCGTCACCCCCCGCTCGAATAAGTCGCCTTCGCCCGTCGGCACGAGTCTTGCCTGACGCCGAGCCATGCTCCGCCCTCTCGCCGCCGGCCTTGTCGCCGGCTGTTTCTTCTGGCCATGGGTCCAGGTGCCGCTCGTCGAGGCGGTCGCCGCCGCGGTGGTGCTCGCTGCGCTGACGATCGCGACACGGTCTCACCTCACGACCAACTTCAGCCTCGCTGCCGCCGGCCTCGCCGTGGGCTTTGCGCTGGTCGCGCGCATTCCTTCGGGGCCCGAGCTGCGCGGGGAGGTGTCGCTTCGCGGCGTGGTTGCCAGCGCCGGCGAGGGTCGGCGGGCCAACATTCTCCTCGCGGCGGCCGGCCCGCTTGGGACACCGCCCAGGCCCGCCACGGGTCGGATCCGCGTGGCGTTTCCCGAGCGCCCGCCGCCTCCAGGTAC
This sequence comes from Deltaproteobacteria bacterium, assembly GCA_947490345.1. GTDB lineage: Bacteria > Myxococcota_A > UBA796 > UBA796 > SXON01 > SXON01. The sequence goes on from CANLGL010000008.1 coordinate 91,912, forward strand.
CGTCGTCCTGGTGGCTGGGTTCGCTCGGCGTATCGATCCCACGCATCTGCCCGGCACCCCCGACCCGATCATCGATGCGGCGCGTGCCGGCGTACGAAGCGAGGTGCGCGCGACCCAGGTCATCCGTCTCGGCGCGGACCGTCCCGCACCGGCGGTGGCTGAGGCACGACACGCCGGGCTGCTTCGGGCCTTCGTCGACGGCGACACCGCCGAGGTTGCCGACGAGGACAGCCTGCTGCTCCGTCGGACCGGCACGTGGCATCTGGTGTCGATCTCCGGGCTGCATGTCGGCGTCGGTGCCGCGCTGGGGTGGGGGGTTGTCTGGGTGCTCAGCCGGCCCTTCGCGCTGTGGCGACGCCATCCGATTTGGCGCTGGGCGTGCGCTGCCGGCGGCATCGCCGGGGCGGTCGGGTACGCCGAGCTGGCGGAGTGGGGGGTGCCGGCACGGCGCGCGGCGTGGATGGCGTCCGTCGCGCTGCTTGCCCTCGCCGGGTCTCGGCGCCCCGACGCCGCACGCACCGTCGCGCTCGCGGCCATCGCCGTCGTCGTGGTCGACCCCGCGTCAGTCGGGAGCTTGGGCTTCCAGTTGAGCTTCCTCGCGCTGTTGGGGATGATGACCGTCGGTCCGCGCATCACGCGGCGGGTGCCTCCGGACCTGCCGCGACCGGTGCGCTGGCTTGCGGCCTCGCTCGCAACCTCCCTCGGCGCGACCGTCGGAACCTTGCCGATCATCGCCCTGCACATCCAGCAGCTCAGCCTGCTCAGCCCGGTGGCGAACCTCTGGGCGATCCCCTGGCTTGGCACCATCGCCACGCCGCTCGCGGTGCTGGCCGCTGCGCTCGACGGTGCTCCGCGTCGTGGGGTCCTCGCGCTCGCCGACGCGGCGGTCGACGTCGGCCTGGCGGGGCTGCGGCTCTGTGACGTCGATCCCGCCTCGCCGGCAGTGGGGGTGGCCGGCGCGGCGGCCCTCGCCGTGACGTTGGCTTTGTGGAGACGCGAGGTCCTGGCGCTGGGTTGCGTGGCGGCGGTGATTTTCTGCCCGCGCGCCCCCAGCCGCGACCTCGTGGTCACGTTCCTGGCCATCGGACAGGGCGACGCGACGTTGGTCGAGTGGCCCGACGGTCGGCGGTGGCTCGTCGACGGGGGACCGCCGGGTCGGGAGCTGTTGTACTGGCTCCGGGCGAGAGGAATCCGGCGTCTGGACACCGTCTTTCTCTCGCATGGGCACCCGGACCACTACGGTGGGCTGCTGCCTGTGCTCGCCGAGTTGCCCGTCGATCGGTATGTCGCGGGCGCGCTCCTCGACGGCCAGGAGCTGCCCGGCGTCGGCGTCTGGACGCGCGATCATCCCGACCTCGTGCGGGTGCCAGAAGGTTTTGTGGCCGAGGACGAGAACGATCGCAGCCTGATCCTCCGGCTGCGGTACGGCACACGGAGCATCCTGTTGCCCGGGGACGCTGAGGAGGGCGAAGAGGGCGCGGTCGCCGCGTCGGGAGTTGACCTGCGCGCGGACGTGCTGAAACTCGCCCATCACGGGAGCCGGACCTCCTCGACCGAGGCCTGGCTCGCCGCGGTCCAACCGAGCGTCGCGGTCATCCCCTGTGGCTTCGACAACCGGTACGGTCACCCGCACGCCGCCGTGTTGCGGCGGCTGCGAGACCTTCCCGCGACCAATCTCTGGCGTACCGACGAGGACGGCTCGATCGAAGTGCGCACCGACGGCACGGACCTCCGCATCCGTGCGATCGGGCGGCCGACCGGGTACCGGCTGCGTTAGGCGAGCGTATGTTCGACGCCCGCGCCCTACTTTCTACCGCCGCGGTGGCTCAACTGCCGCTCCACCTGATCTCCCTGCGTCGCGAAGTGCGCGTGGTTGGCCAGCTCGCCGAAGCCGGAGATGACGCGCTCACGGTGGCCCTCCCCAGCGGACATGGCCTCGAAGCGATGGACCAGATCAGCGCCTCGTTCAGCCAAGGCGGCTACACCCACAGCTTTCTGGCCCACGTCGTCGATATCGATGGCGACTGCGCGTGGATCACCGCGCCCAGCCGGGTGGTCTCGGCCGACCAACGCCTCGTGCCCCGCGCGAAGGTGACCGTGCCGGTCGAGGTCGAGCTGCTCGGTATCCACCCCGAGTGTCGCCCAGCGCTCGTCGATCTGACGGTGATCGGCATGCAGGTGACGGTGTCACGCCCCGCCGGCTTGGCGTTGTACGAGCGCATTCCCGTGGTGCTGGACTTCGAAGCCCACCGGATCGAGCTGGTAGCCGAGCTACGCCGCGAGAAAGGCTCCGCGCTCGGCTTCTTCTTCCCCGAGGCGGTCAAGCGTGGCCGTCTCCAGCCGCCCCCCGCGCTCGCCGCGCTGGTCGAGCGCTTGAAGAAGGGCTGACGCTCCGCTGTGACCGCCGCCGAACTGGGATTCATCATCTGGCTGGGGGACGACATCCCCCTCGGCACCACCGGGCTGCAGCCGGGGGTGGCCGCTGGCGTGCGTGGGCGCCTTCGCCCGCTGGCCAATGCCGGCGTCGAGCTGGGGTACAGCCGTGGCCCGCGGGGGAGCGAGCTCGTCTTCGGCGGGATGGGTTTTCTGGGTGAGCCCGTCGAGGACATCGTGGTCACCCCGATCCTGGGGGTGGGCGTACGCTGGCAGGAGGCGCCTCTGCTCCTGCTCCAGGCGGGCTTTGCGCTGGACCTGGTCCTCGCCCCGATGCTCGACATCCGCCCCGACGCGCGGCTGAACTGGACGGTCGAAGACCGGCTGAGCCTGCAGCTTTCCGTCGGGATCAATTTGCACTTGCCGCGTCGCTTTGATCGCGATGCAGACGGAGTGAGCGACCGACTCGACCGCTGCGTCGACGCCGCCGAAGATCGCGACGGCTTCCTGGACGCCGATGGCTGCGCTGACCCGGACGACGATCAGGACGGCGTGCTCGACCTCGCTGATTCTTGTCGCGGTACGCCGGAGGATCGCGATTCGTTCCTGGACCTCGATGGGTGTCCCGAGCCGGACAACGACGGCGACGAGCTCATCGACGATCGCGACGCCTGCATCAACGAGGCCGAAGATCGGGACGGAAACCGCGACCTGGACGGTTGCCCCGACCCCGACAACGATGGCGACAGTGTGCTCGACGTGGCCGACGCCTGCCCCAACGTCGCGGAGGACACCGACGGTTTTGGCGACGAGGACGGCTGTCCCGACCCCGACAACGACGGGGACGGCGTCGGCGACCGCTTCGATGGGGCGCCGAACCAGCCGGAGAACATCAACTTCTTCGAGGACGCTGACGGCCTTCCCGACGTGCTGCCGCCCATCTTGCAGAAGGTCCTCGGTCCGCAGCCGCGACTGAAGTTCAAGGGAAGCGGGCTCAGCGAGGCTGGGCTCGAACGGGCCGAGCTCATCGCCGCCGCGCTCACCGAGTACCCCGAGACACGGGTCCGGATTCTGGTGAGTGATCCGGACCCGTCCAGGGCGGAGAAGCGGGCGCTTTCGGCGGCGGCGGCGGTGGTGCAGGCGGGGGTGGTGGCCGAGCGGGTCGAGCCGCAGGCCTCAGAGGGAGCGGCCGAGGTGAGGCTGGAGCTCGTGCCGTGAGTTTCGGGGGGGGGGCGCCGTGTGGCCCGCAGCGCCCTTCGCCACCCGGGCACGGTCAGGAAGTGGTAAAGATGTGGGTGCTGACCTGGCGCCGGTGGGGGGGGGGGTATTGCGGTGCCTCACTCTGGATCAATCATGAGCGAAAGTGCCATAATCCTGATTCCCATCGTCGTCGCCTTCCGCATCGTCACCAACGGCGTCCAGGGTGGGCAGGCGGGGGACACCACGACGCTGACCCTCGATGTTCCTAAGTTTCGCAACCTCCTTCCGCGATGCGCCGGCCTCAGGGTCTACGGCCTCATCGAAGGCGTCGCGACCAACATCATTACCTTCAATCTTGCCTTCTTCTCAGGCCTCAACCGCGACAACGAGATCCCCGGCGGTCCGTTCAACATCGCCGCCGCGGGACTGAGCGCCGCCGGCAGCAGCCGGTCCGCAGAGAACAACACTGACACCAACTGGCACCTCGACTCACGGTTGGTGTTGACCTACGGGAACTACAACGGGGTCACCGGCGTGAATTCCGCGCGCATCAGCGCCGTGCTCGCCGCCCGTCTCGCCACCTGACATCCGACCCGGAGGTGGCGCATGGTCGGATCTCGCACCCCCTGCCCGTGGGCGGACACCGGTGGCGCAGCGTCGGGCTGCGAGGAGGGCCGGCCGCTTGGCGCTCGCGACAGTTGCGGGTGTGGCCCATGCGCGGTGTCGCGGGCGCGCCGGATGGAACTCGGTGGCGCGCGCGGTGGCGCCGCGAGGACTACCGGCGCCGGCGGGTCCGCGCGCGGCGGCGCCTTCGTCCCGTGGATTGGCGCGGGGTGCCGTCCGACGAACCCGCGCCGGGGTCGGGCGGCGGGCATTCCTCGTGGGGACTCGACCTCACCGACCTCTGCGTCGTATGCGACTCGCTGCGTGACGCTGGCCTCATCGCGTTGGCCGACGCGTGCGATGAGCTTTTTGACTGCCCGACGGAGGAAGAGGAAGAGGAGGAGCCGAGTGGCGATCACGTCGAGGTGGACCTCCCCGACTGCCCGGAGGAGGCCGTTTCCGTGTATCCGTCGGCGATCGAGCGAGGATGGGCAACCCTGTCTCAGCGCCAACGGGACTACGAGATTCTGGTACCCCCAGGCGGCGGTGTTAGTGTCGCATACTCCCCTTCCGCCTTCTCCGGCGCGCTCGCCGGCACTGGTTTCGAGGTCGAGGCGGGCCTGGAGCAGTCCTTGTTGGACGGCACCCTTGACCCGATATCGGTAGTGGGCCTTGGGGATCCCGTGAACGCTGCGATCCCCGACGCCTGCCTGGGCCTTTCGGCGGGGCTGACGACCGCGTTCCCGTTCACCCGTACCTACCAGACCCCAGGCTTCCCCCACAGCAGGGTGGCCCTGAACTGGCTCACGCTCCGCGTCAACCAGGTCCGGCGGGTCGGCGGCTGTGTGAATCCCATCATGGTCAAAAACCCCGACGAATCCCTGGATGTGTACGTGCTCAGCGGAATCCTTCCCTACGCACTCTACAGCCACGATGTGGACCAGACCACGGGCCTGGTCAAGATGCGGATCTGGGTGGGTATGGTGCACTTCCCCTCGTTCTACGTCACGCCGAGTTCCAGTGCGCGACCTGCCGCAATGGCGGACCTGCCGGCTGGGCTGTTGGATGGCGGAACCGTCGATGTCAACACTCGTGGCGAGTTCGTCGCGGACTGGATGAGTCTGCTCGGAGACGTACACGCTCGCATCGCGATCCGCGACACCGCGACGAGGCGCCCAGACCGGTACATTGAGAGCGATGCGTTGTGTCCCTGCGACGCTGACTACGCGTCCTGGTGGGGCGGGATTACGTTGGCAGGCTACGCCCCGAGCGACGCGACCAACTCAACGGACCTCGGCGTATTCCTGAGCAATATGACCTGGGGCGAAGTGTGCCTGGTCGACCCGGACGTCCTGACCCTCTCTCGCTCGCCACCCCCGCTGACACCCTTCGCGGTGAGTCCCTATACGGCACGAATTCGCGAATTGGCGTCGGTCGCGTTCGACATGCTCTTCGGCGCCCGCGTCGTGCTCTCTCATACGGTCACCTTTCGGACCCCGGACTCCCAGCAATTCCCCGTCGGCGAGGACATGGCGGTGCTTCGCCGCTGGACCCTCAGTGCCGCTGACCTCGGGTGGGCCGAGAACTTCTGGGACGACATCCAGGCTACGCCCAGATACGGCGACGCGGCGATTTGGATGTTCAATGACCTTGACAGCGTCCAATTCATGGGACGTGGGGCCTATCAAAATCACGCGGAGATCGAAGCGGCGGTAAGAAAGTTCAGTAACAAGGTGCCTTGTGACTGCGCGTAGAGCCCTCCCGTGGCTGGCATTCCTCGCTGCGTGCGCGACGCCGGCTGGCGACACGGGTTCGCCCTCGGTCGACAGCGACAATCGCGAGGACAGCGCCCCCGTCGTGTGCACTCCGGAGCCGCCGGAACAGGTGCTTCCGTCCGCCGACCGCGTCATCGACGATTTGCAGGCCTGGGAAGGAGCCGAAGCGTGGCCCGATGGGTGCGTGTTGGGTTTCGGGAGCTGGGATGAAGTGGTGCGCAGGCCCGATGGAACCGACTCATTGGTGGCGGATGTGTACTGCTCGCGGGGCTTTGGCAACATCCTGGTTGTGGACGTGGCGGCCGCGGAGTTCACGGCAGCCTATTCGGTGCCGACGCCGGCTGCTGGCAATGTTGGCTGGGACGCCAATGTGGACGGCGACGGCTGGCTCCACGTATCGGGTCTCTCCGGTGTGGGGTTCGCTGCGGATAACGCCTGGACCTACGATGAACGGACTCCGGACACGTTCGGAAGCATCGCCTTGGGTCCGGACCTCTCGTGGTTCGGCACCGCGTGGATGGGGGAGCGGCTCTTCGTGTTGGGGATGGCTCCAACCACGGATGCCCGGGGTGCCTTTCGGTTCCTGCCGGATACGCTGGAGCCGCAGACGCTCAACAACGCCGAAGCGTACTTTCCGGACTGGTATTCGGCCGCCGATGTCGGGGATGTGGACGGCGACGGCCTGGACGACCTCGTGGCCTACGTCCGGAGCGACTCGGGGGGTGCGGTGCTGGTGTCGTCTGCAGACGCCATGGCCGGCCCGGACGGGCTTCCCGCCGCCTTCGCCAAGCCGGCGCTGGTGGACTGGAAGTTTTTCGATGGCTCGCGACCGGTCGGCGATCAGGATGGCGATGGGCTGGGCGACCTTGCGCTGGTGGAGGGGCTAGCAGTCGGGCACCAACCCGAGAGTCCCACGGTGCTGCACCTGTTCGGTGGCGCCGGGCCGGAGCGGATCGCCGAGGTGATCGGGCTCACGGGGCTCGATGGGAAGCTGGCGTACATCGACGGGGATATCGGACCGCCAACACTGCTCCTGGAGGACAGGGGGAGCGGCCAGCGCCTGCTCCGGGGTCCGCTGTGCGGGACCGTCGAGGCCTCGGCGGCCACCACGACCCTGAGCGTGCCAGAGGGGCGCGTCTCCATGGGCTGGGTGGGGGGTCCGAACTATGTGGGGCAGTTCACGGCCGCCGCTGAGGATATGTACGACCTCCGGGCTGCGTTGTACATCTGGGAGTGAATCGGGGCTTCAGCCGCCGAGCTCCCCGATCAACGCCTCGACTTGGGTGAGGTAGCGCCCGGTGCGCACCTCGTCGGAGGGGCCCGGTCGCGGCGCGGCGGCAAGCTCCGCCCGGAGGACGGTCAGCGCCTCGGCTCGGCGACCGAGCCCGTCGAGCGCCTTCGCGAGGTTCTGGACCGCGCGCAAACGTTGGTCCCCCCAGGAGGTCGCCAGCGCCTTCCGCGCCCGCACCTCCGCCTCCGCGAAGCGCTTGCCATCGAGGAGAAGCCGCGCCGCCGCGTGGTCGAAGGTGAACTCCCCCGGGTACAGCGCGGCGTACTCGTCCAGTAGCGCCAACGCCCGCGGCAGGTTCCCCACGCTGGCCAGGGTGTCAGTCAGGTCGACGATGTAGCCACGCCGCGTCGCGGGCTCGGCTCCCATCCGGGTCCGCAGGAGGGCGGCGAGGGCCACCCGGGCCACCAGGGCGGATTCTGGCGTTGCGGTGCCGGCGTAGGCGTCCAACGCCGTGATGACGGCGACGGTGTCGAGCTCGGAGACGTGCGGCGCCACGCGAGGCCAGAGATCGGGGAAAGCGCCCAGGGCGTCGGGAATCCAGGCGCCGGCCGGGTCGTGGGCCAAGAGCCACTCGGCGTCGGCCCGGCCCTTGTCGAGCAGGAGCCGCGCGTGGTGCGCCGGGGCGTCGTCGCCGGCCGCGGCCAGCCACGCCCGCGCCGCCACTTCGCGCTGCGCGCGCACCAGGCGCAGCGCCCCCCGCCCGGCCACCGCGCGATCTACACCCGGCCGTGGACCCCCTTCCAACGCCGCGATCGGTGTGACGCTATCCAAGGCCGCCAGCCACGCGCGCAGGCTTGCCTCGCCCTCGTAGCCGACGTAGCGGTCAACCTCGCTCCCACTGGCATCGACCGCTACCAAGGTCGGATATCCGCCGACGTGGTAGCGCGACTTCAGGGGCCAGCTCGCGGGAAGGTCGACGTCGACCATGTCCACGGGCATCGCCGCGAAGAAGTGGGCGTCGTCCGGGTCGTCGAGCACGTCGGCGCGGAGCTGGTTGCAGGGTGGGCACCACACCGCGGTGAAGTCGAGGAGGCGCACGGCGCGTCCCTGAGGCTTCGTCCCCGCGACGTCGATGGCGCCTGCCTGCAAGACGATCAGTCCCACTTTCCCCGGAGCATCGACGCGCGCATGTCCGGTCACGACGCGACAGTGGGAGCCGGCGTCGTCACAGAGGGGAATCTCGGCGGTCAGCGTGAGTCCTTCGCTCGAAACCGGCAAGCGCGCCCAAGCGAGGCTCCCCCGACCGCGCACCTCGGCGTCGCCGCTGCTGAAGGAGGCCGGCGCCTCGTCGTTGACATGCTCGCCCGGCGGCGGCGTTACCTCCAGGCGCGCGGTCCCACGTGACCAGCGAACCAGGAGGGTGGGTTCGTCGGCGAGCGCAAGGCTGAGAAGCGTGAGCATCCGGCTCCTTAGCCACCTCAGGGCGGTGCTACACTCACGCAATGCCGACGCGGATGCCGCTGCTCCTGCTGCTCCTGCTGCTCGTCGCGTGCGAGAGCGTCGACCCCGTCGAGCGGGTGCACGACGCCAGCCTGCCCGAGGCCAACATCGTGGTCACCCCTGCAGTGCTTGACTTCGGCGACGTCACCGTTGGCGCCTGGGTGACCGCGGAGTTCCGCGTCGCGAACGAAGGGGTGGACGCATTCGCGGCGACCCTCGCGTTGAGCGAGGTCGAGGGCGCCTTCTCCATGGAAGACTTCGACGTGGCGTTGGAGCCCGACGTATTCCAGCGCATGGAGGTGACCTTCACCCCGATGGCCTGGGGAAGCGCGGCTTCGACGTTATCGATCACTGCCGACGGGGGGGCAGCCGCCGTGTCGCTCGTGGGCGTCGGCGTGGGCCCGAAGCTGGTGGCCGAGGAGGACCCGGTCGTGCTGGGCGAGATGGTGGTGGGCTGTCCGGTCCACGGCACCGTGCAGGTGCGCAACGCCGACGCGGTGGACGCCAATGTGGAGCTGTTCACCTTCGCCGATCCGGTGTTCACCGTGGATGGTGGCGGCGCTACGATCGCGGCGGCAGCGACGATTTCGGTGGAGTTCACCGCCACACCCGCAACGCTGGGCGAGTCGGTGGGGACCCTCGTCGCGGAGACCGCCGAAGGGGGCCTGTACGTCGGGCAGGTGTCCGTGACCGGCGTGGTCGCGACCAGTCAGCTGGAAAGCTTCGAGATTGGCTACGAAGACGCTGATATTCTGGTGGTGCTCGATCCCGGCCTTCCCGAGTGGGTGGATGTGGCCGGCGGGCTCGCAGAGCTTGCCGAGGTCACGACGGGCCTGCACCGGATGGCGGTGACCATCGCCGACGACGGCTGCGTTCCAGGCGGGTACATCGACAGCGCCACCGCGGACGCGGCGGACGCCCTGGAGGGCATGCTTGAGGTGCTGGCGGGTGCGCTCGGCGAAAAAGGGTTCCTTCGCTTGCTCGAGGCGCTGTCCCCGGCCGCGCTGGCGCCGGGCGGCTGCAACGAGGGTTTTCTTCGTGACAGCGCGGCGTTGTACGTGATCGCGATCACCGACAGCAGTGAGCGCTCAATGTTGTGGACGTCCTTCGTCGCCGCGGTCAGCTCGCTCAAGGTAGATCCCGACGACGTCATCGTGAGCGTTGCCGCCGGGGAATATCCCAGTGGCTGCCTGGACATAGCCGGCGCTGGCGACTGGTACGAGGCCTCGGTCGCAACCGATGGGCTCTACGTCTCGCTGTGCGAAACGGACTGGGTGAGCGACTTCAAGGAAGACCTGGGTGAACGCTTCGCGCACGACGGCCGGTTCGAGCTCAGCGACTTTCCCGATCCCGCGACGATGCACGTGTACGTGGACGGGGTCGAGGTGACGACGGGCTGGACCTACGCGGATGTCGACAACGCCGTCGATTTTGGGGACGCGCCGCCGGAAGGAAGCATCGTCGAGGTGCGGTACGACCTGCCGCGCGGGCGAGGCTGAGTACACGGTTCTGTCGCGATGCGCCCCGACAACCTCCCAGGTCGTCCGGATGCCCTGGACTCGCGCGTCGCCCAAACAAACCCGCTGCCGTCACTCAGTGGGCGGCTTGGGTGGCGTGGGCGGCTTGGGTGTCTTGGGTGGAGTGGGCGGCTTCTTCAGGTCTTCCTTGTTCTTCTGCCACGTGTCGAGCATGCGCTGCTCCTTGACGCGGGTCTTGCCGCCGAAACGGTAGCTGAGCTCCCAGGTGTTGAGGACCCACGCTCCCGGAATGGACGACACCCCGACGCCGGCGCGTGCCTCCCAATGCTCCCACGAGAACTGCCAGGCGATGCTGGCACTACCAGCCTCGATCGGGCTCAAAAACCCGTCCTGTGCGAGGGCCTCCTCCAAGCCCAGGAAGGTCGGCACCCACAGTTCCTTGTCGTGCTCCACGTGCGCGTAGAGCGTCGCGGAACCCTGGAGGATGATCGCGTCGCGACGATTGAAGCGGATATCCGTCGCGATGCGCGCGTTGACCGCCTCCACGTGCAACAACGACTCCGAGTGGTTGGGATTACCGGTCCCGGCCGTGTCGAGGAACCACAACAACTGGTCGACCGAGTCCAGGGAGATGTCACCCGCCACGTCGCCGCGGACGTAGGAGCCGCCCAGGTGGACGGCCCATGGTTTTGCCAGTTGGAACGAGGTGATTCCACCGACCGTCCACAAGGTCGCGTCGAAGTCGCTCCGGACCATGCGGTCGTACTCGCCCCACGCGGCGATGTCGAAGGGGCCGCCTTCCGTCGCGTGAATCTTGGCCTGGACATTGGGGATTCCCAGCACGTCCAGGGGCACGCTGGTGCCGACCTGGACGTGGGGGAGAATGCCGATGGTGATGTTACTCACCCCGAGCTTGACTTCGCCGAACTCGAGGGTGTAGGCGGTGAAATCGATCTGACCGCGGGGGTTGGCGGGCAGGTGGAAGGGGCTGGGCTTGAAGAAACGCAGCACCTTGGCGCTGAGCGTTGGGGCGGCTTCGGCTTTGCTGAGATCGATCGCGGGCGCGGCGGGTGCGGGGTCCGGGGGCGGCGACGCCTGGACCGGCGGTGGCGCGGGCTCCTCCACGGCGGGTGGCGCGGGCTCCTCCGCGGCGGGTGGCGCAGCCTCCCCGGGAGGCGGTGGCACGGGCTCGCTCGGAGCGGGCGGCGCGGGATCGCCGGGCGGGGGCGGCGCGGGATCGCCGGGCGGGGGCGGGTCCGCCAACGGCGAGGTGGCGCCCTCTTCGGCGTGGGCGGACAGGGCCAAGATCAGCAGGAGCATCATGCACTCTCCCAAGGTGACTACCGTGACCTCGCCCGGGTCACGACCCGGTTGATGCTGTGAACCAGCGCTTCGAGCGCGGACCAGCGGACCGGCGACACCACCTTGTCGACGTTGTCGAGCAAGGCGTGCTCGGTCTCTTCCTGTACGGCGGCGAGGGGCCGCAAGACGAGGATCCACATTCCCACCGCCAGCACGCCCGCGGCGCCCGCGACCACGAAGAGGGCGGCGGCAACACGCAACCAGGGGCTGACGACCGCGCTGGCGGCGACGGATGGGTCGTACTGGAGCCAGGCGTAGCCGACTACCGACCGGGCGCCCGAGCCCGCCGCAACCTCGCCACGGATTGGCGCCGCGATCTCCCAGCTCCCGTCCGCCGCCTCTACCCGTTCGGTGGTCTGGGTGTCCTTGACGTCGAGGAGGACCTGCGCGCGGGCGATGCTGGTGCGGGCGCGCTCGGGCGGGGCGAGGACCGTCCCGGTGACATCGGTGACGACGGCGTCGCGGACACCGGCCTCGTTGAGCACGAAGCCCGCGTCGAGCTGAACAAGACGCCCCTCGGCCACGGCCACCGCGTTGCGTTCACCGAGCGCGAGGGCGAGGGCCTCGCCCCGCTGGAGACTGAGCTCCTGGGCCGCGGACGCCGCCGCGCGCACCTGCGAGAAGACGCCGCCGATGGGCGCACAGAGGACGATGCTGCCGGCGAGGACCAGCACCCCGGCGGCCTTGGCCATCCACGGGGGCCCCGAGGCGGGCTCGCGGTCGGGCTCCGCGTTGCGCAGGGCGGGCAGGCGTGTCTGCGCTTTGGCGCCCACTTCCGAGGCAGTGGCCGGCTCGTTGGTGTACCGGACGAGTGCGGGCGGCTTGAGCGGCGCCGGGGTCGGGGGAAGCGCGCCCGGCGGAAGTTGGTTGGCCAGCGGCGTGGGCTCGTCCCGGAACGGGGGAGGCTGCGGCTGCTCGCGTGGCGGAGCCTCGACGCGAGGAGGCGGCGAGGTGAAGCCGCCAAACCCACCCGCGGCCGGGCCGAAGGGCAGCACGGGGGGCGCGAGGCGCTGAGAGGTCTCCCCGGTCGGATGATCCTGAAGCAGCGGGACCGCGGTGAGCGACGGCGGCAGCGCGGGCTGCGCGGTCGGCACCGCGGGTGGGTGCGGTGCCGGGGGGAACGGCACCGGCGCGAGTTTCGGGGGCGCGGGCGGTTTCGAGGGGGTGCGCTTCAGCGGCGACCGGACCTCCATGGACGCGCTTGCCGGGTCGGGCACCGCCGGTCTCGGGACCGTGCGCAAGACCGGCATCGGGCCACTCGGGATCGGGGTGTCCTCGTCTTCGTCGTCCAGGAGCAGCTCGTCCTGGGCGGTGGCGGGCTCGTCGTGCTCCAGCTCCAGGTCCACCTCGGCTTCAGGCACCTCGAGTCGCAAGACGAAGTCACCGATCTGGATGCGCATTCCGGCGACGAGCTCGATCTCGGGGCGACGTACTCCAGCTTCGTCCACGATGCCGTTGGCCGAGTCGAGGTCCTTGATCCGTACACTGGCGTCGCCCACGATCGCGAGGCAGTGTCGTCGCGACACCCGCTTGCTTGACAGGCGCACTTCCGCGTGCAGGTCGCGACCGATCACGTTTGTTCCGAGGGTCAACTCAAAGGGTCCGGCCAGCTCGGGGCCGCGAACTACGACAAAGCGCATGGCACGCACTCCAATTGGTCACCCACCTCGGTCGCCCGGGCGCCGCCCGCGGCGAGTTCCACGACCCGCGTCGCGCCCCGCACCCAGCGGGTCATCCGCCAGGGTGGCATCGCCGCATAGACCGCGAGCACCCGCCCATTCAGGTCCAGGAAAAGCACGTCGATGGCGTAGCCCATGAACCAGGTATGGACAGAGCTGCAGGGCTCCAGCACCAGGCCGCCGCCGACGTCGCGACTGCCCAAAAGTCCGACCGCGCGGGTCCAGAAGGTGTCCGCGAGGCGCGCGCGTTCGGCGAGCACCTGTCCGCGAACCGGATTGCCGATTCGCAGCTCAACCACCGATCACCGCATCGCCGTAGACGAAGTTGAGGACAATGGGCCCGAAGATGACGATGAACACCGCGGGCATGATGAACAGGATGAGCGGGAAAAGCAGCTTTGTCGCAGCATAGGCGCCCGCCCGCTCAGCGGCCTGGAAGCGCTGCGTCCGAATCAGGTCGCTCTGCGCGCGGAGCACGGGTCCGATGCTTGCACCAAGGATGTCGGCCTGGATCAAGAGCGCCGCGAAACTTCGGAGCTCGGGCATGTCCACCCGCGTGGCCAGATTTCGCAACGCTTGCTGTCGGCTGGCCCCGACCTGGATCTCGCGGAGCGTGAACGAAAGCTCATCCACCAGGGGTCCGCTCTTGGCCTTTTCGCAGACCTTCCCGACACCGGCGATGAAGTCGAGGCCCGCCTCGACCGACAGCGTCAACAGGTCCATGACGTACGGGAGGTTGCGTCGAATCGCCGCCTGCCGGGCGCTGACCAGGCCAGAGAGCCAGAAGTCCGGGAACATGCTACCCAATCCGATGAGCAGCAGGTGCAACGGAATCGGAAGGAACACGCCGATGATGACCCAGCCGAGGACGATCGCGAACAGCGTTTCGAAGAAGAAGGCCATCGCCACCTTGTAGGCGATGAATTCGTCGGTGCTCATCAGCCCCGACATCCCGGCGGAGACGAACCGGCGGTTGATGCGCTCGCGGTAGCCAGCGAGGACCAGGGGCCGCACCAACGGCACGAAAATCGTGTAGAGCGGCCGCAGCGCGTGCGCGAGCACCGCCTCCTTGGCCGACTCCACCCCACCCGGCAGCCGACCGGCGGCGGCCTCGGCCTCGAGATCCCTCGGGGTCAGCGCCCGAAAGATGCCGAAGATCGCCGCGCCGAAGCACAGGGCGATGAAGAAGTAGGGTGCCTGCCCGAACATGGGCCGCAGGGTATCATGCAGCCGGGGGAAAGGCCGGGGCGGCCTCTCCCCCTACCGCGCCATCCCCTGCGGCCTCCAACCTGCGGTTTCCGGCCTGCGGCGCCCGGCGCGTTGCTAACGCGCCGCGCGTGGCGCTCTCCCCCTCTCGCCTCACCAGCCGCCGATGTCGAGCACGCCTCGCACCGTGTCAGAGTCCACCGCCCGCCCCGTAAACAGCTCGAAGGACCGCGCCCCCTGGTGCATCAGCATGCCGATCCCGCGTTGGATGCGCACGCCGCCGGCCGCGCATGCCGCGAAAAGCGGCGGGTCCGCCATCCAGTAGTTCGCGTCCGTCCACACCGCCCCGCGCGGGAGGTGGCGCACGTCGAAGCCGCTGACGAGCGGCACGCCGGGACCGGAAAGGCAGTTGACCACCAGCGACCAGGGTCGTGATGAAAAGACGGCTGCGTCCAGCGGTGCCGAGGCGAACCTCACCCCCGGAAAGCGAGGCGCCATCGCCTCCACAGCGGCCTGCCCGCGCGCCCGGGTGCGGTTGAGCCAGGTCACCGACGCCACCCCTGCGCCCGCGAGCGCGGCACCCACCGCCCGCCCGGTGCCGCCCGCCCCGAGGATCGCACAGTCGCGACCCGCCAGATCGACACCCAGCTCCTCTCGCAGCGCGCCCAGGTAGCCTTCGCCGTCGGTGTTGTGCCCGGTCAGCCGGCCACCTTCGCTCACCACAACGTTGACGGCTCCGGCACAGGCGGCCGCTAGCGACAACGCGTCCAAGGAAGGAAGCACTCGCTCTTTGAAGGGCACGGTGAGGTTGCACCCGGCGAGGCCGAGGGTTCGAAACGCCGTGCCCACGTCATCGGCGCGATCTGGCGCCACGTCGAGGGCCACGTAGACCGCGTCGATGTCGAGCCGACGGAAGAGCTCGTTGTGCATGGCCGGCGACAGGGAGTGTCGGATCGGGTGCCCGAGCAGCGCGAAGACCTGGGTGCGGCCGGTGATCATTGCAGTAGGCCTCGCGCCGCCGCAGCGTCGAGCGCGATCTGCGCGACAAGCGCCTCGATCGAGGCGAAGCGCCGCTCCTCGCGGATGCGCCCGATCAGCTCCAGTTCGAGGGTTCGGCCGTACAGGTCTTCCGCGAACTCGAAAAGGTGCGCCTCGACCGCGTACCGGTTGCCCCCGACCGTCGGGCGCACGCCGATGTTGGTCACCCCGCCCAGGCGCCGGCCGTCGGGCAGGCTCGCTCGCACGGCGTACACTCCGTGCGCTGGTCGGATCTCCTCCGCGATCTCGATGTTGGCGGTCGGAAAGCCCAGGGTCCGCCCCCGAGCGTCCCCGTGAATCACCGGCCCCGAGATCGACGGCGCGCGTCCCAGAAGCGCCGCTGCCAGGTCCACATCCCCCGCCGTGATCGCCTTGCGCACGCGCGACGAGGAGATCGGCTCGCCGCCGTGGTCGAGCCCGGCCACCTCGACCACCTCGATTTGCGGCGCCAGTCGACGGATGGCGTCGGCGTCGCCAGCGCGCATGTTGCCGAAGCGGAAGTCGTGCCCGACGATGAGCGCCCGCGCGCCCAGGCGCTCCGTCAGCACCTCGCGGACGAAGCGCTCGGCCCCCCACGACGCAAAGGCAGCGGTGAACGGCTCGACCTCCACGCGGTCGACACCTGCCGCATGCAATGTCGCGACACGATTAGACAGCGTCTGCAAGCGTGGCTGGTGTCGCTGTGGCGCTACGATCGCGGTCGGAGCGGGGTCGAAGGTGTAGACGCAGCTCGGCACACCCAAGCGCTTGCCCGCGGCGAACAGGGCGGCGAGCACGTGGCGGTGGCCTCGATGTACCCCGTCGAAGTTTCCCATGGCCACGACGCTGGCCACGGATACGGGTGCTGGCGCGGGAGTCGGCAAGGGCGGCGCGGTTATCATCAAACGGGGGAAGGGGCGGAAGCGACCCGCCCCGGGCTATCGTGCTTCCATGTTCCTCTGGTTTGCGGTCGCTGCGGCTGAGACGATCGTCGTCGCCCGCGACGGAACTGGGGACTTTGCCCAACTGCAAGATGCCATCAACGTGGCCAGGGCGGGTGACGTGCTGTTGTTGGGGCCGGGCAACTACCTCGGCAGTTTCGAGGTTCGCAGCCGTTACTTGACCATTCGTGGTCGCGACGGCGCGGGCGTCACGGTGCTCGACGGCGATGGCGCCGGCACCACGCTGAGCCTCGTCGACGCCAATGTGCTGGTCGAGGGGTTGACCATCCGAAACGGACGAGGCGGGCTGCGCACCCAGGATCGGACCGAGGTCGTGGTGCGCGACTGTGTCTTCGACAGCGTCGGCAGCGCTGACAGCGACGGGGCGGTGTACCTGGACAATGGCACCGCGCTCTTCGAGGGCGTCACGTTTGTCGGCGGCCGCGGCGCGACCGCTTGGGCGATTGACGCGATGGCCGGCGAGCTGACGATCGACAACAGCACCTTCATCGGCGGCGAGGCGACGTTCGGCGCCGTCGCCCTGGGCTCGAATGTGACGGCGACGATCACCGACTCCAATTTCGAGGATGGTGTGGGTGAGGTCGTGGGCGCGCTCTCGATCGGTCCCGACACGCTGATCACCGTGCGCGACAGTTCGTTTGTGCGCAACGTCGGCGGGACGGGCGGCGCGGTGGTCGGCTCGGGCGCGGAGCTGCTGTTCATCGGCGGGAGCTTCGAGGACAACGTCGGTTCCCTGCGGGGTGGCGCCGTCCGGGTGGACGCGGGCGGCTGGCTCCTGGCGCAGGAGGCCTACTTCGCCGGCAACGATGCCTCCGAGGGCGGCGCGGTCTACGTCGCGGGGACCGGCTCGGTGTTTGACGATCTCGGGAGCCAGTGGAGCGAGAATGTAGCCAGGCTCGGCGCCGACGCGATCGACGCGCGAGACGGCGCCCTGGTGCGCCTCAGCGGGAGCACCATCAGCGAGAGCACCGGGCGCATCGCCATCTTCGTGGACGCAGGGGAGCTGGTGGTCGATGCGCTCGATCTCGCGGGGTCCTCGGCGCGGCTGTTGGCCCAGGCCAGCGTCGTGAGCGCCACGGATATCGCGACCGTTCTTGTCGAAGGCGCCCTGCGATTCACGGCGGGCACCGAGGCGACGGTGGCGGGACTCGCGGCCTTGGGCGGTCGCACCCAGGTGTGGGCGGAGGGCGCCAGCGTCGTCAGCGTGTCGGCGTGCAGCGGGCAGGGTGGCCTCGGCGAAGATGCGTTCTTCGTCGCGACCGATTCGACGCTTTTGGTGGAGGACTGCGAGCTGAGCGCGTGGGGCCCGGCGGTGGTCGCCGACCGCACCCTGTTTCGATGGCACCGTGGTCGACTCGTGGGCAATGCGCTCGGCGGCATGGACGCCCTGGTTGGCGTTCGTGACGCGGCGGTGGGCACCGAGGTGACCAACCTCGAGCTCGTCGCCAACGTCGGCATTGTGGCGCGGTTCTTGGACTCGCCCGACGCCAGCTTCCGCTACACGACTTTCGTCGGCAATACCGGTGATGCGCTGTCGGTTGGTGGTGCGCCGCCGTCCCTGATTGCGCTCGCGTTCGCGGACCACGAGGGGGCCCTGCTTGACGGTGATCCCGCCACCTGCCACTGGTGCGGTGTCCAGACGGCTTCCTACCCGGGCATCCCGCTGTCCCTTACGGAGCCGGCCGTCGGTGATCCAGCCTTTGTCGAATGGAACAGCGCCGCGCCCGCCAGCGCTGACTTGCACCTACGTCGCGACAGTGTCCTGGTTGACGCCGCCGACCCTGCCGCCGTGGATGCGGACGGCTCGCGTGCCGACATCGGCGCCTGGGGCGGTCCCGACGCCGGTCCCTTTGACGACGTCGATCGCGACGGCGCCAGCACCCTCACCGACTGCGACGACGCCGACCCCATCGTGCATCCCGACGCCACCGAGTTCTGGTACGACGGCATCGACCAGGACTGCGATGGTCGCGACGACGATCAGGACGGCGACGGCTGGGCCGACAGCGCCGACTGTGACGATACGGACCCCACCGCCCACCTCTGCCCGGAGGCCGATGCCAAGCCGATCGTCGAGCCCGCTTGTGGCTGTCGGAGCGGCGGGAGCGGCCCCGTGGGCCTGGGGGTGGTCGCCGCGGTGGCGGTGATCGCGAGGCGTTTCTGGGCGTCGCGCCCAGCCCGGACGTCTCCGTAGGCGGGCTCCGGGGCGCGACGCGGCGGAATTACGACTTGACCGCGCCCGTGGCGGGCACCACACTGCTCTGCAGCCCCCCTGCGCCCCGACAACCTCCGGCAGGCGTTCGAGTGGTCTGTGGCCATGGCACGGCTGTCTGGGCGGAAACCGACGCCGGGCATCTATGGGCGCGACGTCAGGGACCCTCCGCCAGACGAGTAGCGCGGTCAGGGCGGCCGCCGTCGGCACCCTACGCGCCGCGCCGCCGCCTCCGGAACATCAGCGCCGTCACCAACACGCCCGCCGCGCCGGCTGCAGTGTCGCCCCCCGCGAAGCAGCCGCGCTCAATGGCGGGCGGCGCCTCCCCCTCTTCTGGACAGAAGTCGATGCCACCGGGGTTGGGGTTCTCGCCGACGGTCAACTCTGCGACGTCGTTGACGCCGTCGTCGTTGGCGTCGTAGGTCGTACCCGCCGCCAACACCGCGTCGAGCGCGATCGCGGTGCTGGTCGAGTCACTGATGAGCAGGCCCTCCGCGAGCAGCGCGATCGCGAAGGGCTGGGACGCTGTGCCCGACCCACCCGCGGGCGAGGTATGGCAGAGCAGACAGGAAGGCGCGCACTCCATGCCCAGATACGTGCTGACCTCCCCCGGAAGGGTGGAGAGCGCGTGGGCGAGGCCGACGAAGAGGAAGAGACTCACGCGCGCCTCATAGGAACATGTGGAATTGGGCGGTCGCGGCCGGAGATGCCTCGACCCCAGGGGTGCAGTAGAGCGCGCCGTAGATCGCGTCCAGGCGCACGTCCATGTGCGGCGCGAAGAACCACAGCGCCGTCACGGTGCCGCGCCCGACCGGGGCCAGCGCGTCGCCATGCTCGGTCTCGCACCACTCGGCGGTGCCCTTGATGTGCACCCCGCCCACCGGCTCGGTGTCGACTTGAAGGTAGCCTACGCTCCCCACGTCGAGGGGGCCGCCACCATCAAATCGCGACGTCGTGACGTTCGCCTCGGCGAGGAACCGCACCTTTTCGAGCGGCGCGTACCGGCCGAAGAGACCATGGGCCTGCCGTCGCCGGGGCAAGGGGAGATCGACGTCGAGCTCGGCGGTGGTCCAGAGCGAAGAGACCCCCATCTCCAGGTTGTTCGCCGGCGCGTACGCCACGAGCGCGGAATAGCCCCGTTCACGGTACGCGTCCGGCGCGATCTGGAAGTTGCCGGCGATGCCCATCAGCTCCGCTCGCCACTTGCCGCGACCGTAGACGGCGTCGATGCCCATCTGCTGGTCGTCGTTGGTGGTGGTGCGGGTGGCCGATCGCGCGTAGAGCAGGTGCTCCTCGGTGCGGATGCCGAAGGGCAGCGCCAACCGACCGGCCCGCACCATCAGGCCCTTGGTGACGTCATACCCGAGCCAGTGCTCGCGCGAGACCGCGTTGCCACCGGTACCGGTGTTGCTCGAGATCCAAGCCCCGTCGGCGCCCTCGCTGACGTACCCCGCGCTCCCGTAGGCGTGGAACCCGCCGAGCTTGACGTGCGCGCGCAGATCAGCCTGCATCAGGATGAAACGCAGCATCCACTCTTTGGCCTCGGCGTCGACTGGGCGCGGGAAGATCAGGCTGCGAACATCCCCTTGGAGCTGCACTTCTTTGGGAAGCGGCACCCCGAAGGCGAAGTCCTTGATCGGCCCCGGTTCCTCGGCGTGCTTGCCATAGGTCGATCGCATGAAGATCTCGGCCTGCCCCCGGCCATATTCGGTGAGCACGCCGCCACCGGAGGGGTCGACGTGGCACTGGGCGCACGAGGTGTACCCATGCCCGATCATGAACGGGTAGGCGTAGGCGGGGCTCGAAAACAGGCTGGCGAGTACGAGAATCGCCACGACGAAACTGACTTTCAAGGCGCGTCTACCAGGTAGATGACTGCGGAAGCGTGCTGGAGCGCGTCGACCGACACCCCAAGGTAGTTCGGCACGGCGATGCCGTGCTCGGTCGTGTTGTAGGTGAACGACGCCGTGGCCTTCCAGCCTTGCTTGGTTTTGCTGACGTCGTACTTGACCTTGACCTTCTTGGTGGCGCCGTGGGCCGTGAAGTCGGCGTCGAGCGTGCCATCGACGCGCTTTCCGAGCTCCGTCGGCCAGGCAATGTTGGCCTTGGCGAAGGCCAGGGTGGCGTTGGGGTAGGTGCCGACTTGCAGAAACTTGTCGCGCATGTGTTCGTCGCGCAGGTCGATGCCGGTCTTGATGTTGGAGAGGGGCACCGTGAAGGTGAGCGTGGTCCCGTCGTCGACGACACTGCACTCGTTGGTGCGGGCGTCGATGTCGAGCGCGCCAGGCTCGCCGTTGGCTTTGAAGCGGATGTCCGGCTTGGCGACTCCGCTTTCGACGCGCATGCCGGCGAGGGCGGCGCTGGGGAGAAGGAGAACGGCGGCGACGAGGAGGTGACCGAGGGTTGAGCGCATGGGCATGATCCTTGAACGCGCCTATCGTACCACTGCTTCACCGGGCGCAGCGAAACCCGATGAACACCCCGCTCTGATTGACGTTGACCTGGTCGCTGGTGCCGCCGTCGTCGCGTCGCCACCGAGGCGCGCCCGCTTCCTGGCGATACTCCATCCACGGTTGGTTGCCCGACTCCTTCCAAGACAGCGGCTCGGCCTCGAGCGGGGCGAGGCCGCGGCCGCCGCAGTAGGCCTTGGCGAGGCCCCAGGTCACCGCCACGGCGGGGGCGGACTCCTTGCCGGGGGGCGGGGCGCCGTCCACCCAGCCGCGAAGGTACTTGTCGTCGGCTTTCCCCGCGGCCACGGCGGCGTCTTTCTGCCAGTCGGGGTGCGTGCCGAGCCACTTTTCGAGTTGGGCGTTGGTGACCGGCGAGCCGGCGGTGGCGGCCACGACGACGACGACCGCGTCGGGAGTCGCGGCGGCCGGCTCCACCGCAACTGCCACGGGCGGCTTGCCCTTCGGGGTTGCCACCAACGGGGGTGGCACCGGCGCGACCAGGGGGGGTGCAACCACCGCAGGCGGCTCCGGAAGCACGACGGCGACGGGCTCGACGGGGGTAGTCGGCGTCACGGCGGCCGCGGGTGCGGGGACCTCTTCGAC
This sequence comes from Deltaproteobacteria bacterium, assembly GCA_947490345.1. Taxonomy (GTDB): domain Bacteria; phylum Myxococcota_A; class UBA796; order UBA796; family SXON01; genus SXON01. The sequence continues at coordinate 113,563 of CANLGL010000008.1, forward strand.
CCCAGCCACCGGGTCCGGCGGCGCCAGCCACCACGCGCCGACGCCGAGCACACCCAGCGCGGTCAGGAGCGCCACCACCGCGACGCCCGCGGCGACCACCCCGTACGACGGTCGTGAGGCGGCCACCGCCGCGATCGGCCGGTCGTCCTCGACGAGGACTTCCGCACCTCCCTCCTCGGGCCCGTGGGTCGGGATGATGGTGAGCCCGCGCGGGGTGTTTCCGCGCGCCCCACCTGGCCCAAACGCAGGCCCCGCATCGGCAAAGACGTGGTCGGCCCGGACATCGCTCAGGTCCACCGCCGCCAGCCGCTCCACTGCCAGGGCCGCCGTGCCGACGCGCTCGTCGGGCTCGGACCGGGTCAGGTCGCGGACCAGCTCCCGCAGGGCGAAGGGGACGTTTGCGCCGGGATCCAGGGGCGGGTGGCCCTGCTTGGCGGTCAGCACCTGGTAGAAGCGCTGGGTGCTCATGCCGCCGCTGGGCACGCCGAAGGCGATGTCGCCGGTGAGCGCCTCGTACGCGCAGACACCGAGCGCGTAGAGGTCCCACTTCACCGGGTCGAGCGCGCCGGCGTCCACCCACTCCGGGGGCACATAGGCGACCGAGCCCATCGCCTGCCCGCTCTCGCTGAGCGTGCTGCCATCGGCCTCGGTGGCGATGCCGAAGTCCACCAGCACGGCGTGGCCATCCTTGCCGACGAGGATGTTCGAGGGCTTCAGGTCACGATGGCGGATGCCCCGGCCGTGGAGGTACGCCAGGGCGCTGGCCAACTGGGTCAGCCACAGGTGCACGCTCCTCGCATCGACCGGACCTTCCATGATCCGGCGTTCGAGGCTCTTGCCCTCGACGAACTCCATCTCCAGGTACGGGGGGTCGGCGTCCAGGCGTACGTTGCGCACCTTGACGATGTTGGGATGGTCCAGCGAGAACAGGATCTCGGCCTCGCGGACAAAACGCGCGCGCGCCTTGGCCGAGCGCTTCAGCCCGTAGTCCAACACCTTGATCGCGGCGAGAATGCGCTTCGCGTCGCGGTTGTGGCAACAATAGACCGAGCCCATGCCGCCCTGGCCGAGGGCGCGCTCGACAATCCAGATGTCGATGGCGTCGTTGGGTGCGTACACGGCTGAACCAAGCGCTAACCAGAAACGGGGGGAAGGGGCACTCGCCCCTTCCCCTACCGCGCCATTCCCTCCGGCCGCCGGCAAGCCGCCGGCCTGCGGCGCCCGGCGGGTAAATAACCCGCCGGGACGTGGCGCTCTCCCCATCCCCGCAGCCGCAGAACGGGACGGCGTTTGATGGTTCCGTGAGCCGGCGTCGCGACGGCATGCGTAACTATCAAGAAACGGGGGAAGACGCTCGCCGCGTCCTCCCCCTACCGTCGCCTACCCTCCGGCCTCCAAGCTACGCTTTCCGGCCTACGGCGGCGGTCGGGTTCGATAACCCGCCCGTCGGGCGACTCTCCACTACCTGGGCGTCACCCATGCCGCATGGGCGTTTCATGGCTTTGGAAGCCGCGAACCGCGGCATGGGTGACTAACCAGAAACTCACCGCCGTGTGTTCGGGCACCCGCTACGTTGAGGCCGGAAGCTCCACGGCGTAGCCGAGCTTTTTGAGCCTGCGCCGAGGCGGCTCGCCGCGGAGGGTGTGGCCGCCGCGGAGGCAGCGTAGTCGCCTCGAAAAGCAGTTTTCCGAGGCGTAGCCAGCTCCAAAAGCAGTTTTGCGGCTGATCGCGCCATGGTGAGCGCGAATTGTCGGCGTTGGTTCGTCGCCCAACCCCCGACGGCGCGCCAATTGTGCTTTTCGAGGGGACTCCGCGTCGGCGGCG